>JBFWXH010000130.1:0-16083 GCA_050187625.1 Binatia bacterium
AGCAATGATATCCTGCGCCCAATTACCCTTGGATAAGGACAGCAATTGTCGCGTTTTCTCATGGCTTGAGGGCTCGGGACAAGGCACTGGTGACTGAGCCTGTTCCGGTCGCAAAAATTCATCTCGTACTAAGGTCAACAGACGTAAGAGTTTCGGCAGTGCTTCCGGCGGAAGCGCTCTGATCTCATTCACGATCTGCTCTTCATAGGGACTGAGGTTCTTCATGCACGTCTCCTCGTGGCTGACTTACCCTACAAACCTCGTAGGCGAATTGCAACCGGCAGCAACGTCAATACTGAGGACCTCAATCAAACCTCCTCCCGAGAATAGGATACGAGGAGAGTATTTTGTTTCTAAGATTGTCGGGTGGGTCGCGACCCACCCGACTTGCTGACCTGAAGCACTACGGACAAGCGTCGTTTTTGAACTGTGTCACATCCACCACGTTCCCGGCCACGCCGTCTTCCACTACTACTGAGTCGGCGGTGTTCTTGGTGATTTTCCCTGCCACCATGTTCTCCGTGCCTTGGTTAGGTGGAAGGAGGGACGGGATGCCGAGGAAGCCCCCGATGGCGTGAATATCAACCACCGCACTACCGCAGACGGTGTTCTTTTTCACGGTCATCTCAATGCTATTGGTGTTTGCCACGCCGGAGGCGCCAGCACTGAGCAGCATGCCCTCGCCAAGAGTCCCCGTGACCATGTTGTCTTTGATGACCGCGGTGACCTCATTGTTGTTGGCGACTTTGGTTGGCGCACCATCAAAGCTGCCCAATCCTCCGAAAACCCAGATGCCGAACAATGAGGAGTTCTTTACCGTGTTGCGCTCAATGCGGGTGTCGAGGATATTGTTCGAACTGTTGCCGCTAGGGAAAACCAACGCCCCGATCCCACCATAAGTCAGGATGCCAACTCCGGCATTGTTCTCCAGCGTGTTGTCACGAATCGTCACCGCCACGTCATTGTGGGAGCTGTTCTCAAACCCAGACCCAACAGTGATGCCATTACCATTGTTGTCGGCGATTGTGTTACTCAGGATCTGAGCGTTGACTTGACTACTGGGAGACAAGAAAAGGCCGCCTAAGATGCCAATCCCCGCCGTATCGCCAGGGTTACTGTTGCCTGTGATGGTGTTGCCCTTGATGGTGACGTCCAGGTAGTTGTCGGCTCCTCCCTCGACCTCACTGGCAGCGGCTATGATACCGGCGCCGGTATTGTCAGTGATCCTGTTATTGAGAAGCTGGGCGTAGACTTGATTGCGGGTCCCCAGATTATAGTTATTAGAGCTAGCCGTAATGAAAATTCCGGCCACGTTGCCCGGCCCCACACTGTTGCCAGTCAGGAGGTTGTCCTTGATCGTCACCTCGGTGAGATTATCGCTTGCCCCGTCGTCAGGGACGTAAAAGTTCGGCCACCCCCCAGTTACCCGAATGGCGCGGCCTTCGGTCCCGGAGACAGTGTTGCCCGTAATGGCGAGGTCAGTAATGGCGTTCTGGTCTCCGAAGCTAAAGGTGAGGATGCCAAACAGCAGACTACCCGAGACGGTATTATTCTGTACGCGGGTGTGTTTGATCGTAACATTATTGATGGACTGGCCACCATGAAACTCATCAAATCCTGCTCCGACCATGATCATGCAATTCAAGCTATTGTGAGCAATGGTGTTGTCCGTCACGGTGGTCGCCACGTCCAGTGTGGTCGTAATCGAGATAGCGCCTCTCTCCCCACAATTCGGCAGAGCGAGCACCCGCAGACTTTTCACCGTGTTATGGCTCGAGACGATGCCGATGACGTCAAAGGGAAAGGTGACCGCTGCGCCGTCTATCGTGATATCCGGGGTGTCATCGCCATTCACATCACCATTAAGCGAGGTGTGTCCGCCGCACAGGTAAAGTGGAGCCGTAAGCACGATGGTGGCGCCGCTAAGATTAGGGGCAAAGGTGATGGATTTCTCCCCTGGAGTGTTGTTGGCGGCAATGATTGCTTCACGCAGCGACACCAGGCCGTCGGCTCCAGGCAGGTCGCTCACGCTACCGAAACCACAGGGATTATCAGCATCAAAAGAGGAATCGACATCCTGATCGGTGGTGACGACAATGGTCGCGGCTGAGGCAGACGAGGCAAGACTCCAGCCGGACAGGAATAAACCTAGCACGCAGATAATAAAACTGCGGATGATGGTGTTCGTGGGTATCATGTTCTTTCTCCTTACTTGATGAATTAAGGGTTGACTGTCGGTTGCCGTATAACTTCCAATCCTGCTCTTTCACGGCGGTGCTCAAATCCCCCGCTCGACTGCGTCTTCGCCGCC
Organism: Binatia bacterium; assembly: GCA_050187625.1. GTDB lineage: Bacteria > Desulfobacterota > Binatia > Bin18 > Bin18 > JBFWXH01. The sequence goes on from JBFWXH010000130.1 coordinate 2,312, forward strand.
CCCTTTGACAAAGGAGGCCGACAACCGCGAAGCGACTGTCGGGGGGATTTTGGGACACTACTCTGAGAAGACTTTGCGGATCACTACAAAGTTGCTCACCGATCCAAGGCACGCCACGTTTTCATGCGCTTTCCCTCCTTTCCGGAATCGTTTGCAATCCCGCGCGGGTTGTGGCAGGAGGATAGGAAATGCCCGGAGGGAAGTCATAAGAAAACTCTAAGAGAACTCTAAAATTACTCTAAGAAAGCCACCAACGTATGCCCGACGGCCACATCCTGCGCTTTGGTCCGTATCAACTCGATGCGAAAAATGAGCAATTCTGGCGTGACGGCCAACCGGTGCGGCTGACTCCCAAAGCGTTTCAGGTATTGAGCTATTTGACTGAACGGCCGGGGCAGTTGGTGACCAAAGAGGAATTGTTTCGAGTGGTATGGGCGGACACAGTGGTCGGCGATGCGGCGCTGACCATGTGCATTCAGGAGATTCGCAAGGCCTTACAGGACAATGCCCGCGAGCCACGGTATCTGGAGACGGTGCATCGACGAGGGTTTCGGTTTATTGGGACAGTCGTCAGTAGTCAGAAGCCAGGAGCTAGGAGTCAGGCGGGCGAGAAAAATCAAAAGGCAAAAGTGAAGGAGACAACGCAAGCGCGAGAGAAGTTGGAGAGCGTGGAAGAAGGGCCGCGAGATCCGAGGGCAACGCCGGAAACGGAATCCTCGATTGCACTGCATTCCATCCAGGCTACAGAACCGCCGTTGCCAGACAAACCCTCTATTGTCGTGTTGCCCTTCATCAACATGAGCCAAGAGGCGGGGCAAGAGTATTTCAGTGACGGCATTACCGAAGATCTCACCACTGATCTCTCCAAGATTTCCGGCTTGTTTGTCATCTCCCGCCACTCGGCCTTCACCTCCAAGGGGAAGGCGGTAAAGGTACAGGACATCAGCCGAGAGCTGGGTGTACAGTATGTGCTGGAAGGCAGTGTGCGCCGGGTGAGTGATCGCGTGCGAGTCTCGGCGCAGTTGATCGATGCCACTACAGATCATCATCTCTGGGCAGAGCGATACGATCGTCCACTGACGGACATCTTTGCTGTCCAGGATGAGATCGTACAGCGCATCATGACGACGCTCAAACTGCAACTGACCTTGGATGGGCACGGGTACCTGGTGCGCAAACGCACCGACAACCTGGAGGCCTATGACTTCTACCTGCGCGGAGTAGAGTCCTATTATCGTATGACCAAAGAGGACAATCTGCGCGCGCGGCAGATGTATGAGAAAGCTATCGCCTTAGACCCGCAGTATGCCGAGGCGTATGCGCAACTGGGTTCGACTTATTATGTAGAGTGGGTTTGGCACTGGAGCGCTGACCTCCAGACTCTGGGGCAGGCGGTGATTTTGGCGCAACGAGCGCTGGCTTTAGACGACTCCCTGCCAATGGCGCATTCGTTTTTGGGTAAGATCTATGCGCTGACACAGCAGTATGACCAAGCTATTACGGAAGAGGAACGAGCCCTCGCCCTCGATCCGAACAATGCGGACAGCTATGATAATCAAGCCGAGGCCTTGAATGTCATGGGCAGGCCAGAGGAAGCCCTACGGGCGATAGAGCGGGCGATACGGCTGAATCCTCGTTCCCCTGAGTGGTATTTAGGCAACCTGGGCGTTGCGTATTTCTTGCTAGGGCGTTATCCGGATGCTGTTGCGACGTTGAAGAGAGCACTCGTACGCAATCCCGATTTTCTATCAGCATATATCATCCTGTCTTCCTCTTACGTGCACCAGTGGGGCTGTCAGCAGGGAGGAGATGAGCAGACGTTAACGCAAGCGTTGGCAGCGGCGCAACGAGTCATCGCTCTCAACGCTGCCTTCCCGGAAGGTCACACACTCATGGGCTACGTGTCCCTGTGGCGAAAGCAACATGAGCAAGCCTTGAGGCAGATAGAGCAGGCCTTAGCCCTCGCGCCTACTGATGCGATGAGTACAGCAGTGCTAGCTGCGGTGTTAAGCTATGCAGGTAGGTCGGAGGAAGCTCTGGAGGCAGCCGCGCGGGCACTGCACCTGAAGCCCCTTATTCCAGACATCCACTTAGCAGAGGTTGGCGCAGCCTACGCAATGGCCGGACACTACGAGGACGCGCTGGCACCCTTGCAGCGCTTCCTCAGCCGTTTCCCCAACCATCTGCTCCCCTATCTCTCGCTGGTACTTGTCTACAGTGAGTTAGGCCAAGATGCTGAAGCGCAGAAGACAGCAGCCGAAGTCCTGCGGCTCAATCCCAAATTTTCCCTGGAGGTTCACAAGGAGCGAATGCCGATCAAAGATCCATCGATGTTAGAGCGACATATTGCCGCGTTGCGCAAGGCAGGGCTGAAGTAAATTAAGAATTAAGAATTGAGAATGAAGAGTGAAGAATGAGAAAAAGAGGCTGAAGGCTGAGGGGGAAAAGGATAAAGGGGAAGAGGAAAGGGCGAAACGGCGTAGAGGGCTACAGACTGGAGGAATGGAGTCATTGAGGGATTGGGTCAGTGAAGACAACGCTGAATTCTTTCCGCACTAAAGCGGTCGACAGACAGCACAACTCCTTGTATTTTTCTCAGTAGTAACGTTATTCCCCCAATGCTCTCTTAGGCCGCGATTAAAGAACTGCGTGGCTGTCAGCGAGGTGCCCCATGTTAGAACCCTTGCCGGACGTTGTCCCTGACATCGATGCGCTTATTACCGAGGATGATACGCCCGTGGATAATCTCCCGTCTGAGAAGCAACAGCGCTTGTTGACGGAACCCCTGTATAGTTCCTGGGAAGGCCCGGGTGGGAATCGCTCTTTCCTCGCTGCCGCCAACGTTGGCGTATTTTCTCAGACCCGTACCCCGGCCATCGTGCCCGATATGTTTTTGAGTCTGGATGTGACGGTGGCGCAAGAATGGTGGCGCAAGGAACACCGCTCCTACTTTATTTGGGAGTTTGGCAAGCCTCCGGATCTCGTGCTGGAAATTGTCTCCAACACCGAAGGAGGCGAAGATACCGAGAAACGGCGGAAGTATGCATGGATGCGGGTGCCATTCTATGTCATTTACGATCCGCAGCGTCAGATAATGTCCCAGGCGCTCACGATTTATCGGCTTCAGGGGTTACAGTACGAGCGCCAGGAGACGACGCAGCTTGAATGTTTGAACCTAGGATTGACGTTATGGGAGGGAGAGTTTGAGGGGAAGGTCGATACCTGGTTACGGTGGACAGATGAGCACGGCAAAGTAATCCCCACCGGCAAGGAGCGTGCCGAGCAAGAACACCAGCGGGCGGAACATCTGGCGGCGTTACTCCGTCAAGCGGGGATAGACCCGGAAAAGATATAACGCTGCGTTTGCGAAAGCATCTATAACTTGGAGTATTACTGAGGATCATGGACAAAGGAAGACGGGGCATGGTCTCTCATGCCCCGTCTTGTTCAGCCTCTGTTGTCATCAGCGCTCATACCGCGGCACTGCTCTAGCTTCCAGCAAAGGTCTTATTCCCGTGTCCACTGCTCTATGGGCAGGGGTTGTTTTGGAACTGCTTCACTGTGGCCGTATTCGCTGGGACTCCATTCTGTGTTCCATCCGTCACGATCACCTCCGTCGCTGTGTTCTGAAAAATCTCCCCTACTAGGACGTTTCCATTTCCTTGGTTGGGCACCGAGAAAATGACGTTAGTGTCGGAAAAACCACCCTCAGCGATGATGTCACGGCCGTCGCCACAGACCGTGTTCTGCGCCACCCACACATCAAGCGTATTCGCACTAGCCAGACCAAACCCGCCGGCGGCTAGCCCGATTCCTGTGTCCAGATCTCCCTTAACCACGTTGTGCGTGACGCTCGCGGTGACCTCATTATTGTTGGCAATGCCTATGGCATTATTATTTTCGTCAAGGTCTGCGGACCCGCCGAAGATACTAATGCTGCCAAGCTCATTCTCCTTCAGTGTGTTCCGTTCAATGCTGACGTCCACTACATTATGCGTACTGGTACCGCCACCCGGTACGATCGCTGCCCCAAACCCGCCGCGGACCACGATCCCGCCGAGGTTTCTTTCCAAGCTATTGTCCTGAATCTTCGCTACTACGTAGTTGTTCGAGCTGTTATCCGCGCCGCCCACGACGCGGATGCCAGGATGTTGATTATCCGTTACCATGTTGTCCTGGATACTCACCTCCACACCATTCTCTCCTGTGTTACCTATTCCCCCAAATATCTGAATGCCCTGAAGCGTATTTGCAAAGACCATATTGTTGGCGATCGTTGTGTGCGTGATACGGTTGTGAGTGCCCTGAGGGAACGTCAGGATCCCTATGGTACTCTCCCCGACCTCGTTGTCGGTCACCCTGGTATGAGTGATATTGGTGTCAGCCCCGGCGGCGGTCGTGTTGGCCTGGACGAGGATACCGATGAAGGTCCTCCGCACCAGGTTTTCAGCGATGGAAGTATGGGTAAGGATTGAGCCTGGAGCGTTGCCTGTGAGCACAGAGATGCCATTTGGGGATGCTTGCACGATATTGTTCGTAACCGTGGTATGCTTGATTGTCGCTGGACCCGTCAGCCCCGCGAGTACAAGGATGCCGGTTTGGGATTGTTGCACGATATTGTTCGTGACTGTGTTATCCTTGAGGGTTTCTGGAACTGTTCCTGCCCGGCCTGCGATCACCGCGATTCCGTTGACGAAATGTTGGACCTGAAGGCCTTGGACGGTGTTGTGACTGGAAACGACCGCGATGCCAGCCAGGAGCGCTGGAGGACTCCCTCCCTCCAAGGTAATATCCGGAGTACCATCGTCATTGAGGTCACCGTTGATCGTAGTCTGTCCTCCGCAGAGCGCTGGCAACGGATCAGGAAAAGTATCACCGTCGAGATCATCGAAGTTGACAAAAATGGTGCCTCCGCTCAGGTTTGGGGCAAAAGTGATCGTATTGGCACCATTGGTGTTGTTGGTGGCAATAATCGCCTCGCGCAGCGACACCTGGCCGTCAGCGCCGGGCAAGTCACTCACCGTCCCAGCACCGCAGGGTCCATCAGCGTTAAAGGGATGATCGGCTTCGTCGCCAAGGGTGGTAACGACAATGGTTGCGGCTGAGACAGCCGAGACGAGATTCCAACCGGACAGATATAGACTTAACATGTAGATGGCGAACCCGCGGACGGTAGTGTTTATGGGTCTCATGTTCTTTCTCCTTCTTGATGAATTAAGGGTTGAGTATCGTTTGCCGGACTCTTTCTGAGGTTATTCCCCGATCTCAGGTATGGCCCGCATTCATAGGCCTCACCTCCTTTGCGGAATCGTTTGCAATCACCCGTGGTTTGTGGCAGGAAAATAGGAAATCAGCGGTAGGAAGTCATAAAGAAACTCTAAGGAAACTCTAAATCTTTTCTAAAAGAGCCCAAAACCTATGCCTGACGGTTCCATCCTGCGGTTTGGTCCGTATCAACTTGATCCAGGAAAAGGACAGTTCTGGTGTGACGGCCAAACTGTACGGCTGCCTCCCAAAGCGCTTCAGGTGCTGTGCTATCTGGCTGAGCGTCCGGGGCAGTTGGTCACCAAAGAAGAATTGTTTCGGGTAGTATGGGTGGACACGGTGGTCGGCGATGCCGCGCTGACCATGTGTATTCAGGAGATTCGCAAGGCGTTACAGGATAATGCCCGCGAGCCGCGGTATGTGGAGACGGTGCACCGACGGGGATTTCGGTTTATCGGGACAGTCGTCAATGATCAGTTGTCAGTTGTCAGTCAAACAGAAGGCGTCACTAGTCAGCGGTCAGGAGCAAGTAGCCAACCAGAAGAAACTCACCATGTCACAGGTAACGCTGGTCTAAAGTCTGAAGTTGAGAGTTTTACGTCAAACGGACAAGGTTTAGAATCAAATGGGCAAGGTCTCGCGTCCAAGATGCAGAGTCGAGACTCGGAAATCCAAGCACTCTCTTTTTCCCCTGACGAGACCCCAGAGGCTAGACTTCGGACGCGAGACATCTTTGTCGCTTCTCTTTCGTCTCGCTTTACCCGTATCATCATGCTGGCAGCGGGTATGCTTGTAATCGTGACCGTGTTGACCGTTCAGTACCTGTCTCTGCCAATCTCCAGCACCCAACACCCGGTACAAAGCTCCCAGCCTGCATTGCCCTTGCCCGACAAACCGTCCATCGTCGTTTTGCCGTTCACCAACATGAGCGAGGACCCGAAGCAAGAGTATTTCAGCGACGGGATCACGACGGCAATCACGAGCAGTCTTTCGCGGATCGCCAGTCTCTTTGTTATCGCTCGCACGTCAGCGTTCATGTACAAGGAGAAATCCGTCAAAGTACAAGACATCAGCCGGGAAATGGGCGTACGCTACGTACTGGAAGGGAGTGTACAGAAAGCAGACCAACATGTGCGAATCACTGTGCAGTTGATCGACGCGACTACTGGGTATCACCTCTGGGCCGAGCACTACGATCGTCCGTTAAAGGACATCTTTGCCCTACAAGACGAGATCGTCCAGAAGATTGTCACTACACTCAAACTCCAACTGGCCGTGGTAGAGCAATCATGGGTGATGCCCAGGCATACGTCCAATCTGGAGGCGTATGATGCGTTCTTACGTGGCGCGGATCAGCTTTGGCGTGTCACACCGGAAACCAATGCCCAGGCACGGCAGCTGTTTGAGAAAGCCATTGATCTCGACTCTCAGTACGCAGAGGCGTACGCGCTACTGGGGTGGGTCTATCTCTTAGAGTGGAACCATCGTTGGAGTCAGGACCGCCAGAACTTGGAGCGTGCAGCGGTCCTGGCACAACAGGCTATCACCTTGGATCCTTCACTACCTGTAGCTCGTTGGCTGTTGAGTGCTTGTTATTTGCAGAAACAGCAATATGACCAGGCCCTGGCCGAGAGCGAACGTGCTATTACCCTCGACCGCAATAATTCTGGCAGCTATGCCTTTCAGGCGGAGGTGCTGAACTTTCTCGGCAGGCCGGAGGAAGCCATACAGAGGATGGAACAGGCAATGCGGCTTGAGCCCTACCATTATCCCGCCAACTACTTATGGCGCTTGGGGTGGGCATATTTATTAGCAGGGCACTATGCTGAAGCAATTGCGGCAGCGAAGGAAGCGCTCAACCGAAACTCTAATGAGCCTGCGGCTTTCATCATTCTTGCGTCCAGCTACTTGCGACAATGGGGCGGTCAGCAGGGCGAAGATGACCAGACATTAATACAGGCGTTGGCAGCGGCGCAACGAGTCCGTTCCTTCCCTGCCACCATCGCAGTAGGTCACAGACTCGTAGGCTATGTCTATGTTTTCCAGAAGCAGTATGAACAAGCCCTGACAGAGATGGAGCAAGCGCTGACCCTCGCGCCCGAAGATGCTGGGAGCTATGCGTCTCTGGCTGAGGTGTTGGGTAGAATAGGCAGAACAGAGGAAGCCTTGCCGATGGTGGAGGAGGCACTGCGCCGTAAGTCCCCTGTTGTGGCCGATCATTTACTAAGCGTGGGGGCCGTCTATCTCCTCGCAGGAAAGCCTGCGGAGGCGATTGTGCCGCTCAAACAATATCTCATCCATTACCCGCATATGCTTGGAGCGCAGCTGGCACTAGCTGCTGCATACAGCGAGTTAGGCCAAACCGATGCGGCGGCTCGTGCCGTAGCCGAAGCCTTGCGGATTAATCCCCAATTCTCGCTCGAAGTTCACAAAGAACGAATGCCAATCGAGGATCCAGCGACGGTAGAGCGGGTTATTGCCGCGTTGCGCAAGGCAGGGCTGAAATAAATTGAGAATTGAGAATGAAGAATAAAGAATACGGAAAAGGAGTGACAGGGTAGAGGGAAAAAGGGCGAAACGGCGAAACGACGAAACGGCGAAATAGATAAGAGATAAAGGATAAGGGGAAAGTGGGGAAAAGGGCGAAACGGGGCAAGGGGAAAGCAAGGACCTAAAGCCTGTAATCCGAGGCTTTGCTCTTAGGCGCTCTCACTCTTCCCATAGGCGTGCGAGTTCAGCTTCCGCTTGCGTAGGCCAGGCGTCGGCCTCTTGCCAGGTTGTGGCTTCACTCGTCAGGCGTGTTTTAGTACTCACGGCTCTCTCTTCATCAGTAGGAATCAGGTTCCTTACAGTACGCACCAGCGTAACCACATAGCAGTGTATCCCTCAAACTTTCCCTGCTACCTCAGGCCGGTCTGGTAACTTCCGGTCTTTCCGCGATCGATAGCACTTACCGATACCCGAGTTTCGTGGGTTCATAATCAGGCTTCTTGGAAAGTAGTATGTCTCCTCGTCTGTAAATACCTTTCGACGGTACCAGAATAGGGTTGCTATACCAACAAATTGCTCTGCGTTTTGTCAATATTGTTAGGCTAATCAATCCTGATAAGAGTATAGTGAATGAACGAAGAAAGGAGAACGACAGAGGATGGTGGTGAGTGAAAGTGTCATCCTCGATATGGCTCGTCAACCAGCGTACGAGCATACGCTTGCCGTTTTACAAGGCGCTGGTGTAGAGGTAACCTCCGAGGATCCTCCACATCGTTTTACTTTTCGGGTGCAGTGCCCATCGTGGCAGATGATTGGCACGCTGAACCTTGAAGGAAATCTTGTCACCTCATCGATTTCGGCAGACAAGACGAACTCATTCTTTCATCTCGGCGTAACGCGGGCTTCCTTCGCCAAGTTGTCTCTGTGGCCACTCGTACTCATCGGGTTCTTTTTCCTACTGTACCTGGGGTTTCCGGTCTTACGTAGTCCCCTGTGGCTTTTGTTCTTTTGGGGGGCCTGTGAAACATATGTATGGTGGACGATTGGCGTTGCCCTTCCACGAGAAGTTTGCGGGCAGCTTGTGCGTGCTATCAAGACAGTGCCGGAGAGGACGGATGACCAAGAAAGAAATTAGGGGGGTGCAGTATTGGAACAACAGGAGCTCACCAGACTGTCTAAAAAAGAAGACAGTCTGGACACGCAGCAAGCGGGGGGCGGCTATGACTTTGTTGTCGGTAACCCAGTGATTCGAATACCTGCGGAATGCACTTTATTGAGGATATTGAGGCGAATCAGCAATGCGGTGATTGGCTCGATCTGACGGGCAGCTTCTAGGGGACCTACCTCAATTGCGCGGATGCCACCTCCGAGTTTGTTCACAAGTTGCATGACAATGGGCCGCGCTTCTTTTTCTCCACATACCAAGACATCACAGTCAATCGGTGCAGTGAGGTCGCGTAGTACATGCGCTGAAACGTTTTGTAAGGCGCACACGACTTTGACATCGGCACCGAGCACTGCTTTAGCTTCTTCGCTAGCAGAACCTGCCGCAGGCATGAGCATACGACGAGCATTATCGGGGTCGAGCGGAACCGAGACATCCACGAAGATCTTTCCTTGTAGCTGTGCCTTCACGCTTTCTAGCGTACTCACATGCGCAGAATAGGGAACCGTCAACACGGAAATGTCAGCTGCTGTCGCGGCGGCAACATTATCTGTCCCTTGCAACAGCGGTTGGCCTAACTCTTGGTTGAGTTCGGCCGCGACTTTCTCGCCTTTTTCTTTCTGTCGTGAGCCAATAATGACAGTTTCTCCAGCTTTTGCCCAGCGCAGAGCGAGGCCTGGTCCTTGTTCACCCGTGCCACCAAGAATGGCGATTTTCATGAAAATGTTTCCTCCTTCTCTATTTTTTCCCGACCGACGCTTTGATGTATTTGCGTGTCACCGGAGAGAGGTCATCGTGGTCAACCATCGCCTCGATGATGACAAACGACGCAGTATTTCCGGCCTCGACAAGAGCGGAGCGAAGCTCTTCCACGGTTGTGACATGAAACCCTACGCCTCCCCAGGCTTCGGCCAATGTGGCATAGGGCCAAGAGGGGAGGTTAAGCAAATCTTGTCGTTCGGTAACCGGACGGAAAATGCCCCAACCGGCGTTATTCATGACAATAATGATAGGGTTTAGTTTGTATCGCGGAGCATGCGACACTTCTGGCCCGGTCATTTGAAATGCACCATCTCCACATAACACAATTGGGCGCTGACCCGTACCAATTTGGGCTCCCAGTGCTCCAGGAACCCCAAAGCCCATTGATGCATAATAGCCCTGAGCAAGATACCCTCCACTGAGGTCGACCTTTATATCAAGTCCAGCAAAGAGCATGTCTCCAGCCTCGGCGACTACCATATAGCCTTCCCGACCATGTAAGAACTTGTTGACTTCCCACAACATATCGGACACTTGGATTTTTCGTCGCTCACCGCGCGGTTGCGGTGGAAGGTTGTCGCAGTACGTGACCTTTTCTGCATGACGTTTGAGCGGCGCGCGCAAGAGAGCTTTGACGTAATCTCGCACGGTGACGTTCGTATAGGTGTGGGAGCTGATATCCACAGTATTCTGTGCGGCCCAGATCGATTTCTCTTTGGGAAGTTGCGGTAAGCGAGAACCGAGGTTCATATCTGTCAACAATGTCCCCAGGTTAATGACTAAATCAGCTTCATCAATCCGTTTTCGGATGAGTGGAGGAGAGAGTGGACCGATGTTGACGCCCATGTACTGAGGGTGATCCATCGGAAAGGCACCTTTGGCTAAGACCGTACTCATGCAGGGTACGCCCATCTTCTCGACCAGCGCAACGATTTCTTTCATGAGTTTGAAGCGAAACGTTTCGATGCCAACGATCACCGCCGGTTTACGTGCGCGATTAAATCGCTCTGTGGTTTCGCGCACTGCCTCAGCGAGCTTCTGGGGGTCCGAATGAGCGAAATCGAGTTTACCGTTCCATTCAAGAATTTCTCGTGGGACCTCGATCTCACGATCAACCATATCCTGGTGAATCTCGATGTAGCCGGGTTGATGGTGGAGCCAAATCTGGCGAACAACCTCATCAATATCTGTTGCTGCCGTACGCGGGTCATCTATAATTTTTGCTGCGCACGTAATCTCTTGGAAAATGTGGTACTGCGATTCAATTTCCTTTGCTTGGTGATGTATCAATACCCCGAGTTTCCGCTTTTCCTCGCCGGGCCCGCCACTGATAACCAGGATGGGAACACGTTCGGCAAATGAGCCAGCGACCGCGTTAACAACGTTGTGACCGCCTGCGCCATAGGTGACGCAGAGTACACCTAGTCTTCCCGTGGCACGTGCATACCCATCTACAGCAAATCCTGCTCCCGGTTCATGAGAGAACGTCAGAATATCCATGCCGCGAGGCTTGCCAAACTTCATGAACAACTGGATAACCAGATCTCCAGGAATACCGAAGAGATGAGTAACGCCAATTTTACGTAGGTAGGCGACCAAGTAGTCGCCGATTTGCATACGAGACTTCATAAACACTTCCCCCTTCGGATTATTCTAGCAAATTTTGTTAGGAGGAAGAGGAAAGCGGAGCGCGAAGAACAAAAATTTCACCTAGCCGAAGAATTGTTCCACATTACCGGAGATAACGGCGATGTCACGTACTGTGTTGTTGCGAAAAACGCGAAAGAGGATCGTTTCTCCTGCACGGCGACTCCAGAGTGTGTCATAAAATTTTCGTCGATCTGAGACTTCTTGATCGTCGATGGCTAAGACCACATCGCCAGCTTTGAGTCCTGCGCTATCACCAGGTCCGCCGGGAAGCAAACCCGCAATCACGAGATGATCACGCAAGGTGTATGAATACATCCCAACCCATGCACGTGAAGGTTGAGAGACGCGTCTCCCATATTTGAGCAGTTCATCTTTGTAGTCAGAGAACTTCTCCACAGGAATGGCGAGAGAAAATTTTCCTACCTCGTTGAGATTGAGGTACGTGACTCCAACCATACGGCCTTTCATGTCGAACATCGGTCCCCCACCTGGACCAGGATTCATTGCCGTACACGTCAGGGCTCGATCGGTCGCATATTCCCAATAGGCGTCAAAGGGGCTTACGGACGTAATCGCACCACCATTCACCCGCCGACCACTATCTTCACCGGAACTTGCAACAAGAAACACGTCATCCCCAGGAGCAAGGTCAACAGAAGACCGAATTGAGATAGAGGGAAGTCCTGAGGCAGCGACTTTGAGTACTGCTGTCCCAGAAGCAAAATCTTGCGCAGCAATTTCTGCATCATATTGGGTGTTATCGAAGAGGCTGACCTGCAGGGACGTTGCACCAATAACGATATAGTTAACGGTGAGAATATAGCCATCGGCAAAAACAATGGCCCCCGATCCCATCCTTTCGGTCCCCAAGAGCATTGCTGATGGGTGTTGGGTTGGTATTGTTGCATGAATGCTCACTGTTGCAGGAAGCACTTGCTCGATAAGTTTGACCGATGCGTTCACGATTCCCCCTTTACAGGTAAGGATTGGTAAAAGCTAATGCCTTGTCTAGATGAAAGCAACCCCAGCCACGAGTGAAAATCAGTAATGAACGGTAAAGGGTAAGGTTGGGAATAGGACTCATATTTTGCTGATTTTTCCCCATGTTGTGTTCTCCAGGATGTTCGTGAAATCTATTATGGATTCTGTACAGCGTGCTTCGAGTCAGGGGTAGATTTTGCTGTCACATGTGATTATGGGAACGGTTATGTTGTCAAGACTATGTATTGACTAAGAAGGGCGAGTTCACTGTCAATTTTTTGTCAAGTGTCGTTATTTTGCCACTTTTGTCACAGTTGTCTGCTATAAGGATTTGCGCCGGTTAAAGAAAAAGATCAAAAGATCTGCCTCTTTTTGTCTAAAATTCGGAGGGTTGTCGTAATAGGAGGCTTAACCGAATGAGGAAATCCTTTATGACGGAGTTTGTGGCCTAGATTTTGCTCTCTGTGTGGACAAGTTTGTTTTGGGGTGATGAGGAAGCTGATCTTTTTGGTGGTGAGGAAGTTGATCATGGATATGAATGACTACGAGAATAGTGCGATTTGTTGGCCTGAACTCTTGTCTTCGGATCAATTTTTTTCGGATCGCTGCTTAGTTGGTAGTGATTCTGAGGAACTAACCCTACAGTGGGCAGTCTTCATGGATGGCTTGCGACAGTATTGGATGTTGGCCGAAGACGAAGAGCGACACTCCTCAGAGGAGTTCATTCAGGAAGAAGAATGGGTCGCCGTAGATGACTATGAGTGGCCGTTTTCGTTCGCTCATCTCTGCGAGACGTTCGGTTTTCAACCAGCATCAGTACGGGAAGCGTTACGGGCCTGGAAAAATATCCACGCGGCAAGAGCGGCGGCTGGTGGTGCAAAGAAGAAACCCTGGCGTGGGATCCCGCAAATGTAGTTGATTCGTCTTCCTCGCTGGCAGGCAGACAGCTCCTCCTCCTTCGCTGTCTGTCTGCTTTCCTGTTCTCTTGGCAGGTCAGTGCGAATCTTATAGTCTCTCTTCCATAAAGGAGGGAGCAATGTACGCAACAATCGACGGCCTGCGATTTCACTATATACGCGAAGGTCAGGGCAGTGACCTGGTTTTGATTCACGGACTTGGTGGGAGCCTCCACGACTGGGATACGGCTCTTCCAGTTCTTTCCCATCATCATCGTGTTCTATGCTGGGATGTTCGTGGTTGTGGAGAATCGGATAAGCCGAGTGGGCCATATACACCTCAATTGTTTGCCCGTGACCTTGCTGGACTGTGCAGTGCCGTAGGGATTTCCCGTGCGCATGTGGCGGGAATCTCGATGGGGGGGGTAATAGCCCAGCGCTTTGCGCTTGATTACCCAAATCTCGTCCAGTCATTGACACTAATGAGTACTTCGAGTGAGGTTGGAGAACAAGCACAAAAAGCCTGGCTCAAAATAGCGGACACTATCGAACAGCGAGGGTTT
>JBFWXH010000131.1:0-15682 GCA_050187625.1 Binatia bacterium
TGAGCAACTCGCCCAAGTCCAACTGCGCCCCCATGCTTTTCATGGCGAATGGAACTATTCCATTCTGCCCTATGTATCAGAAATAGTTCGTTAGTTATGGCAGTTATTTCGTAGCAAATCCTAACCGATCAAATGTGGAATCGAAGATAGTTCTTCAAAGTTATGAAGAAAGAAAACCTTGACTATTCACAAGGAGGAAGAAAGCAAAAAAAAGTTCAATGTTTCGGTTCTATTTTCTTACCATAAGTAACCTCCCCTTTGTCCACCCGTAAGGAGAACCCACAATCAGGGTTCGTGCATACCCAAGCTTTGAAAAGGACTGAGGCCCCCTCCTGCCCGTAATCCGATAGTGGAATCAATACCCCTATCTCACATTTTTGACACTTTGGGAAACTCGGAAGATCCATCACCCCACTCCTTTCCAAAAATCCAACAACAAACATTAACCTGACACTATTCAAAAGAAAAATCAAGAAAAGACAAGTGACTCAACCATCCTTCGGTTTCATTTCTTTGCCGTATTGAAGACCCCACTCCGGTAACCTTCTAAATCGAATACTACCGAAGGGAAGCCTATTTTTTTTAAATCCCCTTCGATTCTGTCAATAGGACTGATTGAAGTAAGGTTTATGAGATCGTGTAAATTTAATTCGATCCGAGCGTATGTTTGATGATGTCGAACTCGTAACTCTTTCAATCCTAAGCTGTGAAAGAGCTTTTCCCCTTGGGAAATTTGTGTCAACATTGTTGCACTGATAGGGGTGCCATATGGAATACGTGATGATAGACATGGAGATGCAGGTCTTTCCCACGTCGATAGGCCTAATAACTTACTTGCCCGGCGAATGTCTTCTTTTGTGAACTGAGTTTCAACGAGTGGGTGAATAACCTGATATTCACTTGCAGCTTGTAGTCCTGGTCTGTAGTCTTTGAGATCGTCGAGATTTACCCCGTCAACAATGGATGAAATTGATAAACGTGCAGCTTCGCGTGTGCATATCTCATAAAGTGAGTTTTTGCAAAAATAACAACGATTCACCGGGTTAGCCGCATATTGGGGAATGCCCAGTTCATCATGATTAATCGTGAGAAAATCGACGTTAAGTTCTCTTGCTAAGGAGGCTGCCTGTGCAGCATCTTCTGAAGGAGTTGAAGAAGAAAGCGTCATGAGAGCAGTAACGTTTTTCCGCAATACTTCAGATGCAACTGCAAGGAGAAAACTTGAATCTACTCCTCCTGAGAATGCCACTAACGTTGGTCCAAGGTCCTTAAGAAAAAAACGAAGACGGGTAAGTTTATCCTCCACAGCAACTGATGTGCGCACGATTTCATTCCTCGATGTTAAATTCCATCTGCCTGAAATAGGTCTGTTGTGAGATACCGTTCTCCAGCATCGCAGAATACTGCGAGAACATTTTTCCCTTTTCCTAAACGTTGCGCGATATGCAGTGCAGCTGCACATGCTGCTCCGGAAGAAATACCAACAAGGATCCCTTCTTCCCTCGCCAAGCGCCGTGTATAGACTGCTGCTTCTTCGTCAGAGACAGGTATTATTGTATCGTAAATACTGCTGTCCAAAACAGCTGGAACAAAGCCTGCACCGATCCCTTGTAGAGAATGGTAGCCAGGGCTTCCGCCAGACAAGACAGGAGAAGCTGCGGGTTCAACGGCAACAATGGAAATTCCTGGATACAATTGTCTGAGCACTTGACCAACCCCTGTGATGGTTCCTCCCGTTCCAACTCCTGAAACGAATGCATCGATCTGGGATAGTTGTTTGAGAATTTCTTGTGCAGTCGTTGAACGATGCGCATCTGGATTCGCAGGATTACTAAACTGTTGCGGCATGAAATATGACGGATTGTTGGCAACTATTTCTTCCGCCCTTTGTACTGCACCGTGCATTCCTTTTGTGTCTGGTGTTAAGATGACAGTTGCCCCATAAGCCTCTAGTAGACTGCGGCGTTCATCACTCATAGTGTCTGGCATGGTGAGAATGAGACGATATCCCTTTACTGCCGCAACTAGGGCTAGGCCTATTCCCGTATTGCCACTTGTCGGTTCAACAATAGTATCACCAGGTTTTAAGCGACCAGTCCGCTCTGCTGCTTCGATCATGCTCAGGCAAATCCGGTCCTTAACACTTCCTCCTGGATTGACTGATTCAAGCTTTCCCCAAACGGTCGCATCTTGGCTCACTGTCAGGTTTCGTAATTGTACGATCGGCGTATTGCCGATCAACTCGCAGAGTGAATGAGCAACTTGACAAGGAATAGGCATTAAAAAAACGGATGATCTGAGATTTGCAAAGTTATGTTAGCTGATGCTATCGATGCATGGTGGGAAAGTCAATCGAATCTCATGGTCAGCAAAAGTTTATCTTATTCCCTGGGAGTCTTGGGGATTTCTTGTGTTTACTTCCTGCAGTGCATTTTCTCCAGGGCAATCCTATTCGACAAAACCTTACGATCGTGGCCCGAGAAGAAGCACGTGAGGTCGCTTCATGGGTCCCCGGGGTTAGGAAAACAATTTCGCTGGATCAATCGATTTTTGCGTCGCTATTTTCTCAGGAGCAATCGCCGAGTAGTGAGTTGTTTTGCCTTTTTTCCTCCGCGGAAGAAATTTTTTCGTGGTTTGGCCACAGTTCACATTCGGTTCGTTCTGTTCTTGAAAAAGTGGCTCCGCAGCGTGTGCGGTCGTTTGCTTTTTTTTCTGGACAGGAAGATTGCCACGCTTGCTTATATTACTCTAGGTGTATCGGTGGGGCAGAGTTGCAAGCCCCCTCTCTTCATTTACAAGATGAGGAACGATCGTGGGTAAACTCTTACTGGCAAAAGAACGGATTTTTGACGTCTGAGCGCCTCATGGTAGTTCATCCTGGGAGTGGAGGCAAGAGAAAACGTTGGGATACTAAAGGGTTTATCGAGGTTGCACGCTGGTGGAAAGAGATAAGAAAAGGGAAACTCATTATTCTTATCGGACCAGCTGAAGAAGAAGGTATTGACTGGCAAGCTTTAGGGACACTTGCAAGATCACTTCCTCTTCGACACGTTGCTGCCCTATTGAGTCGTGCGGACTTTTACGTAGGTAATGACTCTGGCATTAGTCATTTGGCTGGAGCAGTTGGAACACGGGGAATAGTGATTTTTGGCCCTACTCGTCCGCAGCAATGGAGGCCATTGGGTGGTGCTCTGATTGTTCTCCAAAATGCAAGATATCGCGAAATATACCCAGAAACCCCAAGTATATCTTTGGCAGAAATTCCTGTAGAGGCTGTTCTTTCTGCTCTCATGCATATCGGAGCTTAGAAAAAATCTTTCTTTTGCGGTAAAGAGTCCTTATATAAATCAAATAGACATGTAGAAAATTGACATTCTGTTTAGATTTCTTGGAGGTCGTGTTTATGGTTGAGGAAGAACGAGAAGATAAACGTGGATTTCGTGTGCAAGACCGACGGCGGTTCTCTCCTGAAACCGGAGAACCGCGAGCAACAGAAAACATAGACGAGAGTGCGGAGACAACCACTGCTTCTGCTCAAGAACGTCCTCATGCGAGCGAAGAAAAGGCGGAAAATACAAGCCCTCCGCGAGGGGAACTTTCTTTTTCGAGTTTTATACTTGGAATTAGTACCCAGACGTTAATGTATATGGGAGAAATCCCTCCAGCTCCTGGCCAACCGATACAGAGAGATTTTGCTGCTGCACAACAAATGATAGAGGTCTTGGCGATGCTAAAACAGAAAACCGCAGGAAACCTTGATGCCGGAGAGTCGACCATGTTGGAAAATGCGCTGTTTGATTTGCGGGTACGTTATGTCGACTTAGTGAAAAAAGGTCGGAGTAGCGAAGAAAAAGCTTGACCGCGAGGGTTGTCCTGCTCAACTTGTCAAGAAAACTGTGATTTCCCTGCTTATTAGTTAGGCGAGCCCCCTTGCCAACCTCATAATTGCACGGACTACCTGCCTTTCTAAGAAATTATGCCGCGAATATTTTGGAGGGGAGCTTTTTTGGTGTTTCCCTTCCTTTTGTTGCTCTCCGCTGTTATTGGTTGGCAATTCTACCGTGAGTTAGAACAGCAGGTTGTCGATCGTTTTTCTTCCCATAATTGGGATTTGCCGTCAAAGATATACGCTGAGCCGCTTTTGTTGTACCCAGGGATGCAGGTGAAAGAAGAGGATTTGCTCCAGAGGTTTAGACGACTAGATTATCGTCCTGCGCGGAGGGCCATCCAATTACGAGGAGAATATAATTATGATCAGCAGAGAGGGCAACTGCAAATTACTCTTCGCGATTCTCCCTTGCCCCGATTTCAAGAAAAAACGCAACGTGTGGCGATGTGGCTCCAAGATAGTCGCATCGTCCGCATAGTAGATCTGGATGATGGGTTGAGTTTACCGTTTATTGAACTTGATCCGGAAGTGATAACCGGTGTGTACGATGATGAACGAGAAGAACGTCGTATTGTGAAACTATATGACGTACCTTCTCTACTAGTGAAAGCCCTCCTCGCGGCAGAAGACCATCGTTTCTTTGAGCATGAAGGCATTGACCTGTGGCGTATCCTCGGCGCGATCCGTGCGAACTTATTGGCTCGGCGGCCCGTACAAGGCGGAAGTACGCTGACGCAGCAACTGGTAAAAAATTTTTTCTTAACCCAAGAAAAAGTCTTTAGCCGTAAACTGGTCGAAATTTGTATAGCAACAATTGTCGAGTTTCATTATTCAAAGTTGGAGATCCTGGAAAATTACCTCAACGAAATCTATCTTGGACAACACGGGTCGAAAGGCATTTTTGGAATGTGGGAAGCGGCTCGCGTGTATTTCGGTAAAGAACCGCGGGATTTGACACTGGGAGAGATTGCGGTTCTTGCTGGTATGGTCAAATCTCCGAACACCTATTCTCCGCTCCGGCATGTAGACCGAGTTATTCATCGACGCAATTATGTCTTGCAACGCATGCGTACATTAGGGGACATCAGTGAAGAAGAGTATCAAGCCGCACTTCAGGAAAAGCTCGTCCCGCGAACATTACCTCCAGAAAATAACCGTGCCCCGTATTTTACCGATTTTGTGACCAAAGAACTGGCCGAACAGTTTTCTAGTGAGGCGTTAGCGACTGCTGGATTGCGTGTGTTTACCTCACTCAATGTGCAGCTACAAGAAGTAGCACAAGAGGTGGTGGAAACTGGGCTCAAAAATCTAGAGGCGAAATATGCACGGTTGCAACGTGCAAAACCAGAGGAGCGAATACAAGCATGTCTGATCGCTATACAACCGCAGACCGGAGAGATTCGCGCGATGGTTGGCGGGCGAGACTATCGCATCTCACAATTCAATCGGGCGATTAATGCTCACCGTCAGCCAGGATCGGTCTTCAAACCTGTGGTATTTCTTGCTGCCCTTGCAGAGGAACGGAGACAGAAAGAGGGGCGATTTTTGCCGACGAGTATTATTAAAGATACTCCCTTTTCCTGGTCCTTTTCCGGACAAACCTGGCGACCTGGGAACTACAATAATAAATACTTCGGTGATGTCTCTCTCCGCCAAGCCTTGGAGCAGTCGCTGAATGCAGCGACTGCTCGTCTTGCTCATGACATTGGATTAGCCCCGATTCTCCGTACAGCTCAGGAGCTTGGTTTCACGAGTTCACTCCCTGAGTATCCCTCGTTAGTTTTGGGGTCGGGAGAAGTGTCTCCGTACGAGGTTGCGGTCGCGTTCAGTACCCTCGCAAATAATGGTCTCCGGGTTGTCCCGCGAGCAATCACGCTCATTACGAACCGAGAAGGGGAAGTCCTCAGTCGCCACGGGATTGAAATGGAACAAACAATTCCTGAGGAAGAGGCCTATCTCATAACCCATATGCTTGAGGGAGTGTTGGACCGTGGCACCGCACGGGCAGCTCGACAACACGGGTTCTCCCGCCCAGCGGCGGGGAAGACGGGCACAACGAACGATTATGGCGATGCCTGGTTTGTGGGCTATACGCCAGAGTTGGTGACTGTCGTGTGGGTTGGATTTGATCAACGTCAATCGCTCGGTTTATCAGGATCACAAGCCGCTTTGCCAATTTGGGTGGAGTTTATGAAACGTGCGACCGCCGGACGTCCTGTCGCTAGATTTTCTCAGCCACTTGGTGTGACGCAGGTTGCTATAGACCCACAAAGTGGATTTCGTGCGACAGATCATTGCCCTGTGGTTGTAGAGGAGGCATTTTTTCGCGGGGAAGAGCCGCAACGCCTCTGTCCACAGCACGCAGCGGGACTGCGGTCGATTGACTCCCTCTCCGACCATCCGGAACGGGATGATGACGGACGAATGGAGAGAGAAACCGCTCCTCCTCCACGTCCAGCGGAAAAATCACGCCCGTGGTGGCGGATATTTTGAAAAGCTATGAACTGGCATAAATACGTTGCTATCCTCGCTCTTTGTACATCGGGATGTGTGTTTTCGGGGCTAGGACAAAAAATCTTTGCCCAAGATCGGCGTGGGTGGATTTCGCACGAACCACTCTTTGAGGAGGACCTCTCACCTCCTGGTGAAGCAATGAGTCCAGGTGAAAAATTTGATGAAAGAATACCAGAGGAAGAAAAGGACACACGGTCTGTGTCACCGGGAGACTTCGATGGCACTATTGACAGAGAACTCTCCTCTACTCTAACGAGTGGACCTCCTGATCTGCCGGCGGCAAGGACGCTGCTGCCGCACGAACAAGTCGCACTTTCGTTTGTGATACGCGGGCGAGAGGCAATGGCGCGGGAAGAAGCAGCGGTTGCCAAGGCCTATTTTGAACGAGCTATTGAGATCGCTCCTTTGCTTCCTTTTAGCTATTATTTTTTGGGAAAACTGGCATTCTTGTATGAAAAGCACGAGCAAGCCCTTCCTTTGCTCCAGAAAGCTGGCACTCTTTTAGCCCGGAGAAATCACCTGTGGTGTGGAGAGGCGCTCCGTCTCCTGGGAGCTGTGTACGAAGATATGGGAGAGTACGAACATGCGCGTGCGACGTATCGGCAGAGTCTCGACTTTGCCCCAGCGAATTTGCAGATCCGGAGCGCACTTGCTCGGCTGTCAGACGGAGAATCATAAATCCATGAGTTTTTCTCCCTGGAAGGAACCGTGTATCCTTGGTGTAGAAACTTCGTGCGACGATACAGCAGCTGCAATACTGCGGGGAAAGAACATCTTGGCCAACGTCGTGTCATCGCAAGATCAGGTTCATAGCCACTATGGTGGTATTGTCCCAGAACTCGCCTCTCGCCATCATATGGAAAATATCTTGCCTATTATCGATAGCGCGCTCTCTCAGGCTCAGGTACGGCTCTCTGAGCTTGATGGTATTGCTGTTACCTGTGGCCCAGGTCTCGTTGGCTCCTTGTTGGTTGGTGTTTCGGTTGCCAAAGCTTTGGCGATGGCGAAAAATCTACCTTTCATAGGGGTGAATCATTTAGAGGGCCATCTTTTATCTATACTCCTTGAGCACCATGTCGAATTTCCTTTTCTTTGCCTCTTGGTCTCCGGTGGGCACACTGCCTTGTATTTAGCTCGGGACTGGGGAAAGTACGAGTTATTCGGAGCGACACGTGACGATGCTGCCGGTGAGGCATTTGACAAAGCGGCGAAAATGCTAGGACTCGGGTATCCTGGGGGGCGGGTAATTGACCAGCTAGCGAAGCAGGGAGATCCAACGACGATTCGATTCCCGCGAGCACATCTCAAAACGGGAAAGTATGATTTCAGTTTCAGTGGTTTGAAAACTGCCTTGCGTCAATTTTTAGCAACGGAAGAGAAAGAAATGTATCCAGAGCACGACATTGCCGCCAGTTATCAAGAGGCAGTGGTGGATATGTTGGTTGCTACTATGTTGCGTGCTGCAGGTGACTGCAAGACGGAACGAGTCGTCATTTCTGGCGGAGTATCAGCAAACTCACGGCTCCGCCAACGGATGATAACAGAAGGGGCGCAGAATGGCATACAGATGTATCTGCCGTCGCCGAAACTATGTACAGACAATGCCGCGATGATCGCTTTTGCTGGGTCGCGGCGCCTCGCCGCTGGACAACGTGCAACACTGGATTTGAACGCCTCAGCCACCTTGCGCCTCTGAAAATCCACGTCCTTCCATAAGCAACTCCTCTGTTGCCTATGGGAAGGCGAAGAATGAAATATAAAATTTTACTCCATGTCTACTCTCCGCCAACAAGCCCGTTTTGCTCTTAATGAGCTTGGGGTGAGACCACAGAAGCAGTTTGGCCAACATTTCCTCATTAATCCAGCAGTTGTTACACGCATGATTGATGCAGCGGCGGTCCGTCCTCAGGATACAGTGCTGGAAATCGGTCCTGGGCTTGGCGTGCTTTCTGACGCTCTTGCTGTCAGAGCCACACAATTGTACCTGGTTGATGTGGATACTGTCCTTACTGCTCGTTTAGCAAGGCGGTTCGCACACAACGCGCAGGTAAAAGTCGTGACGGCAGATTTTCTCAGGCTTGATATAAATACAGCATTTCCTGAATCTGAGATCCAGGTGGTGGCGAGTCTGCCCTATAATGTTGCGACACCAATCCTCTTCCGTTTATTAGAACACCGAAGCAAGTTTCGTACTGTGACGGTAATGATTCAAAAAGAAGTCGCGGAACGCTTAGCGGCGACACCAGGGGAAAAAGCGTATGGCGTGCCGTCGGTACTTACTCAGCTCTATGGGACGGTAACGACGGTATGTACCGTTGATCCGCACAGCTTTTTTCCTCCACCCAAGGTTGAGTCACAGATCATCCGTGTTGAGTTCCAGGTACCTCCTCGAGTAGCAATAGAAGATGAAGGTGGGTTTCGTTGTCTTGTCAAAGCTGCGTTCGCTCAGCGGCGGAAAACCCTGCGGAACGCATTACGTGCGGCAGGGTACGAGAATCTGAACGAGGTGAGTGAAAAAACAGGTATTGATTTGCAGCGACGTGGGGAGACGTTGAGCCTGCAGGAGTTTGCTATCTTGGCCAGTGCTTTCGGCAGGAATCAAACGCCGTTGACAGTAAAAACCGACGCCGATATGCTCCTTAACATTTCTCCTATGACCTTCCAAAATAAACACTGACTGTGAGAAGAGGCAAAGCGCATGGCCGAAAAAATGCTTCTCCGCCATCTTGATATTCCAAATTTCCATCAAATTGATGTGTACGTCGAAAACGGCGGCTACGAGACTGCCCGTAAAGCATTAACCTCGATGAAACCTGAAGAGGTAGTTGATCAGGTCAAGGCTTCGAACCTGCGTGGACGTGGTGGCGCTGGGTTTGGTACTGGGATGAAGTGGGGTTTTCTTCCCAAAGATTCACAGAAGCCGGTCTATCTGTGTTGTAATGCTGATGAAAGTGAGCCTGGGACATTTAAGGATCGCGCTATCATCGAGTGGAACACGCACATTCTCCTGGAAGGAATCCTGATCTCTTCGTACGCAATCAAATCTCACACGTGTTATATCTATATCCGTGGTGAGTTCGTTTTTGGGGCCAAACGACTCGAAGAAGAAATAGCCGCCGCCTATGAGAAAGGGTATCTCGGGAAGAATATCTTTGGTGCGGGATATGACCTTGATGTGTATGTACACCGTGGTGCGGGAGCGTATATCTGCGGTGAGGAAACTGGACTGATCGAGTCGCTCGAAGGCAAGCGTGCCTATCCGCGTATCAAACCACCGTTCCCGGCAGTATATGGCCTGTTTGGTTGTCCAACGATCGTCAACAACGTGGAAACCTTAGCCTGCGTTCCAATGATCATCCAAAATGGAGCTGACTGGTTTAAAGCGATTGGACCGGAGAGTGGACCTGGACCGAAACTCTTCTGTGTCAGTGGACATGTCGAGAAACCAGGTTTGTACGAATTGCCAATGGGAATCCCGCTCCGTTCTCTGCTCTATGACCACTGTGGAGGTATTCGTGGAGGAAAAAAGCTCAAGGCTGTCATGCCAGGGGGCTCGTCTTTCCCGCTGTTAACACCCGACCAGATTGATGCACCGATGGATTTCGATTCCATGCGCAAGATTAACGCTTTTCTGGGCTCAGCTGGTGTCATTGTGATGGATGAGGATACGTGTATGGTCAAAGCCCTAGAGATTATTGATCGCTTTTATCATCACGAGTCGTGTGGGCAATGTTCCCCCTGCCGGGAGGGGACGGGCTGGCTTCATAAGTTGCTTGTCCGTCTTGAAGAAGGCAATGGGCGGATGGAAGACATCGAAATGATGGACAAGATTGCGACTAACATGACGGGAAACACGGTATGTGTACTTGCTGATGCCGCGGCGATGCCGACGCAAAGTTTCCTGTCAAAGTTTAGAGACGAATTTGTAGCGCATGTCACACTCGGGCGATGTCCGTTTAAGAAGAATGGAGAAGCGCACCGACATGCAGCGTGAGAGAGAAATTAGTCAGCATTCAGTAGGCAGGAGTCAGTAGTCAAGACAAAAGACTAAAACTAAGAACTGATTACTGAGAACTGATCTGAGGAACCAATGCCAACTATCGAAATTGACGGACAAAAAGTGACAGTTCCTGATGGCTGGAACGTAATTCAGGCAGCCGAGCAACTGGGGATTGAAGTTCCTCACTATTGCTATCACCCAGCACTCAGTATTTCAGGCAATTGTCGTATGTGCTTGGTCGAAATCGAGAAAATGCCCAAGTTGCAAATTGCCTGCAATACAAAAGTCTCAGAAGGTATGGTGGTGAAAACCACCAGCCCCAAGGTAAAAACCGCGCAAACTGCAGTGCTCGAGTTCATTCTCGTTAACCATCCGATCGACTGTCCGATCTGTGATCAGGCGGGCGAGTGCAAGCTGCAAGACTACTATATGGACTACGGAAAGCACCGTAGCCAAATCCCTCTTGAAGCAAAGGTTGAGAAGAAAAAGGTCGTAGATGTTGGCCCGCAAGTCGTGCTTGATCAAGAACGGTGTATTCTCTGTGCCCGTTGCACACGATTCCTCGATGAAGTCACAAAAACTGGCGAATTGGGACTCTTTGCACGGGGAGATCACACCTACATTGATCTCTTCCCAGGTAAGCGACTAGAAAATCCCTATTCGGTAAATGTTGTTGATATCTGCCCAGTTGGTGCACTGACGCATAAAGATTTTCGCTTCAAAGCACGGGTCTGGTACCTGGAAAAAACTGAATCGGTGTGTACCAAGTGCGCAAATGGCTGCAATATTGACATTTACCACCGTCGCGGACAAATGTTCCGTTTCCGTCCACGTTCTAATCCTGATGTGAACCAGTACTGGATGTGCGATGAAGGTCGTCTTTGGTACAAAGAGTTACAGAAAGAGAGTCGCGTACTCCGTCCGCTCACGCGTGAAGGAGATACTTTTTCACCGGTCAGCTTAGAGCAGGCTCTCGGGCGCGTAGCTGAAAGATTGACCAAGGTTAAAGAACAACATGGAGCCGATGCTGTTGCGGGTATCATCGGTGCCCGTGCAACTAATGAGGAAGCCTATCTCTTTGCGCGTTTGCTGAAGGAACAGATCGGGACGAGTAACGTAGTTGGATTCTCTTGGTCGCCTGCAGATGCTTTTTACGATGATTTTCTGATTAAAGCTGACAAAAACCCCAACACGCGCGGTTTACAAGCGCTCGGATTGTTGAATGGCAAGTCTGGTGTCGATGATATTCTGACGGCGGCAGAGAAAGGGACGGTGAAAGCGTTGGTGGTATTTGCTGCAGATCTTACGCACGAGTTTGATAACAAGAAGCTCAACGCTGCGCTTGGTGAGGTAGAAGTCATCGTGTGTGACACAGACTATACCGGAACCACGGAGTACGCTGATATTGTCATCCCCATTGGTGCTCCTCCTGAAACCGATGGGACCTTTACCAATCATGCGGGTCGTGTGCAGCGTATCCGTCAAGCCTTTCCTTCTCCTGGTGAAGGGAAACCCGGCTGGGAAGTACTTGCTACGCTTAGTGGCAAACTCGGTGGAGCAGAACTGGTATCAATCTCTGAACTGTTTGGAGACTTGGCAAAGAATGTTTCTGCCTTTGCTGGGCTGACCTATGGCAAGATCGATTGGCAGGGGGCACCACTGGCGAGTTAATCGGTCTGCTAACAAATCGGTAAATATTGAGCGGGGTACAGGTTTCTGTTCCCCGCTTTTTTGTCTTGATTCCCTAGCACTGCCGTTTTAGGATCAGTGTATGGTTGCCATACCGACACCGCACCGTGTTACTCGTGAAGAATATCAGCGTATGGGTGAGGCCAGGCTGTTCGCGAGAGCAACTCGTGTTTCCTGGTGACACACTGACAATGCCGGGTGGGGCGAGCCTTGCGGTTTCTGGTATTTTGTAGTTGCTCATTTCGCAAATCACTCCTACGAGTAGCAGGGATAAATAGATAAACGGGGAAATGGATAAGATATAAAAGTGTTTTTCGCTTTCCCTCTGTCCGTTTATCCTTTTTCCCATTCATCCAGAGCCGTTTTCAGACCCGCCCGATTAGCGTATCGGCGCTCTGCTTGATAAAATCCTGCACAATCTGTTCGGTCTTTGCCCGCGGAAAGGGAACCAACCGCTGCACGCCGAGGTCGGCATAGTGCTTCGCCGTATCGCGATTGAGAATTGGGCCTGGAGTGATGCTGATTTCGAGTTCCCCCAGTGCCTTTGGGCGCTGCACTTCCTGTGCCGCCTGCTTCAACCCCGCGAGACATTCTGCTGTTTTGTCGAGATCCAAAGCGAATCCATACCAGCCGTTGGCGTACTGAACCGCTCGACGAAACGCCTCCTTCGTATGACCACCGATGATCACTGGAGGGTAAGGCTTCTGTATTGGTTGGGGTTTTGCCTGAATCCCACTAAATGACATGAAAGGGCCTTGGTAAGAGGGGTGCTCTTGTGTCCATATTGCCTGCATTGCTTGGAGATAGTCGATGGCACGGGGACCCTTCTGCGTGAAAGGAATACCGAGCGCAGCAAATTCGGGTTTTAAGTAACCAATCCCTAAGCCGAAGAGTAAGCGACCGTTGGAAACCACATCGACACTCGCGAGTTCCTTCGCCAGCACCAGCGGATTACGTTGCGGGAGAATGATAATGCCAGTGCCAAGTCGAATCGTAGTGGTATGCGCAGCAATATAGGCGAGAGACACTGCTGGATCGAGCAAGGGATAGTGGGGAGGAAGAGGGGAAGGCACAACTTGCGGGTCTGGAAGGACGACGTGTTCTCCCGTCCACACTGACTCAAAGCCAGCGGCCTCGGCTGCTTTTGCCACACGGGCAGCGACAGCGGGGTCACTACACACATTCATATTGATGCCAAACAGTCCAAATTTCATTCTTTTCCTCCTTGCGTGGAGAGTTGAGGTATGACAGTACGGCGCCCCGAAGCGTACCGGGTTCTTGCCGCCACTGCAATATTTTCGCAAGAGATTTGTGTGGGAGAGATGTGTCTCCCCCAAACGTTGGACAAAGAGTGAGAAAATCGGTATAGTTTCCTCACCTCGACCTAGTAAAGTAGAGGGTACCCGAGGGGAATGTGGTTGGTTGGAGGGGTGGATGTGGTATGCCCACGCTTGGTAGGGGCTTTCCTCTTGTCCCTGTTCCTGGCCGGATGTGCGGAACAGTGGGATCTCGTCACAAAATTACGTGAGCAACACCTGGATGTTGCTGAGACCGACCGTGGTGTGGTCGTCACGCTACCGTACATCTTTTTTTCGTTCGGGAATGCGGACCTCCACCCTGACGCCCGACGCACCGTTGATGCTATAGCAACCATCCTGAATCACCCGCGTGCAGAGAAGCGTAATATCATTGTTGAGGGACACTCGGACGCCATTGGCAAACCCGACGACAACCTTGCGTTGTCTCGAGCGCGTGCTGAGACTGTCGCGAATGCGCTTATTGGGAACGGTATGCGTCGAGAACGTATCGCGGTAGAAGGGTACGGAGAAGCGCGGCCTGTCGCTCCGAACGCAAACCTTAATGGAAGTGATAACCCGCAGGGGCGTGCCCGCAATCGTCGGGTAGAAATTGTCATCGAAAAAGAGAAATGACGTTTCAACAGTAGATATAAGGGACAAGAGATAAGCGAAAACCTACGAGAATGATGGTGCGAAGAGGACACAGTTGGAAGATAGGGGAAGCGCTATGATGCGGAGGTATCCTTACGGTACGTTATGGTACTGGGCAGGAGGAGGAATAGCTGGCCTGATACTGCTTTTTCTGAGTGAAAATACACGGACGTTTGCGTCGATATTAACAGAGACTCATCTTCCTCAGCTCCACGCGTTAGTGACGAAGATTGACCGAGAGCAAATCGACAGATCGATGGATCTTGCGCAACGCGAAAGCATGCTCCTGGCAAGTATTGAGAACGGCAATAGTCGAATGGCTCAGGCGTTTTTGGCTGCTGGTGTGTCGCCTAATACCACTGACTCTAGGGGGTGGACGCCATTGATGCTCTCTGCGATACACAATCAACCAATCCTGGTTGCAATCTTGTGTGCCTCGGGGGCGAACCCGAATGCGCAGAACGCGCAAGGCACGACCGCGCTCATGTTGGCAGCTAATAAGGGACACGAAGACATTCTTCGCTTGTTATTGGCGTATGGGGCAAAAGTGGATAATCGTGCGAAAGATGGCTGGACCGCGCTCATGTATGCTGCATGGAACGGACATGCTGCGATAATACCGCTGCTATTGACCCACAGGGCCGATGCGACGGTCAAAGATAATTTTGGCTGGACCGCGCTCATGTATGCCTCATGGAACGGGCATCTCGCAGCTGTGAAGGCCTTACTCCCAGCCGAAAACGTAAAATCCTCGATGCTCCACGGAGAGATCCAGAAAGCTCGAAGACTTGCTGCAGGCCACGGGCATGTTGCGATTGTCCAATTGTTCGATCAGACACTGGGGTAGACGAGCAAAGGTCACTTAGTGATAGACGACCTTCACTTGCTCGAGGTAACGACTGAGTATCTGGTGCCAGTGACGAATTTCGTCACTGTTCTTTTCCTGTGCTGCTTCCTCTAAAGCCTGCCCAATATTCGTAAGTGTATCAAAGCCAAAACTTCCTCCAGAGCCACGCATTTTGTGACCGAGGAGTTGAACCGTACGGTAGTCACGTTGCTCTAAGGCGACGAGGATTGATGTCGCTGCTCCGCGTTGATCTTGTAGATACTGCTGGATCAACGGCCGAATGGTGTTAGAGACGTCGACTACCGGAGGGGCAGAAACAACCGAAGGAAGGAATGGAGTTATAGGGTGACCATAAGTATCGATGGTATCAAGGAGCACCTGTTTTTTTATTGGCTTGGTCAGATGGGCATTAAATCCAACCTTAAGGCAGGTATCAATTTCTTCTTTTACCGCCGAAGCGGTAAGTGCAATGATTGGAGTTGTTGGGCGTTGCTGTTCTTTTTCCCATGCCCGTATCGCTTGGACCGCGGCATAACCATCCATTTCTGGCATGTGAATATCCATCAAGACGAGATCGTAGCTGTGTAGTTTCAGCTTCTCAAATGCAATCCGGCCATTTTCAGCAATATCAATCTGATGCAGAGAGTGTTGCAGATAAGCTTGAAGAATCACCCGATTGTAAACGTCGTCTTCAACAATCAAGAGCCGCAAGGGGCGCTGGGGATTCCAGGCTTGATCGTTTTGCGTTGTGAGAGGGGATTCTGTTAGGAGTGGGGTTCCTGAGAGAAGTGATT
>JBFWXH010000132.1:0-15423 GCA_050187625.1 Binatia bacterium
GACGTGTTGGACTACTTAACTGCGGCTTGCTCGGCAGCCATCTGCAAAAGCCCAGCCCCCTCGCTCCTGCCCCTAACTGCTCCTCCGCTCGTAGCACGGTAGCCTGCACCCCACGTGTGCGGTTACGGGAAGACTGTAAGAGCAAATGACCCCGCAACGGGTCAACGTCCCTGAAATACGGGCTTACGCTTCTCGACAAACGCGCGAGCGGCCTCTTTCGCATCTTCGCTCCCAGTCAGGTCATGGGTCATATTCTGTTCGAAACGGTAGCCGTCGCGAAGATCCATGAACTCGATGGTGTTCATGGCATGCTTAGCCAGACGAATGGCAAGAGGGCTCTTCTCGGCGATATTTTTTGCGAGTGCCTGCGCTTCGTTCATGAGCTGGTCGGATGGGACAACCTTTTCAACAATGCCGCGACGATACAGTTCTGCCGCGCCAACGCGTTCGCCGGTGTACATCATCTTACGCGCTTTGTAGACGCCGAAGAGCCGCTGACAATGACGCCCACCTCCAAGCAGGCCTACATCGATTTCCGGAAGGCCAATGCTCGCGGTTTCTGAGGCAATGAGAATGTCACACGAGGCGACGAGGGCGAGCCCACCTCCCAAGGCCGGACCGTTAATCGCACCGATCACTGGCACGGAACATTCGAGGATGGCATTGAACGCTTCCCGGGCCGCTCGTGAATGCGCCCACATCGAGCCTGGACGTGGGGCTTGTTGGCCTTCCAACGTTGCTGACCGCGCTTTCATATCTGCCCCAGCGCAGAAACACTTGCCAGCGCCGGTAAAGATCGCAACCCGTACATCTGCGCGGTTATTCAACGCGTCGAACGCTGCTTGGATCTCGTCAAACATCTGGCGGTTCATTGCATTGACCGGCGGGCGGTCGATGGTCACGGTTGCGATGTAGTCAGTGATTTGAGTCTTGATGATCGCACTATCCATTTTGTGTGCTCCTTTGTTTTACCGAACTAACGCCCGTGCAATCACCATTCGATGCACTTCAGATGGTCCTTCACCAATGCGACGGACACGGGCTTCACGGTACCAGCGTTCAAAAGGAAACTCTTTCGTAACACCGTAGCCCCCATGAATCTGCACGGCGCTGTCAATCACGCGACCTAACACTTCACTGGAGTAGAGCTTGGCAATTGAAGCTTCGACCCGCGCATCTTCTCCGCGGTCCGCTTTCCAGGCACCGTCCCAAATCAGATAGCGAGTGGCGCGTAATTCGACTTCGGCATCGGCAAGCATCCATTGAATTGCTTGCCGTTGGCTCAGAGGAACGCCAAACGTCGAACGTTGCTTCGCATGGGCAATCGCGAGACGGTGGGCAGCAATTGCGACCCCGAGATTGCAAGCCGAGTACGGAAAGCGCTGTTTGGTTAGCAGATCCAGACACAGGTTGAGGCCATCTCCTTCCGCACCGATCATGTTGGCGGCTGGGACGTGGCAATCTTCAAAGGACACTTCGTTAGGGAGGGAAACGGTACGAATGGTGCGAAATGGGCGTGCGGTGAACCCTGGGGTGCCCTTGTCGATGATGAAACAACTAATTCCTTTGCGACCTTTCGTCGGGTCGGTGCGGACAAAGACGACCCCCCAGTTCGCCTCGTGCGCATGGGAGATGAAAATTTTTGTCCCATTGAGGACCCAGTCGTCCCCGTGCTTCACCGCACGACACTGAATAGAGCCAGCAGGGTCCGAACCCCCGCTCGGCTCTGTAATCGCAAAGAACGTGTAGCTGCCCTCACGTAACGTTGGTACGGCATACTTTTGAATCTGCTCTTCCGTGCCGCCATAGATGACTGGTGGTGGATAGCGGCCGAAAACGCCACACCCAGGATTGTACAAACCCATGCGATGCTGCGACATCTCTTCAAGCACGACCGACATGCCAAAGGTGTTCACGCCGCCACCACCGTACTTTTCTGGGGCGGCCAACGCCCACAAGCCCGCGGCTTTGGTTTTGCTGACAATCCGGTGATAATCCGCCTCAGCCAGATCTTCAGCATCAGGGTCGACCCGTCTCTCCGCCGGGAGCACTTCTTCTTGAATAATTCGGCGCACTTGATCGCGGAGTTGCACGAGCTCGGGCGGCAATGTAAAACCTGGGAACGAATCCATGGTGTACCCTCGAAAAGGCTTATAGGCTGTAGGCTTAAGGCTCTAGGGAGAAGGAGAGGGGTAAAAGGCGAAAAGGGGAAACGGTGAAAAGGTAAGAAGAGAGGTGCATGACTTCTTCCATTTTGCCCATTTCGCTTTGTGCCCTTTTTCCCGTTTACCCCTTCTGCCTACGGCCTTCAGCCATTAACCTAACTTACGAAACTTCGGCAGCGTCACTTCTGGTGTGACATCTTCGAACACGACCTCCACCGGCAGGCCCAGACGCAAATCACTGTCCGGAACATCGGTGAGCCAGCTGACCAAACGCACTCCTTCGTCCATTTCGATGACCACTGGACTGTAAGGGATGACGTCAGCAAACTGGGGA
Source organism: Binatia bacterium (assembly GCA_050187625.1). Lineage (GTDB taxonomy): Bacteria > Desulfobacterota > Binatia > Bin18 > Bin18 > JBFWXH01. The sequence goes on from JBFWXH010000132.1 coordinate 2,500, forward strand.
AGCATCGGCTGCATCGCCGTGGTCCAGGAAAAGACTTTGCCTTTTCCTGCCGACTTTGCCCATTCCCAATTGAAAGAACCACACTTGGCACACATATCGCGCGGAACGTGTCGCCACGTGTGACAATCGGTACAACGCTGAAAACGGAGTTCATGATTGTGACAAAATTCGTAGAACTCTGCGGCCATTTTGTTCCGCCGCCGCGGCAGCGGTTTTTGATATGCTGTCTCTGCCATGCGTGTGTGTCCTTCTTTCTTAGTTGCGGAGGATTGCTAAACTGCCATCGCCAAAGTCACCCCACCCAGAAACAAGGCCAAGATGGGCATCCTTGACCTGGCGTTCGCCACACTCATGCCGGAGCTGGCGCGTGGCCTCAACCACGTGATTCATACCCCAGACATGGGCTTCTGAGTGCAACCCCCCGTGGGTGTTGATGGGCAATTCGCCCCCAAGTTCCAACCGCCCACCTTTAACAAAATCGGCAATCTCGCCACGTTTGCAAAAACCAATGGCTTCCAATTGCAATAACACGACGTATGAGAAGCAATCGTAAATCTCGATAAAGTCGAGGTCCTTGAGGTCAATCTGTGCCATTTGCAACGCCTTCGGGGCTGCAAAGCTGAGGCCGATGACAAACGGATCTGGCCGCGCCGGAATATCGTCTGCCGGGTAGGGGTGGCCCTCGGCAATACCGGAAAGATAAACAGGCTGGTGTTTGAGGTCTTTAGCGCGTTCTGGCGAGGTCAAGACCACGGCAGCAGCCCCGTCTGTCTCCAAGCAGCAGTCGAAGAGTCGAAACGGCTTGGAAATCCAACGAGCATTCAGGTAATCATCCATCGTCAGCGGTCGACCTCGCATGTAGGCCTTCTCATTGAGCTGAGCATGTTTACGGGACGCAACGGCGATGGCACCCATCGCTTCGTCCGGGACGTTGTACATCTGTTTGTGGCGATTGGCGATCCAGGCGTACCACTGGACCGGGACCGTTGCCCCGTACGGTAAGTAATACTCACCAATCGTTGTTGTCAGAGCGCCAGCTCCACCATCTCCGGCTTGCCCACCGCTGACGCGCATACTGGAATACCCATTCCATCCTAAGGGAACGAGGACGTTTTTCGCGACCCCACAGGCAATGGCCATTGCTGCACTTTGTAGTGAGGTCACTGGACTCGCGCCACCCATGTGGACGGTGACAGAATAACGCAGGTCTTCAACTCCCAAATTGGCGGCAAAATGTTCCGCCGTAGAAGGGAGTGGGGGAGGGATAATCCCGTCAATGTCATGTGGTTTGAGGCCGGCGTCGGTAATTGCTTTCATTGAGGCTTCGAGCATCAGGGCGAGATCGGTTTTTCCCGAACCGCGAGTGTATGCTGTTTCGCCAACTCCGACGATACACGCTTGGTCTTTCAGTGAATACATAGAACCCTCCTTCGCGGTGTACTAACCGCGCGGATCGTATAACGGGACATGGGAGATTGTAAAGGCGAAGAGGTTTTGACTCTCCTGCCAGCGGTTGTTAGGTTACCCGAGAAAAGGTCACTTGGCCTCGCGGCCAACAACAGAAAGAGTACCGCTACATGAAAATTCGCGATTTATTTTCTAGCCAATCCCCTACGTTCTCCTTTGAGTTCTTTCCGCCAAAGACGCCGCAAGAAGTAGAAGACCTTTTCGTGCGAGCGCGAGAATTGAAACCGCTCGGCCCGAGTTTTATCTCGGTGACGTATGGAGCTGGAGGCTCGACCCGGCGGAACACGATTGATCTGGTCTGTCGCTTTCAAGAGGAACTTGGCATTGTCGGGATGGCCCATCTCACCTGCGTGGGGCATAGTCAGGCTGAACTCCGCGAAATCTTAGCCGAGTTGCGCGACCGCGGGGTTGAGAATGTCATGTGTCTTCGGGGAGACCCGCCAAAAGGACAGACAACGTTCGTGCCTGCACCTGACGGTTTTGCTCATGCTGCGCAGTTGGTGCAGTTGGCGCGGACCATGGACGATTTCTGTATCGGAGTTGCCGGCTATCCGGAGCCACACCCGGAATGTCCGGATAAAAACCAAGACCTTGAGTATCTGAAAGCAAAAGTTGAGTGTGGGGCGGACTTTGTGGCGACCCAGCTCTTTTTTGATAATCGTGACTATTTTGATTTCCGTGATCGCGCACGCAAACGTGGGGTCTCGCAGCGTATTATTCCGGGTATTATGCCGATTACGAACTATCGCCAAATCGTCCGCGTGGCGACTATGTGTGGAGCGTCGATTCCTGACGCCTTGCGTAAACGGCTGGAGCCGGTCGCGGAGGACCCCCAGGCCACACTGGAAATCGGTGTCGATTGGTCATGGCGTCAATGCGAGGAACTCTTGGCTGGTGGTGCGCCGGGAATCCACTTTTACACGTTGAATCGTTCCTTGGCGACGCAGCGGATTTTCGAACGGTTACGGGGAAGTAGCGTGAAAAACTTGTTGCCATCAGCCGTGGCTTTACCCGCCACTGTGTAAGGATTCATGGGGGACGTTCTGCATTGACCGTGCGTCCGCAGACAGAGTATTGTCCCGATCGAAAAATTGGTTTGCACTGGGAGGAGCAATGGCAAAGAGACGGGCGATGTTGTTGTTGACATATAATGTCGGGGCGCATGTCAATAAAACCGAGTACGAGCAGTGGGTCCGTGACGTGGATAATCCTTTTTTCAATTCGATTCCCGGCATTGTTCGCTACAGTAACTGGAAGGTTGTCGAGGAAAAGATTGGTAAAGTTCCCTTTACCTATTACGACCTGATGGAAATTGAGGACCTTGCTGCCTTTGACAAAGTGTGGGGAAATCAAGAATTGCAAAAGTTTGCGCATGGCTGGACAGAACGGTGGTCCGTGCATGGCCCTGACGAGAAGTATATCGGGGTGAATTTTCAGGTGCTGTTGGGGGAAGAGTTTGCCGCACCCGACGTACCGAAGAACGGATAACCGGAAAAACGGATAAATGGGAAAATGGATAAAGGAGAATGGATAAAGGGAGAAACGTAGGAAAAGGAGAAAACACTACGGGTCTCGCTTTCCGCCTATTCTTTATCCCTGATCCTTTGTCCTTATTATCCTCATCCAACTGCAAACTAACGCGGGGGAACTATGGCAGAACAGGCACAATGTTCGGAGACACAGACAAAAGTTGTTGATGACTATCTCTCTGGCCTTGGTCAATACCATGTGGGGCCGTTGTGGAAATTTCTCCGCCAGGCGTTGACTCCTGAACCAAAGAGCCAGGCACGACCGTATCTCTGGCGATGGCGAGAACTCCGACCGCAGTTGCTGCGAGCCGGAGAGTTGGTATCCGCCGCAGAAGCCGAACGGCGGGTGCTCATGTTGCTGAATCCTGGGCTCGAAGGACGGATCGCAACGACGCCAACTCTGTATGGTGGTCTCCAGTTAATTCTTCCAGGTGAAGTTGCCGCTACGCATCGACATACTCCCAATGCCCTCCGTTTTATTATGGAAGGCGAGGGAGCCTATACGGTTGTCGATGGCGAAAAGATGAGCATGTCGTTCGGCGATTTTGTGCTGACGCCGAATTGGACCTGGCACGATCATGGCAGTGAATCGAGCGGACCAGTTGTGTGGCTCGACGGCTTAGATATTCCCTTGATGACGATGCTGGAAGGGATTTTTTTCGAGCCCTTTGCCCACGAAGCGCAACCGTGGACGAAACCGTTGAACAACTCAGTCGCGGAATATGGGAACAGTGGACTGTTACCCTCGTGGCAACGCGCGACGAGTAGTCATTCGCCGTTACTGAAATATGAGTGGGCGCAGGCACGTGAGGCGGTAGCGAGCTTAAGCGTGAGTGCGGAAAGCCCTTTCGACGGTGCGATACTGGAGTATGTCAATCCACTCACCGGTGGACCAGCCCTGCAAACGATGGCGAGCTTTCTGCAGCGGCTCAAACCCGGACAGAAAACGGCGACCCATCGTCATAGCGTCAGTACGATTTATCTTGCGGTGGAAGGGCATGGTCGGACGACAATTGCAGGAAAAGTGTACGAGTGGGCCCCCGGAGATGTATTTGCGCTCCCCACCTGGAATTGGCATGCCCACGAGAATTTGTCGGCGAGTAGCGACGCTATTCTGTTTTCGTTTACCGACGCACCGGTGATGAAAGCGTTTAACCTCTTCCGTGAGCAGGCGGAGTAAGAAAACCCGTAGAGGTGTTCCAGGTTTAACGCATTACGGAGTTCCCTATGTTACAAACTATGATCGTTGGTAGTCTTCCTCGCCCCACGTGGCTGGTTCCGCCCGGGCAAATGTATGTCCAGTGGCAACTCACTGGCGATACGCTCCGCGAAGGCCAAGACGATGCGGTTCTGCTTGCTCTTGCCGATCAGGAAGAATCGGGTCTTGATATTCTCACCGATGGTGAGCAACGCCGTCGTCACTACATTTGGGGGGTTCTTGAGGGGTTGGAGGGAATCGACTTTACACGGTTAGTAAAAATTCCAACCCGTGGTGGTCGCTATGGCGAAGGATTGGTGGATGCGGCGCGGGTCGTTGGGCCGTTACGCCGCCGGACATCGATTCTCGCGGATTCTGTTCGCTTCATGAGGCAGCATACTGGGAAACCGGTCAAAGTGACCCTGCCGGGACCGATGACTGCGACTGACACGCTCGCGGATGAGCATTTCCGTAATCGTCGCCTGCTGGCAATGGAACTGGCCAAAGTACTCAACGAAGAAGCGCTGGAGGTGGCTGCGGCTGGGGCAGACATCGTGCAGTTCGACGAGCCCTGTTTCAATATCTATCTTGATGAAGTGGAAGAGTGGGGGGTGCGCGCGTTGGAGGAAGCGGCCAAAGGACTATGCGCCAAAAAAGCGGTGCATATTTGCTATGGCTATGGCGTCGAGATTGTCTTGCAGTGGAAGACCAAAAACACGGATTGGAGTCACTACTGGCGCTCTTTGCCTCTGCTCCGCACGAGCGCTATCGATATGATCTCAGTTGAGTGTGCGGCCTCAGGCGTTGATCCTGCGGTTCTGGCGGAAGCAAAAGGCAAGGACCTCATGGTGGGAGTGATCGATGTTGGCACTGAAGAGATCGAGACTCCGGAAACAGTTGCGGCCCGTATTCGCACTGCTTTGCAGTATGTGACGCCTGATCGCCTCTATCCGTGTACCGACTGTGGGATGATCCCACGGTCTCGCGCTGCTGCCCGCGGCAAGATGAACGCGTTAGCTGCCGGGGCCTGGCTGGTTCGCTCGGAACTGGTGCGCGAACGTCAACACGGTACGCTCATGGGGGTGCGCTCCTCGTAATTTTGCCCAGAGGATGGATACCTGTCCAAAAAAACGTAAACCGCTCTAAAATTTATGAGTCCCCGGAAAAAGACCTCGTAGGGTGCGCTTGTGCACCGTTTCTTTGCTGTGGTTCCTTGGTGCGCGGAGCGCACCCTACAACAATGGCGGGTCAAGAATGTAGTCTGGATGGAGCGAAGCGTAATCTAGGGAAGAACGAAAATTTATGAGCCGCTGCGCTAGACCCGCGTACGGTTCTTGTTAATACCGCGAGTCGCTTTCCCGCGGTCGCCAGCCAAGTGTCCATGGAGTGTTGATTTCGACAGCTTGTTCTTTTGCCCAGGGGTTAGCTTTTTTCCCGGCGCCGCAAGCTGACTGGTAGGGGAAACTTTAGCACCTGTATCTGCCATGACCGCTTGAGTTTCCAAGCGTAAAAAGTGCAAACGACCAAACTGATCGCCCGCAACAATCGTCCTTGTTTTTGTTGTCGGTACGATGCGGCAGGCGCGAACGGGGGCATCGACTCCGATGCTAGCGACGAGCTTGCCATCACTGAGATCCCAAGCGCGAATTGTTTCATCGTCTGCGCTCGAAATCGCATAGCGTCCGTCAGGAGAGACCGCGACGGCTCTGACTTCGCCAGTGTGACCAGTAAGTGTACCAAGAAGGTGGCCACTGGAAAGATCCCAAATTTTGAGTGTGGTGTCTGCAGAGGCGGAAATGATCCGTTTCCCATCGGGCATTGCTGCAACTGCGGTTACGGCACTGGCGTGACCCGTCAGCGTCAGGAGTTCTCTCCCACTCTTTAACTCCCATACCTTCACTTTGCGATCTGTAGACGCGGAGATAATCAGCCGGCTATTGGGAGAGACGGCGACCGCAGTAACCCAATTGGTGTGTCCCATAAGCGATCGGAGTTCGGTGCCATTATTCAGGTCCCACACTTTGATCTCTCCATCGCCTGAACCGGAAACGATATATTCTCCATCTGCGGTAGTGGCGACTGACGTGACCCAGTGGGTATGACCGTGTAGTGAGTACAGTTCAAGTCCAGTCAGCAAATCCCAAATCTTGAGGGTATGATCGCTAGAGGCGGAGACGACCTGTCTGCCATCGCGGGTGACCGCCACTGCTGTGACGGAGTCTGTATGTCCGCGTAGGGTGCGGCGCTTTTTCCTGGTGTCACGCTCCCAGACCGTGAGAGTGTGATCGCTGGAAGCGGAAATGACCGAGCGTCCACTCGGGGTGATGGCCACTGCCGTGATCGAGGACTGATGCGCGAGCGGAGCCACAAGCGTGGCATCGCCCTCCAGGTTCCACACTCTAAGGGTTTGATCATTGGACGCTGAGATCGCTGACTTCCCATCAGGGGTGATCGCAACTGCGGTAATCCAATTGGTATGACCAAGGAACGAATGGAGTTCTTTTCCGCTCAGTAAGTCCCAGACCTTGATTGTACGGTCGCCTGAGCCGGAGACTGCGTAGTGCCCGTCTGGTGTGACCGCGACGGTGGTGACTGCGGTTGTATGGCCAGTCAGAGTATGGAGTTCGGTGCCGTTGTCGAGGTCCCACACTTTGAGAGTGTTGTCGCTGGAGGCCGAAACCGCGACTCCACCATTCGGGGTCGTGGCAATGGCAGTAACGACATCGCTGTGGCCCACGAGAGAGAACAGTTCCAGGTGACTTCGCATACCCCAGACGGTGAGCGTCCCGTCCCCGGCAGCAGAGAGGACTTGCCGTCCATGTGATGGAACTGCCACCACGGTTACGGGCTCTCGATGGCCAGTGAATATATGTATTTCTGCTCCGGTGCGAAGGTCCCAGATGCGGACCGTTTCATCGTTTGAGGCTGAGAGCAAATGTTCTCCATCAGGAGAGAGGGCGATTGCGGTAACTGCATCTGAATGACCAGTGAAGGAGCGGAGTTCTCGTCCTGTTTGTAGATCCCACACTTTGAGAGTGCAGTCATCTGCGGCTGAGATCACCTGTCGACCATCGGGCGAGAAAGCAACGGCTGTGACTGTTGCGGTATGGCCACTGAGAGTGCGGAATGCTGTGCCACCACTGAGGTCCCATACCTTCATTGTTCGGTCAGCTGAGCCAGAAATCGCGAGTCGTCCGTCAGGACTCACGGCTACTGTGGTAATAACTGCGGGGTGCCCGGTGATCGTGCGGACAAGAGGTCCTCCCGGTGCGGCAAGCGTGGGGGTGAGTGGTCGAAACCAGAGAGGTGCGGCTCGTGTCGGTTCTATCGTGTCACTAAGCTGCGGAAGTTCATGGGCAAGCAAACGACCGTAGATCTGGCTACGTAATTGGGTTTTGTCGGCGTTGAGAATGTGAGCCGACAACGCCAATGCGCTTACCACACGTTGTAGTTCCGTGTCCTCTGGTATTAAGGCGAAGTCGGCCAACAGCTCTGGCAAGTTGGTGGCGAGCAGTTTCGCCTCTAACCAACTGATATCCAGCAGGAGTTGGCGCAGCTGATCGGTCTGTTGGGCGTGATGTAGGTGATAGGTCAGGTAGCGGTATAAGTAGCCGTCATCGGCAACCGTAGGCCAAGGTTCTGCTTCCGGGTTGTAGGCGGTGAGCAGCGCGAGTGTAACAGAGACGTACCGCTCTCCCAACTGATCACGAATATACGTGGCTAAAGGTTCCCGCATGCTGACCGTTTTTTCCGTAACGCTGCGTTCAAGAAGAAAGCGTCGTGCGAGGTCAGCGAGGAGGTCGTCGCAGTCGGCCTGGCGTAACCCCGGTTGCAGGTGTTGCCATAAGCGCGCGACGACGCTGGAAGGGATCGGTACCTCCGGCGGAAAAATACCCAGGGCATAGTAGAGCACCTGATCCTCCTCGGTGAGTTGCTGAGCACTTCGAGCAAAGCTCAGTTCCAGGTTGTCACCAGGAGTCTTAGCATATCGTCCAAGTTTCAGCTGCGACACGTGGTGAAACGCGGCAAGCCAGTCGTTGCCATCATGGCCTTCACGTAACCGCATCCCGACGAACTTGAGAGCAAGAGGAAGGTTCCCGAGCCGTTTGGCGATGGCAGCGAAGGCAGGGTCATCATGGAGCGCCCATTCGCGGAGCAAGGATTCCGCCTGAGGGGGAGACAACGACCCGAGGGTGACACGCTGTGCCCCCAGCGCGAGGGATAAATGTGCATCACGTGTAGTGAACAACAGGCGACAGTTCAGCGCGTCGCAGTGAAACAGCTCAACCTGAGACTGGGAGCAGACGTTGTCGAGGACAAGAAGGACGGCTTTGTCATGGAGAAGAACCGCGAGGCGTTGATGGGCGCTTTCGAGGGTGTCGTAATGCGTTGAGGCGTCCTCGAACGCTCGGCCAATGGCCCGCAAGGGTGGGAGCAAATCGTCGGGGGTATCACCCATCGGCACCCAAAATATCCCGTCAGGAAAAGCCGCCTGGATCTGGGCATCCTGACATAAGGCGGTGGCCAACACGCTTTTGCCCGTGCCCGCACCGCCTTCGAGGGCAACTGGAACTCGATAGTGACTGTGGTCGTAGTTCAGCACGGCACTGCGGAGCTGGGCCAATTCGTCGGGACGGGGAATATAGGGAAACGGCAACGAGGGAGTAAAGATTCGGTTGAGGCGTGTTGGAGGAACTGCTGTCTCTTGTGCTCCATTTGCCTCGAACGGAGGGACGTCCGTCGTCCGCTCTCCGCCAGAATCGCCGGTTTCGTCTGGTGTTATGTCTGCCGTGTTCTCGGGCTGGGTTTCTTCCCACAGGGTGACCGCAGTGGTGACGAGGGTTGCCAACTCTTCAGGCCAGGAAAAATAACGAACTGCCTGCTCACGCTCTAAGGTCTTGCGAAAGTCTCGCATCCGCTGATCATGAATATCGTGCGCTGTAGAGTTATCTTGTGCTGAAACTGGCCACGGAGCATTTTTGTCGAGAAGGAAAATGAACCGTGGTAAACCAAACACGTCAGCCTGGCGATACTCAAGCACGGGCAGCGACAGCTGTTCTGGGTTCGCCTTTGCCGGGATTTCTCCGTAGCGCCACGCAAAGATGCCAACATACAGGTCACAAAAAGACAAAAACATGTAGGTGTTGGTGAGCGCGTCGTCGTCTCTCCCGTCAGACTCCTCTCGCGTAATGATGGTGTGGCCGAGCTGGTGCAGCGCCGCAACTACCGCTTCGCGGTACTCGTAGAGGTCTTTGGTCGTGGAAGAAAGATAAACCGTCGCCACTCCTGGCTCCTTTGGTTACGTCACCTCCTAATTGTAGAAAAACCGAGACCAGCTGCAAAGTCGGAAAGGTCGCAATTTTTATAGTTAATTGGGCGGGGGTGTAATGAGTACGGATGTATCGTCCAAGAGATATAGGACTCGGAAAGGTCGGTTGGGACTGCTACAAGGGGACGCTGTTATTTGCTCAATTGAACTAGGAAACAGGAGGAGTGCTTTCCCCTGAAAGGGAGGATAGAAAAAAGAACGACGCAATATCTTTCCGTCATGTATATATGGGTAGTGAAGCCAAGCAAAAAACAAGGAGAACCCATGTCTACACTACAGGTCGAGAGGCCACAAACTGAAGACGCCTTGCGGGAGTTCATTCGACTCTATGAACAGGTTTACGCCGCACGTTCGGCCTACTGGCGACCAGCGGTGCGATTCGAAATGGCGGTGCTCACTGGAGCCAGTGCTTTTAATAAAGACCGTGTCATTCGTCCGTTCGTCGTCCGTGACAACGGAAAAGTCGTGGCCCGGGTTCTGGCCGTGAAGGATGGGCGGTACCAACGCCATTGGAATGAACTGCTGGGGCATTTGTGTTGGTTTGAAGCCTTACCCAACACCCGCGAGGCCGTACGACTGCTCTTTGGTGAGGCCTGTGACTGGTTACAGAGTAACGGGGCGAGCGCTGCACGGGTGGGACATGGCCTGCTCGAGTTTCCCTTCGTCATCGATGCCTATGATACCCTTCCACCCAATGTGTTACGGGCCAATCCACCTTACTATCATGCGCTGTTGAAAGATGCAGGATGTGAAATTGAGAAAGGGTTCGTCGACTACCAAATTGCCGTGCGACCGGAACTGGTCACACGCTGGCGTAGGATGCTGGAGGCTACGCAACGAGCCGGGTACGAGATTGTTCCGTTACGGGAGGTTCCTGAGAGTCGCCGCGTTCGTGAATTCGTTGCGACGTTTAACGATACGTTTCAGGCCCACTGGGGGTGGACACCTTACAGTGAAGAAGAGATGGCCGGACTTTTGACTGCCTTGGCAAAGATCGGGACATTGGATACGTCGGTTCTTACCTATCGTGCGGGCCGGCCTGTGGGAATGTTACTCTTGGTGCCAGAACATAGCACCGATGCCGTGGTGCGATCTGGACGGACGCTCCAGGCACACGAACGGTTGAATGTTCTGGCTATTGGGGTCTGCGCGTCAGATCGCAGTCGTGGCGTAAATCTGGCGATGGCGAGTTACGGGTTTCTTCAACTGGTTGACCGCGGCGCGAGCTATGTGAGCTACACGTTAGTGCTCGATGATAACTGGCCGTCCCGCCGCACGGCAGAGAAACTCGGCGCCTTCGTGTGTGCCAATTATGTGGCATATCGACGGCGTTTTTAGGAGTCAGTAGCCAGCATTCGGTAGGTCAGTAGGGGGTAGTGGCCACGCGCAGCCGCTTTTGCTGATTTTCTCGTTATAGTTTCAGCTTTTTCCCCGCTGAAATGGGTCTGAAAATACAACATGGGGCAACGTTTTACCGTCACCCCATGCGATTTGTTGTTACAGCAAGTAGTAGGTCATCTCAAACCAGAACTGATCGCGATCAGCAAAGGCATAGAGGCCGGTCCAGCCCTGGCTCATGCTGCTGCCTGGGTACCAGGACACACCCGCCGACAGTTCGAGGTTGCGATAGCCCAACACGTTGCGCCACCACCACTGCGAGAACAACAACCAATCCTTCGCCCGCGGCTCAAACACCACCGCATTGCGGGTCTCCAACCGACTCCCGAACAACCCCTGGTTGGCTAAGCCTAGTGTGAAGAGATGGTTCCAGCGATAGTTGCGACACTGCGAATTGCTGTGATGCGACTTACCATCGGCCGCCTCTAAGGCCAACTCTTGCTCCTTGGTAATCCCGTTCCCCCCATTATCCACCACATAACACAAGGGATTGGCCACGTTGCTGAAGCGGTTGAGCATCAACCACTGCCCGGAGATAAACCAGGATTGCTCAGAGAAGGAGCGATGCAGGAAGGGCAGGTACTTAAAGGAGGGAATCGACTTCAACAAGTCAAAGCCAATCATCGACCGCCACATCCCCGTGTAGGTGTGATAGTCCTTGTTGACCGAGAAGGCGGTTAACTTGTCAATCACGTCTTGGTCGGTGAGAAAGGCGTTGCGACCCGACCCGATGGGCAGTTTACGGACATACTCTTTGGTGCTGTAGCTTTGCTCTAAGCGGAAAACCGCCCCGGTGTAGTCAAAGTCATTATAGGTCGAGGTAAAACCAATGACATGAGTATTGGTGTAGTGATAGTTGGCCGGAAAGCAGTTGGTGATCGGCTGCCGTAGCGCATTGTGCCGGCCTGGTTTCGCATCCCCATTGGGCAACAGGGCGCCGTTGGGTCCAAAGCGGTCCGGGTGGTTGTAGCCAGCGAGATCTGCCCCAACCAGAATCGTGGAGGAATTGTCTTTCCCTTGCTGTGAGGGATGGTTCCGTGCTTTATGGGCGCGGCCTTTGGAATCCAAACAACGGCGAAGTCCCTCCTCAAAGGTTCCCACTGGAGCGGCTTGCCCCAGCGCTTCAGCCACATCGGGATCACCGTAGACTTTGGCCGCAAAGATATCGCTGAAATTGAAGGTGCCTTGGACCCCCTGTGGGATAAAGGCGTAGTTCAGGGAGAAATCAAACCCCCCGACACTGGTGCCGAAGATCCGCACGCCACCGGCAAAATTCTTCGAGTTCCACCAGCCATTGAGCGCCCCTTTGTTGAGGCCGGTATAGATTTGTGGCAAATACGTCACCCGAGTATTGGCAATGTCTGGCGAGTCAGAGCTGTTGGCAAAGTCCGGTGACCCGCCACGCGGGTTGGGGCCACGAGCGAAAAAGGCCCAAGGATGGCGAGACGCGGCACGCCCCTTCCAGGTGGGGTTCCACGGCACGAACACCCGCGAGCCATCGGCCCGCCGGAACGAACAGGCTTCTGCACTGTATTTGATGAGATTATTGTTGTCGTCCAGACAGCCTTTCATAGTCACCGGTGCCCGGAACCCCAGCCCATCCAGAATCAGGTCAGATTGCGGGCTCCGAAAGGCCGGGGTGAAAAACGGCTCAATGAACACGTTGGAGAACAAACTCCCCACGTTGCCAATATAATAGTTGGCCTTCAGCGCCCAAATCGGCGAACGAAACTCATCAAACTTCTCTCCGGCCCCCTGGTTCTGGTCAATCCGTAAGGGGTTAATGACGTCAATCGAGCGATACAGATCCGATTCCCCCCACACAATCTGCTGGTTGCCAATCCGCATCGACAGTTTCCCAGGCCCCACCTCACCAAAATCCAGGTCTAAGTACAAATCCCGAAACCCATTCTCGGGAAACAAATAACTCTTGCGCTCGTGATGTCTATACCGCTTGGTATAGGCTTCACGGATCGTCCACACCGGAGCGGCCCGAAACCGAT
>JBFWXH010000133.1:0-15307 GCA_050187625.1 Binatia bacterium
AGGGAAAAAGCATGTGGTGAACTTCTTACAGCAGTTTGGCTATCGCTGGGTGGACGGCCTTATTGAGCCGATCCCTCAAACTGTGTGAAACTTCCACCCCATATCTTGGTGTGTTTTCTCTATAGTTAGTCAGATTGTTTACCAAACGACGCCTTACGCAACGAGCGATTACCTGGCCTCCGTCTGTGACCTAATCCTCTGGTATGCGAAGAACTATTCTATCGTAAAATACAGGTCGCTCTACAAAGATAAATCAGACCTGCAAAGTTTCTCTCGGTTCAGTACGCTAGTTTCATCAGATCGGGCTGTAACTCGACCCAGAACAAGAGAAGAGATCACAAATGATGTTGTTCCAGAAGGCTGGCAATTGTTTCAGCCAGTCTCACTTGTTTCCCCAGGACCGACGAGTTCAGACCAAAAGTTTGTAGTAGAAGGCACAGCGTTCTTTCCTCCAGCCAACTCCCACTGGAAGACTAGAGTGGAAGGACTCGTGAGAGCCAACCGTGCCGGTCGCATTCATTTTACGGCGACCGGTGTTCGGTTTAGGAGTTTCGTTGATGATTTTTCAATCTCAGTTACTCACAACGTCTGGACAGACACGGGCGGCGGCATTTCAAGTCGGACGGATGAAAAACGCTATGTCGTCCAGACAAGCCCAACGGTAATACAGCGCTGCATCCTCATGGCCACCGACCCCGGCGACCTTGTACTCGACCCAACTTGTGGATCTGGCACGACTGCTTATGTCGCAGAACAATGGGGGCGACGCTGGATCACCATCGACACCTCGCGTGTGGCGCTGGCATTGGCCCGTGCTCGCATCATGGGCGCACGCTATCCGTATTACCTGCTCGCCGATTCGCGCGATGGTCAACTCAAAGAAGCCGGAATCACCCAGACTGTCCCGTCATCACAGCCAGTGCATAATAACATTCGCCACGGCTTTGTCTATGAGCGCGTCCCGCACATCACGCTCAAGTCCATTGCCAACAACGCTGAAATCGATGTGATCTGGGACAAGTGGCAACCGATACTTGAACCGCTGCGTGAGAAGCTGAATGCCGCAATGAAGAAAACATGGGAAGAGTGGGAAATTCCACGCGAGGCGGAAAATCCATGGAGTGCTGCGACAGAAAAGCTTTTCTATCAACTGCGGACCGAGCAAAATCGTGGCAAGGAAGCGAATGTCGGAAGGCTCCGTGAGTGGTTGCACGCGATCAATCTTAATCTCAAACGTAACTATACCCTTGATACATTGCCCGAACGTCCGGTCGATCCGTGGCCCGAGCCTGCAGCAACGCTGCACGCCGAATGGTGGCAGGCACGCATCGCACGACAGAAAGAAATTGATGCCTCGATCGCTGCCAAGGCGGAGTTTGAATACCTCTACGACAAACCCTACGAAGACAGGAAAAAGGTCCGCGTAGCCGGACCATTCACGGTCGAGAGTCTCTCTCCACACCGCGTGCTCGGCGTGGATGAGAACGACGAATTGATCGATCCGAATGTTGCAGAGACCAATGGCGACTACGGCGAAAAACAGTCCTTTGCGCAGATGATTTTGGAGAGTCTCAAGACTGCCGGTGTCCAACAGGCGCACAAGGAAGACAAAATCACCTTCACCGCGCTTACGCCGTGGCCCGGCGACTTGGTCTGCGCCGAAGGCCGCTACATCGAAGGAAACGAGGATACTGGTACCGAAAAGCGTGCGGCCATTTTCATTGGCCCCGAGTTCGGCACCGTCACCCGCCCCGATCTGGTAGAAGCTGCTCGCGAGGCCGGTGAAGCCGACTTTGACGTCTTGATCGCCTGTGCCTTTAACTACGAAGCCCACGCTACAGAGTTCAACAAACTTGGTCGTATTCCCGTGCTCAAAGCGCGCATGAACGCCGACCTGCACATGGCTGATGATCTCAAGAACACCGGCAAGGGGAATCTGTTTGTTATCTTTGGTGAGCCAGATATCGAGATCCTTCCCGAAAAAGATGGCAAGCTGCGGATAAAGGTGAGAGGCGTGGATGTTTTCCATCCGCAGACTGGTGAGGTGCGTAGCGACGGTCCAGAGGGTATTGCTTGCTGGTTCATCGACACCGATTACAACGAAGAAAGTTTTTTCGTTCGCCACGCCTACTTTCTCGGCGCGAATGATCCCTACAGCGCCCTCAAGACCACCCTCAAAGCCGAGATCAACGAAGAAGCCTGGGCCACGCTGCATAGCGATACTTCCCGACCTTTCGACAAGCCAAAATCTGGCCGCATCGCCGTAAAAGTCATCAACCACCTCGGGGATGAGGTGATGAAGGTGTTTAAGGTGTAAGATGGCACTCATGGCAACCTATTGTCGACCTCATGTACAAATGAATATAAACAGCGACAAGGGCGAGCGAACCTAACGTGGAACAGACTAGCACAGTTATGAATAGCTCTGACTTTAATCTTCCGCATCCACCAATCGTTGAAGCGGTGTTCGATGTTGACTGTGACATGCCGCCTGCGTTTGACCTCGCCTCTTTGGAGCAGGCGACACGCGAAGCTTTTGCAGCTCAATATCCAAAGTTTAGGAGGCAGTACCTCCAACAACATCAAATTCAACAAAAAGCTGGTCAGCCAATCCAGTTCTCTGCTTTCCAGAGTGTTCAGGCATTGCAGTGCCTCCAGGAGGACGAAAAGCAACTCGTGCAAGTGCGAGCGCAGGGCTTCTCCTTTAACCGTTTGACTCCATACACGAGCTTGGATGACTATTTGCCGGAGGTTGAGAGGGTTTGGGGACTGTTTGTAAGAATAGCCTCCCCCGTTCAAATTCGCACGGTACGCCTCCGCTACATCAACCGCATCCTGTTACCGCTCACTAACGGGCGCGTAGATTTAGAGGAGTACCTGAAAATAGGTCCGAGGCTTCCAGAAGAAGATCATTTCGGGCTAGCTGGATTCCTGAACCAATATACGGTAGTGGCAATGGATACAGGGCATCAAGTGAATGTCGTCTTGACATCTCAACCACTGGAAAGTGATAAACTTCCGATTATCTTCGACATTGGTGTAACGAGTACAGAAACGACAGAGCCTGAAAACTGGGCTTGGCTTTTGGCAAAGACTCAGTCCTTGAGACATTTGAAGAATCGTATTTTTAGAAAGACGTTGACTGAACAATGCTTGAAACTATTTCAATAGTAGGGATCGGCTTAGGGTATGCCTCTTTGTACCCTTATGCGTACGGCAGTAGTGCAATCTCCTCTGAAGCACGTGCTGTATGTGAAGCCGTAAGCACCGTCGTCGAATCAGCTGAGCGATCGCAAGTACTGTTTGGTGAGAAACGCGTTGCTATCTCCCAAATTGTCTCTCTTGCAAAGGAGTGCGCAGAAACTGGCTGGGATGGAAATGAGGCTGATCCTATTGACCAAGCGGTTATCCACACAGCAGTAAAATTTATTCGCGCGCTACCAGGCGATGTGCCGCTTCCCGAGTTCGCTCCGGAGCCTGATGGTTCGATTTCATTGGATTGGATTCGCTCACGAAACCGCCTTTTTTCTCTCAGTATAGGCTCTTCCAACCGGTTGGCCTACGCTTGGCTGGACGGTTCGGACAGAGGGCACGGTGTAGCTCAGTTCGATGGAGAGCGAATTCCGTCTCGGGTTATCGAAGGCATCCTGGGGATCATGAACCATGGCCACACTACCCTCAGGTCTTGAGGAAATCGTTGCTGACGATGAGGATCTGGCCAGATACCTGACATCTTCGAGCCAGTTCAATGCGGTTATGGTAAAGCCCGCTGCATTCTTGCCCAACCCCAAAGACCGTGAGACTTCTGTTTTTCGTCATGGAAGCGAGCCGCGTGATCGACTGTGGGCAATCGGATTTGAGCATGCAGCAGGAGACCGCAATGTCCACGGCGCTGCTATTTGCAAAGCACATCATGTGAGGGAAGCTCAACTTGAAGTGACGGCAGACGAACCTCCTCCTCGGCATGCTGCTATAAGAGGTTGGCCCTTTTCTGAATCGGACCCTGAGTTGCAGAAAGCAAGGCAAAAGGAACTTGCTGCACTCATCGCGAGCAAAGCCGAGGTAGTACGCAGATAGGCCTCGTACTAAGAGGGATGAATGCAATTCCGTATCGCCGACACCTTTACCGATAGCCTTGCTCGGCTGACTGGGGATGAACAGAAGGCTGTGAAAACCACTGCCTTCGATTTGCAACTGAATCCGGCAAACCCTGGAATGAGTTTCCATAAGCTCGAAAAAGCGAAAGACAAGAATTTCTGGTCGGTGCGTGTCAGTGACGATATTCGGCTGATCGTCCATAGAACAGCTAATAGTCTATTGCTGTGCTACGTGGGTCACCATGACAAGGCATACGCCTGGGCCGAACGACGCAAGCTAGAAACGCATCCCAAAACAGGAGCTGCGCAGCTAGTGGAGCTACGCGAGACAGTTCAAGAAGTTGTCATCCCGACGTATGTCGGAGCACCAAAGCTGGTTGTCACCAAGAAGCCTCTTTTCGCTCACATGGCTACGGAAGAACTCCTAAGTTACGGCGTCCCTGCTGAGTGGGTCAACGATGTGCGTCAGGTGACTGATGACACACTCCTCACCCTGGCTGACCATCTACCCGGTGAGGCGGCTGAGGCGCTACTCGAACTGGCGACTGGTGGCAAACCCCGCGTAGCTGTTCCTGTTGCTCCAACAATGAGTCCGTTCGATCATCCCGATGCCCAGCGTCGCTTCCGCATCATGAGCAACCTTGAAGAGTTGCAGCGGGCGCTCGAATTTCCCTGGGACAAGTGGATGGTCTTCCTGCATCCCGAACAGCTGCAATGGGTCGAGCGGGAGTATAGCGGTCCCGCACGGGTCTCTGGCTCGGCGGGCACAGGAAAGACTATCGTCGCACTGCATCGCGCCGTCTTTTGGGCACGCACCAATCCTGATGCCCGAGTCTTGCTCACCACCTTCTCTGATACGCTAGCGAACGCACTTCACAACCAGCTCAAGCGCCTGGTGAGCAATGAACCACGCCTGGCAGGGCGCATTGATGTCCACTCGATCGATGCCATCGGCAGCCGCCTCTACAAGTCGCACTTCGGCCAAGCAAACCTTGCAACCCATGAAGTCATTCTGGAGGTGCTCAGAGACGCCTCTCAAGCCATCGGCAAACATAAGTTCAGCCTCCGTTTTCTGTTCACGGAATGGGAACAGGTAGTCGATGCCTGGCAGTTGGACAGCTGGGAAGCGTATCGTGATGTCGCTCGCCTGGGCAGAAAGACCCGCCTGCCCGAGCCGCAGCGCGCTTTGCTATGGTCCATATTTGATCGCGTGCGGACAGGGCTGGCAAACCGGAGTCTTATCACGCAGGCAAGCATGTTCAGTCGCTTGGCCCCGGTCATCGCAAAGAGCAAGCACCCACCCTTTGACTACGCAGTCGTGGATGAAGCGCAAGATCTCAGTATTCCACACATGCGGTTCTTTGCTGCCCTGGGCGGGAATCGTCCAAACGCACTTTTCTTTGCGGGGGACCTCGGTCAGCGGATCTTCCAGCAACCCTTTTCCTGGAAAGCACTGGGAATCGATATTCGTGGACGTTCGCGCACCCTACGCGTGAATTACCGCACCTCGCACCAGATTCGGATGCAGGCGGATCGTTTGTTGGCAGCGCACGTGTCTGATGTCGACGGCAATACCGATGAGCGCGGGGACACCATTTCCGTCTTTAATGGCCCGCCACCCGAAATTCACGTTGTTACCGACGAAAATGAAGAGATGCAGTTGGTTAGTGCTTGGCTTACCGAACGGGTGAAGGCTGGGGTTGCCGCGCACGAGTGTGGCGTGTTTGTGCGCTCAGCAGCAGAGTTAGAGCGTGCCCGTGCTGCAGTGAAGAACACGGGAATCCCGTTCAAAGTTCTTGATGAGCATGTAGAGACAACCAGCGGCTATATCTCAGTCAGCACCATGCACCTGGCCAAAGGATTAGAGTTCCGGGCAGTGGTGGTGATGGCCTGTGACGATGAGATCATTCCTTTGCAGGAACGCATCGAAACCGTGGGAGATGATGCTGATTTGCAAGAGGTCTACGACACCGAACGTCACCTACTCTACGTCGCCTGTACCCGCGCACGTGACTATTTGCTCGTGACCAGTGTTGCACCAGCGTCAGAGTTTCTGGATGATTTACGAAGTTGAAGGAACGATTGCTCACACGCGCTAGGGTAAGGCGAAGATTCTAAACTGATGCTCAACACCAAATCTGTGTACAGCCCGATTAGTCGAAAGGCTGACGGTCTTCGGATTCTCGCGACCCGCTTTCGTGGCCGTGGCCTGCCGGCGAGCCGCTACGACGTCTGGATGCCATCCCTCGGACCGAGCGAGGAGCTTCTCAGGGCCTTCCAGGCTGGGCAGATATCGTGGATCGACTTTGCGCGCAGGTACCATGCCGAACTATTCCTGGACGGACCAATCGATTCGCGAAACAAGACCATCAAGAATCACGGGCAGAAGTTCACGTTGCGTCTCATCAAAAGGCTCGCGCGGTCAGGACATGTAACTCTCATGTGCCATTGCGCAGAAGACCAGGAACAATGTCACCGGCATTTGCTTCAGCAACTCGTTATGAGCAATCGCGTGTGACTCAGGACGAGTGAGCCGCCTCACTGGGGAAGGGCGATCGTTGCTGACCGCCCTTCCCATAATACTGCCTTGCATGTGGGGCTACCCTCTGCGGTTCAGGTGAGAGAGTGAAGTGCGATCTAGGAAAGACGAATACGAACGCCGCCGAAGAGAACGAAGCCCACAATTTCAGGTTTCAGATCACGCAACAACCGTGAGAACGCCCGCTGGTAGGGGTCGTGATCTTTCCATTGTCTGAAATCACCAACGTGGCGTTGTCGTCGGATGTCTGCCGCCCACCCCACTGTACTATCCATGACTGCTTCATCTACACGGACAGAGAACAACACCAACCGCTTTTCTCGCTCTTCTTTCTCAAAGGCGGTTTCGACTTCTTTCTGTACCCACCGACTATTAACCGAATGTTCTGACAAAATAAGCAAGAGACGATCATGGACATGTATCGCTTGGTCAATGCGAGACCGAAATTCATCTTCAATCTTCATATCTTCTGGCGCAAACCAACCCCGGACTCCCTTATTCTGTAAATCCGCATAGAGGCGTTGCGCAAACTCTTCGTCTTTGCTGCTGTAGCTGATGAAACAGGAATAGAACTGGATGGGGGTGTTGAACAAGGAGGGAAGATACTCAACAAAAATGTCTGGAAGACCACACCCACGAAGAAATACCAGCGGTAAAGTTCCGGACCGCATAAATGTCCTATGATCAATCACGCTCGGCCCCCTGTGTTGACAGGCGTTTAGTCCTTTCACTTGGCTCAGATCGACATTAACGAAAATAGTCTCGTTGAGCGTGGCTTCTGAGAGATCTGTGCTAAGTAGTGCGGTCGCAGAGAAAATGGCCACAGACAGATTGGCCTTGCAGAGACGAGCAAGAGACAACGGAGAGAAGCTGAGGTTGGCGAAAGTCAGGTTCGCTTCGGAGAAGTTCACCGCAGTGAGATCGGAAGCGCTGAGATTGGCTCCGGCCATGTTAGCGCCCGTGAGATCGGCGCCTCTCAGATCAACTGCAATGAGGGAGGCTCCTGCCAGGTCTAGTTGTATGCTGGGGTTCTCCTTCCGCCATGCTCTCCAAATTTGTCCCCCTTGGATCAGAACACTAACATGCTCTGGGTTTGCCATTTTTATGCTCCTACACTGAGAAAACCAACTTGTTTTTTATCGTCGGTCAACAGGCTCCTACCCACTCCTTTCCCTTGACTTTCCGCTGGTCGTCTCTGTAGCGTCCCTGCTGCGGAGAACTGTATTGACCAGGCTGCTACCTCTCTCTTCTTTTTTCGGTTTGTTTATCCCGCTTATGTTGTTCGCGCTGAGGAGGGATCCCGTTGCTATGATTTTGTCGAGTGAAAAACTGACGAGACAAAGCCACGAAACAACCCTGTATTCTGGATTTTCAAACCTAGCACCTACTTGGGATCAGCTTATGTACCAAGATGCGGGCAAGTGCACGGACCACGAAGCCAACAGCGTTTTGAGCATATTAGAGAAACGTTAGTTCAACAACGACCCGAAACACAGCAATCCCAGTCCTGTATCTTCTAACGAGATCTCTTACGGTTAGCGTTGCCCTACGGTAAGATGTACAAAACCGGAGATATGAACAACGCCAAGAACATCTACCGGTCTTTCGAAACGAAGCGGTTCTCTAGACCCCAGGAGCAAATCGTTATCCGTGACAAACGTCAAAATTTCGAAGACGTCTCCTGGCTGAGCTAAGGCATTTTCATTACCGATTTGGGCGCCGGCTATCCATTGACCTGACTCAGGGTCAACGCTGATAGGAGGGAATTGCGGCGCTCCCGGAGCGAAGCTGACACCTACTCCCCCGTGGACTGGCACGGAGAGAATGTTCGGGTTACCGACCTGACGGAGCTTGAAATGCTTTCCCTGTCGCCCCAGGTTCTCCCAGCCTGCTCTTTCAAACGCTTTAATCACTCGCTCCGGTTTGAGATAAGGATCGACTGCTCCATTGCCTACGCTACTTTCTTGGCCTTAGTCTTTGACTCCCCTTGCATGACCGCTAGATGTCCACGAATGGCATCACGAATCATGCTCAACGCCTCTTCCACGGTGTCTCCTTGAGACATACATCCGGGTAGGGAAGAGCATTCAACGACGTAGTCACCGTCTTCCAAATCAGGTTCAAGTGTGACTTGGTAGTCTTTTCCACCAACGGTCACGGTGTAGGTTCGTTCGGAAGAGAGTTCCGTGACCTTCCTTTGGAGTTCGGCGACGATTTCTCCTAACGCAAAACTGAAAATCAGTTGCCCCTTCTGTAGGGTGTCAACCATGACCTTGGGGTCTTTGGTCAACTCGAAGATCGTCTCTCCATCGGTCAAGAAGCGCAACTTTGCCAAAGGCTTTTCCACCTCTGGGGCGTGTTTCTTCAGATGAGTAAGACATTTGCGGATCTTTTGCAGGCTAATGCCCTTCTCGCGTAACATCCGGGCCACACGTAATTGCACGAGATCGATGAATGCATAGAGCCGTGACGACCCGGTTCCTTTTGCCTCCTGCAGTGATGGCTTAATCAAGTGAGTGCGATCCCAGTAGTCAAGTTGTCGATAACTCAACCCAGTGATTCGACTGGCTGTCTTGGCATTTACTCCATTCATGATTTCCCTCTTTAGTGAGAATTATAATTACATTCAGGTCATTATAAGACAAGGATCGAACTACCAAGAGAGTTCTTCAGTTGAGACGACATGAACGAAGGACAAGGCGGGTGGATAGTGATCTGTTCTGTCAGAGAATGAGGAACCGACCGGAGGCACGAAAGTGGCGGTCAAAGGCAATCGCTTCACGAATGCGTAGCCGCGCCCGGTGCTTGCTTGATGGCAGATAGCTCATCACTACGTTTGCCGTCTGACAGATGGCTTATGGCCCTTGGATTCACTCTCTCAATAGGGCGGTAGGCTGAGGTCGAACCCTATCAAGTTCTCATAGCGGAGCCGGAATGGAATGGAGCAGATTCCGAGAGACACGATCGGTTAACCTTCTCCTCTTCTAGACGCGCTGCTCTTGTGATGCCAAGATAGCAAAAGGAGAGTCCGGTATGACCGAAGCTGAACTACTCACGCGCATCGAAGTCAACCCAAGCATCCTAAGCGGGAAACCGATTATTCGAGGGTTACGCATGGCCGTGGAGCATGTGCTGGGGATGCTTGCGGCTGGAGACACGCCGGAGAAAATCTTACAGGAATATCCTTTTCTCGAACCTGAGGACATTCAAGCCTGTCTCCTCTTCGCCTATCGGTCGATGACTGGAGAGCAGGTCCATGAGCGCGTTGCGGTCGCGAAACCGTCATGAAATTTCTTCTCGATGTTTGTGCTTCCTCTCGCTCCTTGCGCACCCTACTCACTGACCTCGGCCATGATGTGTGTTCAGTTTTCGACGTGGACCCGCGTGCCTCTGACGAAACCATACTCAACTTAGCCTTACAAGAGGCGAGAACCCTTGTCACCGAAGACAAAGACTTTGGGGAGTTGATTTTTGTCCACCGCTTACCCCATCCTACTATCGTCCGCTTCGTCGAGATGCGGGTGGAGGAGCAGGTAGAGGCCATGCAAGAATTGTTGGCCCTTTACTCAGCCGAACTGGAAGCGGGAGCCTTGATCGTAGTGACCAAAGGTCGCGTGCGTGTCCGCCATGCGACAAGGTAGCAAAGGTAAAGTGCGGGGTGCCGCTAGTGGTAAGCCACCCGTGTTGAAACACTCCATGAATGTCGGGTACGGACAGCTTGCCTGCTTGTGGCAATTCGCAGAGTAGGGTCGTACTACACGCCGTCTGCTCGGCTGTTGTATACGCTCCAAATTCAGGGGTTGTGCGCGCCCTGCTTTGATACAGCTTCCTCTATTTGGTTGCGTATAGGTTGCGTGCACGGTCGTGCAAGGTGATGCAGAGCGCTACAAAAGTGTAGAAAAATCAAGGATTTCGTGGAGCCGGATGCAAATGGCATTCAAGAGGTCGTCGGTTCGATCCCGATCGGCTCCACTAATAAAATCAAATATGTAGCATGATCGTAAAAACGCTGTTTCTGGTGTTTGCTGCCATTTTTTCTTCTACATCAGGCGGCTTGTTTTGTTCGGCCTTCCTTGTCCCAACGCTTCGCTATGGTCGTCAGAGACGCGGTCAATAACTGCATCTATCCCGCCTTCCGGATACGTTTTCTCGCCAATCTGGACGACGCGAGATGTTTGTTCCGAGATAAAGACTGCACCAAGTGCCAGCAGTAGGTCATGATCAGGCCAACCTAGCGGCGGGTCCAAATGTGGCGGAATCTGACAAACCAAGATCGCTTGTGCTTCCCCCTTCTCGTAACCTTCCGCGTTTTCATGAATGCCGCATGCTTCTTTTGCTGAAGACGCTACTACGAACCAGTCTTCATCGTGGTCTATCGTTTCACACCAATAGAGCTTCATCGTCTTCTCACTGTTTTTCCGGCTCAGGAAGTTGGGAGGCTCGTTCCAAAGCGGCCACAGCACGTAAGCTGGGGGTAAGGTCTGCATGAGCATAGCGTTTTGTCATCCGTCCATCCTTGTGGCCGAGTAACTCTTGCAGGGTAAGTAGATCTGTCCCCTGCATTCGCAGGTGACTTGCGGCCGTATGGCGTAGATCGTGAAAATGAACGTCAGACAATTCTGCCCGCTTCAAGGCTCACTGCCAAGTGATAACGACAGGTTGATGGGCTGTAGTGTCGCAGTTTTCTTCCAAATAACTGCTCACTGTGTCTGGTGTAATATCTTTCAAAAGTAGCTCGCCAAACGCTTTGCGTAGGTGCGGCAGTAAATACCCATCGCTATCGCACGTGCTAGGCTTTTTGGTGACCTTGGAATATTCGACATAACGATCAAATAATTGGTTGACCGTCCAAGCATAGCCCTCCAGTGTAGGGAAATATTTTTGTTCTTTGATTTCAGTTTTCCGTTTGGCAAGGACCAACTCAGCTTGTCGCTTGCTTGTCCCAACTGCCTCCCATTTTCTCTTACCACCTGGGACTGTATAACGAATGTGCCAAGTATCACCGCGCTTTATTAAGCCCATAAAGTTTTCCTTTTCTCTTTCAACTGAACTTTTGCAAATTTAGATGAGTGCCAAATGTGTCTTGATTTTTATCGGGTGCCAGCCATCCAGCGTTGCGCGTTCAATCGCTCACGAGACGGTTTTCCCGAGTGTCTCGCGCGTCACTTCCCAATGGGTTTGATTGGTAATCAAGGATCGCCAAACTATGCAGTGTGTTATATGCAATCGGCTTGCCCTTTCGCTCAAGGGCCTGGCTAATCAGTAACCAGGAACGTTGCCCATTCCAGTCCTCACATTACTAAATAGAAACACATTGGACGGAAAGTGCTACCTGCTACGCTCAACAGGCGCATGAGCTTCCGAACCGCTAAGAGAGCGACGTAGAGCTAGTTTTACGGTTATGCTCAAAAGATTATCACTTTCTATCGAGTGTGGATTTATTTAGTCTGCGGTGCTACCGCCTTCAGGGAGATTGACCAGCGATGGGGAAGACAGGGAATGCTGCACGAGAGGTCTGTTCATAAACCGTTATGTCTACCCGTAGAAATTTGTTTCTGCTAAGAGCCAGGATGGAAGCCGTTCAATTACAGTGCGCCTACAATACGGCAAGTGCGGACAACTGAGGAATTTCTAAGAGAGGGAAAAAGAGCACATGGCCGACTACGAGATTTTTGAGATCGGGAACGTCGTACTCCAATGCGGGCTTACCCTACCCCGAGCCCAGCTTGCCTACAAAACGTACGGGGTACTCAATGCTGCCCGTGACAACGTCATTGTGATGCCCACCTTCTATGGGGCTCAACACGCCGAGAACGAAACGATGATCGCTGCGTGGCGTACCCTTGACCCCGAGAAATATTTCATCATCGTGCCGAACATGTTTGGAAATGGGTTGTCCTCCTCGCCGAGTAACACTTCCCCCCCGTTTGACCGCGCCGTCTTTCCGCACATCACCGTGTACGACAACGTCGTGTGTCAGCATCGCCTCGTGACGGAGCACCTGGGCAT
This sequence comes from Binatia bacterium, assembly GCA_050187625.1. Classification (GTDB taxonomy): domain Bacteria; phylum Desulfobacterota; class Binatia; order Bin18; family Bin18; genus JBFWXH01. The sequence goes on from JBFWXH010000133.1 coordinate 12,646, forward strand.
CCAGCAGATCAAGCTCGTCGTCGGGTTCTCAATGGGAGCCCAGCAAACGTTTCAGTGGGGCGCACTCTACCCGGACATGGTGCACGCCATCGCCCCGATCTGTGGTTCAGCCCGCACCTCCCCCCACAACTCTTTATTTATCGAGGGGGTACGGGCAGCGCTTGTTACTGATGCGGCGTTCGCTGAAGGGTGGTACCAAACACCGCCGGTCAAAGGGCTCCGCGCCTTCAGTCGGGTGTACATGGGGTGGGCTTTTTCGCAAGACTTCTTTCGTGAGCACGAGTACCGCAAGATGGGCTTTGCGTCGCTAGAGGACAGCGTGAGGTTTCTGGAAGGCTACTTTCGGCGACGAGATGCCAACGATCTGCTGGCCATGCTGTGGACGTGGCAGCATGCCGACGTGAGTGCGAACGACATCTACCAAGGCGATTTCCCCGCAGCCCTGAGAGCGATTACGGCGCGGGCTCTCGTGATGCCGAGTGCAACGGATCTCTATTTTCGGGTGCGAGACAATGAGGTAGAAGTCGAACACATGCCCAGTGCGGAATTACGTGTCATTCCATCGATTTGGGGGCACGTGGCAGGCTTAGGGGTCAACCCAGCGGATAATACGTTCATCGACGCGGCCCTGAAGGAACTCCTGGCCAAGTGAGCAACGAATCCCGGCGCCGTCTCTGAGTTCAGAAGAATCGGAGATCCGGGGAGGTCGCCCTTCCCAGCCCCCACGCCACCTAGCATGCGAGTCCATACTGGGCGGTTCAGGTCACGGAGTGAAGTGAGATCCGGAGGGCGCGAATCGAGACCATGCCGAGCGCTTTCGTTTCTCATCCGCTACATTGGTCGTGCAAGCACCAACGGCGCTAGGGTCAGCAGTGCATAAATGAGCCATAATGTCCCAACGAGGACACGGGGATTCTCAGGATACCCAAACCCACAGTAGGCAACCGTGGCGATGGTCACCGCACCGAGGGAGAGAAATAGCAGCAAGAGCGAGAGATAGTGTGGAGACATGGCCGGGGTTATGGAGTCTGTCACGCCAAGGGGTGAGGGCTCAATTGTGAGGAAAAGGCAGGAGCGAAGACGAACCTCAAGACCGTCCACACGGGCCGACAACTTCCTTCGTGGTCACGGTCTCCAAAGGTATTGCGTCGCGGTCACACCTCGGGGAGCGACTCTGCCGAGGGCCCGTTCCCTGTTCTTCCCCTTCTTGCGCCCATTACAAACCGCGCGCGACGTGGTAACCTGCGCGGTTTTTTTGTGTAATAGAGTTGTCAGGTTCTTCGCGTACGATCACGTTCCGCGTACGAGCCCTGCGACGCGCATTCTCGCCCCTTCCTTCATGAGCGTTCGCCCCCTCCGGGTTCCCACTCACGCAGGAAAACCACAGGACACCACGCGGCATGCAGCAATCTGAGAAAAATCGCCATCTTCTGTTCACTGTCCCCAGAAGTCAGACGTCTGACACGGAAAAAATTACGCTGAAAGGAATCGAATATGCAAGCCTCCCGATTTGTGAAGTTCCTACGCACCATTGCTCTCGCCGCTGCCCTCGCTATCCCTACCGTCGCGATCTATGCCCAGCCGGCCACCGCACTCCCGAGGGACTGCGGGATTTACCTTCGTCAATATAAGTCAGATCTAAACTTAGCAAAGGCGTGGAATTCGTACGCGCAGACCATGCTCAGCCTCGGATACTACGATGAGGCCCAACAGGCCTCCTATTGGGCAGAAGCGTATTATGGCCTCGCACAGGATGCGATCGGTCAATACGCTGCATGTCTCTGACCTGACCTGAGATGTTGGTGTTTTTCTGCAGGAGCACACGCTCACGTGAAAGATGGGCGGTCTCACCTGTGGAAGTGAAACCGGATCACTTCCACGAAACAACTACACTTCCTTTTTCGTTAGACTTTAGCCCCTTTACACCCCACCGATAGACAACACCAGCACCACACAGAGGCAGCTCGCCCCATCGGTATTACCTGAGAGTTGCCTGGGTGCGAGCGATAGCCAAAGTATGAGCCGATAGCTAACAAGGAGGACGCATGGGATTTTCTGTGAAGATCAACAGCATCACAAAGGACCCCAAAATTCATCGCAGTGATTGCCATGAAGTGCGGAAAAACAAAGGAGAATCGAGTTATAATCAAATGGAATGGCAAGACTTTGAAACCCGAGAAGAGGGTGAGGCATGGGGGAATGCCAAGGGGTTCGGCACTGTGCTGCCATGTAAAAAGTGCATCGGGACCTCATAAGTTTCTCACCATGGTGATTGAGTCGAACCAGTCAGCATCCCATCCCTCTCTGAGGGGCGGCTGCAGCAAACCCGCCGCTTTTTTCTTCTTTCACTAAGAAGACGCGGTCACACACGCCACGTTATTGGAGGAACGTATGGACATTAACCTTCTCCTTGTTATCGCGGCTGCCTTGTGGGTGCTTGCCTACAGCGCGCGTCCCAAAGATGCCGAGTTCTTCAGCTCCCACCCACGGAAACATAAATCCTCCTGGCACCGACGCGAACGCAGCGTGTCACCGCTTATGGCGATTTTCAGTGACATGCGACCTGTGGTAGGAAAGGGGCCATGAGAGCATATCCGAAAGAACTCCGCAGTCGTGTGGTGGCGGCGGTCGAGCACGGAGCGATGACGATTGGGGAAGTCGC
>JBFWXH010000134.1:0-15272 GCA_050187625.1 Binatia bacterium
TGCCAATTACCACACTGGTCTGTTGAGTCGATTGTTGACTATCGCCGATGAACTAGGGAAAGGACGGGTACGCTTGCTCTCGTTGGCGAGAGTTGATCGGTTGCTGGCTGAACGCCTGGAAACTCAGCTCGAGTATTTTCGCATGCTGAAACGCAATGATCGTGAACGAGTACGCGAAACCGAACGACGTCTGCGAGATAATCAAGGACAGGTACAGACGGCCATTACGCGGTTGATCGATGAAATCCGCTCGTCCGAAGAAAAAGTGATGTATCATTGACATAGGGGTTCGGGGTTGGGGGGGAGGAACTAGGAAATTTTGTCGGCTACACTAGACGCCTTGATAGCCTAGCGCGGAGAACTGGTTCCATCAGCATTCTTCTTTCTTGACTGCGCACGCTTTTTCTTTTTTTCCCTTTTCGCCGTTTTCCCCTTGCTGTATGCTAACCGCAGGAGGGATACCCATGTTTAATGTTGAGACCGTCCGCGCAGATTTTCCGGGAGCAACACAACAAGTTTACTTGAATACAGCTGGGGTTGGCCTGCCGCCCCGTCCCGCGCTTGATGCTGTGCACCGGGCCACAACGCTGCTCGGACAAGGACCAGCAGAGATGGGCTACCCTGCCTATTACCGTGTTCTCGGTGAGGGAACGACCAAGGCAAAGCATGAAGCTGCCCGCCTCCTCCGCGTAACGCCTGCGGAAATCGCCTTCATCGATGATACGACGATGGGATTGAATATCGCTTTAGCGGCAATTCCGTTCACTAAAGGTGATAATATTGTTCTTTGTGACCTTGAATATCCGCAGGTGGCGTTAAGCGCAGCTCATTCTCAGCAAAGCCACGATGTTGAAATTCGCGTGGCGCCTCATCGTAACGGTCTTGTGACAGTTGATGATTACGCCCAACTCATCGATACTCGTACCCGCGTCTTGCTCGTGAGTTCCGTCCAATGGATCAATGGGTTACGAATGGATGTGGCCGCGTTCTCGCAACTAGCCGAGCAATATGGCTGCTTCCTTATTGTCGACGCTATCCAGCAACTGGGCGCGATTCCTTTCGATCTCTCGGCCCTGCGCGTCGATTTCCTGGCCGCAGGTGGGCAAAAGTGGCTGAACGCTCCTTTTGGTTTGGGCGTTTTGTATGTGCGGAAAGAAGTGCAAGAGGCCATCTCTCCAGGCCTAGCGCATGGGTTGTTCGCCTTTGCGGATCCCCCAGGCGGGTGGGTCCGCTATCTTGGCGACCCGCAGCTCACGCCGTTTTTATCGCTCCCCCTTGCCCCAGACGCGCGCCGCTTCGAGGTGTATGGGATGCCGAAGAATCTGGGGGCGTCTGGCCTGGCCGAATCCCTCGCTTATGTGAACAGTCTCGATAACCAGGCGGCAACAGAACATATCGTGACACTTGGTGATTTTCTGATTGAGGAACTGCATCGCCGAAACATCACAGTCTGGACACCGTCGGCGCACCATCTCCGTTCCGGTATTGTGACGTGTGAACCATTTCCTGACGCTGAACGTGTCCATCAACTTACCAAAGCCTTGGAAACCGAACGTATCTATCCAACGGTTCGCTATTGTTCTGGAGTTGGCGGGTTACGGATTTCGATTCATTACTACACAAGCAAAGCGGATCTTGAAGCGTTGCTTGTGGCGATGGATGGGATTATGAAGAGATTGTAGGGGAAGACGTAACCGACCAGGAGGTGGTTACGCATTACGCTTGATGTTTTCTTCTTTTTATGTCACCTCATCATATCAAAGCCATTTTTTTCGATGCCGCTGGAACGCTGTTTACCGTGAACGGATCGGTAGGAGAGATTTATGCCCGCCTAGCCCGTGAGTATGGGAAAGAGGTCGAGATAAAGGATCTGGAAGCTGGCTTTCGTCGTTGTTTTGCTGAGGCACCACCAATGGCGTTTCCAGGTGCATCTTCCGCACCCATCCTCGCGTTGGAGAAACAATGGTGGAGAGATATTGTTCAAAAGATATTTGCTCCGCTTGGGCCGTTTCCGCGATTTAGCGAGTACTTTGACGCGCTGTTTTCCTATTTTGCGCAGACTGCCGCCTGGCGGCTCTATCCAGAGACGCTGCAGACGTTGACGGCGCTCCACGAGTGTGGGGTATGCCTTGGGGTGATCTCAAATTTTGATTCACGTCTGTTCGGGCTGCTCGACGGATTTGGCCTCTCTCGTTTCTTCGACCCTATTGTGATCTCCACTCAGGCGGGGGCAGCGAAACCTGAAAGCGCGATCTTTACGCAAGCTCTTGCGCGCCATGGTTTTCGTCCGGCGGAGACTTTCCATGTTGGAGACAGCGTGCATGCAGACATCGCCGGGGCGCAGGCGGTCGGACTCTTGCCGGTCTTGATCGACCGACACGGAACGGCACAGGAGACTGAGGGGTACCGTCGGGTGACGAGTCTGGCGGAAGTAATAACGCTCCTCCACAGCGGTGAGTAACGCCGTGGCCCTTTGCGAATCGTTGATGATGAATCATTGCTGTATTCGGGTATTCATTCATCGGTTCATGAAAAAGAGGACGATAAGGAGGACCTTTATGAAACTCAAAGATCAAGTCGCGATTGTCACTGCTGGTGCTGGCGCGGGCATTGGGCAAGCGATCGTTCGTCGCTTGGCTGCCGAAGGTGCACATGTGGTGATTAGCGACGCCCATGCCAAACGGCCGCTCGATTTAGCACAAGAGCTGAAGAAAGAACATGGGCGTGAATTTGTTGGCCTCCAGGTCGATGCTACCAATAAAGAGCAGGTCGATGCTATGGTCCAGATGGCGGTGGAGAAGCACGGGCGGGTCGACATTCTCGTCAACAACGCGGGCATCAATAAACTCGAACCTGCCTGGGAGATGTCGGCTGAAACATTTGACTTTGTGATTCGGACCAACCTCTACAGTACGTTTTATGCGACTCGCGCGGTGTTGCCGCATATGGTTAAGCAGAAATCTGGCACGGTTGTCAGCCTTGCCTCGGTTGCGGGGTGGATTAGCTCTGACGACGGTGAGGCCCACTATTGCGCGGCGAAAGCTGCGGTAATGGGGTACACCCGCGCAGTGGCAGCAGAAGTGGGTAAACATGGCGTTCGCGTTAACGCGATCGCGCCAGGTCTGATCTACAACGAGTTTCTGCGCCGTATTTATCCGGACACAATGTTTCGGTCGGTCGAGAAGCGCACGCCCCTTGGGCGAGTAGGCCAACCGAAGGATATTGCCGACCTCGCCTTGTTCTTGGTCAGTGATGAGTCGAGTTTCATTACGGGTGAAGTGATGTGTTGTAGTGGAGGCTTGTACGTGCATGCATGAGAAAAGGTCAGCAGCGATCGGCAGGCAGCTGTCAGCTAGGATGAAGCTAGCGCAATCAGCTCTCTGTGTTGACTCTGCATTATAGGCTGGGTCATAGCCCAGCCTGCATGGTTGGAACGGAACATTCGGGTCGGCTGGTCAGTGCCCACGTTATGGTGCGTCTTTCCCCTTTTTGACCTCTCCGTATGCACGTTTCGCCCACGTCTTCGCGTAACACCGTCGAGTCAAACGCGGTGGGAAGAACTCTACACAACTTCTTTATCCCGCAACGCGGCAATATCTTCCCACGAGAACCCGGCTTCGAGCAGAATTTCCTCACTGTGTTGCCCTAATTCTGGTGGTGGGATTGTCGTGTTGAGTGGCGTCTCACTCAGTTTGATGGGATTACCGACCACGCGGACTTTGCCAATCTCGGGATGATCCATTTCGGTAATGTAGCCGTTGACCAAAGCTTGCTCGTTGTTGAGGATATCGCGATACTGTTGCACTGGTGTTGCCAGAATGTCGATCTCGTTCAACAGCGTCATCCATTCATCGGTGGTTTTCTGCGGGAAGACTTTGTCGAGTAATTTTTCAATTTTGACCCCTCGAAAGTTGCGGATTACGTTGTCGCTGTACTCAGGATCGGAAAGGACATGTTCGATCCCCATGACGCGGCAGAAGTTGGGCCACCGTTTATCATCAACACCTGCCAGGCAGATCCAGCCGTCTTTAGTCTTGAACGAGCCCCACACACCCTGTAGGAACTGATGTCCGCGCCCGGCTCGCCGCGTTTCGATCCCGCTAATCGCCGTAAAATTCATTTCCATTGATTGCAGCGCGATGACTGTTCCATAGATACACGCGTCAACTTTCTGACCTTTACCCGTCTTCTCTCGCGCATAGAGTGCGGCTAACACACCTCCCATGAGAGCAATGGCCCCAGAATGGTCGGCGACCGCTGCACCACAGGGCAAGGGGCGATCTTCCGGCATGCCGTTTTTCGCCATGAGACCGCCTGCTGCTTGTGCGAGTGTGTCACGGCTAGGACGACGTGTCCACGGACCTTCTGGTCCCCATGAGGAGCCCTTGGCATAGATCAAGCGTGGATTACGCTTGGACAGCTCCTCATAACCAAAGCCCAGGCGCTCAAGGACGCCCGGGCGATAATTACTGAGCAGCACGTCAGCCGTGTCAATCAGACGATAGAGAATCTCCTGTGCTTCCGGTTTCTTGAGGTTAAGGGTAAGGCTACGTTTCCCTCGATTCATTGCCAGAAAATAGTGACTAAAGTCAGCATGTGGGGCATCCGCTCCACCAATCAGCTTGACGAGCATAAAACGGCTCAGATCCCCCGTGTCGCGCATTTCAATTTTGATGACATCTGCGCCCATATCGGCCAGGAACAGGCCGGCATACGGTCCTTGGATCTCCTGCGCGATTTCAATCACTTTTACGCCTGCGAGTGGTCCGGGCATGATAATCCTCCTCAGAACAATCTTGAGCGCTTGTAGTGCAGGTCGCTGACAGGGTCAAGGAGTGGCACGCGATGCGTGGTACGTACTACGTGATACGTCACGTGTGACTTATTGCTGTGCCGATCTTTACAAGGGTCCTACTTCCCTGGTTATAAGAATGGGCACTTTTGAAACCCACTACAGGAGGAAGAGATTATGCCAGGACGTGAAGCAATGTCGAAAGTCACCAATTGGGGACGCTGGGGAAAAGATGATGAAAAAGGGACGGCGAATTTCATTACGCCCGAAGTGATTGTTGCTGCCGCAAAGTTAGTAAAGAAGGGGAAGGTCTTTTGCTGCAGTATTCCAATCGATCAATCAGGGCCGGTCTTTCCTACGCGAACACCGGCGCAGCGGTTTATGTCAATTCTGAACGTTCCAGTGAAAGAGGTTGGTCTGGCGGGGTCGGCTATTGCTAATGATGACTACATCACCATGTACCTGCAAGGTTCGACTCAGTGGGATAGTCTTGCGCACGTGGGCTACGAGAATAAGTTCTACAATGATACGCCGACGAGTGCGGTGACTGCGCATGGTGGTGCAGCCCGCAACGATATTGGCAAACTTTATCAGTCGTTTGTGACCCGTGGGGTGCTCCTCGATATGGTCAAGTACAAAGGCTACGACAAGGACGGGCATTTACCCAAGGACTATCCGATTACAGTAGAAGATTTAGATGGTTGCTGTAACGCGCAGAAGGTCGAAGTGAAGAGCGGTGATGCCCTGTGTCTGCGCACGGGTTGGGTACCGTATTGGTATTCACTGAAAACGCACGAGGAAAAGGAAGCCTACTTCCACGCGCAACCTGGCATGTCGGTGTATACCCTTGACTGGATTCACAACAAAGAGATTGCCTGTATTGCGGTCGATAACATTGCCGTCGAACGGCTACCTTCTGAGATCGACGGGGAGTTTATTCCGTTCCACCAAATCGCTATTCGCGATATTGGTTTATCGCTCGGCGAGATTTTTACCTTCGATGAATTAGCGAAGGATTGTGCGGCGGATGGCGCATATGAGTTTCTCTGGGTAGCCCCTCCGCTCAACATTCCCAATGCCGTGGGGAGCCCACTGAACGCGTTGGCAATTAAATAATTGCCGAAAAGAATAGGGGCGTAGAACCTACGCCCCTACAGAAAAGCGACAAGCTGTGTTTTTACGCTGCTCGCCGTCCGGACATCGCTTCCAGGCGCGCAATGCGCTCTTCAAGCGGTGGATGGGTGCTAAACCACTTTGCCCAGCCGCCGCCAAACAATGGATTGACGATGAAGAGGTGAGAAGTCTGTGGTGACGCATCCATCGGAATACGTTGCGACATCATGCCGAGTTTACGCAGGGCAGAGGCTAAACCACCTGGGTCTCCACTAATCCGCGCCCCTGTATCGTCAGCAGAAAACTCGCGGGTCCGCGAAATTGCCATCTGAATAATTGTGGCCGCAAGCGGTGCAAGAATAATCATCACCAGCATTCCCAAAAATCCTCCACCTTCCTCATCATCGCTTCTGCCGAGCCCAAAGATCGCTCCCCATTGCAGCATGTATGCCACGTGCACAATGACACCTGCAAGAGTCGCCGCAATCGTACTGATAAGAATGTCACGATTACGTACGTGAGCTAACTCGTGGGCTAACACGCCGGTAATTTCTCGTTCATCCATGAGACGCGTAAGACCTTCGGTGACAGCGACAGCCGCATGACTGGGATTCCGGCCCGTAGCGAAAGCATTAGGCGATTCCGAGGGAATCACATAGACCTTAGGCATCGGCATACCCGCTTTGAGCGTCAGGTTGTGTACGATGCGGTAGAGCATCGGCGCCTCAGCCTCAGTGACCTCACGAGCGCTGTAAGCTCTCAGGACCATTTTGTCTGAAAACCAGTAGGCGCCAAAGTTCATGATGATGGCGAAAATAAACGCGATGGTCATTCCAGACGAACCACCCATATAATTCCCCATCGCCATGATGAGACCGGTAAGGGCACCGAGTAAAAGCGTTGTACGTAACATAAGCTTTTCCTCCTTATATAGATAGGTAATGCGGCTTTGCCGCTCTGTCAATAAACAAAGCCTCATTACAGAGTGCAGAAAGTGAGAAGGAAGGAGTAATTCTGGATCAAGACAAAAGATGTCCGATGAACAACCCCACAATTAATAAGACTCCGTACCCGAGGTGGGAATTCACCGCACACATGAGCGCTTCGTTCAGGTCTTCGACCTTCTCCGTACCAAACGGAATACGCACCGCAGGAATAGCGTACCGTAAGGTCAGAAGGGTGAGCAACACTGGCCACGGTACATAGCCGAAGAGCACAAGCGCTACAGTAATGACGTATGCACCGTAGACAAGTCCGAGCTGCTCCCAGTTCGCCGCATCGCGACCAATCATGGTTGCTAACGTCCCTTTGCCCCGTTCTTTATCGGACAGTAAGTCACGAATATTGTTAGCGTGAAGGATAGAAGCGACCAGACAGGCAACAGGAAGTGAGATGAGAAAAGACGTAAGGGTGAACATCTCGCGCTGCACAAAGTACGCCCCCATAACGATGACTGGACCCATGAAAATAAAGACGGTGACTTCGCCGAGGGCAATATAGGCGAGAGACAGTGGGTTGGCGGTGTAGAAATAGCCAGCGAGAACGCTGACAAGCCCGAGCGCTAAAATTGGCCAGCCACACAAAGCGACTAAGAGAAGACCAAACACACTGCCAATACCGAATGTGGTGATTCCTCCCCAAAACATTTCGTCTGCGGTCAGAAGTCCACGTTGAATGACTTGACTGGGGCCGAGTGTCTCCGGAGTGTCGACGCCGTTTACGTAATCATAGTAGTCGTTGATCATGTTGGTGCCAACCTGGATGAACAACGAACCCAACAAGGCCAGGAAAAATCGTCCCCAATAAAAAGGTCCGTCGATTCCAGCCAGAACAGAGCCGATCAACACCGGGGTAACCGAAGCGGTAAATGAGAACGGTCGTGACGCTTCAAGCCACACTCGCCAGCGACTAGGGCCTGCGCCAGCGGTGAGTACATTACCGTATGTCATAGAACAATTCCTCCCTGTTTATTATGGGCAGATGATGATGCCTCAACAAGCACCGTAGGAGGAGTTGACGCTCAGTGTCAAGCCGTAGCATGTTGAGGCCCAACAGACTGTCTCTCGAGGAAAGGATTACCATGCCCACAGAACCGATCGGACGCCTGGATCATGTTGCGATTGCGGTGCGTAGCCTCGAACAGGCTCGTCCCTTTTTTGAAAATATCTTGGGTGCGAAATTTCGCTACGAGAAAGTCGGTCGCGGCGGTGGCTTTCGCTATGCGGTCTTTGACTTCCACGAATTAACCCTCGAAGTGTTGGAAGCGGTGACACCGGACAATTTTGTCGCGACGTTTATCGAAAAACGGGGTGAAGGAGTTCACCACATTACCCTGCAAGTGCCGGGATTATCGGAGAAGCTCGCCTTTATGGAAGGACAGGGAATCCGTGTAGTTGATAAGGTAGAAGAGGAGGGCCGGACGGTCGAAGCCTTCCTGTCGCCCAAAACTGCCTGTGGTGTGCTTTTTCAGGTGGCTGAGGATCAGCCTGCGCTCAATAATGAACCGTATTGGAAAAAAACATAAAGCGTAAAACGTAAAGCGTAAAAGGGGGGGAGACGTGGTTACGCATTACATCTTACGTTTTAGCTTTTGAGAAACTCGTTCACCGCCGTACGCGTGATACGATAGGTTGAGCCGATCTTTTTGGCCCTCAAATCGCCTGCGGTGACAGTTGCCATGACGTCGTCTTCACTTACGCCGAGAAGCGTCGCGACGTCGGCGATACTCAGCAGTTCGGGGAGATCTGTTGGTGCTGGCGCTGCTTGGGTGGCTGGTTGGGCACCGGCGACAGATGGGGTGGACTGCCCAAGAATGCCGCCAGTCTGATTCATCATTTGCTGAGCCATAGCGAGACCGACTGCCATTTCCGCGCCAATGCCGCCGGCACCAGCACCACCACTTTCGAGCCCCTGCGCCATCTGAAATTTGACATAGTCATTGAGGTTGCCGACCGCGGCCATGCTGGATCGTTTGTCAATCGCTTGTTCGACTTCTGGTGGTACCGAGACATTTTCAATGACGAAGGTGGTGAATTCGAGCCCGTACTTCGTTTGCATGATCGGGTTGAGAACCGGCAAGATAGCCTCTCCGACTTCTGAATAACGAGCGGCGATATCCAGAACCGGAATTTGCGCTTTCGCTACCGCTTCAGAGAACACACTGACAATACGCGACCGCATCACATCGGCAAACTCGTGGAGCTGAAAGTGATCGTCGGTCCCCGCAACTTCCTTCAAGAACATGCGTGGCTCAATGATGCGAAAATCGTAGGTGCCAAAAGCACGGAGGCGCACGATGCCGAAGTCTTGGTCCCGCATCATTACCGGATTCGCGGTGCCCCATTTGTTGCCCGAGAAGATACGGGTGATGACATAATACAGATCGGCCTTAAAGGGCGATTCGAACCCATACTTCCACCCTTGCAGGTCAGAAAGAATCGGGATGTTTGCCGTCACGAGTTCGTACTTGCCCGGACCGAAGGTGTCGCCGAACTGTCCCAGGTACACGAACTGTGCGATCTGCGACTCACGCACGATAAGTTGTGCTCCGTTCTTGATCTCCTTATCTTGATCGGGGAAGCGAAACGACAGCGTATCGCGTGATTCGTCGGTCCACTGGATGATGTCAATAAACTGACCACGAATAAAGTCCATGAGTGCCATAGGCTGCTCCCCCTGTGTGACGTGCTTCACTCCATACTAAACGGTTCATTTGGCCAGGTGCAAATGTTTTTTCTTGTGGAGGACTTACTGTGAGGGAGCGACTGCCGCGACTCGACCGCTCGCTGCCGACCGATAGCAGGCTTCGGCAATGGCCACTGCCCGTAAGCCATCTTCTGGAGTGATGGGAAACGGGGTGCCGGTACGAAGATTATCGACAAAGGTCCGAAGTGTCTCTCGGACCGTGGGAACCGACGGAGCAACGGGCAACGGAATACGTTCCGATCCGCGAATGAGGTAGGAGAAGTTGTGGTGATGATCACCAACCAATTGGCCATGTTCACCAGAAATTTCGATTAAGCCAGAACGACTGGCCGTTGAACGTGATCCGGCAACGACTCCGTGCATAGTGTGAGAATGGGATGGATCGACGAGCTGGCAGCACATCGAGAAGTTGTCTTCAGTTTCTTTCGTGACAATTGTTTGTGTCTGACACCAGACCTGAGAGACTTCAGAACCGCTGAGAACGCGCAAGAGGTCGAAGCTGTGCACGCCGGTATGCAGAATGATTCCCCCGCCACTTTCCGCTTTGCAGTCGAGCCACGGCAGTGTTGAAGGCTCGAAACGTTGACTCAGATAGAGTGAGTGTAACGGTGCAATCTGCGGAATATGTTGCAGCATTGTCTGCACAACTGCGTTAAACCGGAGGGTTTGGGCGACCATACAGCGCGTGTTGTCACGATCAAGCACCTCGTAGATGCGACGGCCGGTAGCCACGTTCACGGCAAAGGGTTTTTCAAGCAGGATGTGTTTCTTCGCCTGGCTTGCCGCGGTGACGATGTCTTCGTGAAGATAGGGAGGCACGACGATGACGACGGTGTCAATCTGTGGATCGGCAAGGAGTTGCCGGTAATCCGCGAGATAAGCGCAGCGATATTGCTTGGCAAGTTGTTGACCTTCGGCTTGGTCTCGACGGCAAACGGCAATCAGTTCAGCCTGAGGAATGTCTTCGACGATGTGTTTTGCATAGCGGCTGCCGTGTTTGCCTGCGCCAATGATGCCGAAACGTATGGTGTCCATGACCGAAAGGGTAACTGATCTCTACTGCTTGGGCAAAGGACTGCGCTTTTCTTATCATTCTGCATTTTGTATTTGTGTGGTAACTTCCTCGCTATGAGCACCCCCCGTAATCCTTTTCCTACTGTCGATGTCATTATCGAGTTAGACAGCGGAGGCATTGTGTTAATCCGTCGCAAAAATCCGCCGCCAGGTTGGGCACTGCCGGGCGGGTTTGTTGACTACGGTGAATCTGCTGAAGCAGCTGCCGTGCGTGAGGCGAAAGAGGAAACTTCACTCGATGTCCAATTAGTCGAACTATTGCACGTCTATTCCGACCCGCAGCGCGATCCCCGCCACCATACGTTATCTACTGTCTTTATTGCGCGAGCGAGCGGTGTTCCGCATGGGGCTGACGATGCTGCCGAGGCTGGCGTATTTCATGAGCATGACCTGCCCTCGCCTCTGGCATTCGACCACGCCAGGATTCTCCAGGACTATTTTACCTGCAAGCGCAGTGGGAAACGGCCACGGTACGACAAAGAATGAAGAATGAAGAATGAAGAATGAAGAATGAAGAATGAAGAATGAAGAATGAAGAATGAAGACGTGTGAGTTGTTCTTCTTGTCGCTACGTTTGCAAGGGAGTAGAGAGACGCTATGCAATGCGCATCCTGTGGTTTTGAGGATACAGAGGGAATGACCTTCTGTGAGGAATGTGGGACGAAACTTGTGTACATCGGCCCCGGTTGTGGCAAAGAGCTACGCCCGACAGCGAAGTTCTGTGGACATTGTGGTGCGCCGCAAGGAGCGCAGTCTAGCGTCCAGAGTCGAGAGTCAACGCAAGTCCAAAGTCCAAAGCCTGTCCTGAGGGTAGTCGAAGGGGCCGAGGTCAAAAGTCAAGAAGATCAAATGCGAGACCCGAGACCGATTAGTTACACCCCAGCGCGTTTGGCCGAACGCATCCGTGCGGTCTCAGTGACAGATAGGGAGCGCAAAACCATCACGGCGTTGTTTGCCGATCTCAAAGGTTCGACGGCGTTAATTGAAGGGCTCGATCCCGAAGAAGCACAGGCGATCATTGATCCGGCTTTGCAACTGATGATGGACGCGGTGCATCAGTATGAGGTTTTGTTGCCCAAGCGCTGGGGATGGCATCTTTGCTTTATTTGGCGCGCCGCTGGCGCATGAAGATCATCCCCAGCGGGCGGTGTACGCTGCGCTGCGCATGTAAGAGGCCATGCGGCGGTATGCCGATAGCCTCCAACAGAAAGGGTATCCACCGGTGTTGATGCGGGTCGGCATCAACACCGGCGAAGTGGTACTACGCTCGATTCGTAAAGATGACTTGCATGCGGACTACGTACCGGTCGGTCATTCGACCAATCTCGCCGCGCGGATGGAGCAATTAGCCACTCCCGGCTCCGTCGTTGTTTCCGCCTATACCCATCGCCTGACGGATGGGTACTTCGCCTTCAAGGACCTCGGACCGACGCAGGTCAAAGGCGTGGAAGAACCGCTCCATATCTACGAAGTGGTGGGAGCGGGACCACTACGCACCCGGCTGCAGGTCAGTGCGACCCGGTATGGGTTGACGCGGCTTGTCGGCCGCCAGCGTGAGCTGTTCCAGCTCAACCAAGCGCTCACACAAGCCAAAGCTGGCCATGGGCAAATCGTCGGCGTGATTGGTGAGCCGGGGCTGGGCAAGTCGCGGCTGTTCTATGAATTCAAGCTGCTCTCGTTGACCGGGTGTTTGGTGCTGGAAGCATACTCGGTCTCGCACGGCAAAGCGACGGTGTATTTACCGGTGATCGAGCTACTCAAGAGTTACTTTGACATCCAAGCCCAAGACCATGAACGCAAACGGCGCGAAAAGGTGACTGGCACAGTCTTCAATCTCGACCGCAGCTTGGAAGACACGCTGCCCTATCTGTTTGCCTTGCTCGGCATTGAGGAACAGCCCTCGCCGTTGCAACAGATGGACCCGCAAATCCGCCGCAAACGCACCTTTGAGGCGTTGAAGAAGCTGTTCCTCAGAGAGAGTCTCAATCAGCCGCTGGTGCTGGTCAACTACCGCCCGGAGTATCGGCATGAATGGGGGAGTAAGACCTACTACACGCAGTTGCAGCTTGCACCATTGGGCAAAGCTGAGGCGGAAGAATTGCTGGAGGTGCTGCTGGGTAATGCCGTAGGGGCGCAGCATGCTGCGCCCCTACACGATCTCAAACGTCTGATTCTGGAGAAGACCGAGGGTACGCCGTTCTTCATGGAAGAGATTGTTCAGGAGCTACGCGAGCAAGGGGTATTACCTGGCGTAGAGGCACGGCGCGCCGTGCCCCTACTAACGGACTTGCATATCCCGACGACGGTCCAAGGCGTGTTGGCCGCGCGTATTGACCGCCTTACGCCCGAGGAGAAAGCTTTGCTGCAACAGCTCGCCGTCATTGGTCGGCAATTTCCCATGAGCCTGATTCGCCAAGTCCTCACCCAACCCGAAACCGACCTCTACCGGATACTGGTTTCCCTTCAACACAAAGAATTTCTCTACGAACAGCCAGCGTTTCCCGAGAGCGAATACATTTTCAAGCATGCGCTGACGCAGGAAGTGGCCTACGGCACGGTGTTGCAGGAGCAGCGCAAAGTCCTGCATGCGCGGACGGGCCAGGCGATCGAGCAGCTCTACCAGGACAAGGTGGACGAACATTACAGTGAGTTAGCGCATCATTACAGTCGCAGCAGGAACACCGAGAAAGCAGTAAAGTACCTTGGGCTTGCAGGACAACAAGCCACACAGCGGTTGGCCAATGAAGAAGCCATCGGCTATCTCAGCGAGGGGTTGGAGTTGCTTGCCACCTTGCCCAACACTCCTGAGCGTGTACAACAGGAACTCACGCTTCAACTGACTTTAGGCGCATCGCAGTTAATGACTAAAGGTTATGCGGCCCCGGAAGTCGAAAAAACCTTCACCCGAGCCTGGGAGGTGGGTCGGCAGGTAGGGGAGACTCGTCGGCTCCTCCCTGCGCTGATTGGGCTGTGGGCGTTTTATTCGGTGCGGGCAGAACACCACAGAGGGCGTGAGCTGGCAGAGCAGATCCTGCGCCTGTCTCAGAATGTACAGTCCTCGAGCAGCCACAACCGAAATCACCTTATAACCCACCTTATACTGGGGAATACGTTATGTTGGTTAGGGGAGCTAATCCCTGCCCGAGAACATCTTGAGCAAGGACTTGCTCTCTACGACCCTCAGAAGCCCCGCCCTCCCTTGCTGTGGATGGATGCACGGGTGGGTGGGCTAGCCTATGCGGCCTTGGTCTTGTGATTTCTAGGTTATCCGGCTCAAGCTCGCCAGAGAGCCCACGTGGCGCTCACTTTTGCCTCTGAGTTGTCTCATGCTTTTAGCTTGGCTCATACTCTCGGCTTTGCCGCCATGGTTCATCAACTCTGTAGGGAGGTGCAAGCGACACAAGCCCAGGCAGAGGCACTACTTCCTCTCGCCGCTGAGCAAGGATTTGCGCCCTGGTTGGCTTGGGGAACTCTCTATCAAGGCTGGACGCTGGTTGAGCAGGGACAGGGCGAAAAAGGGATTGCCCAGATACGCCAGGGCATGGCCATCTGGCAGGGCATGGGGGCAGAGGAAGTCTGGTCGCTTTTTCTTGCCCCGCTAGCCGAGGCATACGGGAGACAGGGACAGACAGAAAGTGGGCTTACTGCGGTGACCGAAGCGCTGGCGAGGGTGGACCAAACTGGAGAGCGGTTCAACGAGGCCGAGCTGTATCGACTCAAAGGCGAGCTGACTCTTCACGCGGGTGAAAAGGCGAAAAGGGAAAAAGGCCAAGAGAAGAGACTCCCAGAGCCTCCTGCCCAGATCCTTAATCCTGAGTCAGAGGCGGAGGAGTGCTTTCTCAAAGCCATTGCCATTGCGCAAAAGCAACAAGCCAAGTCCCTCGAACTGCGCGCGGTGATGAGTTTGGTCCGTCTGCGACAACAGCAAGCGGCGCGGGATGAATCACGGAACACGGATCACGCATCACATGCTACGCAACGCGACACACATGACAAACTCGACGAAGCACGCCAGATGTTATCCGAGGTCTACAACTGGTTCACTGAAGGATTTGATACGAAGGATTTGCAAGAGGCGAAGGGGTTGTTGGAGGAATTGAGCCTTTAGAAGAATTGAGTCATTGACGATTGAGTCATTGGAGATTGTAGAGATTGCCAAAGTGGAACAATGATACAGTGAAAAAATGATGCGATAGTGGAAATTCGCAAAAGGCTCCTCTACGTATGAAGGTAACCGGAAAGGAAGACGACGATGGAAACTGAGTCAGAAACAGCATCAACGACACAGCAAACGGAACACCCGTATATCGTCCGTGTTGCCGGAATCTGTGGGGGGCGACCGATCATTAAAGGAACACGGATTTCTGTTCGACACATCGCTGAACGATACAGAGCTGGTGATACGGTAGAGGAAATTTTGCAGGGCTACCCTCACCTGCAAGGTGCGGCAGTGTTTGATGCCCTTAGGATTTGCTACGAAATAACTGCCATAACTAACGAACTATTTCTGATACATAGGGCAGAATGGAATAGTTCCATTCGCCATGAAAAGCATGGGGGCGCAGTTGGACTTGGGCGAGTTGCTCAT
>JBFWXH010000135.1:0-15091 GCA_050187625.1 Binatia bacterium
CGTGTTGGACTACTTAACTGCGGCTTGCTCGGCAGCCATCTGCAAAAGCCCAGCCCCCTCGCTCCTGCCCCTAACTGCTCCTCCGCTCGTAGCACGGTAGCCTGCACCCCACGTGTGCGGTTACCCGCGATGTCAGATCTGCGTACGGCCATGATCTGTCTAATCAACGCCGAGCGCACCGCTCGGCAGCTTCCGGCGCTGAACCCAAATATGGCGCTGGACGACGCCGCGCGCGGTCATGCCGGTGAGGCCCAGCGGCTGAAATGGTGGACCGAGGGTGCAGACCCGCACGTTAATCCGGAGACGCGTTCGACCATTGACAGTCGCATCAAGGCAGCCGGCTATTGCGGCGGTAA
The DNA here is from genome assembly GCA_050187625.1 of Binatia bacterium. Lineage (GTDB taxonomy): Bacteria > Desulfobacterota > Binatia > Bin18 > Bin18 > JBFWXH01. Next base: position 357 of record JBFWXH010000135.1, read on the forward strand.
TCCAAACCGCACCAGCGAGATCGCTTATACCTGGGCCGGGGATCAAGCGACGCTTGTCGGCGCCGTCAACTGGTGGATGAATATCAGTAAGGCTGGGCACCGGGAAGCCATCCTCGATGCTTCCAGCAAAGACATCGGCGTCGGCATTGGTGGCCAGGTCGCTGACAAGACTCTTCAGCTGCAGACTGATATGGGGACGTACGTTGTCAATTTCGGCGCGTGCGCGAGTGGAGCCCCAGCCCCGCAAGCCAAAGGGTCTCCAGCGGACACCAAACTCCCCACTGATACCATTGTGAAGCCTGATTCGGGCGGCCTCTTCCAAGAAAAGCTCAAATACCGGGACAGAATACTGAAGAGTCCCTGACAACTTGCTTCACGGCAAACCTCTCAGAGCACTCACATCTACGACAAGTTCATACACCACTAAAGGAGAAACGCTTCCATGCACATCGCTGCAATTCGGTCGGCCGTTATCTTTGCTTCAACCCTGATGCTGACGCAACCCCTGCTGGTGACAGACCTGCCGGTCGAAGGCGGTCCGGGCGGTGATTACTTCCGCGACGATTGTTCCGGGGAATACGCCGCCGGCCTCTATTTTAGGTCGGGCGCCTGGGTCGATGCGATAGGCCTAAAATGCTCGAGCTTCAACCCGAAGTCGGGAACTTTTAACACGCCCCCGCGAGACAAGCCGTATCGTGGCGGCGAGGGCGGAGCGCTTGGGGTGGAAGGCGCCTGTCCCAACAACACCTATTTCAGCGGCATCATTCATGGTTACACGCGCGAAGGGAACGACAACAAGTTTCTCAATTTCGTCGAGATGACGTGCACGCCGGTGGTGGGCGGCGAATCGGTGCGTGTCTGCCTTGAAACCGGCAAGGGCTGCTGGGTCGGTAGAGAGGGGACGCCCGATATACCGATTTTTGGCGGAGCCCCCTTGTTAAAGCCGCTTGAGAAGCACTGTCCTCCCGACGAGGCAGTGGTAGGGATTCACGGCCGCTCGGGCCTTTTCGTCGATGCGCTCGGCCTGATCTGCGGACCGCGTCCTAAGCCGGCGTCGGTCGGCGTCGAAATCACGAAGAGAAAAGGCCCCATCACGGCACCTGAGCCTCCGCCACCGGTTGGCGGTGCTGGGTCGCCACCGCCGCCTCCAGCTGAGCCAACTGTCACCGTCCTTTTGGACGTCGAGGTCTATGACCAACCGGGTGGCAACGGACAAGTGATTGGCGAATTGGTAGCCGGCACGCCGGGAGTGTCTCTCGCCGAGCCCTGCCGGGCGGACTATTGGTGTCATCTCAAAGGCAACGTGCCCAATGGACAGGGGTGGGTATGGAGTGGGCCTGGGTACCAGGCCCTCAAACCTTAAGGATAAGTCGGGAGAAGAACTGCCGTATCGAACCCAATATAAAAGGCGGTTCCGTTCCCACTCCTCTCGATGGCCCGAATGATTTCGGTTTTACAGAGGGAAATAAGGTCAAAGACGAATGGGACCGGGCTCGTTTCTCGACCCGATGAGATTAACGACATATCAATAGCCAGTTCAGAATTTTTCTTTGAACGGACGCACCTCTAGTTCCAACGTCCACGCGCTACGATCCTGATGCGCCAGATGCCAATACGTCTCGGCGATCGCGTCAGGTTTCAACAAGTCCTCATCCTTCAATTGCGCGTAACGTCTTCCAGGGATATCGATGACCCCATCAACGTTGATCCAGGCGACGTGAATGCCTTTGGGACCAAGGTCGCGCGCCAACGATTGCGTGAGCCCACGCAAGGCGAATTTGGCCGGACCGAACGCGACGGACCTAGGTCCCGCTTTCACTCCTGCCGTTGCACCGGTAAACAAGATAACACCCCGCCCGCGCGCGATGAGGTCAGGGACTACGGCCTTCGCACAGAGAAAGGCACCATAGGCATTGACTCGCCAGCTGTCCTCATACTGCTCCGGCGTAATGTCGGTGATGGTACCGAACATGCCGCTGCCGGCGTTATACAGCAGTACCTCGGGTGAACCGAGTCGTTCACGAATCAATGAGAACGCGGCTTCGACCTGCGCACGGTCACCAATATCCGCCGGCACTTCGAGAACCTGGCCGCCGGTGGCGCGCAGTTCTTCGGCGAGCGATTTTAGGTATTCCTCCTTGCGGGCGATGATAGCAACCGCATATTCCTGCGCGAAACGGCGAGCCAGAGATGCCCCCAGCCCGGGGCCAACTCCTACCACTACTGCCACTGGGAGCTGTTGTGTGTCTGCCATGAGAGTTACCTCCTTGGTTTTTATTTCGATGTAGGCCGAACACCCGCACTCCACAACCTCTCAATCACGCCTGTACATGACTGGAGGTCGTACGTGTCGCGGGTATGCAACTACCTCTAAAGCCGGTGGATTACCTTTTCATTCGTTGGGACCTGAGCCCTTTTCGTGCGTGTCGACAGGCCTCGGTAGCAGCCTCATCAAGTTGCAAAAACTCGGTGATAATCACCCCATAATCGCGCTCGGCTGTCGCCACGGAATAGTATCCATCTCGAACATCTTCGTGCACCTTTGTATTCGAGTAGCGCGTTGGTTGCGATGGTAGTGCCATGATAAATCTGCTGAATGTCGACGGGAGCGATCCCGTAGCGTTGGCACAGATCGGTGATACCGGCAATAACGCCAACTGACGGGTCGGCAGAGGTTGTCGGCACCTTGTGGATCAACACCTGACGCGTTGCAGTATCGGTATAGAGGATATCCGTAAAGGTCCCACCTACGTCAACTCCGATAAGCTTCATGGTTGACCGCCCCTTTCACGCGTTGCGCTAGCCAACGGTGGAGTTTGTGACTGTGCTCAGGGGGTCTGTCAAGTAGCGAAAAGGAACGAGGCTTCAGCAACTTTTAGTTAATCGGTAGAACCTTCACTATCAAACGATATCCAAGCATCTGGAACCTGATCTCTACCTGGCCAAGGTGGGAACGATAATCCATATTCAGATAGGGTGCGTTTCTCGCCCCATTTATCGGCGCGCAGAGCACACCCTACGATTTTTATGCGGGTAGCCTCGTAGCCGAGAGGAAGCGTCGCGCAATCCAGGAATACAATCCCAGGATTCCAGCCTGGCGACCTGGTTGGAGCAGCGCTGTCTCCTCAGTCATCATGCCACATTTAGTGTTCATCCTTTATTTCAGTCGCTCAGTCGAAATCGTCCCCTCCTCCACCAAAATCACCGCCACCACCCATTCCACTCTCATCATCCGGCATCTTGCCAGATTCCATATCGTCTACCATCTGGTCGAAATCCTCACCAGAGAAATCCTCTCCCAGCTCTTTCCCCATTTTCCGCATCCAGCGGGCCATGCTCTTCGGGTCATTCTCGTCAATTCCCGAGAGCGCGCTGGGGTCAGAGAGCGCATCCAAACGCGATTCCTCAGACTTGACCATCGCAAAGCGCGACATCAAGCGGGACAGTTTTTTGCTTCCACAGCGGTCGCACTCGGGCGTGACTTCCTCACTCACGCGGAGCGTGAGCACCGACACACGTTTATTGCACTTGTGACAACGATACTCGTAGATGGGCATGGCAGCTCTCCGTCTCTCTCTTCTTCAATATAACCGACAGTAATAAAGCATAAGATTTAATGCGTAACACGTAAAGCGTAAGGAGGGGGGTGGTTACGTATTACGTTTTACACCTCAGGAAACAACATCCGATAGTCCCGCTCTCGACGGAAGGCCAGCTGGTCCTCGGTAAGATCTGTCTCATCATCCGGGCCAAGGTCACCGATCATACATTTGACAGCACCCCCGCCTTTACGGAGAAACTCAGAGACATCGATCAATACCGGCTCGACCCCTCGTTCCCGCACCTGTGCTTGGAGTCGCTCACTCACTCCGGCCGGCATAAAGAGATAAGACTGTTCGCGGTAAGATAACGTAAAGGAATTGGCCGCGTAGAGGGCAGCATCGTTCGCGCTTATCGCAATCAGGCTATCCTTGACTAGCTCCTGCACTCGTGCGACAGCGGCAGGCTGTAACGCATCCAGATACGCAAGCAAAAACTGCCGTTTAGGACCAAAGGCACATAAAGTCGTGTCGCCGTGATAGTAGGCTTCGTTACATAATTCGAGCGGGATAATTTCTTTTCCGCCTGCTAGCGGTTGCAATTCCGGCAAGACCGCGAGGTCTGAGCGAAACCCGTACACCCGTTCATAAGGAGGCCAGCCCCAGCGCCAACGAAAGCGCTGCCGTGTGACCTGGCCATAGGTAAAGAAATACCACGCCGCAACCGGGAAGAAATCGGCTTCGCCCTCAAAACGTGCCTGCAAATGACTCGTACGAAACCCACACCGCTGCAAGAATTGCTCATAGATTGGCTGCTCACCCCCACGACTAGGCAGCAGATTGGCAAGAGAGAACATTTTGTTTTTCGCTGGCATCGGCGTATCAAGTGGAGAGAGAACGCCGGCGTTGGCTGGATACACCAACCCTGTCCATTGCGGATGTGGAGGAATAACGAGTACCCGCACGTCGTAGCGACCAAGCAGTCGGGCAAAGGCATGCCACTGAGCAATGGCTTTTTCGCGCTCCACCTGTTTTCGTCTGCCCCATACTGTCCGCGTGTGCGGGTTGGCGCCGCCCTGAATGGAGAAATAGGACGGATCACCCATGAGAACTACACGCGTAGCTGGCATAGCATGTATCTGCAATGAGAAATGATGAATGCAGAATGATGAATGAAAAAAAATACTCTCGTCTTCCGTTTGTCGTTCATCACTCCTCACTTCATAGGAACGGAATTGCCCCAACCTCCATCCCTTCCTTGAGATCGAGAGCTTGCAATACCTCCTCTGGACAGAACAACACCGACGATTCTGGCTGCGCTGGGATTAACGCCCCACGAAATCCCCCCTGACCTTCCCACCCGATCAACAATTCTTGCGCTGCTCCTGGGGGATGCTCAGCTCGATCAACGACGAGTCGATATCGCCGGAACTCTTGGACCAGCGTAATATCCTCGACCTTCGCCCCGTAATACGGTCCTGCATCGAAGGGGTCAACATGACGCAAGAAACGTAAGCCTATTTTTTTCAGCAAATAGACTGCCCCCTGCGTCTCCTGACCAACAGTGCCGATCTGTGCCTGCACCTCAGCCGGTAACATACAGGTATAGATTGGAATCGGGGGGAAAAGGGTCTCGATGAATTCTTTATCTTTTGTACTGAGCTTGTCCGCGGCACGAAAGTCGAGCCCGGTCACTTGTTTGCCATAACAATCCCAGAACAAATTTTCTTTGTCCTCAGTCAGTGGCGGCATCATTTCAGCCAGGACTTCGTCTTCGAAACGTTCCGGATACATTGCCAGATAGAGAAAGCGCACGAAAGAGAGTTGTTTACCTATCTTGGCTGAATGTTGGCGAAACTCAGGCGAGACGATGAGTCCACCCACTTCAGTCGGGCCATCCATGTCGCGACGCAGAGTCAGATAGGTGTGGTGAAAGATTTTTTTCAGGGTTTTTGAGTAGCGTTGATCGGTCGCCATTTCGAGATAAAAGTGGGGTGACTCTGGTGTCCCGTGCTTGGCAATAATCATCGCGGTTCCAGCAATCTGCTGGGTGCCACTCTCTTCCAGCACGAAGAGGTAGACACCCTCCTGACGGCGTTTGCTTTTGCCCCGGAAGGAATGGATAGAACGGCGGGTCAGCGCGGTGAGATTCCCCTTGTCTGTCGGCAAGTTAATGGAGTCAAGCAAGCGGGCCAGAGACAGAACTGGTTTAACATCCGCAAGCGTTGCTTCACGTAAAAGAAAAGGAACAAAAGCGTCCGGTGCCTGCGGAGCGGCAGGCGTAAGCGAATTTCTTCGTTTGACCTTAAGGGGTGTTGTTTGTTTCGTTCGTGGCATAGTGCTACAGCACGCGGGACAGGCAACCCATACCGTTACACGCTCGGCATGTCCCCTACCCGCTAGAACCCCGAGTCAGGCTAAACCGGAGGAGAGCGAATGCTTCATCCAGTTCATCGCGCGTCACGACGCCACCAGGAAGAAACATCCGTACCCGGTACGGTCCTTCGCCAACACCAGCGTAATACAGGATAAGGCCATTGCGATAACACTCTTGTAAGAACGCTCTGATCCCCTCGTGCGAGGCGTTGAGCGGTTCAAACGCCCACATCGCACCAACACCGCTCACTGTCCGTATCTTACCTGGCATTTCAGCTTGAAGACGCACGAGCCCCTCCTTCACGTACTGTCCGAGTGTAGCAATCTTGCCAGCCGTCCCAAGATATCCCTCAAGCAGTAACTTTTCGACAATACGACAGCCTACCGCCATTCCCACCGTCGACCCAGCAAACGTTCCAGAAATGAGCCCTGGATCAGGTTGATATTCCTTGCGAAATAAGACGGCACTATTTTGCAACAGCTTGCCAACGGTAACGACGTCGACATAGTCACTGAGATCGAGGCGTTGGAACGCAAATAACTCTCCCGTGCGACCAAACGTCTGAATTTCATCCACCCACACGGCGACACCGTGCTCTTTCAATGTTTCCATCAGTGGCACGAAGAACTCACGCGGGGCGGTCCGGAATCCGGACTCTCCTTGCACTAACTCAAAAATAGTAGCGGCAATTTTTCCGGGGTTCTGTTGCAGAATCTCGCGTAACGCCACCAATGTCCGGTGTGTACTGTTCGGGTCGTTTTCATCATAGAAGGGGAGGTAAAAAACGTGCTCGCGCGCCGGTTGCCCTTTGCGATAATCCGGCCGATCGGTAATTTCCGCCATCGTCGTGGTGCGTCCGTGAAAACACCGCCGAAAGGCGATCACGGCATGGGCTGGTTGATGATGATAACGGACGAGCTTGAGCGCGTTCTCATTGGCCTCGGTTCCAGGCACACACAACCATCCGTGGGTAAGTTGCGCAGCGGCATGAGTGAGTAAGAGGTCAAGAAGGCCACTATAGTCCGCATTCGCCTGCAGATTCCCCTGCATGACGACATCACTGGCCGCCGCAGCAAGAGCGGTCCGAAGAAGGTCGGGATGGCTATGGCCGAAAAAGTGAACGCCAATACCAATGGCGAAATCGAGCAGCCAGCGACCATCCGCGGTCCGGACTTTCGCCCCTTGTCCCACGCCTGAACCAAGGTAGGGGAAAAACAATGGACGTCCGCGAAGCTGGGCCACGCGCTGCAATTGCGCACTGTAGGTTTCTGTGTCTCTGACCGTAGTCTGCGCTTGGATTTCGGCTACTACCTCTAAGATGAGGTCAAGCCCGTGGCGGAATTTTTCATGAGAAAGAAACAACGCGTGCGAAGAAGGCATACACTTCCGTTCGGAGTTCGGAGTCCAACGATGAGGGTGCAACAGGAGGGACAGTTCGAAATGGTAATCTTCGAACTCAGACCTCCGAACTACGCAATTACTTCAGTGGTTTGGTCGAAAACCCTTTGTCACTATAAGAGAGCAGGACTTTCTTCCCATTCACAACCGTTTCCAAGATCACTTCGTGCCGCCACAAACGTTGAAGATACGCCAGTGTCCGTTCAGCATACTCCAGTTGCAGATCTCGCCCATCGTGATAGTGCTTCGTGTACAAGATCCGGCTCTGGCCATAATCAGCATCCTCGATCTTGATAACCGGAATGCTTCCCATCCCGACACTCTTGAGCAGCGTTTCCTTGACCTCGCGCCAGCTATCCTTGTCAGACACTTTTGAGATGACCAGTTCATCACCGCGTGGTTCATACTGAAACATGTCCATCTCACGCATCAGCTCCTCGGTCAGGAAACGGCGGAGAAACGAAACGTCGCGATCTACCTCTCGTGCTTCAAAAATGGCTTGGGTTCCTGTCTTTGTGGGTTGCCCATATTTTTCGAGCTCTTCACGGGTCGGCTCATCATGGCGGCGCTTGATATCATCCCAGAGTTTCAACCCGAGATGATACGGATTGATTCCACGTGGGAACGGACGGACGACTTGGTTGTGCCGCACAAGAAATTCAAGGTAGAGATCCTGCGGTAGATTCAGACTATTCAGAATCTCACGATGCCAATAACTCGCCCACCCTTCATTCATGATCTTGGTTTCAATCTGCGGAATGAAGTACTGTTCCCGTTCATGAACAATCGTCAGCAGGTCTTTTTCCCATCCACTCAGGTATGGATTATGGTCGCGAATAAATAGCAGGAGATCTTCCTCGGGCGACAAGGGCACCTTGTGGAGGTCCGGTTGTACATATTCTTCGCGCTTATGGATACGATGAAACGGGTCCGGCGTCGGTTGGGCAGCTTCGAGTATCTGTCGACTCTCTTCTTCACGCACCAGTTTTTTGATCGCCAGATTCCGGCGGCATTGGATGGCCAACGCATGCGCCGCGTCCAGAATCGTTTCGACTTTCTCAACCCCAATTGACGGATCTTCAAGATAGCTGCGCACTCGGTCAGCGTGAACTTTGAAGCGGTTCAGCGTCAAGTCCGCTCGCGTACTCTGAAAGGTAAAGTTATTTTTGAAGAAGTCATTATGACCGTAGACATGCGCGACCGTCAAAATCTGTAGACACAAAGAGTTATCACGCATGAGATAGGCCAGGGCCGGACTTGAGTTGATCACCATTTCATAGGGCAAGCCAGACACCCCATAGTCATACATGGTTTTCAATTTCTCGTAACTTTTCCCGTACGACCAGTGTGGATAGTGTGACGGCATCCCCGAGTAGGCCATGTACCCGAGCATTTGGAAATGGTCGCAGATTTCAAACTCCTGTGGGTAACACGAGAGTCCGAACTCCTCGACCTTTTCGCGAATCCGAGCATCCCAATATTCGAGATCTTTGACGTCCCAGTCTGCCATAATACCTCTACGCTACACACATTTACTCATTGACCTATTTATGTATTGATACTTTGATTTATTTTTTCGCGCTTGTAATAGCCGATGTTGCAAGCGCGCAATGATTTAATTGTGTTTTCCCCAGCCCTTACTTTTTATGCACCAGCAGCAACTCCCGTGTCTGGCGATTTCTCGCGGGAAAGGAACGCACGAAAACTCGGCCAGATATCCTCTTTGCGTTCGATAAGAACCGTCTGGAAATTTTCCGCTTCCAACCGACGAAAAATGTTGAGCATCGAGCTTTCGTAATACCGTGACCCCAGTGGTTTAATCTCGCCATAACCAAACAGGTTACACATATCACACAACTGCTGGGCCGCCTTGAGTGCCGCCGGATTGTCTGACTCAAAATTGTCACCATCCGAACAATGGAAAGCGTAGACGTTCCATAACGAGGGGTGATAGCGCTCTTGAATAATTTCTAGGGCTTTATTGTAGCCCGACGAAATAAAAGTGCCCCCGGATTCCCCTTTATAGAAAAATTCTTCCTCGGTCACTTCTTTGCCTTCGGTGTGATGGGCGACAAAGACGAGTTCAACATTCAGATACTTTGTCGACACAAACTGATAGAGCAGAAAGAAGAAACTCCGCGCCAGATATTTCTTCATCGTGTCCATCGACCCGGAGGTGTCCATAATGCAAATCACAACAGCATTGGATTCAGGACGAATATCCGTCACCAAGTGGCGGTAGATCATATCATCCTGGTGAAAGGGAAACCGCTCTTCTTCATCCCATTCCTCAATACCGTCACGGCGTTGGACAGCGAGACGACGCTTGATCCGCGACACTGCCGTTCGCTTTTTGTCCAGGCGAATACGAATACCAGCGCGACGATAGCCTTTGCGTTTACTTAACCGCTCAGACATCACCTCGCGGAGGATCTTCCGCTCCATATCCGGCAGTTCAAGGTCTTCAAACATAATCTCGATCAGCTCTTCGAGCGTCACATCGGTTTCATAGTAATCAACCCCAGGCTGGTCTCCAGCCTGATCTTCCCCTTGTCCCTGGCCGTCAGCCTGCCCCTTCCCAATAACCTGGCCGGGTTCAGAATTGCCATCCCCCTGGCCAACCCCCGGCGTATTTTCTCCATAGATGAAGTGATATTCTTTGACGCCACGGATCGGGACTTTGATAATCTTGTCTTTGTTCTTGCCGATGATGGACTCTTCGGCGATCAAATCCGAGATATTGTCACGAATCGACTCACGAACTTTCTGGCGATGCCGTTGCCGATCACCAGCACTACGGTCAGAGCGCAGAGAGTCCGACGAAGAATACGGTCGAAAAATTGTTTCTGCCATAGCGTTCCACCCCCTCAACACTTCCCTCTTAGTTCTCACGCAAGAAGAACAAGAGACAGAGGTAATAGAAGGAAGATTTGCAGAACTGTCGTACTCTGTCTCTTAATCTCACCGAGGAAGCGTTAGAGGACTAATCCTTCCACAGGTTGTTTGCTGCGTATTTCAGCACCACATCGACACAGTATTCGCAATACCCGTTATCGAGGAGGTTCTTTACCATTGAATCATACTTAGAGACTTGTTCTTCGTCACGAGTACGCGCTTTGGTAATCACGCGACTAATATCACGCACCGAACTCATGAGTTTCTTTTCAATTGCTTCCTTCAACGGTTCGTAACTCTGGTACGAGACCTTTTCTCCACGTCGAGAAGCAGCCCACAAGTACGCAATCACCTCTTGTCGGAACCCGTCCGCCGCTGAACCAATGATGGCGATCTGCTCTTCTACCGACTTGAGAAACCCTTCGTCAGGTTGCAACTCCTCGCGCGTGTTACGGTCTTTGACCTTGGTCTTGTTCACATACGCTTCCGCATGATCAAGATAGTTCTGAAATAACGCATCGGCTTGTTCTTGGTACGAGTAGACAAAGGCTTTCGTGATCTCTTTCTCTAACAGCTCAAGATATTCTTTGTGCAAAGCATCTTGGAGCAGTTCGAGATATACTTTCCGGGTATCATCCGCAATATCTTGATCCTTTACCATATTGATCAACGCCTCACGTACGTTGATCGGGTTGATACAACGGCCAGATTCCGACAACGCGTTATCTAGCGACTTCATGATGAAACGCGTAGAAATCCCGGTCAGCCCCTCACGTTTCGTTTCTTCACGCAGCTCTTGTACATTGATCTTCTTCGTCCGTCCTTTCTCGACTACTTCCTCCCCGCTGTACAGCCGCAGTTTGGTCATTAAATCACACTTGGGGGTCGGCTCAAGCCGAGATAACACGGCGAACATGGACGCCATTTCAAGCGTGTGCGGTGCAACATGGGCACGGAAGTCGGAATTGCGCAGGATTTTTTGGTAAATCTTGACTTCCTCGGAAAGACGCAGGTTATACGGAACTTTGACTACGACGATACGGTCAAGAATGGCTTCGTTCGTATGATCGGCTTTGAATTTCTGCCACTCTGCTTCGTTTGAATGGGCAACAATCACCGAATCGACATAAATCGTCCCATGGCGTCCTGGAGCAGGAACAAACTTTTCCTGGGTCGCCGTAATCATGGCATGGAGATATTCAGTTTCATTCTTGAAGACTTCGATGAATTCGACCATTCCACGATTACCAACGTTGAACGCGCCATTCAGCTCGAGAACACGCGGGTCCCCTTCTGAGTACTTATCCAATTTTGAAATGTCCTCTGATCCAATCAGTACGGACGTATCCTGGTTATTCGGATCAACTGGAGGCACCACGCCAATTCCCTTCCGGTTACGCTTCGAGAACGACACCGTTGTCACTGGGAATTCTTCGTAACGGGTACCGTATTCTTCTTTTAAGCGAAAGCGGCAGGCCGGACAGAGGTCCCCCTCAATATGAACCCCGAGCATCTTTTCAAATTCTTTCCGCAAATGCCGCGGAATCAAGTGTAGCGGTTCTTCAAACATTGGACAGCCGTCAATGGCATACACAGGGTCCATCGCTTCCAAACCGCGTTGCAACCGCTCAACCAGAGAACTTTTCCCAGAACCAACTGGTCCCATGAGGTACAACACCTGTCGGCTTTCTTCTCCCTTCAACGAGGCCGAATGAAAGTAGCGAGCAATCTGGGCCACAGTTCGCTCGATGCCGAAAAACTCATCCTTAAAGAAATTGTAGACTTTAAGGGATTCGTCCTTGTACAGTCGCTTCACCCTGGGATCATCAGACTCAGTAATGTCATACGACCCCTGGGCCATGATCATGTCAAAGAGGCGACTATGAGCGAGCTTCGTTATTTGCGGATTCTCTTTGACTTTATCGAGATAATCGAGCAAGGTTCCCCGCCACGCCTTGCTCTCGCGATTCGCGCGATCTTCTTTAATGAGTTTCTCAAATGCACTTCTCCCTACTTCCATGAATTACTCCTTTGTTGGCTCAGACCGCAGTCTGTCAGGGATATTGCTGAAATTTATGCCTCCACCACAAAAAACGTTATCGGCAAACCACAGCAGAAAGTATAACATAATAAGACCCACAAAAAGACACTTTGCAGTTTTCGCAAGATTTCTTTTCTCGGCAACAAGTGTAGAGTAAGAAAAAGCTGTTCGGAAGGGAATGGTCCCAACGGGAATCGAACCCGTGTTACCGACGTGAGAGGCCGGCGTCCTAACCGCTAGACGATGGGACCGAAGATTACAATTTCAGAGCTGAGGTGGTAGGACTCGAACCTACAATCGCCTGATCCAGAGTCAGGTGGCTTACCAATTAGCCGACACCTCAGCAACGTAGGCAAGGATAGAAAAGCGCTAGTAGGAAGTCAAGGAGGAACATCTCACCTAGCCTTGAGCAAGACTCTGCGCATGGTGAAGACGCGTCAGGGTACGCTCGCGACCAAGCACCGCCATAACTTCGAATATTCCTGGACTTGCCGTTCCACCAGTAAGCGCAACGCGAACTGGTTGAGCCAATTGACCGAGATTCTTGAGTTGCTCCTCTTGCATCAGCACAGTAAACACGCCTTCGAGTTCGTGCTCAGTCCATAACGACAACTCGTGCAGCTTTTGGTCTATTTTTTCCAGTAGTGGCGCAGTCGCCGGTGTGAGAAACTTGCGCACTGCCTTCTCATCATAGTTCAATGCCTCGGAGAAATAGAAACGTCCAAGTTCCACAAGATCGACCAATGTTTTCGCCCGTGGTTGCAATGTCACTACGGCACGCGCAAGCCAGTTCTCATCGTCTGGTACGGCATAGCCTTTCTGGGTCAGAAATGGTTTCACGACGCGCGCCAGTTGTATCGGCGCGTACTCCTTCATGTAGTGCGCGTTCAACCATTGTAGTTTTTCGGCATTGAAAATACCCGCTGATTTCCCTACGTCTTCTAAACGAAATTTTTCAATAAGTTCAGCATGGGTAAATATCTCTTGATCGCCAAACGCCCAGCCTAAGCGTGCCAGGAAATTGACTAACGCTTCGGGCAAATACCCCTGCTCGCGATACGAACGCACGGCAGTTGCACCGTGGCGTTTACTGAGTGGAGCACGGTCACTCCCGAGAATCAGAGGCAAATGAGCAAAACGCGGCAGGGTAGCCCCAAGTGCCTGAAACAATAAGGTTTGCCGCGGAGTATTGGTCAGATGGTCATCTCCGCGCACGATATGAGTAATACGGAGATCAGCATCATCGACGACAGAGCAGAAATTGTAGACAGGGGTGCCATCAGAACGCACGATGATCAGATCGTCTAACTCTTGATTCTGAAAGACAATGCGTCCCTTGATCAAATCGTCAACAATCGTTTCCCCTTCTTTCGGGCCGCGAAAGCGAAGCACGAACGGCCTGGTATCACTGGGGGACGGGAGATACTCGCGACAGGTGCCATCGTATGCAGGGCTTCGTCCAGCCGCCAACGCCGCTTTGCGTTTTGCATCGATTTCTTCCGCCGTGCAATAACAGCGATAGGCTTTCCCTGCTCGGAGCAATCGTTCTGCCGCCTCTTGATAGAGAGGATAACGTTGCGCCTGGAAGTACGGTCCTTTATCCCACGAAAGCCCTAGCCACTGCATCGCGTCCATAATCTCATCAAGATATTCTTGCGTTGACCGTTGACGGTCAGTGTCATCGATCCGTAAGAGAAACGTGCCGCCTTGCTGCTTCGCATATAAATAAGCGAAGAGCGCGGTACGGGCACCACCAATATGCAGATAACCGGTTGGACTGGGCGCAAAGCGTGAACGAACAGTTGTCATAGCGCAACGCTAACAGTGCACGGTAAGGGAATCAACGCCAGCCAGCCGAGGGGGTTTGAGTTCCGCGTCGGACTCGTGTATGTTCTCCCGACCTATTTGAGCCGCTAGCTCAGGAGGTAGAGCATCTGCCTTTTAAGCAGAGGGTCCCGGGTTCGAATCCCGGGCGGCTCACTCAAAAAAAGACTATAACGACACGTGCAGGCCTTTGATCTTTTCTGGTTTGTCGTCTATAGTCTCCGCCCGATTCCTCGCACGTCCCCGTCGTCTAGCTTGGCCTAGGACACCAGCCTTTCACGTTGGCGACACGGGTTCAAATCCCGTCGGGGACGTTCCCTCTTTCAAAGAAATTCCCCGGCGGCCACTGCTCGGCAGAGACCGCCGGTGCTGCGTTATTGATAGCTGAAAAGATAGACATCTTCTTCCATGTCGTTCACTAAGACAATCTTGTCCAAAGCCGGCACATACTCCCACCGACCCAAAGTACCATTGTTCTGAGCAGCACCTGGCGCTGCAGAACTCGGAAACGACGTCGAGGTCCAGGTCCCGGTCGCCGGATTAAACACGTGCACCGTGTCTCCCCCAACCCACCCAAAAATCCGATCCCGCACCGGATCATACGTCACCCCCGGATACACCGTGTTGAACCACACATTCGTCGGCGTCGCCGCACTACTGG
>JBFWXH010000136.1:0-14409 GCA_050187625.1 Binatia bacterium
GTGTTGGACTACTTAACTGCGGCTTGCTCGGCAGCCATCTGCAAAAGCCCAGCCCCCTCGCTCCTGCCCCTAACTGCTCCTCCGCTCGTAGCACGGTAGCCTGCACCCCACGTGTGCGGTTACGATAAGGAGGCTTTTCGAGAGATACGTTTTTCCAGAGAAACGAATCGAGGCGTCAGGCCTGCGAAAGCGAGAATCCAGGAGGCATGACTAGAGGCCAGTGCTGAATCTCCTCGGATGCCCACTGGAGCCTGTCCTGGACAAAGTCGAGGGACGGACTTGGCGAGCTGGCATCTCTAGAGGGGAGGAATTTGGCGACAATTGTGGTGTGATCGAAAAATCTAACCTTGGAAGGGATGTACCTTAGTGGAATCATTACCGTTTCTCTTGTCTTCCCTCTTCACGGTGTGATATGTCTTGGCCGCTCAACGCCAGAGAGAACGTGAGAGATGGAGGGCGTTCTCAGTCCATTTCCAACACTTTTGTCTCCGTGCGCGAGCAAGGTGGAGCGATATGGTGGAGACATCCCTCCTGATGTTTGGCAGGTATGCGGTCGATCGAGAGAATGAACAACTACGGCTGGACAACCAACCCGTTCGGTTGACAAACAAAGCATTTGCGGTTTTGCATCATTTAGTAGAGCATCCCGGCCAGTTGGTGACCAAAGAGGCGCTGTTTGCGGCTGTATGGTCCGAAACTATTGTCAGTGAGACAGCGCTGACCAATTGTATCGGAGAATTACGCCACGCGTTGAGGGACAATCCCAAACAGCCGCGGTTTATTGAGACTGTTCATCGGCGAGGGTATCGGTTCATCGCACCGCTCACCACGTCTCCCCACTCCAGTGTAGAGTCGAGAGTCCAAGGTCCAGTAGCAAAAGGACAAAAAGGAGATTCCCCTCTTCCCACGCTAGACGCTCAACGCCAGACTCTGGGCGTGCCCTTGGTCGGTCGCGAGGCCGAACTCACACGTCTGCAGCAGCTTTTTACTAAAGCCGTGACTGGCGAACGGGAGATTGTCTTTGTGACTGGCGAAGCGGGGATTGGCAAGACCGCGCTCGTTGACACTTTCCTAAGAGGGATCAGGGAACAGGAGACCAGGAACAGTAGCGCCACTCCAACTGATCCCCAATCCCCGACCCCTGCCCCCTGGATTGCGTGGGGACAGTGCGTTGAACACTACGGTGCTGGTGAAGCGTATCTACCAATCCTTGAAGCCTTGGGGCGATTAGGGCGTGGACCTCATACAACACCTCTACTCGCAGTCCTTCGTCAGTATGCACCGACCTGGCTGGTGCAATTACCTGCATTGCTTAGTGCGGTGGAGCTAGAGGCTGTACAACAACAGACCCAAGGCGTGACGCGCGAACGGATGTTGCGCGAAATTACCGAGGCCTTCGAGGTCTTGAGCGCGGCGCAGCCGTTGGTATTCGTGCTCGAAGACTTGCATTGGAGTGACCCATCAACGGTTGAATTCCTGGCGATGCTGGCCCGACGACGGGAACCCGCATGCTTATTAGTGGTCGGCACCTATCGCGCGGCGGAACTGGCGGTGGGTAATCATCAGCTGAAGACGGTGAAGCAGGAACTCGTCGCGCGGAGGCAAGCCACGGAGATTGCACTGAGCTTTTTGAGCCCTGCGGCCGTGCGGGAATATGTCGGCCAGCGTGTGGTGGCGGCTGAGAGTATTGATTTCCTCGCTGATGTTGTCTACCGACGCACGGACGGTCAGCCGTTGTTCATGGTGCAGGTAACCGAGTATTTGCTGCAGCAGTTCGGACTAGCAGAGCTGGCGACGGTGGACCCACGAGCGCTCCGTATTCCTCAGGAGTTACGGGAATTGATCGAAGCGCAACTCGGACGCCTTACCGAGGAAGAGCGTCACGCCTTGGAGGTGGGGAGTGTCGTTGGAGCAGAGTTTACTACGGCCAGTGTTGCTGCTGGCATGACAATAGGAGAAACACTGATTGAAGAAATCTGCGAAGGCTTAGCCCGTCGAGGTCAATTTATTGAGAGTCATGGACTTATGATGTGGCCGGACGGTACGGTGAGTGCGTGTTATGCCTTTCGCCATGCCCTGTATCAAGAAATCCTGTATGCACGTATCCCAGAAGCGCGACGGATGCGGTTGCATCGGATGATTGGCGAGCGAATCGAAGGTGGCTATAACGCGAAAGCTAACGAAATTGCAGCGGAATTGGCTGCGCATTTTGAGCAGGGGCGGGACTATCAGCGTGCGGTGCACTATCGCCACCAGGCTGGAGCAAATGCTCTTCGCCGGAGTGCGCACCGGGAGGCAATCAGTCATCTCCGGCAGGGGCTAGAGCTGATTGGATCCCTACCAGCCACGTCCGAGCGATCCCGTCTGGAGTTGACATTCCAGATGACGCTCGGGCCAGCCCTTATTGCCACCGCCGGTTATGCGGCATCAGCCGTCGCACGTACGTACACCCGGGCACGAGAGCTGTGTCAGCACGGGGGTGAGGCTTCTCTCCTGTTCCGGGCGCTCTTTGGTCTGTGGGCATTTTATATCGTGCGGGCGGAGCACAGGACAGCTCAGGCATTGGCAAAGCAACTGCTCGATCTCGCGGAGAGTCAGCAAGACTCTGCGCTTTTCGTGGAAGCGCACTGGGCGGTTGCTGCCTCTGCCTTCGCGCTCGGAGAGATAAGCACGGCCCAGACCCACTTCACACAGAGTATAGCGCGATATGATCCCGCTGAGCACCATTCCCTAGCGTTTCTGTACGGATACGACCCAAAGATGAGCAGTCAGACAGTGGGAGCCTGGGCGCTATGGATATTGGGCTATCCAGAACAAGCGCTGATGCATAGCCAAGACGCGATCACATTTGCCCAAACGTTATCGCATCCCTTTAGCCTGGCGTATGCTGTAGGCCATGCGGCCCGACTTCATCAGTTCCGTCGGGAATCCCTTGCGATCCAAGAACGAACCCAAACGGCAATGGCACTCTCGACCGAGCAAGGATTTCGCTTTTACTTGACCCAGGGGGCTATCTTTCTCGGTGTGGTGTCGATTGAACAGGGACAAGGACAGGAGGGCATTGAGCAGATACAACAAGGGGTCGCCGCCTTTCGGGCGACAGGGGCGGAACTGTACCGCCCGTATTTTCTTGGGCTGCTTGCCGAGGCGTACGGAAAGGTCGCGCAGGCCGGAGAGGGACTTGCCCTCCTGACCGAGGCGCTCGCCGTGGTAGAAAGAACTGACGAGCGCTTTTATGAAGCCGAGCTGTGGCGGATTAAGGGCGAGTTGACGCTCGCGCAAGAAAATCAAAAATCAACACTCAACAGTCAAAAAGCAAGAAGAGAAATCGGCCCTCATCCCCTAGTCCCTAGCCCCCAAGCGGAAGCCGAAGCGTGCTTCCTCAAAGCCATCGCTATTGCCCGTCAGCAGCAAGCCAAATCGCTCGAACTGCGTGCAGTTATGAGCTTGGCGCGGCTTTGTCAGAGACAAATAACAGCTCACGGCTCACGTAATATGCAACATGTGTCGGGCACTACACTTATCGAGGTTTGCCAAATGTTAGCCGAGGTTTATAGCTGGTTCACCGAAGGATTCGACACCCAAGATTTGCGGGAAGCAAAGGTGTTGCTCACAGAATTAAGTCATTGTTCCATTGAATGATGGAGTCATTGAACAATTGCTTTCCGCAATGACCCGATGAACAAATGACTCAATGAGTAAATGGCCCGATGACGCAATCCTCTAAAGGGAGCGAACCTCATTGCCCTCCTCATTCTCCCCGTGATAAACACCACGTCCAGTTACACGTAGGAAATGCGCTGATGTCACATACGCCACAAGGATGGACGGAACCGGAAACTGTCTCAGTTCGACCGGATGCAGTACTCGACTTAGCAGTAGTCGACCAATTCCTACGTCCACGGCTGCCACATGCCGAGGGTGCGCTTAGCGTTACTCAATTTGCCGGAGGTCATGCCAACCTGACCTATTTAGTGCGATTTGGTGAACATGAATATGTGTTGCGCCGTCCGCCTGGAGGTCCGGTTGCACCAGGTGCGTACGACATGGCTCGCGAATTTCGCGTGCTGTCGGCTCTGTGGTCAGTCTTTCCACCCGCCTCGCGCCCATTTCTTTTTTGTGACGATGTAAGTGTGCTCGGTGCACCTTTTTTTGTCATGGAACGGCGACGAGGGCTGGTGATCCATAAAGAAATGCCACCGGAGTATCTGAACCGTCCAGAGTTGTATCGTCGTTTGAGCGAAGCGCTCGTTGATACGCTGGTAGCGTTACATGCGATCGATTATCGAGCCGTCGGCCTAGAGACATTGGGAAAACCTGAGGGATTTGTCGAACGGCAAGTCAACAGCTGGGGGAAACGGTGGGAACGAGTGAAAGCGGCCCACGAAATCCCACTGATGGATGTCGTCTCGCGTTGGTTGCTTGCCCATTTGCCACGCTCCCCTGCCTCTACACTTCTCCATAATGACTACAAACTCGACAACCTGATGGTTGCTCCAGATGCCATTGACCATGTTATCGCCTTGTTCGACTGGGACCAGTGCACGCTCGGCGACCCGTTAGTTGACCTCGGATTGCTCCTCAATTACTGGACAGAAGCAACCGATCCTCCGTCACGCACGTATTTCGCCCAAGGACCGACTGATCTGCCGGGATTTTATACGCGGGCAGAGGTTGTCCAACGATATGCGCAAAAAAGTGGCCGTGATGTCACTGACATCACCTTTTACGAAACCTTTGCGTTGTGGAAGACAGCAACGGTTTGCATGCAACTTTTCGTTCTGTATAAGAATGGACAATTACAAGACCCACGTCTTGATGATTTTCACTATCGCGCCAAGCTCTTGGCCGAAACTGCCCACACAGTCACCCAAGGGGTGGCTGGATAAGCAGTCGATCTCGTTTAGAGTAAGGAGTAAAGAATGGCAGAAGAAGATGTTCTTGCAGAACTTGAGCGATTGAAACAAGAAAATGCCGCGTTGAAAGCACGAAGCTCGAAAGGAGTTTCGCTTAAGGTCAGTGAAAAAGGCGGAGTATCTGTATACGGGCTCGGTCGCTTTCCTGTGACTTTGTATAAAGAACAATGGGCACGGCTGCTCGATATGGCCGATGATATTCGCGCGTTTATTCAGGAACACGAGGCTGAGCTGAAAACCAAAGAAGAACGTGCAAAAACATAACTCGTACAGGAGGACTTGCCGTCTTCCCTGTTTCGTGGGAGGGTATGGACGATTGTGAAGTTGTTCTCCCCAAAACCTTTGACCTACTGGCTCTTTTGCTCGTCGTTGTTCTTATTTACAGGTTGCGCGATGATGCAACGCACCCCATCTCTGCCTCCCGAGAACAGCAGACAAATCGTTACGCCTGAACCTTCGCCACAGGAACTGCTCGACCGTCTCAATGCCACGATTGATCGTGCGTAAAACAACCACGCTCTTCAATGTTGCTACTGACTCTCCACTGTACAACTAACAAGTTGACACAGATGCCGTTCGCTCGACCATAATTTTTTGTGCCATGCCAGTGTATCGTCTCACCGATGCGCTCCTTTTTCCTCACCCTGAACGGGCAACGCCCGAAGGGCTGCTTGCGATTGGAGGTGATCTCAGCGTCGAGCGCCTGTTACTCGCCTACCAGTTTGGGATCTTTCCGTGGTACGAAGACGACTCGCCGATTTTGTGGTGGAGCCCCCCACGACGTTGCATCATGGAACCAGCCGAATTCCATGTGTCACGCAGCTTAGGTCGACTCCTTCGCCAAAACCGGTTTCGCGTAACCTTCGACGAAGCCTTTCCTGATGTGATTCAGGCATGTGCAGAAGTCCGCTTAGAAGAAGGGCAGGGAACGTGGATTACCACAGAAATGATCGATGCCTATTGCACGTTACACCTCGCAGGATTCGCGCACTCCGTAGAGGCATGGTTCGAAGGGCAATTAGCCGGGGGGATTTATGGTGTCAGTTTGGGCCGGGCGTTTTTTGGCGAGTCGATGTTCAAACGCGTGACCAATGCCTCAAAAGTGGCGATTGCGACGCTTGCCCAGCGATTGACCGCGTGGGAATTCACTCTGCTCGATTGTCAGATTCTCAACCCGCACCTCCAACGTCTTGGTGGCTATGAAATCCCTCGCAGAGAATTCCTCCAACGCTTGGAACACGCTCTTTCATTTTCTACGCGCCAGGGAAAGTGGTCGTAATCCTCTCAGGGAAAAGGCCTCCTTTTCCCCCATGCCGAGATACGCTATCCTCATAACTGCACTGTCCAACCAGGGGGATACATGGACTATCAAGACATTACAGTCGCGATTCAGAACCACATCGCTACGGTCACGCTCAATCGCCCCAATAAATTGAACGCGTACACCAACGTCATGGGAGACGAACTCACCCATGCCTATACAACACTCGGAAAAGACGACAACGTACGTGTTATCATCATGACCGGTGCAGGCCGTGGCTTTTGCTCAGGAGCTGATGTCGGCGGTGTATTCCGCAAGCAGATTGATAATCAAGACGACACTGGTGTTCGAGTCACACCACAGGTGGTGCATCCACGCTCAGGTTTGCATTATGCGCTTTACAATTGCCCAAAACCGACTATTGCTGCCATCAACGGGCCAGCAGTCGGTATTGGCTTAACCCTCACATTGCTACAAGACATCCGCATGATGGCCGAAGAAGCCACGATTGGAGCAATTTTCGCTCGTATGGGATTGATGCCTGAACTGGGCTCCACCTTTATGTTGCCCCGACTCATTGGGCTCGCGAAAGCGCTGGAACTGACCTATACGGCGAAAGTCCTCAAGGCGCAGGAGGCCTTGAATATTGGCTTGGTCAATCAAATGGTTCCTGGCGAAGGATTCATGGCTACAGTCCACGAGGTGGCTGAACAGATCGCCGCACTGCCGCCTTTAGCCTTATCTGTCTCCAAGCGAGCACTCTACCAGGGCGCAGAGAGTGACTTTGATGCAGCCGTCCAAACAGAAACCTTTGGACTCGACTATCTGTTCAAAACGCACGATCACAAAGAAGCAGTCGCGGCCTTTTTAGAGAAACGATCCCCGCAGTTCCAAGGGAAATAAGCCTACCAAAATTCAGCGCAGACTCGCTCAACAAAGAAACATAGAAACCTAATCAACTGCCGATTGTTTGTCTAAGAGCGAGAGGTAGAGGAAGCGGTTGTAGGGGTGGAGGAAAACTATATGCGCACTACTAATATGACAAAGTCAAAAGGGTCACCGCGGTCTCTTGGTGAGAAAATCTTATCTCTCTGTGCGACCGGACGTTTTGGAGTTCGTGAAGCGATCGCGACTGCGACAAAAACCCAGAAGCAACAACAGAAGCCAACTCAAACGCAGGAGCGGCAACAGGAGCCCCAGGCTTCTGAGACAAATGACACTCCTGTGACCGCATAGATAAGCACTGGTCCTGGCCTCAGCCCGGCTACAGCCCCAGTACATCTTTCATCGAGTAGAGACCAGGCCGTTGTCCCGCTAGCCAGAGAGCCGCACGGATAGCGCCACGGGCAAGACACTCCCGACTCTGCGCACGATGGGTTAATTCAATACGCTCGGCGAAGCCTGCAAAGATCACCGTGTGATCGCCAATAACATCCCCACCGCGCAAGGCAACAATACCGATTTCCTCATCTTTTCGCTGGCCGGTTATTCCCTGACGAGCCAAGGTCGCGACCGTATCGAAATCTTTCCCTTGCGCAGTGGCAATTGCTCGACCGAGCGCCAGCGCCGTGCCACTTGGAGCATCAACTTTAAAGCGGTGATGCATTTCCACAATTTCCGCATCGAACCCATCCTGCAGAATCCGGGCAACATCCGCCACGATTTTCTGTAAGACATTGACGCCAATACTCATATTGGGAGCGATGATTGTCCGCGTCTTTACCGCCAGTTGCTCAGCTTCTGCGCGTTGGGCCGCAGAAAATCCCGTTGTGCCAATGGCAATGGCCGCACCACTCGCAGCCGCAGCACGCAAATGCGTAAGCGCAGCGTCCGGCATAGTGAAGTCGAGAGTCACCGTGTCCGGTGTCGCTAACGCCGCGTAGTTATCCGACACTGGCACTCCAATGGATCCAATGCCGGCAATTTCTCCACTATCTTTATCCAGCGCCCAGTGACTGCGAGCTTCCACTGCACCCACAACCGTCATCTCGGCATGCTCGTGGGCGAGCTGCACTAAGAGTTTCCCCATGCGTCCTGCCGCACCACAGACAATAACCTTGATAGGCATAGGTTTGTCCTTACGTTATATTGAGGCGCGTCTTAAATAAGCTGGCACTCTTTTAGAGTATCCCTGAGTTTAGCAAAATTCCCTTCCGCCATCGGCACCAATGGTAAGCGGAGCTCGAGTTCGCATTTGCCCATCAGCGACAGTGCTGTTTTCACCGGAATAGGGTTCGTCTCAATGAATAAGGCGCGAATCAGGGGCACCAACTGCAGCTGTAGTTGCGCGGCTTTCTCCCACTGCTTGGCCAGGGCTGCATTCGCAACTGTCGCCATCTCTCGCGGGGCAACGTTCGCCACTGTGCTAATCACGCCTTTTCCACCCAACGACATCATAGAAAAGGTCAGCGAATCTTCACCAGACAATATCGCAAGTTTTTCACCACACGCCAGACGGATATTGATCACCTGGTCAATCGAGCCAGTCGCTTCTTTCACGCCAACAATGTTGTCAATTTCTGCAAGGCGCGCCATGGTTGAGGGTTCAATGTTCGAACCCGTCCGACCAGGGATATTATAGAAAATGATTGGAAATCCTGGCACGGCCTGCGCGACAGCCTTGTAGTGCTGGTAGATTCCTTCTTGCGTTGGACGATTGTAGTAAGGAGAGATCATCAACGCACCGTCCGCACCCACCTCTTGGGCTTCTCGAGTTAAACGAATGGCTTCGGCTGTTGAATTCGATCCCGTACCGGCGACAACCGGAACCCGTTTCTGCACGGTCTCAACGACAAACTTAACGACCTGGGTGTGTTCTTCATGCGACAGTGTCGCAGATTCACCAGTCGTTCCGCAGGGCACAATCCCGTGGGTCCCACTCTGAATATGCCACTCGACTAAGTCGCCGAGGCGTTTTTCGTCAACTTTCCCATTCTTAAAAGGAGTCACAAGTGCAACGAACGACCCAGCAAAATTAGTCGGCGCGGTTCCCATGGTTTCCTCCAATAACGCATAATTCGTCAAACGTAATACGTAAAATCTCAAGAGCGATGGGGTGGTGACGTTGTACGTTTCACGCTTCAGACTTCAATCGTTCCCTCAAACACTTCTTCGGCTGGTCCAGTCATATAGACATGATTATCTTCAGCACGCCACTCGATTTCGAGGTCGCCTCCACGAAGATGGATGGTGACTCGTCGTTCGCTTTTCTTGTTCAATACCGCCGCCACTGCTGCGGCACAGGCTCCCGTGCCACAGGCCCAGGTTTCTCCTGACCCCCGCTCCCATACGCGCATGTTCAGCTCGGTCGGGTTGACCACCTGGATAAACTCGGTGTTGACACGTTTCGGGAAAAACGGGTGATGCTCGAACTGTGGACCAACTTTCTCTAGCTCTAGGGGCTCAACCGCATCGACAAACGTCACACAGTGCGGATTCCCCATAGACACACACGTCACCTGGTATGACTGTCCTGCGACTTCGAGTGACTCGTTGACCACATGGCCAGTTGCGGCCACCGGAATACGTGGCCCGTCGAGAATCGGCTCCCCCATGTCTACAGTAACACGGGTCACCTGTCCCTCTTTCGTTTCAAGGAAAAGGATCTTCAAACCAGCGTCGGTGTCTATCTTCAGAGGATTGGCGTGGGCAATTCCATGATCGTACACATATTTGCCGACACAACGAATGCCATTGCCACACATTTCCCCACGACTACCATCAGCGTTGTACATTTCCATCCGGGCATGCGCGATATCTGACGGACAAATCAGAATGAGCCCGTCGCCACCAACACCGGTCCGACGATCACTGACTTTTCGGGCGACCGCCGGTGGGTCCACGACCGGCACAGTAAAAGCATTGACGTAAATATAGTCATTACTAATGCCATGCATTTTGGTGAAAGAAATTTTCATCTGAGTACCACAAAAACGTCATGCATAATTTCGTTGTTGTCCTGCTTCCGTTTGAGGCCTTTGCTGCGATGCTACAGTCCTCTATTTTTGAAATGTTCGAGGCCAGGCATTGTTCGCGTACCACGGAAAAGTCAGATCCGTCAACTAGGATTTTCCTCAACGGTGATACTGTACACAGTGTTTTAGCTAT
This sequence comes from Binatia bacterium, assembly GCA_050187625.1. Taxonomy (GTDB): domain Bacteria; phylum Desulfobacterota; class Binatia; order Bin18; family Bin18; genus JBFWXH01. Next base: position 10,285 of record JBFWXH010000136.1, read on the forward strand.
GGCCCGTTTCTCCAAATCACCTCAACCGTGTTCGATTGTCTACCGTAGTCTCCATCCAGCGTAAACGCCTGCACTCGATAGCGATACAAAACACCGGCAGTGAGCTGTTTATCGGTATAAGTAAACTTTTTCGCTTTGCGAAAGCGGTCGCGATCTTCGACTACAATCCGCGCAATTTCATTGAAGTCCGTCGCTTGCTTTTGCCCTTCCGGCGTCGCACGCAGCACGACAAACCCGCCAAGATCATCCATCTCACTCCCATCAACATATGTCTGTGGCCGTCCCCAACGGAGCACGATGCCTTGCTGTTTTTGGTCGAACTCCATTCTCAGATCACTGACGGGCTCTGGAGCAATCCATTCTGGTGGACGTACAGCGGTCTTGTGTCCACAGGCTGTGAAGAAAAAGGAAAGAAAGAAAAAAACAAGAGCGAAAAGGAAAGGCAGGCCTGAAACCTGAAACTTGAAACTCATATGCCGATCGCTCGTAAGCGCAGTTGCACATTCGCCCGCGCGGTTCCACCGTACGAACGGCGTCGGTCGACTGCTGACGCTAACGTCAGACGGGGAAGCAAGTCGGCAGTGATCAAAGGTGAGAAGTTTTGCCACTCCGACAAGGATAATTCCTCCAGCCCCTTTTTCTCAGAGAGACACCAACGGACTACTGCACCGACGACTTCATGCGCTTGGCGAAACGGCAGCCCTTTTTCCACGAGATAGTCTGCCACGTCTGTTGCCAGCGTAAAGCCGCCAAGAGCGGCTTCGCTCATGCGTTCCTTGCAAAAGACAAGGTGAGGTAACATTGCGTCAAGAATGGTAAGCATTCCTTTGATCGTATCAACCGTATCAAATAGCGGTTCTTTGTCTTCTTGCAAATCACGGTTATACGACAATGGTAGTCCTTTGAGAATTGTCAGCAGAGCAACGAGATTACCGTAGACGCGGCCAGTTTTGCCTCGGATTAACTCTGGCACATCCGGATTCTTCTTTTGCGGCATCATCGAGCTGCCTGTGGCAAAAGCGTCCGGTAACTCCAGGAAACCAAACTCACTGCTCGACCAGAGGACCAGTTCTTCCGCCAAACGACTCAAATGCATCCCCACAATGGCGCTGGCAGCGAGAAACTCAATAAGAAAGTCACGGTCAGCAACCGTGTCGAGACTATTCTCGCTCACCCGTGGGAATTTCAACAGTCGGGCAACATAGAAACGATCAATCGGTAGCGTCGTCCCCGCGAGAGCTCCCGCCCCAAGCGGCAAGACATTCACTCGCTCATGACACTGTAATAACCGCTCTCGATCGCGAGCAAACATTTCATAATAGGCTAAGAGATGATGCGCCAACAACACTGGTTGTGCACGCTGGAGATGCGTATAGCCCGGTAAAACGATCTCCCGGTGTCGTTTTGCCAGGCGTGCCAATTGTCGTTGAACAGTGCCAAGAATCCGCACGATGGCAGTAATCTCGTCGCGAAGATAGAGACGGACGTCGAGCAACACCTGATCATTACGACTCCGCGCCGTATGGAGTTTCCCACCCACCGGACCAACCTTCTCTGTCAACCGCCGCTCGATCGCCATGTGAATATCTTCATCCGACGGAAGAAATGGAAACTGGCCTTGGGTCAGCTCACGCCCGACATCCTGGAGTCCTTTAACAATCTTCTCCCCTTCGGCGCGAGGGAGAATCCTTTGTTTTACCAGCATCCGGCAATGGGCAACGCTTCCTTGAATGTCATACTGCGCCAGACGACGGTCAAACGCTAACGATGAGGTAAATTCCTCCATCAGCGGGTGCGCGCCCTCAGCAAATCGCCCGGCCCAGGCCTTTTTTGTTCGTTGCGGTTTCATACAGGGAAAGACTAGCCTTCTGTCCAGAGAAATGCGCAGGCGAAATGGCGAACAACAAGGAACCAACAATATTTTTTTATCCCATTCCCCCGTTTCCCCATTGTCCCGGTTCTCCCGTTTCTGCTGAGAGTTATTTCTGCGCCAACGCCCGCAACCGCAATCGCAAAGCATTGAGGCGAATGAACCCCTCGGCATCAGCCTGACGATAATCTCCGCCCGCCTCAAAGGTCGCGACGGCAGGATTGTATAAGGTCTTGTCAGACTTGCGGCCCGCTACGATAACGTTCCCTTTATAGAGCTTGAGTCGAACAACGCCGGTTACGTTTTTCTGGGCCTCGTCGATCGCTGCCTGTAGCATTTCCCGTTCCGGCGCAAACCAGTAACCGTAGTAGACCATCTCGGCATAACGAGGAATGAACGAATCGCGCAGGTGCATCACTTCACGATCCAGCGTGATCGACTCAATCGCCCGGTGAGCGGCATGGAGAATTGTCCCGCCAGGAGTTTCGTATACGCCGCGCGATTTCATACCGACATAGCGATTCTCGACGAGATCGAGACGACCAATGCCATGCGTACCGCCAAGCTCGTTAAGCTTCGCCAGCAAGGCAGCTGGACCAAGCGTTTCTCCGTTGACTGCTACCGGATTCCCTGAAGAGAAGGAGATTTCGACATACTCAGGTGTGTCCGGCGCTTTTTCCGGAGAAACCGACAGGATGAACATATCATCGTACGGCTCACGCCACGGGTCTTCGAGAATACCGCCCTCAAAGCTGATATGTAAGAGGTTACGATCCGTGCTGTAGGGTTTTTCTTTTGAAACCGGAATCGGAATCCCACGCGACTCGGCGTAGGCAATCAGATCCGAACGTGACGTCATCTCCCACTCGCGCCACGGGGCAACAACATGGATGTTCGGTTCCAGCGCGTAATAGGTCAACTCGAATCGGACTTGATCGTTTCCTTTACCGGTGGCGCCGTGCGAGACGGCATCGGCCCCTTCTTTTCTCGCAATTTCGATTTGCCGTTTGGCAATGAGTGGGCGGGCAATCGAGGTCCCGAGCAAATACCCACCTTCATAGAAAGTATTCGCGCGCAGCATCGGAAACACGAAATCGCGCACAAACTCGTCGCGCAAATCTTCAATATAGATGGCACTCGCGCCGACTTTCTTGGCCTTCTCTTCAACTGGGGCTAATTCCTCACCTTGGCCCAAGTCCGCACAGAACGCAACGACTTCACATTTATAAGTATCGATCAGCCAGCGCAGGATGACCGAGGTGTCTAATCCCCCGCTATACGCGAGCACAACCTTTTTGATGTCTGCCACAGTGACGGCCCCCTGAAAAAAGTTGGAGAACCCTAACACGCGCAAGAAGGCAAGACAACGGCGAGGGACATGACCGAAAGTTCGAGAGACACAAATCCTTCTATACGGAGCGGGACTGCGGTTGACAGAGGGGTTGCGGCTGCGCGTCAAAGACATAGACTTCACAGCTAATCATATTGTTATACGGGAAGGGAAAGGCGACAAAGATCGGATCACCATGCTTCCAGCCGTCGTGAAAAAACCCCTGACTGCACACCTCGTGCAGGTGCGGGCCTTCCACCAACAGGACCTGGCACGAGGGGATGGCAGAGTGGCGATCCCAGACACGTTAGACCACAAATATCACAATGCTGCTGCTGAGTGGGGGTAGCAATGGATGTTTCCGGCTTCATATCTCAATGTTGACCATCGTTCAGGGATTCAGCGTCGCCACCATCTCTATGAATCCGTGCCGTAACGCGCGATGAAGGAAGCTACAAGAAAGTTGGCCTGCGAGCCAACGGTGTCGATCGCGTTTCTCTTACCGCGGCTCGCTCTAATCGATACTGTTTTTGTAATACCAAGTAGCAATCGATGAGAGGCTGAGATGGAAACGGTCACTGAGTCGCCGACGTTTCAAGTGAGGATCCCTAAAGAAATGCGCGAGGCGTTGAAACTGACCCCGGGCCAGAAAATGCAAGCGTTGCTGTACGAGAACCGCATTGAACTCATCCGGCAGGCTGACCGCGGCCCGCGAGTGGATTCTGCTGGACCTCAACAGCCACATTTGGGCCGCTCGCGGTGCGCTTGGCCGTTAGGCAACCAATCACTCAGAGTGAGCAGCACGCTTGAGGGAGTATTTCACATAAGACTCAGCAGACGGACAGTAACGATGCTCGGTATTGTGACAACCAGCGGGTGTCGTATCCCAAAGTTCTTTGCAACCGTGGGGCAGTCGTTGACGCTG
>JBFWXH010000137.1:0-14268 GCA_050187625.1 Binatia bacterium
TAGGGTCTGAACAGTGGAAGTGCCTCTTTGCCCTCCTGACTCTAGACTCTGGACCCTAGACTCTAGACTTTCTTCGCCCTTTCCCCTTTTCGCCGTTTCCCCTTCTGTTCCACCGTTTATCCCTTTCCCTATCCAGACCAGCACCTTACCGTCTTCATCAACCGCCAGATGTTTTGCGTCGATGAGTTCCGCTTTGAGATCTTCGATATATTCATCGTCAAGCGTAAAGCGCCGCTTCAGCGCTCTGTACGATACCCGGCCCTCACGCTGGAGGAGTTCACGGACGTGGCCGAAGACTTCATCGAATGTCATCGTTTACCTCGGAGCCGTTTTACTCTGACCGGCGCTGTGCGGCATAGCATCACACTGTCCAATCTTGTATCGGAAGATCAGGAATACGCCGAAAATCCCGACTATTACGGGTGACGAGTACTCCGTTTACGGAGAGCGTAATCGCTGCAATGGAAAGATCGTTCGTTCCCAGGCGTAACTTCATCGCCCGCAACTGATCAAAGACCGTTGCTGCGGCATCATTGAAGGGTAACCAAGAGATACGTTGGTAGAACAGGAGAGCCTTTTGTAATCTGGTATAGGCTTGCATCCGCGACACTCCATCTTGGGCTCGCCGACAGGCAGGTAACCACCCACCAATATCTTCCTCCACTGTGACAATTGTTGTGACTACCGTGTCTGCTGCTAAGAGTGCCTGCAGATGCCGGAGGACAGTTGGCTGCGCTTGCTGCACGAACCCAACGATATCTGTATCAAGCACGTATACACTCATGTGTCACTTTCACGCTGTTGCCCACGAATGACTGCAAGATCAGCGAAGTGCTTGAGATGTTCCTGATCTCCCTTAAAAATGCCCGCTGCATCTATCCAGGACTGTGCGCTACTCTGAGATGCTGTCGGAAGGTCAATGTCGATGGATTCGACCGCAACCCGAGCTAAATACGCTGTCGCCTCTCGTTGAGCGCCTGTGAGTGCCTCCTCTACAGTTGTCCCTTCCGCTGAGAGCCCTGGTAAGCTGGGGATCAGTGCGCGATAGCGTCCATCCTTATTTTCTATGATGACAGTGCATTTCATGGTCTCGGTTATCCTTATCGGTGCGAAGTATCGTCGTTACGATCTGTGGCTTGAATCCTAACTCCATGCTGCAATGACCCGATCGCCCGATGATTTAATGACTCAATTCCTCAAGTAACGCCTTCGCTTCTTGCAAATCCTTAGTATCAAACCCTTCAGTGAACCAGTTGTAGACACCAGACAAGAGCGCGTGAGCTTCGGCTCGTTTGCCTTGTTGCTGCCAGAGGCGGGCGAGGCTCGTTGAGGCACGTAGCTCCAGCGACTTGGCTTGTTGTTTCTGGGCAATTTCTATGGCTTTGAGAAAGCAGGCTTCGGCTTCACCTTGGGGATCGGGGGTCAGGGGTTGGGGATCAGTAACTGATAACTGATTACTGACAACTGATAACTTTTGCAGCGTGAGTTCCCCTTTGAGCCGATACAGCTCGGCCTCGTACCAGCGCTCACCAATTTTGTCCACCAAAGCTAGCACCTTGGTCAGCGTGTTAAGTCCCTCTTCCGTTTGTTCTATCTTCCCGTATGCCTCAGCCAACAGACCAAGCAAGTACGTCTGATGTATCTCTGTCCTCAAAGCTTGATAATCCGAGAGGCCTTGGCGTATCTGGGTCAATCCTTCTTCTGCCTGTCCCTGCTCGGCCAGTGCCCAGCCCCGATAAATGGTTCCTTGCGCCACCCAATATGGAAACCCCCGTTCGCAGGCGATTGCAAGCAGTGCCTCTGCCTGCTCTTGAGTTGCCCGCGCGTCTCCGCAAAGCTGATGGAATATGGCAGCACACTGATGGATAAAAGCCACGCTAAAGGGATGAGAGATTTCCTGTGCTAAAGCAAGTTCCGTCTGTACTTTCTCACGGGCTTGGTCCGGATAGCCGAGAGCCCACAAGGTCCAGGCCAGGAAGGCCCGGCAAGAAATCTCAGGGTCCGTCCCATAGATAAAAGCCAAGGGGCGGTGCTGCTGGGAATTGTACAGAGCAATGCCCTGTTCCAAAGGGGCGCGAGCTGAAGCAAACTCTCCAGGCCAGAACAAATTCATCCCCAGTATGTACTGTGCCCCCACAAGGTGCGTCGGCTCTATGCGCTGAGCGAGTCTCAGGAACTGTTCCCCCAACTCACGCCCGGTCTGGAAGTCCGCCCGATTCAGATAAAACCTACACAGCCCAAAGAGCACTGATAAAAGCTGCGGAGTTTCGCCTACTTGCTGGCACAACTCCCGGGCCCGGATGTAGGCTTGTCCCACTTCTGGAGCCGCAAGGCCCTTGGTGACCATTAGTGCAGGGCCGAGGGTGATCTGTGAGTCGATCTCCCGTTGGACACGTTCCGGAGTGTCCGGTAGGGTCTTGAGCAACTCTAGCCCCTTGGTGAGGTGAGCGATCGCTTCGACATTGGCTGATCGCTGAGCAGCTTTCTGCCCTGCCTGCTGCCAACAGGGAATCGCTTGTTCTCTCAGGCCTGCTTCGGTGTAATGATGGGCCAGCAGCTCAGGCTGGGTCTCTTTGGTATCTGGAAACTGCGCCTCTAACACTTGGGCAATCTGCCGGTGCAGTTGTTGACGCTTACTCTTCAACAAGGACTGGTAGGCGGTGTCCTGAATCAGCGCGTGCTTGAAGAGATACGTTGCTTGTGGTGGCAGCCCGCGCTGGTACAGCAATTCTGCATCGACGAGGTGTTGCAGGGATTGCTGTAGCTCAGCACTCTCGATTGGGGTGACAGCCTGAAGTAATTCGTAGCTAAACTCACGACCGATCGTCGCACCAAGTTGCGCGATTGTCTTCGCTACGCCAAGTCGATCAAGTCGGGCCATCAAAGAATCGTGGAGGGTGGCCGGAATGGCAGAGGAGGGGAGGGTCGCTCGTCCATGTGCCCCTACTGATTCCGCAATCGATTTGGTCAATTCTTCGATAAACAACGGCACGCCATCGGTCCGACTGACAATCTGGCGGATGACCTCGTCTGACAACACCGCCTGAGCCATGACCTGATTGACCATGGCCGCGACGTGCTGTCGTCCCAAGCGACTGAGTGTGAGTTGGGTGCTGTGCGCTCGTTGACGCCACGGCGAGGTAAAGTCTGGGCGATAGGTTAACACTACCAATGCTCGACTCGTCGGCACTTGCTGCAGGACAAGTGTGAGCACGTCAAGACTCGACGGATCAATCCAATGTAGGTCTTCCCACACCAAATAGACCGCTTGTCGTGTGGCTTCTTCGACCAGCCATGCCACTAAGGCTTCTTGTGTCTTCTCCTTTTGCTTCTGCGGACTCACGGTGATCGGCGGACAATCGTCGGGATGTGGCAGCGAGAGTAACGCCGCCAACAACGGCAGTGTGTCAGCTTGTGGGAAACGATAGAGCATGAGAGCGTCTTGGAGTTTTGCCAGCTTGGTTGGCGGAGCATCATCAGCGGCAAATTGTAAGAGACGCTGCAAGTGAGTGAGCAGAGGATAGTACGCACTGTTCTGGTGATAGGGGGAGCAACGAAACTCAATACGAGTCGCGCCTTCCGCACTCACTTGGTTCTTCATCTCCTGCACTAAGCGTGATTTGCCAATGCCAGCCTCGCCACTGAGCAGCACGACCTGACCTTCACCTTCTTTTGCTTGTTCCCAACGACGACGCAGAAGCGCCAGTTCTTCATCACGGCCTATCAATGGCGTTAAGCCGGTACGCACGGTTGCCTCAAAACGGCTCTGTACGTCCGTCTCGCGCACCACACAGTACAACGTCAGCGGTGTGGCAATCCCTTTGAGCGTCTGCGGGCCTAAGTCGTGACATGCAAACATGCCGTGCACCAGGTGGTACGTTGCCGCACTGATCATTACCGTGTCCGGCTCGGCTGCTCCCTGCACGCGCGCGGCGATGTTGGGCGTCTCGCCTAACGCCAAGCGTTCGGTCCGTTCTCCCGCGCCAATCTCGCCCACGACTACCGGCCCGGTGTGGACGCCAATGCGGACTTGTAACGGTGGCGTGTACGTTAACTGGCGTATTGCTGTGACGATCTCTAATCCGCTGCGCACGGCGCGTACCGCCTCGTCTTCATGGGCGGTGGGATAACCAAAATACACCAGCACGCCATCGCCTAAGTATTGCGCAATATGCCCCTCGTAGCGGGCAACGATGTGCTGACACGCTGTCTGATAGGTGACCACCCGGGCGTGATAGTCTTCGGGGTCGAGTTGTTGTGAGAGCGTCGTCGATCCCACCAGGTCGATGAACATCACCGTCAACTGACGACGTTCCGCGGCTGGGTGCTGGGTGCTAGGGATTGGGTGCTGGGGATTGGCAGTTGCCGTTTCGCCGTTTATCTCTTTATCCGTTTTCCCCTTTATCCCTTTCTCTATCCAGACCAGCACCTCGCCGTCTTCATCCGCCGCAACTCCCTCGGCTTTGATGAGTTCGGCCTTGAGGTCTTCCAAATACTCGTCATCCAAATCGAAACGCCGCTTCAGCGCGCGGTAGGCAACGCGGCCTCTGTTCTGTAATAGCTCACGGACTTGGTCCAGTACCTCATCAAACGTCATAGTTTGTCCTTGGGGCTGTTTTACGCTTGTGATAATTGCTGGACAAGCAGCTCCAGAAGAGAGGATAAAGAGAAATGACACAACGGGAAAACTGGATAAAGGAGAATGGATAAGGGATAAAGGTGGAAAACCGCGAGAACATTACTTTCTTGCTGTTCCTTTTCAGCCGTTATCCTTCTTCCCCTTATCCTTTATCCTCCCCGATACAGCTTGCTGTAGCACTTCGACATAACCTTGCACTTGTCTCTCTTTAGAACTACACAAGACTATTGAGGAGGGAAGATCATGAGTGCAGTACCACAGAGCTGTCGAGCGGCGGTTCTTACCGAATATAACACGCCATTGGAAATACGGGAGCTTGCGGTTCCACCGCTTGAACCCGGTGCTATCCTTGTCAAGGTAGAAGCCACGACCGTGTGTGGGTCTGATGTCCACGCCTCGCACGGAAGACTTAAGCAGGTAACCCAACTTCCATTGGTGCCTGGGCACGAAATTGTCGGCAGGATCGTTCAGCTTGGCGAAGGGCGCGAGAAGGATGCTGCGGACCAACCACTGCGTGTCGGCGACCGGATCGTGTGGGCCTATGCCTGGTGTGGTCGCTGCTATTACTGCACGATCGCTCGTCAGCCGACGCTTTGTCCTAACGCCAAGATGTATGGTTACGGGCCGTGTGATGTCCCGCCGTATCTGATCGGCGGTTTCTCTGAGTATGCATACGTGCGTCCAGCCTGTCATGTGGTCAAAGCTCCTGAAGAGCTTGATGCGCGCGTAGTCTCCTCCGCCACTTGTGCGCTGCGTACGATCGTGCAGGGCTTCGAGCGATTAGGTGGATTGAGAATACAAGAGAGCGTGCTGATTCTTGGTTGTGGTCCGGTCGGGCTCTACGCGTTGGCGATGGCATTGGTCTCCGGTGCGGCGAAGACTATTGTCTTGGGAGCCCCACAGTCACGTCTCGAATTAGCCAAGAAGTGGGGCGCACATTATACGCTCAACATCGACGAGGTGCCTGCTGAGGAACGGAAAAAAATAATTCTTGATCTCACGGATGGGCGAGGACCGGATGTGGTGGTCGAATGCGCCGGGCCATCGGCGGCGTTTAAGGACGGCTTGGAAGTCGTGCGTCGGGGTGGGCGGTTTTTGGTGATTGGCCAGACAGATCCTACACCTATCAGCATTGTTCCGAGTACGATCAATTTGCGGAATATCGATATTATCGGCGTGGCTGCAGCCACCGTCGCGCATTTCTACAAGGCCCTGCAATTCGTGCAAAATAACCGGCAGCGCTTCTCTTTTCTCGATCTTATTTCCAATACCTACCGGTTGGAGGAAGCGAATATCGCGCTCCAATCCATGGCGAAAATGCAGGAGATCAAACCAGCGATTTTGCCGTCGTGAGGCTATACTCGCTGGCTTCTGATTGCGTCGGCTTTTGAGAAACCTCTCATTTGCTTCTTCGAGTCCTCGTGATAGCCTCGCCGTGATTGGCCAGACGCTTATGAAAAGGAGGACATTCTATGTGGCTGCGTGTACGACAAATTGCCCTAATTGCACGGCAGTTGGCCCCGGTGGTTGATGACATTCGTGAGGTCTTTGGTTTGGAGGTCGCGTTTCGTGACCCGGCGGTGAAAACCTTCGGGCTGGAAAACGCGGTGTTCCCGGTCGGTAACCAATTTCTTGAGGTGGTTGCGCCGATTCGTGAAGGAACGGCTGGGGGACGCTACCTTGATCGGCGTAAGGGTGATGGTGGGTACATGGTGATCTGCCAGTGCGACGACCACGCGCCGCGTAAACGCCGGGCAGAAGAACTTGGTATCCGCAAAGCGTTGGAACACGATGAAGCGGAGTTCCGCATCATGCAGCTTCACCCACGCGACACTGGTGGTTGTTTCCTGGAAATCGACCAGCAACTTGGTGATATTAACGAGTGGATGCCGGCTGGCAAAAATTGGAAATCGGCAGTGCGTACTGAAGTGGTGCGTGGTATCGCTGCCGCGGAGATCCAGACCCCTGATCCTGCTGATTTGGCTGCACGCTGGGGACAGATCGTGGAACTGCCGGTGAAGCATGAGAAAGACCAGCCGACACTGCATTTCGATAATGCCGACGTGCGTTTCGTCAAAGATACGGATGGCCGTGGTGAAGGCCTTAGCGGTGTGGATCTTATCGTGGCGAATCGCGAGCGATTACTTGCTGCTGCGGAACGGCGTGGCAAACGTATCTCCGACGATATGGTGAATATCTGCGGCGTGCATTTTCGCCTGGTGGAGAAATAAAGGAGAACAAACATGGCCAACTATCAGTGCATTCTCATCGATGACCCACAGCCGGCTGTCCGGCGTGTCACCTTGAACCGTCCTGAGAAACGCAATGCGCTCAATAATCAGTTGCGTGGTGAAATCCTCCAGGCCCTCGAGGAAGCAGACCGTGATCCGAACGTGCGCGTTAGCATTCTCCGGGGGGCGGGAGTGTGTTTCTCGGCAGGCTACGATTTGGGGAGCAATAATGCTGAAGGCCAGCCGTATTATTCCGCCGGTGGCGCAGGACAGTGGGCGCGCCATGTGATCGAAGGGTCGTTTCGCATCTGGGACCTGGCCAAGCCGGTGATTGCCCAAGTGCACGGCTATTGTTTGGCTGGCGGCAGTGAGCTGGCTACAGCTTGTGATCTGGTCTACGTGGCTGAAGATGCGCAGATCGGTTATCCACCCGTCCGGTTGATGAGTCCACCGGACATGCAATTTCATCCGTGGTTAATGGGGATGCGCGATGCGATGGAGATGATGCTGACTGGGGATTCGATCAGCGGAATCGAAGCTGCCGAGAAAGGCTTTGCCAATCGCGCGTTCCCGGCTGCAGAGTTGGAGGCGGGGGTACTGGCGATTGCCGAACGCGTTGCCAAGATTCCCACCGAGTTGCAGCAGATCAATAAACGCTCGGTCCACCGGGCGATGGAGATCAAGGGGGTCCGTGCCGCTATTCGTGCTGGTACAGAGATGCAGGCGTTGGCTTTCACGACCGAATCGACCCTTTCCTATCTCAAGGAGTTCAAGAAAGGCGTTCGCCAAGCGTTGTCGCTACGGGATAAACAGTTTGGTGATTATCGTGAACGAGAGAAAAAGTGAAGGACACCAGCTCTTCTGTGGTTTTCATGTGAACGAAGAGACCCCCCGTGTAGACCGGGATGAGCCTGCCCTGAGCCCAGTCGAAGCCTATCCTGATCCTGTTGAAGGATCGAAGAAGGACGGTAGGCCGTTCCCGGCATGATGGCCTTTGCCGAAAACAGTTCGCTTATTCCGACCTCCTTTCCGCTCCTCACCACGTAAGTGCGCACCGCTGTTGGATATAAGGCATGTAGCCCTTTTACTACATTTGCTTTATGTCTTATTGCAGATAGTGTGCAGCTCGTTGATTTTACTCGCTTTATAGCAGATCGTATATGGAAAGAATCTTTTCTCCTCGTTCTCGGACTGTAGTGCAGATTACGGCGTTTGCCCGTTGTCTTTCCCTTGTTGGTCTGATCTTTTCCCTTGTTGGGTGTGGAAACCAAGCGAGGAACAAAGCGGCGACCCCGCCACCTCCGCCTGAGGTCCTTGTGACCAAGGTACTTCAGCGGGATGTCCCTATCTATTTCGAATGGATTGGCACGACCGAGGGGTACGTGAACGCGCAAATCCGTCCACGGGTGCAAGGCCCTCTACGATCGCGGGACTATAGGGAGGGTTCCCTGATCAAAGCCGGGCAGCTCATGTTCACGATCGACCCGAGTGAGTACCAAGCGACTCTCAATCAAGCGTTGGGAGATCTTGGCCGCGCAGAGGCCAATCTTGGTAAGACGCAACTCGACGTTGCTCGGTATACCCCGCTTGCAAAAGAAGGCGCCATCAGTCAGCAGGAACTCGACAACGCCGTCCAGGCCCACGAGGCAAATAAAGCGTCAGTCGAGGCAGCCCGTGCCACTGTAGAACGAGCCAGGCTCAACCTCAGTTGGACCAGGGTCACCGCTCCGATTACTGGTATCGCCGGTATCTCCGTTGCGCAGATTGGCGATTTGGTGACGCCCAGTACCCTACTCACGACCATTTCCCAGGTCGACCCGATTAAGGTCTACTATCCTATTAGTGAACAGGAATATTTGCATTTCGCGCAACGGATTCGTGCTATAGAGGCTGGCCGGGGTGGTGAGCCGACACCACTGCAATTGACCCTCGCCGATGGCAGCGTGTATCCTGAGCGCGGCACGTTTAGTCTGGCTGACCGTCAGGTCAACCTCCAAACCGGCACCATTACCGTTCAGGGTGTGTTTCCTAATCCTGAGAATATTTTACGCCCCGGTCAGTATGCCAAAATCCGGGTGGCCGCCGAGACCAGAAAGGACGCCCTGCTGATCCCGCAACAAGCGGTGCAACATCTGCAGGGCAGTCCCCAAGTCGCCGTCGTCGGAGATGATAATAAAGTTGATATCCGCCCGGTGACAGTTGGCGAGCAGGTCGAGCACATGTGGATTATTACGCAAGGGCTCAAACCAGGGGAGCGCGTTATCGTTTCAGGGGTGCAAAAAGTAAAAACTGGGATGGTGGTGAATCCGAAGTCGACTGAGGTGGAACCCACTCCTGTGCGGGCGGTGACCAGCTCATCGAAGGGAACGTAGCGCAAATTTCAGAGGCTTTTATCGCCAACAGGGCCATCCTCGCATGTCCTTAGCTTGCGCTTTCCTTTCCACGGTATGGAGAGGGCTAGGGTGGGGGCGAAAGTTGAGAAACCAGCAATTGTCTAGAGAAACTCAATGCAATGTGTCGCTATGTGACCCCGTTCGTGCCGAAGGTAACCTGAAGGGTGAAGTCGAAGCGTGAACGAGGTCCAGCACAAACGACTTAGGAGAACGAGAGATCGCTCAATGCAGAGCGGAGGCAACAGCTAATGGCAAGATTCTTTGTTGACCGGCCTGTGGTGGCCATGGTCATTGCGATCCTCATGGTGATGGTTGGGATCGCCGCACTCGTGCAGCTCCCGATTGCCCAGTTTCCCAACATCGCGCCCCCACAGATCCAGCTCTGGGCGACGTATGTTGGTGCGGATGCGTTGACCCTCGAGCAGTCGGTCTCAACGCCGACCGAACAGCAGATGAGTGGCGTGGATAACATGTTGTACATGTACTCCATCAACTCGAATAATGGCCAGGTGCGGCTGAACGTGATTTTCGATGTCGGCACCGATCCGAACACGAACCAAATTCTCACACAAATGCGCTACCAGCAGTCCGAATCCCAATTGCCGGTTGAGGTGCGAAACTATGGCATAACCCTCCGCAAGGCGGTGGCGAGCCCGCTGGCGCTGTTCTCGATATACTCCCCCAACGGAACGCATGATGCGCTGTTTCTTACTAACTATGCCTTCATCAACATTAACGATCCAATGACGCGCGTGCCGGGTGTTGGTCAGGTCAACGTTTTTGGGGCTGGCCAGTACGCGATGCGCTTCTGGGTGCGGCCAGACACGCTGGCGAAATTGAATATAACTGTTAGTGAAATTATTGAAGCGCTCAAAGAGCAGAATAGTGTGAACCCAGCAGGTCAGATCGGGGCCGAGCCGGTGCCGCCCGGGCAGGTATTTACCTATACCGTACGGGCGCGGGGCCGTCTCACCAGTGTAGAAGAGTTCGAGAACATCATTGTCCGTGCCAACCCAGACGGCTCGATCGTGCGGATGAAGGATGTGGCTCGCGTGGAACTCGGATCGCAGACGTACAATATACACGGACGTATCAATGGCCGCCCGGCCGCCCTGATTGCGATATATCAGGTTCCTGGGTCGAATGCGCTCGAAACGATGAACCGTGCCAAGGCATTGTTAGAAGAGCTCAAAACGCGCTTCCCAGCCGACATGGATTACGAAGTGACACTTGACACGACACGGGCGGTAAGCGAAGGCATCAAGGAAATCGTCAAGACCCTTTTCGAGGCGATCGCTCTGGTGACCCTCGTGGTATTTCTTTTTCTGCAGAGCTGGCGGGCGACATTGATCCCGCTGCTGGCCGTGCCAGTGTCCCTGGTTGGAACGTTCATTGTCTTTCCGTTCTTGGGTTTCTCGATTAACACTCTGTCGCTGTTCGGACTGGTGCTCGCCATTGGCCTCGTTGTTGACGATGCGATTGTGGTAGTCGAAGCGGTTGAACGGCATATTGAGGAAGGATTGTCGCCGCGCGATGCGGCCTTGAAAGCGATGGATGAGGTGTCCGGTCCGGTGATTGCGATTGCATTGATCCTGGTCTCGGTGTTCATTCCTTCCGCGTTCATTCCTGGAATTACCGGTGGGCTCTATCAACAATTTGCAGTGACGACCGCGGTGTCGGTGGTTATTTCGGCCTTCAATGCGCTTACCCTGAGCCCCGCCCTCTCGGCCCTGTGGTTGCGACCTCGCACGCAAAAACGTGGGCCAATGGGAGTATTCTTCCGTGGGTTCAATCGCGGGTTCAATCACGTCACTGAACGGTATGTGAACTGGTGTGCCGTGCTGATTCGAAAAGCGGGAATTGCGCTACTGTTGCTTGTCGCCTTCACCGCACTCGCGGGCTGGTTTGGGTCGCGGTTGCCCACCAGTTTTTTGCCGCAGGAGGATCAGGGCTATTTCTACTTGAATGTGCAGCTTCCCGTTGCTGCCTCACTCCAACGGACCGACGAGGTGTGTAAGCAGATCGAGGCGATTCTGAAAGATACGCCAGGGGTAGAGACCTTCAACATGGTTGTTGGCTTCAGCATGCTCAGTTTCTCGAACACGACCTACAATGCCTTCTCTTTTGTCATGCTCAAACCCTGGGGAGAGCGTGACGGGGAAGGGCTCACTGCCGAGGTTATCATGCGCCGCCTCAATCAGCGACTCGCCGGGCTGATGGAGGCCCAGGCGTTCGCCTTTCCACCACCAGCCATCCCCGGTGTTGGTACCTCCGGCGGCATCACCTTCATGCTTGAGGATCGCTCTGGCCAAGATGTCGAGTTTCTGGCGCAGCAGACTAGCAAGTTCCTTGAAGTGGCGCGTACACGCCCGGAGTTCGCGTCGTTATCCACGACCTTCATCCCAAGTGTCCCGCAAATTTTTGCTGATGTCGATCACGACAAAGTGCTGAAACAAGGCGTGAATCTGGAATCTGTCTACCGGACATTGCAGGCCTTTATGGGAGGGGTCTTCGTGAATTATTTCAATCTGTTCGGACGGGTTTGGCAGGTCTACGTCCAGGCGGAGGGGGAATATCGCACGACACCAGAGAATGTCGGCCAATTCCGGGTGCGCAATGCTGAGGGGCAAGCGGTGCCGCTGTCGACCCTGATGACCATGAAGACGATCTACGGGCCGGAGTTTACTATTCGCTTCAACGGATACCGGGCTGCACAAATTAACGGCAGCGTGGCACCCGGCTATAGCACCGGCCAAGCCATGGCCGCGCTCGAGCAAGTGTTCGCCGAGACAATGCCACCCGAGATGGGCTATGACTACAATGGGATGTCGTACCAAGAGAAAATGGCAACGGAAGGGGTACCAGCGAGCGTGATCTTCGGGCTCTCGCTGATGGTGGTGTTCCTCATCCTGGCAGCGCAGTATGAGAGCTGGACGTTACCTTTTAGTGTCCTTCTCAGTACCCCGGTGGCTGTCTTTGGAGCATTCTTGGGAGTCTGGTTGCGCGCGTTTGAGAACAATGTGTATACCCAAGTCGGCCTGATCATGCTTATCGGACTGGCCGCCAAGAACGCCATCCTTATTGTCGAGTTCGCTAAACGAGAGTCCGAACGGGGTAAGCCTCTTATAGAGGCGGCGCTGACAGGGGCACGGCTGCGGTTGCGTCCTATTCTGATGACCGCATTTGCCTTTATTTTGGGGGCGGTGCCATTGGCAATCGCTACGGGGGCGGGGGCACAGTCACGGCAAGTCCTTGGGACGGCTGTCATAGGTGGTATGACTACCGCGTCACTCTTAGCTATCTTTCTTGTCCCGGTCTCCTTCTATATGGTTGAGCGACTCTTTCGCCGCAAAAAAGTCTCCGCAACTCCGCAACAGAGTGAACCTCCCGTTGCTAGGATCGCGGACTGATCACTGGAGTCAAGAAATGCCCACAGCCTCGCGGTCTTGACCTTATCGAGGGAGCAAGCCATAGGGAACACTGAACAGGTGCTCAAGGGTATGCTCGTAGAGATCTGCCAAGACTGGATATGTACGGTTTTGGTCGAGCGCTTGGTCAACGCGACCAGAATCATGTGGACGCGAGGAAAAGGAGGGGGGCATGCAGTTCGGTCTGTTTACGTTGTTCGACTTTTTTCCTGAGCGCCAGAATGAGATTGTTTATTACCGGGACACTTTAGAGTTTGTGATTCACGCCGAGAAGCTGGGGTTTGATTCGGTATGGATGGGGGAAGAGCATTTTTACTCGTTCGGTATTTGCCCCAGCCCGCAACTTTTTCTCACGGCGCTGGCGCGAGAGACCTCCCGTATGCGCTTGGGAAGCGCCATTAGTCTCCTGCCTTTTGAGAACCCCCTGCGCAAGGCGGAAGACTTTGCCATGCTCGATATTCTGAGCGGTGGACGCCTCAACTTTGGTGTCGGGCGGGGGGTCATTCCTAAGCACTTCGAAGGGTTCCGCGTCGCACCCCAGGAGAGCCAGGCTCGCTATGAGGAAGCACTGGAGATTATCCGTCAAGCCTGGACGAAAGAACATTTCTCATATGAAGGGAAATTTTGGCAAATCCCCGACCTCTCGCTATCTCCCAAGCCACTGCAAAACCCCCATCCCCCTATCTATCGCGGGACGCTGAGCTTGGCAGCCTTTGAGGCTGCAGGCGTCAAAGGAGATAACACGTTGGTTGTGCCCTGGCTTACAGCGCCCTATCCTGAGGTGAAGAGCCGCGTTGAGCGCTATCGCGCATTAATCAAAGAATATGGACACACGCCGGACAACGCGCGCAATGTGTTTGTCTTCTTTATGTTCATTGATTCCGATTATCGGAGTGCGTTAGCTGAAGGCAAAGAATCTGCACGTAACTATGTCAATCTGTTCTGCTCATTTATGCCACCTGAAAAGTTGGCGCAGTTGCGTTCTGGAGATCCTTTGCGGTTGTTCCTGGATCGGGCCAACTCTCTTCCGGACAATCTTGAGGAGCGAGGGATAGTTGGTACGCCACAAGATTGTCGGCGACGATTAGCGGAGTTGCGCGACGAATTTGGCATCGAACACATCGCGCTCTACTTTCATGCCGGGGCTCGCGATATAAGTCGTGCCCGTCGGCAGATGGAATTGTTTGCTAAAGAGGTGATGCCGGAATTTCGGTAGTGTCAATGCGGTGGGCGGCGGTCAGGGGTAGACGAGTTGTGATGTTGTCATCGAAAGGATGCGAATGGAATGTTTGCTCAATATTGATGTCCCAGACCTCGAACGTGCCATTGCTTTCTATGAAAATGGCGTCGGCCTGCGTCTGTCCCGACGCCTCTTTACTGGCACCGTCGCTGAAATGCTCGGCGCGTCGTCGCCAATCTATCTTATGGAAAAGTCTCCCAATTCTTCTCCAAGGAATTGGTACGAAATAACCTCGACAACTGAAGAGTAAGACTATAGGCTAGCATCATGACAGACGAGAACCGGTTGCTCCAGAAGTATGAGAGGGTCTGGCCACATCTCAATGAGCGGCAGCGAC
>JBFWXH010000138.1:0-14000 GCA_050187625.1 Binatia bacterium
CTCGCCGTCGGTCACCGTCACCGCACGGATACGTTCGGCGAGATGGGTAGGTGTCCACTGGCTGGGTACATCTTCCTTTTCGCCTTTTCCCCCTTTCCCCGTTTCCTCCTTTATCCCTTTATCCTTTATCCTTTCCTCTTTCTCCTGTTGAGTGTCGCCGCCCCACACTAACCCGCGGCCATCTTCTTCAACAATCTCGGGATGAGAAAAGCAGAGTTCTTCTTTGAGGTCTTCCAGGTACTCGTCATCCAGCGCAAAGCGGCGCGTTAAGCCACGGTAGGAGACCCGTTTCTCACGCTGTAGCAGCGTGAGTACCTCTTCGAGCACTTCATCGAATGTCATCGCTGTTCTCTTGCCCTCTTTACTCCTTCGAGCAGCTGAGTACAACAGATTGACCGATAGGTGAGAAAGAGTATCCGTGAAGGTTGATGTCGACTTGACCATCAAGGACTACGAAGCGTTCTGGCGGACCGCTGTCCAGAGAGTCCGTATAGGTCAAAACTCTCGCCCCATGACTCTGGAGTTCTGGCTAATCGTGGGTTGCGGTGCCGCGGCCTGGCCCATCCTGCGGTTTTTTTCTCCATCTTTCCTCTCCGAATTTCCGTTCGCCATACTACTGGTATTGCTTCTCGCTGGAGGTACCCTTCTTTATTTTCGGGATTTCCATTCTCTGCCCTTGTTGGTCCCAGAACCAGGAGGGGTCCTCCTCGGACCACACACCATTGCTCTCACTCCAGACGGGATCGAGGATCTTAGTGTACACTCATACTTATTTTCCACGTGGTCTGCCGTACGCACCATTGAAGAAACCCCCGAACACCTCTTCGTGTTCGTGGATCAGTTTGTCGCCTATGTTATTCCCAGGCGCTGTTTCGCCCAGCCAGAGAAGTACGAGGCGTTTCTCGACGAATTATGGACATACGCACCATGCTCACCAGAGGCATCTGGAACAGGGATCGCCCGCCGTCTCGATACCCGACGGCGCTTCGCTTACGTTGCCCTTTTCTTATCCATCATTTTTCTCTCCGCTGTCACTCTCCCGAGAACACCGTGGCAACAGTCGTCCAGGGATCAACACCATAGGTGGGGGAGATTCTCCAAGGAACGCTGGCAAGAGGGAGAAGCACTGCTCGCCTCACAGTTCGCTCTAGTCAAGAAGCATACAGAGACTCTTTTGTCAGACCGCCCTGGTGTTGTGGATTCCTATTTTGTTGGGTTTGGCAGCGATGCTAACCAAGACGTGTTCATGAAAGAAGTCTTGTACGCGCAACAGCTCTTTGACCGCCGCTATGATACCCGTGGGAGATCAATCACTCTGATCAACAATCCCAAGACCACAAAAGAATTCCCGCTCGCGTCGTTTACCAATCTGCAAACCGCCCTCCAGTCCGTTAGTCAGCACATGAACCTGGACGAAGATATCTTGTTCTTGTTTCTCACGAGCCACGGCTCATCGGACCATCATCTCTCAGTCAGTTACCGGCCGTTACCGTTGAAAGAGATTGCTCCCACCGACCTGGCCAACTTGCTCGACGAGGCTCGCATCAAGTGGCGCGTGATCATCATCTCTGCGTGTTACTCAGGAGGATTTATCAATACGCTGAAGAACGAGCATACCTTGATCATCACGTCCTCGTCGGCAACCCGGCCTTCCTTCGGCTGCGGCGAAGACGATGACCTCACCTACTTCGGCAGAGCGTTTCTCGAAGACCAACTCAATCGAGGTATAGGGATTCAGCATGCATTCTCTGGCGCAGCGACGCTGATCCGCCAACGCGAGCTGGCACAAGATCTGACACCATCCGAGCCGCAGTTTTTCTCTTCACCAACAATGAACTACAAGTTACAGGCGCTCGAAGCACGTTTACAGCTGCAGCATCGCCAGCAATGAAAAACGGCAAGGCCGCAACTTCTCTAGACCCGCCGAAAATAATCAAGAATCAGTTCAGCAACTTCAGCCGGTTTCTCCATCGCTAAGAAATGACTTGTCTCTGGTACCGTGATCAAGGAACCGTGAGGAATACGTTGCGAGAGCCGTTGGGCAACAGCCGCAAGCGGGGGGTCGGTCCGCTCGCCGCGCAGTACCAGTACCGGACAGGTAATCTGATCAGCCTGGGAGAAGACATCAAGTGACATGGTAGTCGCAAACACGTGGGCTTCGACTGCAGCCGAACACTTGAGGGTAAGCCGACCATCAGGAAGGTCACGGGTACCATGATTCACATAATCCCACAGAACATCGTCTCGCCATCCAGCAAAGGCCTCTTTGCCCTGATACGCAGCAAAGAGCTGTTGGCGACTGTCCCACACGACCCGTCGTCGTAGGGTGCGCTCGACCAACGGATGATTGTCGAAAGAAAACCGCGCCAAAAAAGCTGCTTCATGCGGGATCACGACCGGTTCCAACAGCGCTAAGCTGCGAACGTTGTCAGGATGGATCGCTGCATACGACGTCAGGAGAACCCCGCCACCCGAATGGCCAATCCCATAGAACTTGCGCAAGCCCAGGGTGTCGATCACAACTTCAACGTCATGTGCCATCTTCTGCCAATGATCACTGCTCAGCTCAGGCGTGTCACTGTCTCCCTGTCCTCGCACGTCAAGCGTGAACACATGATACTGGTGCAGCAAAGGGGTAATCATGGCGCGATAGACGTGTCCGAGGAAACCATTCGCGTGTAGCAACAACAACGCTGGGCCATCGCCGCCCCAATCGGCGACGTGCAAGTTCATCCCATCAACAGAAACAAATTGGCTTTGCGGTTTCATAGCGCTCCGGTGTAAACGAGCAGGCAACAATTGTCTAGGCAGCAACAGAGGTCCGTGCTAGGAAGACACCTCATAAGGACAAGGAGGCCCGACTATGGCCCATGACCACAAGCACCACCATCAGCATCTGCAGCACGCGCACGATCATCACCCCAGCCCGATGTTTCAGTTTTGTCCCAAGTGCGGTGGTCAGCTTGGCCGTCAACAACTGAAGAGCCATGAACCCGAACGGCTCGTGTGTCGAGCCTGCACGTTTATTTTTTACGATGATCCAAAAGTTGCGGCGTGTACGATCCCCGTCATTGATGGGCAAGTCGTGCTCTTAAAGCGTGGCATCGAGCCCAGTTACGGCAAATGGGTATTCCCCGGAGGGTTTCTTGATCGCGGGGAGCGGGTTGAAGACGCGGCGATTCGTGAGACGTGGGAAGAGGTCAACCTGCACGTTCAGGTCACTCGCCTCCTCAATGTCTATTCATACCCTGGGTACCCGGTTGTGGTGATTGTGTACCTTGCCACCGTAATCGGTGGAGAACTCCGGGCCCAGGATGAAACGCTTGAGGTGGACACTTTTGCACCGGAAAATATCCCGTGGGACGAACTCGCGTTTCCTAGCACTCGGGAAGCGTTGAATGATTTCATACGCGTCCATGCCCAGAAAGACTAACAGAGAATACGAGCCCGGATTCATCCAGTACCCGGGGTCTAACTGAACAGGCGGATGGGTGATAGGCTAAGGAAGAGAGAAAGAGGGATTTTTGCTACCGACTTACCCAATCGCAACTCCCCGTATTACTCCAGGTCGTGATTCGTGTGATGCTGACCCCGTATGAGCAACGCATTGCCGAATGACCACGTGGCCCGGGATGTGTTCGTCGGGCGAGAGGGAGAGCTGGCTACGCTGCATGCTACGCTCGAAGAGACGCTGGTGGGACACGGCCGGACAATCGTGTTACTCGGAGAACCAGGAATCGGTAAGACCCGCCTGGCAACTGAGCTCGCTTCGTATGCGCAAGTGCGGGGCATGCGTATTTTGGTCGGTCGCTGCCCGGACAGCGACGGCGCGCCACCGTACTGGCCGTGGGTGCAGATCGCGCGGGCGTATATCAGCGAGTGCGAGATTCAGCAATTACGTACAGAGATGGGGTCAGGAGCTACTGATCTTGCCCAAGTCATTCCGGCGGTCCACGAGCGATTGCCGGACCTGCCCTCACAGCTACGGCTGGAACCTGCACAGGAACGGTTTCGCTTTTTTGATAGCTTCACCACTTTTCTCAAGAACGCAGCAAAGCATCAGCCCTTGTTAGTGCTGCTGGATGATCTCCAGTGGGCGGACACGCCTTCGCTCTTGTTTCTCCAGTTTCTTGTGCGCGAGTTGACCGACACCACACTCTGCCTGGTCATCACCTGCCGGGAAGGCGAGGTTGCGCAACAACCCGTTCTCACTGAGACGCTAGCAGCCATCGTACGGGCCACGGGAAGTCAGACCTTACGTTTACATGGTTTAACGAACGATGACGTCGCAAAGTTTATAGAATCAACTGCTGGCGAAGCGTTGCCCCCGGCAGTAAGGGCTGCGGTTTTTCAACGTACTGAAGGGCATCCCTTTTTTATGACTGAAGTCGTACGTCTCCTCGCGACCCAGCAAGTAGCCATCCCACACGAGTCATCCCATCCTTCACTTTTCGCTTTACCACCCACGGTGCGCAGTGTGATCGAGCAACGCCTGCAGTCAGTCTCGGCAGAGTGTTGTCGACTGCTCACTGTCGCAGCGGTGATTGGCCGTGAGTTTCATCTGCCGGTGCTGGAGGCGGTTGCCAACCCACAGGAGAGGCAGTTTGGCAACTCCGGTTCGCTCTTGAAAGAAAAACACGGCAAGAAGAGAGAAAGCAACCTTGCGTTGTTAGTACTGCTCGATGAAGCCTTGACTGCACGTCTCCTTATCCCCGCGCCGCAGAACCTGGGACGCTATAGCTTCACCCATGCCTTGGTGCAAGAAACGCTGTACGAAGGAATGACCACAACCGAACGGCTCAGCCTCCATCGCCGGATTGGTGAGGCGATCGAGGGGTTGGCAGGTGACTATATTGTTCCATTTCTCTCAGAGCTGGCTCATCATTTCTTTCAGGCAGCCCAGTCCGGAAACCATGTTGATAAAGCGATTGCTTACGCCATACGCGCGGCAGAGCGAGCGACGACAGTACTCGCCTACGAAGAAGCCATCACCTATTATGAGCGCGCGTTGCAATTATTGTCCTTCAAAGAGCCAGACGACGAATTGCACTGTGAGTTGTTGCTGGCGCTTGGCAAAGCGCAGAATCGGGTGAGCGATTTCACCGTGGCAAAGCAGTACTTTCAACTGGCGGCTGAGCGTGCCAAAACTCGACAATTGCCACGCCAACTTGCCCATGCTGCCTTAGGGCTGGCTGGAACCAGGATTCCTCTCAGCGGAGCAAGCCCCGCGACCCTGCAACTCCTGCAAGAAGCGTTAACCTTGCTGCCGCAAGATGCTTATGCGCTGCGCGCGCAACTCCTCGCCCGGCTGGCAAAGGAGCTCACGTACAGTGACGCCCACGAACAACGAGAACAGTGGAGTTACGAAGCAATCAGAATCGCTCGGCTTACTGCGGATCCGTATGCTCTTGGGGCAGCGTTATGCGATCATTGTATTGCCACCTGGAGACCAGACACCCTGTCGGAACGTCTCACGCTGAGTGTCGAGATTACAGCTGTGGCTGAACAGGTCGGAGATGGTGAACTGGTCTTTTATAGTCATTTCCTCCGTATTGCGAATGCGATGGAACAGGGTGATAGCTTAACGATTGATGCCGAGATCGCCGGCTTCGCCCGCCAGATGACGGAAATACGGCCACCCATATACTCCTGGGTATGGTTTTATGAACGTTTACAGACCATGCGGGCGCTATTGACGGGGCGATTCGCCGAGGCTGAAGAACAGCTTCTGTCTTCTTCTCCTTCGCTATCTCATATCCCAGATAGTCAGGATAGAGGACCAATGGTATTTCCGCAGTTTCTTGTTCTCCGCCGCGAACAAGGGCGGCTCCGGGATCCGGGACTGGAAGCGATGCTGAAGCAGGCTGCGGAGCAGTATCCCGCGCTCTCAGCGTTACGGTGTGCCTTGGCCTACGTTCGTTCCGAACTCGGACGTGAGGCTGAGGCCCGAGTCGAGTTTGAAAATTGGGCTGCGCATAATTTCGCGACTGTTCCGCAACGACAGGATAGGCTTGTGATCTTCGCCTACCTCGTAGAACTATGTACGACATGGGGGGACACGACCAGGGCCGTACAACTCTATGATCTTTTACGCCCTTATGCGGAGCGAAATATTGTCGTCGGTACGGCTCTCGGGTATTTGGACACTGTCGCTCATCTGTTAGGCAAACTTGCAACGGTGCTTGGTCGTTACGAAGACGCGCAAGATCACTTTGAGTTTTCCCTCCAGCGTAACCAGCGTATGGGTGCACGCCCGCGCCTCGCCCACACGCAATACAGCTATGCCTGCCTGCTTCTCTCCCGCAATCAACCAGGCGATCAGGAACAGGCTGCGACGTTGCTGGATCAAGCCTTAACCACCGCGGACGAGTTGGGAATGGGTGGACTAATAGAAAAAACTCAAAGTGCCAAGCTCAAAGTGCAAAGCACGGCAGGCCTAGAGGCTAGAGTCCAGAGGCTAGAGTCAACAAACCAACCAACCTTTACCCCCCAACCACTATCCGCGTGTGTATTTCATAACGAAGGCGACTACTGGACCATTACCTACCAAGGCGCTGTTCTGCGCCTCAAAAATACCACTGGCTTGCAATATATAGAGCAGTTACTGCGTCACCCTCAGCACGAATTTCACGTACTGGATCTGGTGAAGACTACTTCCGCGGTACACGTCGAACCTCAGACCATCACGACTGGTCTCGAATCTTCTGAACTCAGTGACGCCGGCGACATGTTAGATCCGCAAGCACGTGCAGCCTATAAACGACGGTTAGCAGACCTCCGTGACGAGCTTGCCGAGGCGCAAACCTTCAACGATGTTGCGCGCATTGAGCGCCTCCAACAAGAGTGGGAATTTCTCACCCAAGAACTCACTAACGCGTATGGCTTGGGCGGACGGAAACGCAAAGCCGCCTCTGCTGCTCAACGGGCGCGGGTGAATGTCACGTTGTCGATCAAAAATGTTCTCAAGAAGATTGAGAAGCAAAATCCCACGTTAGCGCTCTATTTCTCGCCCACCATCAAAACGGGCATCTTCTGTTCTTACACGCCTGATCCACGAATTCCGCTGACCTGGGAGTTCTAAGTCCGGGCTTCCATCCACGGGGAAGAGAGAAGCCTTTTCCCATAGAGACCCATTGGTCTGCTTCTCGATCTCTTGTTCGGGTTGCTCGCTCTTTGGCTTGTCGTCGTGTATGTACTGCCGTTCCTTACGCCCTTCGCACTGGGTTCACCTCACATAAACACTGTTTATGCGAAATTTACGCCTTTTCAGTAGAAGCCGGCGAGAATGAAAAAAGAGGTGAACGAATGAAAAACAGACAAGTATTAGTAGGTAAAGGCGTTAGTTACGTAGTAGCGCTCCTCCTCATACTCAGCGCAGGAGGCTGCGCGCAGACGGTGGTCCAGCCAAAGTATGAACAGCGGACCGCTGGACCAGTAGGGCATCCTCGCAAAGTCCTTGTCTATGACTTCGCCCTCACGGGCACCGAAGTTCGCGAAAACCAAGGGCTTTTTGCGACCGTGGGCAATGCCCTGCACGATACCACGAAAAACGATCGTGAGCTGGCGATTGCCCAAAAGGTGCAGACCCGCATGGTGGAAGATCTCATCACCGGCATTCGCAATCTCGGGCTTCCTGCCCAACGGGCGGAGCAAGGCGCGGCACTGCCAACCGACGCTGTGGCCATAACCGGGTTCTTTCTCAAAATCGATGAAGGGGATCGTTTACAACGGACCGTCCTCGGGTTTGGCGCTGGGCAATCGACAGTGGATGCCAAGGTGTCAGTTTTCGCCCCATCAGCAATGAGTGGGCGTACTAAACTCCTGGAGTTCAGTACGCATGCGGACAGTGGTGCTGCGCCAGGAGCTTTGGTTACAGGAGGCGTCGGTGCTGCCGCCAGTGGTGGGATGACAGTCGGAATCGCAGCAGCAAACGTGGGTGTTGGTGCGGCAAAAGGCTATCACTCACAAGTCGAGCAGATGACAGCACGCAGTGCTGGCCAAGCGGTCGCCTATCTGTCGCAGTATTTCGCCAAACAAGGCTGGATTTCGCAAGAGAAGGTGACGTACGCCAAGATCAGTGAGTAAAGCGAGACGCTCTTAGTCAGACATTTTCACGGGTCAACACATAAAAACAATAGAAAAGGAGTACAGTTATGTTAACGAGAACCTGGATACATCGTACCATATGGATAGCACTGTTCCTCATGAGTGTCTGTGTTACCACAGAAGTCGAAGCGCAGCTGCGAGGAGGCGGTGGCCACGGTTTAAGCAGAGGTAGTCGTAGTGGAGGTGGAGGCTTCTTCCGCGATGGGATGGCCGGTGGTAGTCCACTTGGAGGGAATTTCTCGTCTCGATTCCAAATGCCGGGGAGTCGCCAATCTTCGCCCCAACAACTCCAGACCCGGCAACAGACAGGAGATGCCACCAGTCAAGTCAGTCGTCAAAATACAGCGAAAGATCTCCAAACCCGGCAACAGGCAAGTGATACCGCGAATCGAGAAGACTGGCAAAGCCACGCAAACCAGGACCGAGAAGATCGGCAAGGGTATCGCACCGAGACACGCGAAGACTGGCAAGACTACGGAGAACCGCGGCGGGATTATTGGGAGAATGGGGGAAGTTATTATGGCGGCTATTATGGAGGTTATCCCGCTTACCCGGCTGGGGGAGTCGCTACCGGGGTGGCGATTGGGTCGACGATGACAGCCGCCGCCTTCAACGCGCAAAAGGCTTCATGTCGTACGTTGGTGGTCAACGGCGTCAGCTATTATCAGTGCGGGTCCACATGGTACCAGCCTTCCTATCAAGGCAACACGGTAACGTATATCGTTGTGAGTCCGCCGAGGTGAGTACCGCAGCATTTCGTTGGGTATGGAAAGCCGGGCTGGTATCCGCAACACCGGCCCGGTTCTTTTACATCGCCATCATCGTAGCAATAGTTGGTGCCGGGGGCGTACGTGTCACTGGGTAGGGGGGACATGTAGTCGCCCGATCATTTCTGGGGGTAGTCGCCTGGGCTATGGTTGGATTTGCTTCGAGTTTCTTGGCGCGCCAATGTCCCACAGCACCACATAACTATCTGTTTTCCTATCACTCTCAAGTCAGCTATCTTCCAATCCCATACGTTCGATCCACGAATTCCACGGCCCCGGAAATTCCAGGCCCCAGCCACCATCAACTCGCAGCCAGAGCACACGAGAATCAGGACGCGAGAGCGTGCCAATGTCATGGGTTTCACTTTCGATCCCCAATGACTGTTCCTCTTGGTCGGCTGCTCGGTGTCTTTGTCGTGTCGTTATCCCTTGCGCTTTGCACCGTGAGTCTACTGCTAAGGGCGTGCTCCTCGCCCACTGTTGCCCGCATAAACACTGTTTATACGAAATTTACGCCTTGTCAGTAGAAGCCAGCTGGAACGAGAAAAGCACCAACGACGGAAAAAACGAGAGACTCACGGAATAACCAATACGAGGAGCAGGATCATGAAACATCAGCAAAATTTTTTGCAGACCCTGAAGCAGCACGGCAAACAGATCATTACTACCACTCTTCTTACTGGTGCCCTGTGGCAGCCGTGGAAGGCCGCAGAAGCGGAGCCGTTAGTCTTTGCGAACCTCAACCCTCATGAATATAACGACCTGGCGGGCGAAGCGTCGAGCAAAGGCTGTTCCAATGATGGAGCGCAACTCACGTCTCGCTTGCCCAGGTATGATTTTCAGACAAACGCGCTTGCGCCCACCTTCTTGCACAACCACACCCCCGCTCACCTTAACGAGGATAAACCAAGGACGGTGATTGATGATGATGGTTTTGTGGTCGTGTTCTCTTGGTAATTAATCACTAATAGCGATAAAGAATGGCGACTACGTTCCCCTACATCCACTCTTTCCGCCGCTTGATAAATCCTGTTACTGCTGCGGCTGTCGCCTCTGGTAACTCGATGTTAAACAAATGACTGGCATTCGAAAAAATCGTCAGGTCTGCATTGGGAATCTGTTGAGCAAGGGTCACCGAGTTCTCCGCAGGCACTAACCCATCTTCTTTGCCGGTTACCACTAATGTGGGCATCGTCAGTTGCGGCAGCCGCGCGTGGGTGTCATGGCCGTTGATCGCTTGCATCTGCCGGACCATGCCATGCTTGGGCGTCGGATACCGAGCCGATAACTCGTTGAGTTCGAGGAGAATGTTCATGTGTTTTTGCATGAACCACGGCGTTACGGCAACTTTCGTCATCGCCAGTGCCGCCTGCTGAACATCAACAGACTCAATGCTTCCCAGCATATTGAGGACATCGGGATCTTTCGACAGCGTGGCACGCGCGCCACCACAATGCGTGCAGCCCAGAATCAGAGTCTGGACACGTTGGGGATACCGCAGCGCAAATTCCTGGGCGATCATCCCACCCATCGAGATGCCGAAAACATGGGCTTTCTCGATCCCTAGCGCATCGAGTACCCCGACCGTATCATCAGCGAACATCGCCATTGAATACGGAACGTCAGGCTTGTCACTTTGTCCGACGCCACGGTTGTCAAAAGCAATAACCCGAAAGGCTTGAGCAAAGGCAGGAATATTCCAATGCCAGCCAACAGCACTAACAGTGAAACCCATAATTAAGAGGAGCGGGTCACCGCTGCCCTGTTCTTGGTAGTGGATCTGAATCCCGTTCGAGGAAAGATGCGGCATACATGTGTCTCCAAGCGAGTTATGATGATGAAGATTTCGCAGCTTTTTTCTCCAGCAATTGCCGTTTCCAGTCGAGCATGCGAGCCTTTGCTGCTTCAGCCTCAGCTTCCGGCACCATGCCTTTTTGTTGATAGAAACGAGAGAGCAACGTGAACCCCATTGGGTCTTCAGGAGTCAATTCAGTGAGCCGTCGCGCGGTGGCAATGGCATCGTCCATCTGCTCTGCATCAGCATAAGCGTGCGCCAAGTCATGCACAGCCTCAACATGGTTCGGATCGATGTCGAGAATCGCCTTGTAGGCAGCGATCGCTTCATCAGCGTTCCCGTCGCAGAGCAAGTCATATGCTTTGTCGTACAGTTCTTGTAAATCAGCCATAGGCCCTCCTATTTCCGGGAGAACTGCACGAAGCTTACCGTATTTACTACAGCGGACCAACCCCAGGGCGGTTTGCGTGGCGCCATAGACGTGTCATTCTGTGCTCATCATTTGCAAACAGGACAGTGTTCATGACAGTACAGAATAACCCCGTAGCCGACCGCGTACTACAGTTCATCAGCGACCCGCACTGTGTAGATTTCAACACCGTTGCCTTGGGGGTTTTCGCCTACCAGTTCCAGCACAATCTGCCCTATCAACGTTTCTGTTTGACCCGAGGCCATTCACCAGAGACCGTCACTCGCTGGCAGGATATTCCGGCAGTACCAACGGTGGCATTCAAGGAACTCGATCTGACCTGCGGCCCACCTGAAAAGATTTTTCTCACCAGCGGAACGACGCGCGGTCAAGAAAAGCGCGGGCGTCACCTTGTTCCAGATCTCTCCCTGTACCAGGCTTCTGCCTTGACTCACTTCGCCGCCTGCGTGCTCCCTGACAACCGTCGTCTCCGAGTGCTTTCCCTCATCCCATCGCCCGAGGCGCGCCCACAATCGTCACTGACGCAAATGACGGAATGGGTCATGAAAGAACTAGGAACTGACGACAGTACGTACTTTATTGACCCTGTTGGGGTCCATCTCGAAGCCTTTGCCGATGCCGTCGCACAAGCTCAGCAGGAGGGAACTCCCGTCTGTATTCTGGCGATTACCTCAGCTCTGGTGGCATTCTTTGACTGGTGCGACGCCAATGACCATCACTTTGCTTTGCCTGGTGGCAGCCGGATTATGGATACCGGCGGCAACAAAGGGCTCAGCCGTCCGGTTTCGCGCAATGGCGTGCTGCAGTCGTGCTGGAAATATCTCAAAGTTGCCGGGTACTACTGTGTCAACGAATATGGCATGACCGAGATGGCGTCACAGTTCTATGACAACGTCTTGTACAACCGTTTTCGCCAAAGCAATGAGCCTCGCTACAAGATTGGTCCACACTGGGTACGCACGCTTGTGGTCGATCCCGAAACACTACTGGAAGTACCGCCTGGACAAATTGGCATTTTGCGTCATTTCGACCTGGCCAATTGTGGCTCAGTCATGGCGATCCAGACCGATGATCTTGGGTATGCCACCGGCGCAGGCTTTGAGATTACCGGTCGCGTTCCCGGCACCGAAGCGCGTGGCTGTGCGTTGATGTTGGAGGAGTTGTTAGCAGGGGAAGGAAACGTAACACGTAACACGTAACACGTAACACGTCATACGTAACCACCTCCCCTTCCCCTTTACGTTTTACGTGTTTACGTTCAACAGTGCCTTCGCCTCTTGCAAATCCTTGGTATCAAACCCTTCGGTGAACCAGTTATAGACCTCGGATAACATCCGACGAGCTTCGTCGAGCGTCGCGCGTGATGCGTGATCCGTATTCCGTGATTCAGACTGCGTCGCTTGCTGTTGTCGCAAACGGACCAGACTCATCGTCGCGCGCAGCTCCAGCGATTTGGCCTGCTGCTTCTGGGCGATCTCAATCGCCTTCACGAAGCACTGTTCAGCTTCTTTCTCGACCTCTGAGGGGCTTCGACTTGTTTGAGACTTGTCTTCAACTTGCCCGAGACTCGTTTTGGACTGCAGCGTCAGCTCTCCCTTGAGTCGATACAGCTCCGCCTCATAATGTCGATCGTCATTCTTCTCTACCAACCGCAGCGCTTCGGCGACCGTCGTCAGCCCGTCCTCCACCTGTCCCGCCTCTCCATACCCTCTCGCCAGCCAAGCGAGAAACCGGGTCTTCTGGAGTTCTCCCTCCAACACCTCTAGGCCTTGCTTGACCTGAGAGACGCCCTCCGCCCACTGCCCCCGGGTCATAAGCATTTTGCCTTGGTGGACAGTGCCAGATGCCAAGAAATGGGGAAATCCGTGCTCGCGGCTCACTGTCGCCTCCGCGTCCGCGTACTCCTGGGCGAGGCGCCCGTCGCCACGTTCGCCATACAAGTCAGCGGCAATGAATAAGGATAGGGCATGATGAAAGGGGTGAGCGAGTTCCTGGGCGAGGTGCAGCGCCTCGTCAATCCGCGTCCGGCTCTGCTCGGGATACCCTAGATACCACAACGCCCGGGCTGCGTTGCCGAGACTCAGCACCCTCGGGTCGAGACCATTGTGAAGAGACGGCAGCGCCTGGTTTTGGGAGTGGTAGAACGCTCTGCTCTGCTCGTTCGCTACTCGGGCTCGGACAAACTCTCCTCGCCAATAAAAGATGTCCCCTACGAGCGCGTGTGCTTCAAGAAGCAACTCGGCCTCATGCGTCTGTTCCGCGAGCTGTAGGCACTCCTCCGCCACCGCCTGGGCCGTACGCAGCTCGCCTCGGACCAGGTGAAACAGATAGAGGCCACACAGCACCGCAACGCGTTGCGAGGCGTCATTCAGCTGGGCGCTCAACGCCCGGGCGCGCGTATAGTGCTGTTCCACTGCCGGGGCAGCAAACCCCAGAGTGGACATCAATGCCGGTCCCATCGCCAAGTGTAGGGTGAGTTCTTGGGCGGCTCGTTCCCGTGTCTCCGGTTGCGTTACGAGCACGTCGAGCGCGGCGGTGAGATGGGTAATCGCTTCGGTGTTGGCCGACCGCTGTGCCGCCTGCTGTCCCGCCTTCTGCAAATACTCCACCGCCTTCTTGGTATTCCCGCTGCGTTGATAATGATGGGCCAACTCGCTGTAGCGTTCTTCTATTGTGTCCTTGTACAGTTGTTCAACCGCCTGGCCGGTGCGCTCGTGTAGCAGCTTGCGTTGCTCTTGCAGCACCGTGCCGTAAGCGACCTCCTGTGTCAGCGCATGCGTAAGCGGTGATTCAGCGGCGTTCTTTTCTCACCATAAAAGAGGCGCAAGATGAGCACACTCGGTCCGGAGACGGAGCGGGAATTTGCGTCTGTGTAGAGGAGGACCCACGTATGCAGCTGAGT
>JBFWXH010000139.1:0-13941 GCA_050187625.1 Binatia bacterium
AGGGAAAAAGCATGTGGTGAACTTCTTACAGCAGTTTGGCTATCGCTGGGTGGACGGCCTTATTGAGCCGATCCCTCAAACTGTGTGAAACTTCCACCCCATATCTTGGTGTGTTTTCTCTATAGGCCTCATTCTCTGACACCCCCTCTTGTTGGTCGTGACGCTGAACTCGCGCAACTCCACTCATGGTTAGAAAAAGCGCGAAGCGGGGAGCGCCAACTGGTGTTCGTCACTGGTGAGCCAGGGATTGGCAAGATCTCTGTGGTGGAGACGTTCCTTCAGGCCCTAAATAGAACCCCACTCGATGGAAAATGCGAGGCGGCTTGCGGGAGCGAATATACTTCACGCTCAACCACAATGGGCGTGCGTTTTTGCAGCCAGGCAAACACTAACTCCAGCAATTCTGCCATACGCTGACAGCGATGACAGCGCGGAATCTCCTCGTGCAAATGCCACCAAATCCGTTCGATAGGATCGGTCTCGGGTGCGGAGGTCGGTAAGGAATGGAGCTTGAGGCGATGGCCCCACCGTTGGAGATACTTCGGTACGGCCTGACTCTTATGGCTGCGCGCATTATCACAGATGACATGAATCTTCTGGTAGCGGAGCAAGTGCCATCGTAAATCATCCCAGATCCAGATGCCGGAGGAACAAGGCGGTCGTGCGCTCTTCTGTGGGCAAGCCTTGGGTGAGAATCAATGCCCCCGTGCGCCAGTTCAAGGAGTCGGCGAGATACCGTTTCTCGTTCGTCCCTGGGGTCACCACTGTGGCTTGCTGTCCCCGATGCCTCCACAGCGCGCCAATCTTGGGAGTGGTATTCACATCCACCTCATCGTGAAACACCGCCATCTCGTTGGTCGGCAGACTGGCCAGGAGCTGACGCAACGCCTGCAGCTTCGCTCCCTTCTGTGGGTCGTTGGGACCGCCAACCGGACACGGGCGACGCCACACCATCTGTTCCTTGTGCAACCAGCGCCGCACGGTTTCTTGACTCACACGCAATTCGTAAGTCTCCACCAGCACTAGCACCTGACACCTCCACCGACTGCGTAAAAACCCAAAATCCCGAGGACTCCTCTTCACTATCCACGCGGCTACCACTTCCCCCACCAGCTTCCCAGCCGCGCGGTGCTCGGCGGTGTCCCAAGGACAGCCCCAATCCCGTCTTCCTCCACCCACCGCTTCCAGCGCGCAATCGTGCGGGTCCTACAATATAACACCCCGACAATGAGCGCCCACGAATCCCCCTCAGCTAATAACAAGAGAATGTGGGCGCGTAAGCGGACTCGTTCATTAGCCCCTTTCCAATAGTCCTTCAGTAAGGCTTGGCGCTCCCGCTTGGTTATGCGAAGATGCTCCCGGTCCATCGCTTCACCTCCATGGGCGCTGACAAACGTTACCCATTTGCCATCCTAGGAGGTGAAGCACTTTCCGTCCAATGGGTTTCTATTTAGAGCAGAGCTGGCTTTACCGTATTTCTTAACTCTGCTGGCAGAAGCATATAGAGAGATCGGGCGGATTGAAGAGGGACTGACCACTGTAGCTCAGGGTTTGATTATCGCACCCAGAAATAACGAGCGCTGGTACGAGGCAGAATTATACCGGCTACGGAGTGAATTGCTCTTGGATTCAGGGAGGAACGATTCGAAATCGGCATGCGATGATCTGCAATCTCAAGTGGAGGTGTGTTTTCAGAAAGCCATCAACATTGCCCATGACCGGAAAGCCAAATCCCTTCTTGATCCGGGACTCCACGCGTTGCAACGTCGGTCGCTTCCTCGCGAGGACTGGTGATGAAGCGTGGTGAGGTATGGTGGGCCTCGCTACAACTCCCAACCGGCTCCGAACCTGGCTACCGACGGCCGGTAGTGATCATCCAATCCGACGACTTCACAGCGAGTCGCATCGATACCATCATCGCCGCTGCTGTCACATCGAACACACGGTTGGCTTTTGCTCCGGGAAACGTGGTTTTGCGCCGCCGCGAAGCTGGTCTTCCCCGTGATTCTGTTATCAATGTGTCGCAGCTCCTTATGCTTGACAAAGCTGTTCTCACCGAACGCATTGGTCGCTTGTCTCCGCGCCGTCTGCAAGAGCTTGATATCGGGGTACGGTTAGTGTTGGCTTTGTAACGCGGGTAAGGCCGAAGGCTGCAATTCTTGCAAAACCTGCAAGGCTGGCGCATGATCCGATGAATCTTCGGGGAGGAGACCAGAATGGTAAGTGCGAACGGAGACCCGCGATGAGCTTTGATGAGGTATTGGACCAGGTTCGCGAACTCTTGCAAAGCAAAGGCCGGGTGGCGTATCGAGCCCTGAAGCTGCGCTTTCAACTCGATGACGAGTACCTCGAAGGACTCAAGGATGAACTCATTGATGCCGAGTGTGTAGCGGTTGATGAAGACGGAAAAGTATTAGTGTGGGTCGGCTCTAGTGAGAAGGATAAAGGGGAACGGAGAAAGGATAAAGGGATAAGGGGAGATGATGAGGGTGAAAAGGGGAAAGGGGGAAATGGCGAAACGGATAGTGTCAGTCTCCAGTCCCTGGCCCCTAGCCCCCAGCCCCCAGTAGCCGAACGGCGGCAACTCACCGTGTTGTTCTGTGACCTGGTGGGGTCCACGGCCCTGTCGGAGCGCCTTGATCCGGAAGAGCTACGGGAAGTGGTGAGTGCCTATCAAGTGACCTGTACGGAGGTGATCCAGCACTATGGGGGCTATCTTGCCCAACACTTGGGGGATGGCTTGTTGGTCTATTTTGGCTATCCGGTGGCGCATGAAGACGAAGCGGCACGCGCGGTACGGAGTGGGCTGGAGATTGTGGCGGCGCTACCGGGACTCAACGCCTACCTCCAGGGCCTGGTGGGGACCCAGCAAGTGTTACCCTTGCAAGTGCGCATCGGCATCCATACTGGGCTGGTGGTGATCGGGGAGATCGGCAGCAGTGCGAAGCGGGAGCTGCTGGCGTTGGGAGAGACGCCGAACATTGCGGCGCGGCTGCAAGGACTCGCTGAGCCGGACACGGTGGTCATGAGTGCGGCAACGCAGCAGCTGGTGCAAGGCCTCTTCGAGTGCCAGGACTTAGGCCCTCAAACGCTCAAAGGCATCTTGACGCCGCTGGGAGTATATCGAGTCCTGGGCGAGAGTGGAGTGCAGAGCCGCTTTGAGGTCGCGGTGGGGAGGGGGTTAACGCCACTGGTAGGGCGGGAAGAAGAACTGAGCATATTACAACGCCGTTGGGCGCAAGCCAAAGAGGGTGCCGGTCAGGTGGTGCTGCTGAGCGGAGAAGCCGGGATTGGCAAATCACGCTTGGTGCAGGAACTAAAACAGAGCATAAGCGCCGAGGGAGTTACACGCATCGAGTTTCGCTGCTCGCCCTATCATCAGAATAGTGCGTTGTATCCCATCATCGACCACCTGCAGCACCTGCTGCAGTTTGCGCGCGAAGATACGTCTGCCGTCAAGCTGGAGAAACTCCAACACACGCTCAGCCGCTATCGTTTCCCCCAGGCCGAGACCGTCCCGCTGGTGGCCGCGTTACTCTCCTTACCGCATCCTGAAGGCTACCCGCCTATTACACTCAGTGCGCAAAAGCAGAAGGAGAAAACACAGGCTGCTTTAGTGGCCTGGCTGGTTGAGGAGGCCGAGAGACAACCAGTCTACAATATGTGGGAGGATGTCCATTGGGCCGATCCCTCGACATTAGAGATACTCACGCTCCTCGTTGACCAAGTGCCCATGACACAACTATTGACAGTGCTCACCTTCCGCCTCGAATTCCTGCCACCTTGGGGTAATCGGTCCTATCTCAGCCAGATCACGCTCAGCCGCTTGGGACACACGCATATTGAAACGATGGTGGCGAAGGTCAGCGGTTCACAGACACTGCCCGCCGACATATTGCAACAAATTGTCGCCAAGACTGATGGTGTGCCTCTGTTCGTAGAAGAATTAACAAAGGCAGTGCTAGAAGCAGAAGCCGTAGGGGCACGGCGCGCCGTGCCCCTACAAACCTTGGGAATCCCTGCCACCCTCCAGGATGCGTTGATGGCACGGCTCGATCGATTAGGGGACGCCAAAGAGGTTGCGCAACTGGGGGCGACGATTGGACGAGAATTCAGCTACGATCTCCTCCAGGCTCTGGCGGTAGTAAGCGAAACGCTGTTGCAGCAGGGACTACGGCAGCTCGTCGAGGCGGAGTTGATCTATCAACGTGGGTTACCGCCGCAGGCGACGTATCTGTTTAAACATGCCTTGATTCAAGACACCGCGTATCACTCGTTACTGAAGAGCCGCCGGCAGCAGTTACATCAGCAGATTGCCCAGATGTTGACGGAACGATTTCCCGAAACAGTCCAGACGCAACCCGAACTGCTCGCGCACCACTACACCGAGGCGGGTCTTAAGGAGCAGGCGATTCCGTACTGGCAACAAGCCGGGCAGCGAGCGACCCAGCGCTCGGCGCATGTGGAAGCAATCAGTCACCTCACCAAAGGGTTAGAGCTGCTCAGGGCCCTACCGGATACTCCCGAGCGTGCTCAGCAAGAACTGACGCTGCAAATCGTTCTAGGCACTCCGTTAATGGCCACAAAAGGCCTTGCGGCTCTAGAAGTGGGGAAAGCCTATACTCGTGCGTTGGAGCTGTGTCGGCGAGTAGGTGAAACCCCTCAACTCCTACCTGTGCTCTTTGGGTTGTGGCGGTTTTCTAATAACCAAGCGAAGTTCCGGGAAGCACGTGAGTTAGGGGAGCGGTTCTTGAAATTAGCTCAGCGCGTCGAGCCAACACACCTAGTCGGGGCACACTATACGCTAGGGGTAACTTTGTACTGTGCTGGAGAGTTTGCTTCCGCCCAGGCGCATTTGGAACAAGGTGTAGCTCTCTACAGCTCACGACAACATCACTCTTTGGCCTTCGTCTATGGGATAAATCCGGGGGTTTCTTGCCTATCCTTTTTAACCTGGACGCTGTGAGTCCTTGGTTATCCCGACCAAGCCCGGGAGAGAATGCAAGAGGTGCTCACTCTAGCCCAAGATGTCTCCCACCCCTTTAGCTTGGCCCAAGCCTATCTGTGTACTACCATGCTCCATCAACTCTGCCGGGAAGCGCACATGGCCCAAAAAGGGGCAGAGACACTGATCGTTATCGCTAATGACCGAGGGTTTTCATACTGGGTGGCACTTGGAACGAGCTATCGGGGCTGGGCGTTAGCCGAGCAGGGACAGACGGAGGATGGCACTCAACAGATACAGCAGGGTATGGCTGCCGCTTGGACTATAGGGATGGAGCTGTTGCGGCCACATTTTCTGGCCCTATTGGCTGAAACTAATGGCAAGACGGGGCAAGTGGAGGAAGGATTAACGGCGCTTGCTGAAGCGTTGGGTCTAGTGGACAAAACTGGGGAGCGATTCTACGAAGCTGAGCTGTATCGACTAAAAGGGGAACTCACCCTTCAGTCGAGTGTCCAGAGTCTAGAGTCTAGAGTCAAAGAAGCAGAGAGGTGTTTTCTGCAAGCGATAGAAATTGCGCAGAAGCAGCAGGCAAAGTCACTGGAACTACGTGCAACGACGAGCCTGGCGCGGCTGTGGCAGCAACAAAGCAAGACAGCTGAAGCACGTGAGAAGCTAGCCGCAATCTACAACTGGTTCACCGAAGGGTTTGACACCAAGGACTTGCAAGAGGCCAAGGCGCTGCTCGAAGAATTAGGTGTTTGATTTCTACGCCAGCCCTCGTTCGGCGACGCGCTTGAGCATCGAGATAAACACGTCCGCAGATTGTGCGCCGACGATCTGCGCAGGACCCACGAGAAAGGTTGGGACCCCGGAGATGCCGTGTTCGCGTGCTTCTTGGCGTGCGGTTTCAAGCTGAGGGGCATAGGTGCGCTCTTGTAAATGGGTCTGAAGCACATTAGTATCTAAGCCGACACCTACCGCAAGCGCGCAGACAACTTCAAGGTCGCCGATATTTTGCCCCTCCTGAAAATAAGCCTGATAAACTGCTTGGGAGAATGCCTCTCCTTTGCCCTGCTCTTTGGCGTATTCGGTCGCCTCAAGCGCCATCAGCGAGTTGGTCAACAATGGTGGACGGCGCATAGTTAGCCCCACACTGGCGGCCATCGCTAGAATGTTGTCCCAGATCATATCGTAGCGTTCGCGGCCAATCTGGGCCATGCGTTGCTCGACTGGAATGCCTGTGGCCGGATACTCTGGATGAATCTGGTATCCCCTCCATGCCAGGGTGAAGGCGGGCACTTCACTTTGGACTTGTTTCAGCGTTTCTACGCCGATGTAGCAAAAGGGGCAGATATAATCGCTAAACACCGTAATTTTCATGCGGTAGGTTCCTTTAGGTAGTTTCCTCGGTTCGGTTAGCGTTTTCCCGAGGGGGAGGTGCCACGTGACGATGACCCGAATGGCATATGCGAGGCGCCAAACGGCATATGTGATGCACCAAATGGCATGTGTGACGGACTAGGTTGTGAAGTAAATGGCCCGCTCGGCGTACGTGTCGAAGGTGCATGATCATACCACCGATCTGTGTGCGGTCCTTTTGGCGAGGCTGGAGCGAAAGGACCATCACCGGAACGTGGCGACCGCCGTGACGGACGATGAAAATGAGAGTGACCTCTGATCACTGGCACTGGCACATACACTGGCACGGTTTCACGCTCGACCTCAATAATCTGTGGCGCAGATTGTTGGATGATAATCTGTTGCGGTGGTGGCTCTTCATAGGCAAGTTCCTCCGGCGGTGGAGCGGGAAGAATGGCTTCAGCACTTTGTTGAATGATCGCTGTCGCTCCATCAGCCGAAAGAGAGAGGCGATGAGCATTCGCCGCATAACGTGCGGCAGAGAGAACTTCCTCCACCGTTTCAATCGTTAATGCTTCATCGACATGCCATCCTCCGGCAGGCCGAATACCTGCACCGATGAGCGGGCCAATGGGATCTTCGCTCTCTCTACGAATTAATCCCAAGTCTAAAGCAATTTTCTGGGCGAATTGTCCTTCGCTCCCGAGGGTGTAGCTGCGACTCGGTGACAATGGGAGCGAAGCTGGCGGTGGAGAGTGTGATTTCATGGACTGATATACTTTGACCTGGTCGCGATAGGCCTCCGGCACCTCTCCTGCCTCATCGACGACATGAATAACCCCGTCGGTATCAGTCCACTGATACAAATCTGCGAAGGCAGACGCTGCGGCGAAAAAGAGGGCGACGATAAGGAAAATGAGTATCTGCATAAATACCTCGCGAGAAAGTCTTTTCCTTATAACACTAACTGCGGGAAAAAGTGACAGGTTCCAAGCCCATTGACCCCCTGAAAGCAACAGGGCATAAAACTGCTATTTTCCTGCACACGGACACAGGTGGTGGATACATACATTCAGAAAGCTGACACTTTACTTGAAGCGCTTCCCTATATTCAACGATTTTCTGGGAAAACGTTCGTCATTAAATATGGCGGGCATGCCATGGAAGATGAGGCATTGAGACAGCACTTTGCGCGTGATGTCGTCTTGTTGAAATTCGTTGGTATGAATCCGGTTGTGGTGCACGGAGGCGGACCACAAATTGGCGAGATGCTCAAAAAACTTGGGGTTTCGTCGCGCTTCGTTCGTGGCATGCGTGTGACCGACGCTCAGACGATGGACGTGGTGGAAATGGTGCTGGGCAAGATCAACCAGGAAATTGTCACCTTGATCAACAGCCAGGGTGGCAAAGCCGTAGGCCTGAGCGGCAAAGACGGCGAGTTGGTCATCGCTCGAAAGATGTTACTGTCGGTGACCGAGAACGGTCAGTCAATAACCCATGATATCGGTCAAGTGGGAGAAGTGGTTGGGGTCAATCCGCAAGTCATTCATGCGCTGACCCAAGCGAATTTCATTCCTGTCATTGCGCCAGTGGGTGTGGGCAAGGACGGAACTCCCTATAACATCAACGCCGACTTAGTAGCTGGAAAAGTGGCCGAGGCCTTGCGGGCAGAGAAGCTGATTCTCCTCACTGATATCGAAGGAATCAAAGGGAAAGATGGAACGCTTATCCCGACCTTAGCAGGGGAGGACGCTGCCTTGCTCATTCAGGATGGCACGATTGGCGAAGGGATGATTCCGAAAGTCGAGTGCTGTATCTCGGCGCTCCACGGCGGGGTACAGAAAACCCATATTATTGATGGGCGCGTGCGCCATGCGACCTTGTTAGAGATTTTCACCAAAGAAGGCATTGGCACTGAGGTGGTACGACGGGCTGTATGACGACCCGGAAGCGTATTGCAACAATATGTGATATTTTCTTGATGTTTCTACGTCTTGCGACCATCTACGCGTACTCACTTTGAATTCATACAATTTGTGAATAGCCAGGGGAAGGAGAGAAAAATCTTCTTCCCCCGCCTCTTATCACGAAACCCTACAAGCACTAATCCTGTCCTGTTCGTTATCTGACGAGGAGGGAAAGTGCATGGACGTCCTGATTCTGCGGCGTGGCGGGTCCTATTCACTGGTGTGAATTGAGCCCCAGGTCTGACGTTTTGTTCTTGACCTGCAAAGACCGCATGCGTCATAACCCGTTCATGGCTCTCGACGAGCATGTCCTCGGAGAACGTGAAAACGATGCCTTGTCTTGCGACAAGGAGCTGCGGAGGCGTCGTCCATACCTCACACGTCTTGTGGGATGCGTCAGGTTGCACTGTGTTCACCGGGTGTAGGAGACTGCACTCCCAACCCCGAGAAAGGAGGACCACAATGGATCAACCTATTACTATGGTGCATCATCCCCTTCAGTTCTCGTTAGGGCAATCTTTACGGTGGCCCGTCATTCTCACGACCAGTGTCCTCGGCTTATTTCTCGCGGAACCGATCCCTGCGCAGACGCCACCGTTACCACCAGCTGACCTCGAGTTTTCTCTGGATGACGCGCCCGACCCAGTGGTCCCGGGGGGACTGCTGATTTATACGCTCACGGCCAGCAATTTAGGACCAGACCCAGCGACGGATGTCCGTGCAGACATGGGATTGCCGTTCCGCACCACGTTTTGCGCGGCTGATCCCCGTTGTACTGCCAATGAACAATTTGGCTTTCTCGAGTGTCAGCCTGGGGCACTCGGAGTAGATGAAAGCGTGGACCTGCCTATCACATTTATGGTAGACACTGGTGCTGCGGGAACGATTCCGGCGGACGTGAGCGGGTTCGATATCGGTACCTCTGATCCGATTTCAGGCAACAACATCGACACCGCAATAACGACAGTCAATGGTGGAGACGTGTTCGGCGTAGTCATTGAGCCGGCGACGGTGAATGTGGCGCCTAACAGTACCCAGACCTTTACGGCCTTCGGGTGCCCAGTGGCTGATACGACGAGCACTCCTCTGGTTGGCTCCGATGGCACCCCAGGGACAGACGATGACGAGTGTGTTCCTGCTGCCGTAGAATGGGCAGCCTCTAGTGGTATCGGGATGGTGTCTCCGTCCGCCGGCCCTACGACTACCTTAACCGCTGGCCCGAACTTCGCGACTGGGGCAGTGATCGCCAATGCGTGCCTCTTCTCAGCATTCGCCTCGATCACGATCGCTCCGCCAGTACTGACAGATCTGGAGGTCACCAAAGATGATACGCCCGACCCGGTCCCCGTGGGAGCAGACCTGACCTATAGCATCGTGGTCAGCAATAATGGTCCGGACAACGCGACCAATGTGAAGCTGTTTGACCAGTTGCCGGTTGATATCCCAGCGCCGGTCACCTTCGTGTCGGCGACGATCAATCCCCCTGCTCAACGCACGTGTGCATTTGCACTGCTGCCGCCGGGCATTCCCACCGTGGGTTGTGACCTGGGCACGATGGCAGCGAACACCTCTGTTCTTGTCACGATTGTTGTTACGGTTACCCCGGATGCGGATGGGTCCTTTGTGAATTCCGTAGAGGTCTTTGCCGATCAGCCCGATCCTGACCTGCAGAACAATGCGGCGGAGGTTCTTACCACAGTGTTAGCTTGCCAGGGACGCGTTCCAACGATTATCGGGACCAACGACCCCGACTTTCTGGTGGGCACTCTAGGACCAGATGTGATTCATGGGTTGGGGGGCAATGACATCATTTTTGGTAGTGGAGGAGACGATATGATCTGTGGGGGACCGGGAGATGACATTATCCTTGGGAACGCGGGTGACGATACTCTGTTGGGACAACTGGGGAGTGATCGAATATTCGGTGGAACAGGAGAGGATATACTGAACGGTGGGATTGGGGTAGATATCCTGGTTGGCGGTGAGCACGATGACACGCTGAACGGAGGGCCCGGAAACGATTTCATGGTCGGAGGTGAAGACGATGACACGCTGAACGGAGGGCCCGGGAGGGATACGCTGCTCGGGGAAGCAGGCAATGACATTCTCAGGGGCCAAGAGGATGGAGATTTTCTTTTTGGCGACGAAAACGATGACACCTTGAACGGCGGAGCAGGGCGAGACAGTTGCAACGGTGGGGACGGTACGGATAAGTTCGAGGAAACTGTGCCTGGAGATCAGGGAGGCTGCGAGCTGATCAGTAATATTCCGTGAGCGTACTCCCAAGAGGTCAATGCCATTAAGTTAAGCCGGGATGTCATTGCGAGCGCAGCGAAGCAATCCTTGGTTTCTGCAGAGATTGCTTCGTCACTGGCGCTCCTCGCAATGACAGACATTCACTAACTTAATGCCATTGCCCCAAGAGGTAGGCTACACTTCGAAGAGGTGCTCTAGCTAGCGCACGGACAACGCCGGGACATAGTAATACGCGGAATCCGTTACAGCGGGCGAGTTTTCCGAAGCGGATATGGCGTAAGCTCTTGGCAAAGGCTGGTCTGCATTATATACGTCACGCTTCGCCTATACCTTCGCTGGGATCGTGAGAAGAGCTGAAGGTCAAAAGGAAGTTTGCAAGGGGGACGGGGATGACCAACCAAGAAATTATCGGGTACAACCTGTGATATTTTTTGGTTTTCCTGCACTTTTATCGCGTCCCGCATCACCATGCACGACCGTGCACGCAACCTATCCGCAACCGTACAGGTTGTGATACATTTCCAAAGTACGACAGTGCATATCTAGCATACCTTGAGCCTCAACTGAGCATTGCTCTCTGGCAAACTGCAGCCGCTGTTGCGAATTCGCAACAGCGCTCAACGGGTCCTCCTCGTGATGCTGACAAAGGTTTAGAGAATAGCAGAGGTAGACGTGAGCAAAAAGCGAAAGTAGAATTTGCACGAGACGTGAGGGGATAGGCCGCGACTCGCGACCGCGGCTGACACGGTGGGTGTCTCTCCTGCCCCATCTTCCCCTTTTCCTACAGAGCAGGAGGAACCTGATAGCAGGAGGCAGGTGTGAAAAAAGACCTACCTTTTCTTCTTCAGACGCAAGAGAATATGCGCCTGTTTTATGAAACGCTTGGTGAAATCGATTGTTTCATTCGTGACCCCTGCCCGGACCGTTTTAAGAGGCATCTTCGGAAAGCGCTCGAGGGAGCCCATCTGGTAGGGAGACAGATAGAACAACAGCTTGCGTTCCTTCCACCCGGAGGGAAAGAGCGTTTAACTTTGGTCCTCTGGGTTCGCTTTCTTTGTTTTTTCTTCCACTATCAGTTTGCGGAGTAGAAGGGGCTGGCAGAACGTGAGCGTTCACCTGAGGCAATAAGTCTCAAGCAAGCCTTTACTGAAAAGGGTATCGATTTCGACCAGGAGATTTACCCGTTGTTTGCAAAAGCATTTGATCGATTCCTCTTGTCACAGTCAATACGTAAAGCAAGTGAGAGTGTCTTGAAGTCAGTTCTAGCATTGCGGCGCCGGTATGATCGCGCTGTGCGACTAATTACTGAGGCGCAAAGTCCATACTCGGACACACTCAAGGTACAGCTCCAGAAAGAGCATGCACTCCTGAGTGAAGTACAGGGCGGAGAGCGTACACCTCATGGGGAAATTCTGTTCAAGGTAGGGAAGTATAACTTTGGTATCCGAGGTGCCTCGGTGCATCTGATCGATAAAAACGTTACAAAGCAAGAATCAAAGCAGCCCATCTGGCAAGATTTTCAACGGCTGCTGTTTGCCCGACTGAGACAAAAAGGGACTACAAAAACACAGTCTGCTCGTCTTATTGGTCGCCTGTTAACGACGCTGACTCCGTCGTGGTTTCCCGTGGGATATCCAGCAGACGCCGTACGATTGACGGTGAAGCGTCCTCCGCGTCAGACACCGCCACCAGTAGAAAAATCTGAAGAGAAGCCCGTGATCAGTGCAGCTCCTACCAAGGAGACCCTCCT
The DNA here is from genome assembly GCA_050187625.1 of Binatia bacterium. Classification (GTDB taxonomy): domain Bacteria; phylum Desulfobacterota; class Binatia; order Bin18; family Bin18; genus JBFWXH01. Next base: position 12,278 of record JBFWXH010000139.1, read on the forward strand.
CGACCTCAAAACGAGCGAAGGTCAGAAGACCGTTAAAGTTATTGGCTATGGAGATACTGGTGTCCGTGTTGAACACTGGGATGGCCAAATCCAAGACCTTCCTTACCACCGGATAGCCGACGCCGTAGAGACCGGAAAGCTTCCAGTAAAGCGACTCCGATAAAAAATCGCTTCTGTTCCTACCCCCGACATTTGCAGAATTTTCTAGAAAACCCTCGATTTGTCAGTTTTGACGCTGCTCAGTCTTGCGCATTACATTGCGCGCATGAGCAGCACACATTCACAAGACGAATATCTCGATTGTAAGCAATCCACTGCTTTCACTTCCCTATCCCAGCGGATGTTCTGGAAGCTGATTCAAGAAGGAACGCTCGTTGCCTATCGCCCCTCTCGCAGGCGAACACTGGTCAAACGTTCTGCAGTCGAAAACTGGCTGGAAGCGAGTCGTTCAGGGAGCAATATCGACACGATCGTCGATGAGGTCGTTCGCGATCTGGCTTAACAGCGAGGAAGAGGGGTGGAGGATGCAGGCGGAGCGCATAGGAAGTGACGTATCGACCATTCTGCAAGGTTGGCTCAGCCGCGGACGTTACGGTGAGCGTCTCAGCGAACAAGACAGCCACGAGAACACTAAGCGTCAGGAAGATCACCGCGACATTGCGATTGCGGAAAGCGAACCTTCTTGGCCTCTGCTAGCCGAGGAAGCCTTGTATGGCTTAGCTGGTGATATTGTCCGCACGATCGATCCGTACACTGAGGCTGACCCCGTGGCGACGTTGACGAACACACTGACCGGATTCGGAAACTGTATTAACGCGACCGCACACGTGAAAGTGCAACACAGTCAACATCCTGCGCGTCTGTTTATCGTACAGGTGGGAGATACCAGCAAGGGGCGAAAAGGTACCGGGTGGAGCACTCCACGTTACCTATTCTCTCTGTGTGATCCTGCCTGGGCCAAAACTCAAATCAGATCAGGCCTGAGCAGTGGGGAAGGGCTAATCCATCACGTCAGGGATGCACGTTTTGAGCAACAGCCAATCAGGGAAAAGGGCCGAGTTGTTGATTATCAAGAAGTCTGCGTCGACCCTGGCGAACCTGACAAACGACTCCTGATTGTCGAATCTGAATTTGTGTCAGTTTTGATTGTCTGCGACAGGGAACGTAACACGCTGTCTGCAGTCTTGCGTGATATCTGGGACCATGGCGATTTATCGACACTGACAAAGAATAATCCTACGCGTGCGAGCGGCGCGCACGTCTCGTGCATAGGGCATATCACGACCCAGGAACTGCGCGCACGTCTTGACGACACCAACAAAGCCAACGGGTTTGGAAACCGATTTCTCTGGGTAAGCGTTCGACGGTCAAAAGAGTTACCCGAAGGCGGTGCAGTCCCGGATGCGCTTCTGCTTCCGCTTGCTGAACGCTTGAAAGAAGCTATCGCGTTTGCGCGCACTGTGTCTGAAGTCAAACGTGATGAAGCGGCGAGAGCGCTCTGGGCTGCTGTGTATCACGACCTCTCTGAGGGGAAACCCGGCCTTCTTGGAGCGATGCTCTCTCGTGCTGAAGCGCAAGTGTTACGTCTTAGCTTAATTTATGCGTTGCTCGACAAAAGCTCCGCGATCCGAATCGAACACCTCAGGGCTGCGCTCGCCGTGTGG
>JBFWXH010000140.1:0-13894 GCA_050187625.1 Binatia bacterium
CTCGGACCTCTACTACACACCGGAGGTGACGGCAGCGGTCGAAGCCCTACAGACTGCGGACAGTTCACTTGCTGCGCTCTCACAACTTGCCGCCTGAGTGTACGAATGTCGCGTGGTTCGATTTAGCACTACGAGGGATTGAGTTAGCGGATCTTGAAGAACGGCTCGCAGCGCTGGAACAGGCAAAGGAGGAGTCCCGATGAAAACGTTACTCCGTCGACTGGAGAAGTTAGAAACGCAGCAAGAGAAGTCGCTTCCGCCATTACCCCTAGAAGACGACATTGAGGGCCGCCTTGCATGGGCAGTAGCCCAGTTGCAGCGGGCCTCTCCCGCGACTGCCTCAGCGAACGCGCAACAGGAGCCGTCTCCGTTTGTCGTCTTACTGCAGATCATCAATTCGGGCGCGCTCGATGACTTCGTTGAGCAGACCCTGGGCAAACGGCCATACGTCGTGAAGGAAAAACCGTGAAACGATGAGGAGGAAAGACAATGACAACAACAGGAACATTAACACGCACAACGTTTGAAACCAGTCGGCTTATGGAGTTCTTCACCAAGAGTGAATTAGCTATGCAATTGGGATACGATGAACCAGATTGGCCGATTGCGCTCCTGAAAGAGGTGATCGACAATTCCCTTGACGCCTGTGAACAAGCAGCAATCGTACCTGAAATTGAGGTGAGGGTTGAACCGCACGCGTTCAGCGTTCAGGATAACGGCCCGGGCTTGCCAGAGTCCATTTTGGACAAAGCGCTGGATTATTCCATCCGTGTGTCGAACAAAGCCAACTACATCAGTCCGACGCGCGGACGGCTAGGCAACGCGCTGAAATGTCTCATTGCGGCGCCGTTCGTCGCGGATGGGAGCTATGGACGCATCGAGATCATCACGAATGGCGTGCAGCATACGATCGAAGTGACACTCGACCGTATTGCGCAACAGCCCACCCTATCCCATTCGGCCACACCAGTGAGCGTTGTAAAAAATGGGACGTTTGTAAAAATCCACTGGCCCGAGGTAGCTAGCTATCTGGCTCCGACCGATGAGGAGGATTGTTACAATGTCCCCCGCGGGCATGGGAGAAGCATGTGGCAGGTCTCCACACTCCTCCAGCAGTATGCGGCCTGTAATCCGCACGCAACGTTTACATATCTCAGCCCCAGCGGAGAGCAGCGCTCATGGACGTGTACTGCTCCCAGCTGGCAGAAGTGGCACCCGAAGGACCCGACATCTCCGCATTGGTATACCGAGGAGCAGCTCCGGGGGTTAATTGCAGCCTATGTGACCGAAGAACGGAAACAGGGGAAAGAACGCTCAGTCCGGGAGTTCGTGTCGGAATTCAATGGTCTCAAAGGCACCGCCAAACAAAAAGCCGTGGGAGAAACGACAGGTCTCGCGGGGACGATGCTGCATGAACTCGCAAACGAGAGCGGCACGGATATTGATATGCAACGGGTCACCACGCTGTTGGCCGCCATGAAACAGGAGTCGCGCCCTCTTGCTCCTGCTTTGTTGGGAGTGCTGGGCTCAGCCCATGTCATGACGCATCTTGAGTCGCAGTATCACCTTGAGCACGAAACCTTGCGCTACAAGAAGATCGAGAAAACGATCGATGGGGTCCCGTTTGTTGTGGAGGTGGCAATGGGATGGTCCAGGGAGGAGAACCGTAAACAGCGACCCCAGTACTGCTTTGGCGTGAATTTCTCGCCAGCCTTACGCAAGCATCCGTTTGCTGGCATTGCCGATTTTTTAGCCGCGGCCAGGATCCAGCCGTTTGACCCGGTAGTTGTGTTCGTCCATTGCACGAGCCCACGATTGCGCTTCGTTGATCGTGGGAAAACGCAAGTCATATTACCACAGGCGATTGGTGCTGCTCTCAAGGATGCCCTGGTTTATGTAGCGAAGCAGTGGATAGTATTCAAGCGTAACGCTGATCGTGAAGACCGGGTACAATGGCGCGATCAAGAGCAGTGGCTCAAGAAGCAGCAGCGTGCCCAGCTGTCGATTAAAACCGCGGCGTACCGCGTCATGGAACAAGCGTACCTGAAGGCCAGCGCGAACGGCACGTTGCCAGCGAACGCCCGCCAAATTATGTATGCCGCGCGCCCGTTGGTGCTACGATTAACGAGAGGGGCATGCTGGAAAGACAGCGCATACTTCACGCAGCACCTGCTGCCTGACTTTATCGAGGAACATCCAGAACGCACCGACAGCTGGGATGTGGCGTATGATGCACGGGGCACGATGCGGGAACCGCATACCCGCAAACAGCTCGGACTTGGAACCCTTGAGGTCCGCAAATATACCACAGAATGGACCGATGTGTTCTCGGAGGCGCTGGACGCAGTCAGCATCCCGTACCACTGCCCCACCCGCGGACCGGGGAACCGCTACCGCTACGTTCTCTTCGTGGAGAAAGAAGGGTTTCATGCGCTGCTGGACCGTGCCCAAATTGTGGAACGCTTTGATATCGCCATTATGAGTACGAAAGGCATGTCGGTTGTTGCTGCCCGGCAACTTGTCGAATCGTTCTCCACGCAAGGGGTAACGGTGCTGGTACTGCATGACTTCGACAAATCCGGCTTTTCTATTGTCCATACGCTTAGATCTGATACGCGGCGACATCGGTATACGATCACGCCACGGGTGATCGACTTGGGGTTACGCTTGGACGATACGCAACACATGGGGCTTGAGAGTGAAGATGTCACGTATGGCAGCGGAGTCGATCCCCGGATCAACTTGCGTGAGAGCGGGGCGACACCAGCAGAGTGTGATTTCCTGGTCAGTGGGAAACAGGGACATTCGTGGGTTGGGAAGCGTGTCGAATTGAACGCGATGGACTCTGGCCAATTTGTGACATGGCTGGAGAATAAGCTCATTGCGCATGGAGTCCACAAGTTTGTTCCCGATGAGGAGACGTTGCAGAAAGCGTTTCGTCGGGCGGTCTGCACAGAGAAAGCTCAACGCGCTATTCGCACGATCATCAGTACCCTCAACACCAAAGAGGAGTCCATTGCGCTTCCTCCTGATCTCGTCGCTCAGGTCCAGGCGCGCATTATCGACACGGCACTGCCGTGGGACGAGGGGCTGCAACGCATTGCGCGAGAATATCTTTCGTGACTAGCCTCACTCCCTGATGAGAAGCGCTGGGCCTGAGGATGCCAGACACACGTGAGGGGATTGTCAACACTCTTGGGTGTGACAGGGTGAGAGCGGACAATCAATCTGCCTGAGATTTATTTCTTGAGTCACCGAGAGTGGGACTCCCTTTTCGCTTTGATTTCACCGTGCTTCGCTGAGCACAAATGACTCACGCACTCTTATCATGAGTGAGATATAACATTATCTAACAGTTTGGTATATAAAAATTCAACTTCATGTACTCGATCCACCATGTGATACCTTCGCCCGTTTCCGACCATGTCGTTGTGTTGAGTCGGCAAATTTCGTTTAGAAACATCAAAGATGTACAATAAACTAACAGTGAACGAATAATTCGAACTAATGAACTAGTGTCATACTGCCCCCATACCTTGCAGGGATAAACGACTTGTCAAGACGTGAATTTTTCGTCATTATGCCGCAGGTATTCGGAGGAAAAAATACGGACACATTCGTTTCTTTTAATGTGAAGGGTGTGGCGAAATCTATTCTTAGGCCGGGGTGATTCTCCTTCCCTGTCGGTAGGAGTGTCTTATTATGACTATGGCTAAGGCATTAAGCATTCGTCAACCGTGGGCAGAACTCATTCTGCAAGGTCGTAAAAACATTGAAGTCCGAACTTGGGCAACCCGACACCGCGGCGAGTTGTGGCTCCACGCCGGCACTCGCCACGACTCCAGGGCGCTTCTGAGGTTCAACCTCACAGACAATGATCTCACTTTCGGCGCTCTTGTTGGAAAATGCGAGATCTATAGCTGTGTCGAGTTCACGGCAGAGACTTGGGATCGCTGGCGCGTTCAACATCTCAATGAGGGTTCTCTGAATGAGCGGCGGTACGCGTGGTTTATCCGAAATCCCGTACGCATAACACCGAAGCGACTAAAGGGCCGACTCGGATTAATGCAGATTGATACGCCGGATAAGGGAATCCTATGAGTACGGATACTGCTGCTATAGATATAAGTTCGGGTGTCCTCGCCACAAAGCAGGTTGAGAAACTCTTTAAGGAAGGGGCGATAAGACACAACCAGTTTCCTCCACCAGCTATCGATGGGTCGGCGTTCGACCTTCCGCTCGGTAGGACAGCATGGAAACTCACTGAAGCGCAGCGTCTTGCAACCCGAGAACTGGAGGAGATTAGAGCGAAGACCTCTTCAGTGGAACTACAGTCTGATGCCGATGAAGAGTATTTTCTCTTCGAGAAGGGACAAATTTACCTCGTTCAGTTAGATACTTATTTGGACCTACCACCAAATATAAATGGGCGTGCAACAGGCAAGAGTAGCATTGGCCGGCTTGACGTGATCACGCGCCTCTTGGCCAAGGACAGCAGAGAATACGACATCGTTGAGGCTGGGCACAATGGTCCACTTTACTTGCTTGTCCTTCCTCAAACTTTTTCAATAAAGGTACCGCCAGGAAAGAGTCTCAATCAGCTTCGTCTATTCTCTGGTCCCCCACACGCTTCAGTTATTACACGAACTTTGATTCATGACTTCGGTACCCCGTTCTGGTACGTTCGACAGAATAATCAAAAGTACGACTATGAATCTTGGAACACGCTTCTCAATAATTACAGCAAATCGAGAACAGCCGATCCAATGCTTTTTGATCTGACCGTTGACCTTGCTGATTCAGATTACCAGTACATTTATAAAGCTGCGCCTCAAACCTTCGATCCTATTGATCTTAGAAAACCCTCAAAGTTCTACAATCCTTCTTTCTACTTTGAGAAGACTGAGATCAAAGAGGACCGTGCTGCTCACTCGGTTCTTCTTGAGCAAGGCAGCTTCTACATCATGAAATCAAAGGAGCGTCTCTACATTCCCCCTGATGTCGCCGTCGAGGTCGTTGCAATCTCAGAACGCATTGGGGATATCCGAATTCACTATGCGGGTTTTGCACATCCCGGATTTGGTCGGCAGGCAACTTTTCCTAAGCGCGGGACCCCATTAATTTTTGAAGTGCGCGCGACTGATATGCCAACCCGGCTCTACGACCGCAGCCTTCTTGCGCGAATCCAATTGTTTCGAATGTCTGCCGAGACAGAGATAAAAGATTCGCCGTATGACGACCAAGAGCTGAAACTCTCAAGCGCATTCAACGATTGGCCTAAGGAGGGGGAACAATGAGTCTACCTTTTCAACTGGACTCCTTCATCGTCCGCTATCTTGCTCATTTTCGGGGGTACTATCCTGGGATACTAGAGTGGTACTCTGGCCTGGAGGAGGAGTTTGCGAGTGGGCGCAGACAACAGTTCGTTTCATGGAACGGAGCGGACGTTCAAGGTCTCGCCATCACAAAGAACGGGGACAGAGCAAAGTTATGTCATATCTCCGTGTCCCCGACTGCTCGTGACCAGGGCCTTGGTAGAACCCTTATGCAGCTAGCGCTGTGGGGTATGGTATACCGTGGCGCACAGGAAATTCGGGTGACCACCGGTGAGGAGGTATTTCGTGAACACGGAGCATTCTTCCGTGCTGCTGGTTTTGAAGTCATCGACTGGCAGGTGCATCGGTACCGGCATGGTGTCTCTGAACTACTTTGGAGATTGAAAGTAGAGCCTCACCTGTTCTCTCTTGAGCATGCCTCACTGGAAGAAAGCCCACAATTTCTGAAACATCGTGTCTTGGGAAATGTTTCAAAAAGCGAAAGTTAGAGACAAGAAAGAGTCCCGATCATTAAGAGATTGCCAGAGGGGAATCGATGCCTCTAACAAACTATGCGTTGAATCAGATTATTTCCCACAAGCGTTCTGAGCTAAACGAGGCACGCGCTAAGTCTATTGCTCCAGAATTGACTGACTTTCAACACTGGTTCGCTAATTTTCCGCTAAACGCCATGTTTGGACGTAGGACCCGCCTGAATCCGATCACTTGGCTTTTTGTACGCCGTGCTCACGACTGTCTAGAGGATTATGAAGAAGCATGTAAACTTCTTGAACAGGCAGCCACAGATCGCGGAAGTATAAGTTACTTTCGTACGCTCCGCCGTTTCGAAAATTGCCTTGGCTTCGTTTATCAATCGCTCACTCTCTTAGTAACGTTAGATCATCCTAAACTCTTCAAAAGGGGCGATGGTTCAGTCTATGAGAGAATCAATCGGATTTATAATACCGGACGACATTATGATCCCCGTAAACTCCCGAACGGTTACCTCCACGCGCTTTGGTTAGAAAACGAAGGCATCTATGGCATCGACGAATCTGGTGAAACATCAGTAAGTTTTGAAGAACTGCGCGAACAAGTCCTTGAGTTAGGCCAATTCGCAAAGTCTATCGTGGATGGAACGATCTTTGTCGATTCGCAAAACTCCGAGGCAATGCCGCCCGGGCAAGACAAACTGTAACGCGTGAATCTTCCCCTTTCTGTACACCGTCCCTTACACTTCGGGCACGCCAACGACTTCCACGGCACTTTTAACAGAAGTTTCCTGGGGCCTGACCATCGTAAGGATCGGGGAGGTCGACCTCACTGACTGTCCAATTAAGCATCGTTATCATCGTCACTCCCTGGCCAATCACTCGACAAGGAAAACAATTCGGCAGCCCCTATCCCATTTCTTAACTCCATGTTGTCATCAATTGGGAGGACAGTGGTAAGCTCAGCGAGGGTGTTATGACATGGTCTCGACGCCCAAGGATTGTGATACACAACCGGGACACATCGCGCGATAGACCATGGTATCAACGACGATACAATCAGAGCGGCGCTAACGCGACGGTTAGTTGGCCTGCCTCGACTCGTCCAGACTCCATCGAGTACTCTCACACAGCGCAGCTCGGGATTGGACTGTGAGAAGATAAGTTGCTCACTGCCAAACAAGATCTCTATGCTGTCCTCGTTTTCCAGACGCTGTGTGACCGCATTGACGGCTACGATGTAGGGTAGCCCCAGATCTCCGTACCCCGAGCCCTTTCCCCTTATCTTGGTGCGAACGGCGCTCGTTTTATCGAGCCGCTGCACTGCACCAGGCATTATAATGCCGACGGGACGAACACCTGGTTCTCCCCGCGCTTCAGGTGACTTCGCTATCGTTGTATATTCTATTATCCACCCGTCGTGACTGAACTTCCTGCTGGGCAGGGCCGAAAGTCCCCCTTCATAAAGTAGTCGTGTGCATTCCTGCGGATCCTGCTGGTGAAGAAATTTCGCAACGGCAGCACGAAGACGCTTGGCCGGTATAGGGGTAGCTGGAGACCCGTAGACCTTGAGCCAGAGAAAGAAGTCAGGCGACTCCAGCCGATTCAACGCGTCGTAGGCTTGATTGACCCTCGCCTCTGCGGCAGCCTCTTCCTTGGACAAGTCCATAGTTATCGCCGCTTCAAGATAAAATGGTTCAATACCCAGTTTTTCGACCAGGAAATCTGGTCGCCGCAATGTCCCTCCTGGAATTCTCGGGTGCACTTGTACCTTGTAGTCCAACCGAGTTAGCAGCTCATGAAGGTAAAGTTCAAAAAACGCTGAGTAGAAGTGCTCATCGTCCTCTGAACGGAGCCGTGCCTTCAGTTCTCGCTGCTCTCCTATCGGATAACGTGAGAACCAATCCTCCAACACTCGGCGTACGCGTGTTGCTGTAGGCCGCCCGGAACGATTCAAATACTCCGATCGAGGTTCACCGTAGAGCGCTGGCCCTGTGTTAGGTCGGCTCACCTCATCGAACAAATGCATGACGTGACAATTCCTCATGCTTCAGTCCACTCTGAGCTGCCAGAACGAGACCTCTCACGGTCAGTAGGAACCATACCAGAGTGGTGATGCGGTGGAGTGCTATATTTAGCCCTCGATGTCCTCCTCCTCAGGTGGAGCCTCAATTGCCCGAAGCCGTAACCTTTTCCCGAGGAGTCGCCTATACCATGGTTGTTGGTATTCCGGTCCCAGGTACAGAGCTACCTCACTCTTTCCATGAGAAGCTCCGTATAAGGTCGTTCCGGACTCTACTTCTTGTTTTTCAAGGAACTCCTCTACGGTGGTACTGATTATCACTAGTCGCTCGGCAGCGATTGGAAGCCGTAAGAGTTCAGGAAACTCGGACAGCCGGCCTATCTCTCTTAATATGGTTCGTCTGCCAAACACATTCCCAATTGCTGTCCCAACGAGTCCCCCACCTATCAGAGGGCCAACAACGGGAATGAACCATGTAGCAATTCCAAGGGCGCCCTTGAGCCAGTCGCTGCTGCTTTTACTATGTTCATTCTCGGTCTCTTCGATCAGGGTCTCGACAATGTCGGCTGAGCTAGCTGGCTCAATGATCCACTTGGAGTCCGAACCAGAGTGGTTGACGAGTTGCGCCAGGGCAAGACACCAAAATGTAGACAAGGTATCGAGATACTCAGCCACTCGATCTGCCTTGAGTAACAGCACTTGCGGTGCATCCATGTCAGCAAGATCAGATAGCTTTTGGAGGAGCTTGTGCCCCTCAGTGCAAAGGGCTGCAGTAACGTCCAATTTAAGACCGGGAGCCTCCTGGTGTTCCGCTATCCACTGCTCTAGGATTTCATCGAACCATTGAAGGCGACGCTCTTCAAACTGGATGGTCCCAAGCTTGTTCATGCGATTGACTTCGTACCAGATTCCAAATCGAGCAATTGTTGATAGCGTCTGCATTCCGAAACCTATAGTGCCAAGGGCGACAGAACTAGATATTGGGCACACATGTGGGATCATAGAGGAAAAATGACCGTCGGCAGCTCGCCCCATCTGCCAAAGGGAGTATGATTCCATGGATATCTGCTCCTTGCCGTCTTTTACGAATTGAGGTCTACTACATTTGCTCACCGAGAGCCGCTGAACTGGGTTCCTTTGGATGCACCCAGCGGCAGATACTACCGCACTATTAGTGTTATTTTATGCCGAAAGATAATTGTTGCCCAAATATGTGACGATGGTCTTCTGAGAACTTTCCTCCTTTGGCAATGTCATCCTTCTGTCAACGCCTTGAACGCCGCTTGCACTGGGTCGCTGTAGAAGTCGATTTGCAGTTTATCGATGACTTCTGCAGGGAGTTCGGCGAAGTCTCGCCGATTTTCGGTCGGGAACATCACCCGCTTTGCTCCAGCATCCATGGCGATGCGCAGCTTGTCTCCAAGTCCTTCGACGCGACTCAGCACTCCATGAATGCTCATCTGCCCCAGGATCACTAACCCACCGGCCACTGGCCGCCCGAGAAGTGCGGAGATCAGTCCAAGGTAAAAGGCAATGCCAAGATCGTTCGCATCCTTGCCCTGCATCAGGCTCATCACCTGTACGTTCACATCATAGGATGTGAGGTCACGATCGATGCCGATCTTTTTTACATTCGCCTTCAAGTAGTCATACGCCATGCGGGCACTCTCTCGTATGCCTTTGCCTATCGTGCCGACGACGTTGAACCGATGACCTCCCGGTGTGGCGGTGATTTGCATACGGTACAGCGAGTAGCGCCCCTCTCCTGGATCAAATCCAACGGAAAAGACATCGCCTGGTGCGAGAGGACCATCGGGAATCATCTGCGTCGAGCCTAGCTCTTTGCAGGAGACAAAGGTCTCTTGCCCCGTGGCTTTGTGGAGGTACGAGAGATTGACCTTGGAGTATTCGATACCGCCCATGCGCTTGAGTTGTTCTTTGACACGCCGACGCAACTCGATCGCAAACGTCAGATATTCTTCCATCTCCTCTGCTGAGCAGTTTCCGTCCGGGTGAATGAGCTTTAGCAAACCGGACGTCGTTCGTACGATTGCTCTCCGATCGCGTTCTTCTACATGGCTTCCCAAGCTGAAGAAGCGGTCGTACGCATCGGTATAATTCCGTCGCCGCAGTTCGGAATGAAAAATCTCTGCGATGTAATCAGCGATGAAGCCCATGTGTGTGGTGAAGTAGTCCGGCTGCATCTTGGGGACTTCCCACCCAGGCAAGTACGCGTGCCAGCGGTCGTGGAAGGCCATGTCATTGCGCACGGACTCAGGTAACGCCACGAAGAGGTGAGAAATGCGCGCGGTCGTCTCGACGTCACCATCGAGGTTCCCGTTGAAAACGATCCCAGCCTCGGCGGAGATGGTTCCTTTGTCATCTCCGCGAGAAAAGGAACTTTGTTCCATGTAGCCTTTGTACATCTGTTTGTCGCTCTCGTTTTTGAAGTTCGAGCCAGCGACTTCATCAAAGGCCACAGCATCGAATTTGAGTACGAGGCCCGGTTTGTCTTTCCGGTTTTTCCAACCAAACAGATCTGGCACCCCACCCTGACCACCGGAGAGAAGAATGACATACGGCGAAATTTCCCGATAGACGTATGACTTTCCGGTGCCGCGTGGTCCCAGTTCGATCAGGTTGTAGTTGCGCTCCACCATGGGAATCAAGCGAAGAAGGAACAGCAATTTGCGACGGAGCGTAAAATCGGGGTGCAGCGGCTCATAGCCCATGGACCGGAGCAGCACATCGATCCACTCATCACGCGAGAACAGCTGACGACCGTCAATAAACTCATTTATGTTTGCGCTGGCAATCTGGATCGGCGCAAGCCGGTGAAGTACAAAGGGACGGATGACGCCGTCACTGATTAAGGAGTCGTCATACAGCAACTCAACATTTGCCCAGATGCCGCCAGTGAGCAACCGTTCATGCTGATGGACGGTGTCTGGCTCGATGTGCACTTTATCTAATCCGCAGGTCGCCAGCCGTGCCCAGAATTTTCCTCCCTGGACTTTTTCATCAAACGTGACCGTCACCAAATCGATGAGCTTGAGCGAGCCCGCGCGTTGCAGGCGTACTTTGACTAACTCGGATTCGTCGCCGCGGACAATGCGCTCTGTAATGGCGCTTTTGACCTGCTCTAGCCCAGCTTGAATTTCCTCGTCGTCCGTCGTCGAGCAGTATTTCCCAAGCAGGTACTCCAAAACGTAAACGGGAATATTGAATCCCACCTTGAGCCTCTTCACGAGGTCCTTGCGAACAATACGCCCAGAAAACGCCGTCGCTAATTTCCGATCGAGATCGTCTACCATCACTGCCTCTGCCATGTCGCTGCCCTCAGTCTAAAACCATTCGTCGAGTTCCACTTTTAGGGTCGCTACGCTGCGATCGAGTATCTCTTCGTCATCCGCATCAAGCACCAGCAGCTGTACTTCTGTCCCAACCGTTGCCTCTGTCCCTTTTACCTTTTCGAGTTCAACGGTTACGGTACCGCCTCCCGGTTCTACTGTTACTTTCCCCTTTGACTTGAACAGAAGTTTCCCACTGTCGGGATGGAGCACTTTGATCATGACCTGCCGCCCCAGTAAATTTGTGTCTACACTCCCGAAGATATCCTTCTGTGCAGACGCAGCGGGAGCCACTTCTACTCGTTGGGACAACGACACGATTTGCTCCAGGGGTTTCAGAACAACGTCAATCCGTTTCGCCTTTTTCGGCCAGGAGGCCAGGACTACGGGAATGACCAGCTCTTGTAGAGTAGCCCCACCATGGAAGAACCCTAAACTACCGTAAGTTTTGAAGGCATTGATGCTGCGCGGCACGCGGCAGTCGAGATCACTGGCTGTCACCTGAAGGGAAATTGCCGAGGAATGCTGGAGTCCATGTCCGACAGTCGCACGCCGAGATGACCAACGGACATCTCCGGTTGGTTTGGGTTCGATCTCGTCTTGTTCCGGTTCCCAATGGAAGAAGCCATGATCGGTTACGACACAAATAGAATTGTATCCACCAGAGCGAAGACGACGAATCGCCGTCGCGTACCGCTCAACAATCTGGTCTAGTCCGAAGGGTTTTAGAACACCATCGTGATCGTCGAAGTCATCGCCAAACACGAAGATCAGTTTGCCCAGCGCCTTTGCGGTGATGGCGTCGGGCACGTCTGAATTGAGAATATCTGAGATTGAAAGAAGACTGCTGTCTTTGAGCTTATAGGTTTGTTTCAACCAAGCCCGACGTTGGTTTGCCTGTGAGAGGTCTCCCGCAAAGCCAGCCACCGTAACGTGCCAGTCAGCATTTGTGTCCGCGGTTAAGGAAACCCGCAGCGTCTCGCTCGCCCCAGGGAGGCATAGCGGCATACCAAGTGCGGTAATCGATGGAATCGGTGCACGAGCAGGAGTGACAGTCGCCCGTCGTGTGGGTTCACCACGGTTCAGCATCTCAGCGAGGCGACAGCCCAAGTCGTAACGGCAGGCGTCAAGCACAAGAATTGCGACTGGCTCCCGGGCCGAGGCTTTCCCGACCAGCTCTTTGATGGCATCTCCTGCAAAGGGAAGGGCAAGAGACGCCAGAGTCGAATGAGACAGTAATTCTGAAAAGGCAGCATTCATCCGGTCTAAGTGACGCAGATACGCCTTGCGCAGGATCGCCCGCACTTTCATCAGCCCGCCAGGAAGATGCGCGTCTTCTTGAAACAAGGCTTCTCCGGCGTGATCGACCTGCCAACCGATACTGACATACCAGTCCATAGCATCTGCCGGAGTTTTCCAACCAGCCTCAACCTGCGCCTGTTGATACAAGAGGCTTGCGATCGATGCCAATTTAGCAAGATGGCCCCAACGCACCGGCGTCCGTGCCCGTTGTCCCCAGAACGACCGCGCGTGATCATGATAGACAGATACATGCTCGTCGAGATGCCGTGCCAGTATCGCAAACTCATCGATTTTGGTGAGCCGTTCTACTTCCACCTGAAACAGCGCATTTTCTGCGGCTGGAGAGGCTAATGGAGCGGGAATGTCCGGCAGATTCTTGGCCCAGTATTGCAGAGTTGTCAGAGTATCAGCGCGCAGTGCCAGCTCTTCAAATCCATCACATAGGTCGACGTGCTTCTGCCAGCGCGCTAACAATTGCAACGCAGGCGTCCGCGAAGTTCCCGCTGGGATCATCCGATCGCGTTCGCTGGGAGGAGTGTCAGGGCACTTCGTCGCAGCATCGGTGCACAGCAGCGTAGCAACAGCCTGCAGTCGCCAGGTTTGTGGGTCATCGGCATGAGGAGTCGGCAATCCAAAGTCTTCGGTGACGCGCCGCACGAACACCGGGAAGCGATCCCGCGGAAGCACTGCTTCGAAGGCGGCTTCTGAGCTGGCGAGCACGTCGAACACCCGTTCATCATCGACGAGGGTACTTTTCGCGTTGCCTGGCGTCAGCTCTTTCCAGGCCGACTTCGAGCGATCCAGCCATTCTTTGACATGCGCTGCTAACAAGGAGTTCAGCTCAACCAGCTGTTCGGACGAAATCTCCACCCCATAGGCAGCCAACGCTTCGGCCAACGTCCATTGTCGGACGTCGACTGCTTCCAGGGTGAAAACTTTGAAGTAACTGATGTCTTCACGCGCAACTGGCAACCAAATCACCCGTGGTGCCTGTGGGGCTGCATAAAAGCGTTCACGCAAAACGAGTTCATGGCTCTCTTCCGCCCACACTTCAAATGCATTGTCCTCTGCGGTCGCTAGCAGTAATTCTCGCCACACTCGTTGGGGATCGCACCAGATTAGGAACGACGACTTAGCCCCTCTTTTCGTCAGCGTCTGAGTGATCTGTTGACGAAGCCATACACGCAGGCTGTCAGGCGCAGTTGTCATAAACAGGAGGTCTCCTACATGCCTAGCACATCAAGATCTGGATTATAGCAGGTCCCGTTTTGCTCCTCTCCCTTGATGCTAACCTTTACCCACATGTGGAGCACTTAGCGTAGGAGAGCGGAGGAGCACATACATGCGAGTGAGATCCGCGAGGTGCTGAAACCCGCGCCACAGGACGGTCACGCCCGGTTCACCATCGCCGGG
>JBFWXH010000141.1:0-13693 GCA_050187625.1 Binatia bacterium
GGATTACTGACTTGACTCATTCGCTTGTGCTTTCTTTCCAGTCACCGAGGCGATGCGGTCGAGCACACCATTAATGAACACTGGCGCCTCATCACCACAATAGACACGGGCAATTTCAATCGCTTCATTGATTGTCACTTGTGCGGGGAGTTGGGGATATGCGAGGAGTTCATACGCCCCTAATCTCAAAAGATTGAGATCGACACGTGGCAGCCGGCCAATACGCCAGTTTTCTGCAGCTTGCGCGATAAGTTTGTCGAGATGGTCACGCTCCCGCCACGCGCCTTCAACCAACTCAGAGGTAAACTTTGGAAGGGCTACGTCGGCCTGAAAACATTGTCGAAAGAGTGCCACCGCTTGGCGTGGTTCTGCTCCGCTCATGTCAATTTGATAGAGCATTTGCAGGGCAAATTCACGAGCTTGGCGTCGAGTTACAGCCATACTTCACACGTATTACGTGACACGTGATGCGAAAGACGAGAGCCATACAGTCCGCAACACATACAACGCACTGCTTATTTTTCTAGTTCTTTCAGTGCATTCACCATTTCAATGGCGGCCAGCGCCGCCTCTGCACCTTTGTTCCCCAGTTTTGCCCCAGCCCGGTCCAGTGCTTGATCAACAGACTCAGTCGTCAAGACACCAAAGGTAACCGGTAACCCGTGTGTCAGCATAATCTCTTTTACACCTTGGGTCATAGCCGACGCGATATAATCGAAATGGGGGGTTTCTCCTCTCACGATTGCGCCCAAGCATACGAGAGCATGATAACGTCCGCTGGTTGCCATCTTTTTCGCAAATAAGGGAATATCAAACGCCCCTGGAACAAGCACAACGTCAATGTCCTCCACTCTGGCCCCATGACGACAGAGTGTGTCGATTGCACCAGCCTGGAGACGTTCAGTTACTAAGCTATTGAACTGAGAGACAACAAGCCCGAAGCGCAATCCTGTTGCATCCATCTTCCCCCGAATCACCCGCACCATATGGTTTTCTCCTCACAACACCGGTTTCAGTTCGGTCAATAAATGACCGAGCTTCTCTTTTTTCACCCGTAAATAGTGGATATTGCCGGCATGTGGGGGAGTTTCAATTGGTTGTCGCTCTACTACTTTAACCCCATAGCCTTCGAGTCCGGTAATTTTCTGCGGATTATTCGTCAGTAAACGTACGCGAGAGATACGCAGATCGCGCAGAATTTGTGCAGCGATACCGTAATCACGCAAGTCTTCCTTGAATCCGAGCTGTATATTAGCCTCGACCGTATCTAAGCCTTGATCTTGTAGCGCGTATGCCCGAATCTTATTCGCCAATCCGATACCTCGCCCCTCTTGATGCAAATAGATAATTACCCCTTTACCTTCAGCAGAGATAATTTGCATCGCTTGTCTTAGTTGATCACCACAATCACATCGTTCCGACCCAAACACATCTCCAGTCAAACATTGCGAGTGTACCCGCACCGTAACAACATCACGTGCACCGATTCTGCCACGCACAAGCGCCATGTGCTCATGCGTATCCACGTCCGTACGATAGACAATAGCATGGAACTTCCCGCCATATGGACTCACAATGTCTCCTTCAGACACACGATGAACAAGCGATTCCGTGCGCAACCGGTGCGTCATCAAACGCGAGAGGCTGACAATTTTCAAATCATGCTGTTGAGCAAATTTTTCGATCTCCTCACCTTGAGCAAGCCCACCATCATCACGCAGTATGGTACACAGTACCGCGGCTGGTTTCAGCCCAGCCAAGCGAACAAGATCAATGCCCCCCTCGGGTAAACCAACCCGCGCCAACACTCCTCCTCTATGGGCAACAACAGGATGGATATGCCCAGGCATGACAATGTCTTCCGGCCCAGTCCCGTCCTTTGCAGCAACAGTAATCGTGAGAGCACGATCGAATGCGGAAATTCCAGTCGTCACTCCACGTCGTGCTTCAATCGACGCTCCAAAGACACGTTGACTAGCCGAGGGACGCCCATTGCCCAACAGGGGGATTCCTAATTCTCGGATTTTCTCTTCGGTCAGTGCGAGGCAGACCAGACCACGACCATAGGTCGCCATAAAATTCACGACCTGTGGAGTTGTCAGCTCTGCCGCAATACACAGGTCTGCTTCTCCTTTTTCTCCCTCTTCATCAGCTAGGATAATCATTTTTCCCTGACGGAGATCCGCACAGGCTTCATCTACTGGAGATGTTGAGATAGGCATCCTTATTTCCCTTTCCCTCTGACATACGCCGACACGAGAAAATCTTTCCCAACCTGGCAAATTTCCATTGTATGAAGTTTGCAGGCAGCAGCAACCCGATCAATACCAAGGGGGCCAATCATCGCGCGTCCATCTCCTCCGAGCAAGAGAGGTGCATAAAAAAACAGGACCTTATCGACAACCTCTTCGCGCAACGCAGCGGCTGCAACTTGCCCGCCTCCTTCGACCAAAACCGACTTCAGTCCACGTTTGCCCAACAACCTTAACAACGCCGCAAAAGAAATGCGCCCCTTCTCGCCCTCTACTGCGACGACTTCAACCCCTTGCGCCTCAAGCTGAGCTTTCTTGTCCTTTTGTCGAACCTCACCACACGTAGCGATAAGTGTCGCAGCGGTCGACCGCTGCGTACATACCCGCGCAGTTGGGGCAATACTGAGGCGACTATCAAGAATCACTCGGAGCGGATCACGACCACCACGAATACGGCACGTCAACTGTGGATCATCCGCACGTACGGTTTCTATGCCGACAACAATAGCATCAACACGATTCCGCAACACATGGACAATACGGCGAGATTTCTCGCCGCTAATCCATCGAGCGTCTCCACTGGCAGAGGCAATTCTCCCGTCAAGCGAAGCAGCAAGTTTCACCGTCACGAACGGTCTTCCTGTACGAATAAAACAGGAAAAATCCTCGTTGAGCCGCTCACAGTCCTCTCGCAAAACTCCTGTCTGTACTTCTATCCCAGCGTTTCGCAACCGCCGCAGTCCATGTCCGTGGACGACAGGATTGGGATCAGCCATCCCAATAACCACCCGTTTGATACCGGTCTCGATAAGCGCATCCGCACAGGGTGGTGTTCGTCCGTGATGAGAACAGGGTTCGAGGTTCACGTAAAGCGTTGCGCCTCGCACGTCCCCTGCAACATTCCGTAAAGCCTCTCGTTCAGCGTGGGGAAGACCGGCTCGACGATGAAACCCTTCACCAATAATGCGGCCACCACGGACAATAACCGCGCCAACTGCCGGATTTGGACTCGTCCGGCCACATCCTTTAGCGGCTAACTCCAATGCGCGGCGCATGAACAGCTCATCAGCAGTTGCAGCTGCGCGCTTCACCGCTCCTCCAGTGGAGGTTTGGCGCGGTTATTTATCACACGTCGTCGAGGTCTGAGATCTTCGTTGTTTCTCCGTCCATTAACGAGATCTTTGAGCTCTCGCATAAAGGCATCGACGTCTTGAAAAGAGCGGTATACCGAAGCGAACCGGACATACGCAACTTTGTCGAGGTCATAGAGCTGACGCATCACTTCTTCACCAATTACTGCACTAGAAATTTCTTTTTCCCCACGGCTTTGTAGCACCCGCTCAATGCGATCAGCTGTCTCTTCTATCGTAGCAATACTGACCGGCCGTTTCTCACAGGCTTTGCGCAGACCAGTAATCACTTTCAAACGGTCATAGGCTTCCCGTCGTCCATCTTTTTTCGCAACCAGAGGGAGAATCTCTTCTACTCTTTCATAGGTTGTAAAGCGACGCTCGCAGTGGGCACACTCACGACGTCGACGCGTCACATCGCCGTCCCGACTCAAGCGTGAGTCGATGACACGATTTTCTAGACTAGAGCAGAAAGGACACTTCATAAGACCCAGCAGTTAGAAGGGAGGCCCCAGGCAATTGGCCTTTCCTTTTCCCCTTCCTTACACCACTCTCAGTCTCCGGTGATAAATCGGGAAGCGCTGGCACAGCTCACGTACGTCCTCGCCAATCTTCTTGAGGGCGTGCTCATCTCCAACTTTCGCGAGCGCCCGCGCAACAAAGTCAGCAATCACATCCATTTCCGGCTCTTTCATCCCTCGGCTGGTCACCGCTGGAGTGCCAATCCGCACTCCGCTCGTAACAAAAGGAGAGCGCTGATCAAACGGAATCGCATTTTTGTTGACAGTTATTCGCGCTTTATCCAGAGTTTCTTGTGCTAATTTCCCGGTTAATTCAGTTTCTCGGAGATCAAGTAGCATCAAGTGATTGTCGGTTCCTCCGGACACCAGCCGAAAGCCACGCCGAGTAAACCCCGCGGCTAAGGCTTTCGCATTCGTCACTATTTGTTGTTGGTATACTTGAAACTCGGGGGTCAACGCTTCTTTCAACGCTACGGCCTTCGCTGCAATCACATGCATGAGGGGTCCCCCCTGGTTCCCAGGAAAAATCGCAGAGTCCACACTTTTTGCCAGTGCAGCGGTGCACATAATCATCCCTCCCCGTGGACCACGTAACGTTTTATGGGTCGTTGTCGTTACCAGGTCCGCATAGGGAATCGGTGAAGGATGCAGGTCAGCCGCAACCAACCCTGCAAAGTGGGCAATGTCAACCATCACCAGAGCCCCAATCTCGTCAGCAATGCGGCGGAACGGTATCGTATCAATCTGCCGTGGGTAGGCGCTATGCCCGGCGACGATCATTTTTGGACGATGTTCCCGGGCCAGAGCCGCCACCTCATCATAGTCAATGCGTTGGTCAGATTCCCGCACTCCGTACGGGACAACTTTAAAAAACTTCCCCGAGAAATTTACTGGACTCCCATGCGTAAGATGCCCACCATGCGAGAGGTTCATACTCAATATGGTATCGCCGGGGTGCAACTGCGAAAAGTACGCGGCCATATTTGCTTGCGCACCAGAGTGAGGTTGCACATTCACATGCTCAGCCCTAAAGAGCTGTTTTGCTCGATCGATAGCTAATTGTTCAACAACGTCGACAAATTCACACCCGCCATAATAGCGCTTCCCAGGATACCCTTCTGCATACTTGTTCGTCAGGACTGAGCCTTGGGCTTCTAACACCGCTTCACTAACGATGTTCTCCGAGGCAATCAATTCAAGGTTATATTCTTGCCGCTCAGTTTCGTTTTGGATGGCAGCATAGATCTCTGGATCTTGCCGGGCGAGTTCACTATTCATGGAGGTATTCTTTCTCGAAATTACGCAAGTTTCTCAACTACAAACAAAGAATCGCAGGACTTCTCGACAGAAGTCACTGCGATTCTCACGCGTGGATTTTACACAACATCCCCTCGAAATAAGAGAGAAGAAACGCTGTGTGAGGTCGTCAGTAGATTATTTCTTCTGTTTATTAATATAATCCAATACATCCTGGACAGTACGAATCTTCTCGGCGTCTTCGTCAGAAATTTCCATTCCGTACTCTTCCTCCAACGCCATAACTAACTCTACGAGATCAAGGGAATCCGCCCCCAGATCTTCAATGAAAGCCGCCTGAGGATTCACCTCATCAGCACTGACCCCCAGTTGCTCACAAATGATTTCCTTTACCCGATCTTCGATCGACGACGCTGCCATAACCGTATCTCCTCCTCTCTAACCTGTCTGGACGGCGCGCCGTGGAACGCCAGCACGTCAGATCATCAATTTCTGGGCTCAGACGTACATGCCGCCGTTGACGTTAATCACCTGACCAGTGATGTAGCTTGCCTGTGGACCGGCAAGAAATGCCACAACCTCTGCGACTTCCGCAGGAGTCCCCCATCTACCGGCAGGAATAAGGCTCAAATATCCTGATTTGACCTCATCTGGCAAGGTCCCAGTCATGTCGGTCTCAATAAAGCCGGGAGCCACCGCATTCACCGTAATCGAGCGAGAAGCCAGCTCCTTCGCCATCGTCTTCGTGAAACCGATAATGCCAGCCTTTGAAGCAGCATACGCCGCTTGCCCAGTATTCCCCGCTTGAGCAGCGACAGAGCTTAAATTGATAATCCGGCCATAATGCTGGCGCAGCATCAATCGTGCAACGGCTTTCGTACACAGGAACACACCTTTGAGATTGATGTCCATAACCCGCTCCCATTCTTCCTCTTTGAGACGCAACAGCAGATTATTCACAGCAATCCCCGCATTATTGACCAAGATATCGATTTTCTTGTGCTTATCAATAATCGTCTGGACCGCGGTCGTAATCTCATCGCTCTTCGCCGCATTAAATGGGCACAGCTCAGCTTTCCCTCCAGCTCGCTCAATTGCCACGACGACCTCTTCAGCCGCGGTTTGCGACTGGACGTAGTTCACCATGATTAGTGCCCCATCAGTCGCCAATCGTTCAGCAATGGCGCGACCAATACCTCGCGACGATCCTGTGACGAGCGCGACCTGTCCATTAAGTCTTTTACTCATCCTAGCACTTCCTGAACCTCAGTGAGAGTGGCAGGATCACTAACAGAGACACATGGCATATCCGCGACGATCCGTTTGAGCAGGCCGGACAACACCCTCCCTGGCCCTACTTCGATTGCCCCTGTACATCCCAAACGCTGCAGTTTTTGCATACTTTCCTCCCACCGGACCGGCGCGGTCACCTGCTGTACCAGCAGATCTTTCACACGGGAGGAGTCGGGATTGAGATCAGCCGTCACGTTGGCAACTACTCCAGTCAGCATGGGGTAAACAGTGACAGCGGAGAGCGCTGCCTCAAGCCCATCGGCTGCTGGTCTCATCAACGCGCAGTGGAACGGTGCACTGACTGCCAATTCAACGGCACGTTTCGCACCACGATTCTTTGCTGCGGCAATTGCTCGACGAACAGCGTTAACGTGTCCAGCAATGACAACCTGCCCTCCGCCGTTGAGGTTGGCGGGGGCAACAACTTCCCCCTGCGCAACATCGGCACAGAGCTGCACGACCGCCTCGACAGACAGATTAAACAATGCCGCCATTGCCCCGACCCCGACAGGCACGGCTTCTTGCATCAGACGGCCTCGTTCACGGACGAGGCGCACAGCGTCAGTCAAGGTGAGTGCTCCAGCGGCAACAAGGGCAGAGTATTCGCCGAGACTATGCCCTGCCACATAGTCTGGTTGAAGACCAGTCTCCTGTTGCAAGGCCCGCCACGCAGCAATACTGGTGGCAACAATAGTCGGCTGGGCATTGATTGTTAATTTCAGTTCCTCGTCCGGGCCTTCAAAACAAAGGCGAGAGAGGGAAAATCCCAGTGCGGCATCAGCTTCAGCAAAGACCCGTGCAGCAATGGGAAACCGCTCAGCTAAGGCTTTCCCCATGCCGGCACTTTGCGAGCCTTGCCCTGGAAATAACACGGCAATGGTACGATTCATTCGTTCTTCGTCTCTTCTCCCGTAGAAGGTTCAGCTGGGGGTTGGGGTTCTGTGTTGTCCCGCACATGTCGAAAGCGTTCCTTGATTTGTGCCCAGAGTCTCCGACTACCCTTTTGTCCTGCCGAAACCAACGGCAGTTCACCGAGCGCCTGGATACTCTCCATAATTTGGCGATTGATGTCTTGCCGTAGCGATTCGTCGGCAACACGAATAGCGTTTTTAATTGCCTTGGGAGAAGAGGCACCGTGCGCGATAATGGCTAAACCTTCCGTCCCAAGTAAGGGCGCACCACCGACTTCGGAGGGATCTAAACTTGCCCGAAGATTGCTAAATGCTTTACGAATCAGCAAGTACGACAATTTCCCTCGCAGACTCGAAGCAAACAGCGTGCGTAATTGTCCCTGCAAAAAATGCGCAAATCCTTCAAGCGTTTTCAACGCAATGTTGCCGGTAAAACCATCAGTGACAATAACATCTACTTTTCCATTGTTGAGGTCTCGCCCCTCAACGTATCCGATATAGTTGATTGGGACTTTCTTCAACATTTCATGGGCAAGACGCGTACTGTCTGTCCCTTTGGAATCTTCTTCTCCATTACTTAACACACCAACGCGCGGGGTAGACACTCCACGTACCAGCCGCGCATAGACTTCTCCCATCAGGGCAAATTGCACGAAATGAAGGGGTTTGCATTCCGTATTCGCGCCTGCATCGAGCAAACAGGCATGTCCACCCAGTGTAGGAATAACCGTTACAATCGCTGGCCGATCAACTCCTTTGAGAGTACCTAAAATAGTCACCGCGAGGGCAAGCATTGCCCCCGAGTTCCCCGCACTAACCACTGCACCAGCTTCTCCATCTTTGACCGCCTGAATAGCAACTCGTAGCGACGAATCCGGTTTCCCCCGCAACGCAGCAATAGGCGAGTCTCCCATGGCAATGCTTTCGCTCGCATGGCGAATCCTTAGTAACGGCGACTCCTGCGCACCAATACGGTCGAGTTCATGCTGAATCGCATCCTGGTCACCAACTAACAAGACAGCAATCTCATGCTCCTGTATCGCCTGCAGAGCACCTTCAATGATTGCGCCTGGGGCATGATCACCCCCCATAGCGTCAACTGCAATAACCATGGTGTTAGACTATGCAGATCGGCCAAAGTACAAGAAAGCGGGGCATACGCAGTCACACGACAGCTAAGGGAGAAAAAGAGCGTTGACCAAGAATTGTCATTATTCAGCCTCGGCGACTTCCATTACTTGCCGGCCACGGTAGTAGCCGCAGCTTGCACAGATGCGGTGAGGCATCACTGCTTCTCCACAATTTGTACAGGTTGTCCACTGTGGCGTAGGTAACGCATCATGCGCCCGGCGTTTATTCCGCTTAGATTGAGAGGTTTTTCTTTTAGGAAGGCCCATAGTCGATCCTTACTATCCTCGAGAAAATTTTTTGCGTACGAAAAGTTGTGCAACCGAGATGTACTATTTTTTTGTGAGCACTCGTAGTTGCGAGAGCACCGCAAGCCGTGGATCCTTCCACGCAGAACGGCAATTACACGATTCCACATTCAAATTGACACCACACTCCGGACAAAGCCCTTTGCAGTCCTCGCGACACAAGGGGCAGCTGGGCAATGTCAGCAACACCTCTTCATAAATGAGGGAAGAAACATCAATGTCTTCTTCATTGTAGAAGCTTGCCGAGAGTTCATCAGCAGAGAGTTCCACTTCGCGATTCAGTGTCTGCTGGGGACGCAGCACCAATGAATATTCTCGGACCAAGGGCAGCGGAAATTCCTCGAGGCACCGCCCACATTGTCCGACAAGTTGCGTTTGCAAGACCCCCGAAAACAGGAGGTCCGTACCTGACCGCATGTACGTCATATCAACCTGGAGTGGTGCTGCTGAACGATACTCTGCCTCTCTGCCTTGCGTTAAGACAAAGTCCAACGCGTCCATATCTTCCACGAAATGAATCTCTGCTGGCTCACTCTTGATGTCTTGAACAGGAATTTTCACCACATGCTCTCAGTTCTAACGCGGGCGCATGGTAGTATGAAACCGGCAAAAAAGCAACGCGTTTCCTTGAACAGGGAGACAGCTCTTGACGGCGCGAAATAGATGCGCTACCAGCGAAGCCAATGGCAAAAGAAGGTATTGAAGTTACCGGAACGGTTCTTGAAACTCTCCCGAACGCAATGTTTCGTGTACAGTTAGACAATAAAGTGACTGTATTGGCACACGCTTCGGGAAAGATGCGAAAATTCTACATCAAAATCCTACCAGGGGACACAGTTACGGTTGAATTGTCTCCTTATGACCTAACACGCGGACGTATTACGTTCCGCCATCGTTAGCCAACGTGCTTTCCGTGTCTGTCCTCTGGAGTTCAGGCTAAGCCAGAGTTTGTAGATCGGTATGGCCACTATTGGATTAACGCTCTTCATTCTCTGGATTTTGAGCCTCTGGCTCTTGCTCCTCCGACAGCACCGGGTCTCCCCATTATCTCGCGCAACCGTTCATATAGGGATGAGCAGCGGGATCCTCTTATTTTTGATCCTGAGCCTTACTGGGCTAGTGTTTTTTCGTCTTCTTGTCGCGCACTAGAAAATGGCTTCAGGCTCTCCTACAAACGGAGCTTCCGGCAGTCTCGCAGTCTCCACCTGTCCTCGGTCTTGTCCAGTTATCGCACCGGGCGCAAGAGAGCGGTTCCTGAGCGGCAGGCATCACGAATCTCGCTCCCACATTGACGCGGATTTAGCTCTTTATCGAGACAGACTCGAACTTCACGCAAAAACGTTCCTTTACATGTCACCGCAAAACTTTGTTCAGTGAAATGACGATTGACCGCAACAAAATTATGCTTCAAATCACGAACGTTGACCGTTATCGACTGAATCGGGTTCTTATATTGTGAAGGGATAGTCACTAATGCGAACGCATCTTCGATTTTCTCCGCATATTGGCGGGTCGTCAGCCCACTACAAGAGCCATGTTTTTTCCATTGATAACGGATGAGCCCTTCATTTGGCATGATCGGAAGGAGCTGCTGGATTATATGCCGGTCGATCCGAGACCGGCTCCGGCAAAACTCGGGATACCCATGTTCGTATTGCGGCCATAGCCCGTGTACGACGAAACCGAATTTCCGCTCCCCTTTACACTGAGCAGAAACGCGCTCGTGTGGAGACCCAGCGCAGAATTCAGGAGACCACGAGAGGCTCAAGACATAATAATCGAACGCCCTACCTTGGTCGTCGCTACGAGCATGCGACTGTGCATGGATAATCTCCCAGCCACCCAGCACCAAAATCACCGACAATACAAGACTCCTTATCTTTTGCTTCCTCATACAATCCCTTTCTCTAGTCTCGTGTCAGATTCTATGGTAGGCAAAGAAACGAAAAAAGCCTGCGTAGCATCTGGAGGGAACAGGGCAAAAAGGAGAGGTCTCACTTATGAATACAGAACATGCGGCATCATCGCTCCAACAGGAGAGAGAACAGACAACGCTTGGAGGTGGGTGTTTCTGGTGCCTCGAAGCAGTGTATCTTGATCTCAAAGGGGTGGAAAAAGTGGAATCCGGGTACTGTGGCGGGACGATCGCCAATCCAACCTATTACCAGGTCTGTGAAGGCACGACGGGACACGCAGAGGTTGTCCAGTTGACATTTAATCCTCGCGAGATTTCCTACAAAGAGATCTTACAGGTCTTTTTTACCATTCACGATCCAACAACCCTGAATCGTCAAGGTGCCGATGTTGGCACTCAGTATCGCTCCGCCATTTTCTACCATAGTCATGAACAAAAAGTGATTGCTGAGGAAACCATAAACGAATTGAGCACAGCTCAGGTGTGGGACAATCCCATCGTCACAGAAGTCGTGCCATTGGCAGAGTTTTATAAGGCGGAAGAGTATCACCAGGAGTATTTCTGGCGAAATCCCTTTCAACCGTACTGCCAATACGTTGTCGCCCCGAAAGTGGCCAAATTTCGCAAGCATTTCGTCGACAAGTTAAAGCGGTAACCAATCTTCCGAAAAGAGCAAAGAAACATATGGCAATTACACTCGATTGGCTTGGGTGCGCGACATTTCGGCTCAATATCAATGACCTTGTTGTGTTCCTTGATGCCTATATTGACCGGGTTCCGAGTGCGACACCCGTCGGCATGACAGTAGAAGAAATCACTCGTGCAGATTGGATCGTCGTTGGCCATTCACATTTTGATCATGTCTACGGTGCGGAACGTATAGCGAAAGCAACTGGAGCAACGATCATTGGCTCGTACGAGACCGTACGCATCATGGAGGCTGTTGGCGTTCCCATTGCGCAGCTTATGCCGGTTGCTGGGGGAGAACGTATCCGGCTTTCACCTGAAGTTAGCGTCTATGTCTACCCTAGCCAACACTCTTGCGTCTGGACAAACCCGGCCATGCCTGCCTCAGATCAAGTCTGTCTTGGCGATCTGGGGATTATGTACCAGGAGCAGCAAGTTCGCTTTAAAGAACTATGGAACGAGCTACAGGGAGCAGGACCAGAAGTGCTCTCCCATTTGCAAGCATCGAATCAAGGTGTACGGGGTGATGGCGGAGCACTCGTGTTTCTTTTTGAAACTCCGCAGGGCTCGCTTCTCTATCAAGACACCTCTGGCCATTGGAGCGGCATTTTCCGGAATCTGCGACCGGATGTCGCGATTCTCGCAGCGGCGGGCCGGGGCAACATTGATGGTGAACCCATTCAAGGCTCGTTAGCTCAGTTTGTGACCCGCCAAGCCGAGTTGCTCCGCCCGCGACATATTGTCTTGAGTCACCACGACAACTGGCTCCCTGGCTTTTCCCGCGCGATTGACGTCGCTCCGATTCGCGTTGAGCTTGCCCGGTGGGCTCCCCGTACGCAACTCGTTGAGATGGCCTACCTTGCTGCCTATCCGATTTTTGCTGATCGATAATTCAAGATCAGTAACAAAAAACCGCTTCCCCCCGAACATCAAGCGAGACTTTTTCTCCTCTTGCTTGTTAAAGAAAACTAGCACCGGGAATTACCTGAGAAAAAACTCGAAGGAAGGGAATTTTCCTGAATTTTATCAGGAAAATCGGCAAAGCAACCCATGACAAAAAATTCGGCACAGCGTAGCCACTCGGTTTACCGTCCCGTACTACCATTATTCCTGTATGATCTTACTGCGGCCACACAGCTCCTACCGCCAGCAGCCGTACTTCCGGAGCAGTTTCATGGTTCATCCGCCCGCAGAGATTCTGAACGCGGTGAGCTTGCCCTCATGCGAGCGGTTTTGGAAGATGCGGTTCATTGTTTTCAGAAAATCCAAGGAGCACGCACAGATCGACCTGCACGGGATGCGGAAAAATGGATCTTTAGCGAAGATACTCAATGGCCATTTTCTTTTGTCAACATCTGCACCGCTCTTGGACTCAGCCCCGAATATGTCCGCCTTGGGTTAACGCGTTGGAGACAAGATCCGCCTGTCCATCCTGCTCGCCGACCACGCCGCGAGGCCAGAGGAAGCAGACGCTCCCAGCTAGCAGCATAAGAAGGGGGTGGGGACAACAGCGAAACGGGTAAAAGGCGAAATCGAATAAGATCAGGTTTCTTCTTAGCTTCCCCATTTCTCCTTTGCCCCGTTATCCCATTTCCCCTTTTCTATTGGCGCGAGGGCAACGCCGCACGAAAACTCCCTTGAATAGCCACTTCTCCTTTTTGATTCAGCGCGGCAATTTCTCCTTCAATAAGATTTTCCCCGCCTTCTTGGACTTTCTTTGTCACTGTGCCTTTACAAGTAATCGAATCCCCCGGCCAGACACGGGTAGCAAAGCGAACTTTGTATTTTCGTAGGTTCTCTAAGCCAGCATAGTCGGCAACCAAGCGGCTGAGGATACCAGCATTCAACATACCCATGGCAAAAACAGTGGGGATTCCTGCCGCCTCGACAAAAGTCTGGTCATAATGCAGTGGGGTAAAGTCCCCCGAGGCCCCAGCGTATTTGACAAAATCACCACGAGTTAAGTTTTCGACCGTAAAGGAGGGCAGTTCATCGCCTTCTTTCACATCTTCAAAGTAGAGTTTCGTACGTGCCATCAATGGTCCCTTCCTTAGCTCGCAACCGCTTGACCGGTTTCAATAACGGTGAAATGAGCAACTGCCACCTTCTCACCTTTTTGATTGGTGAAATCCGTATCCATCACCACAAATGTCATCGTCCCACCACGTAACCGCACAGAGGGGGTGCAAGAGGTTGTGGCGGCTGCGGATTAGTGATAGGCAGCGAGCCCAGCATGGCAAACATTTCGCCACCACTGGGCATGAGTGAGGAAGACTGGAACGCCACACCGA
>JBFWXH010000142.1:0-13689 GCA_050187625.1 Binatia bacterium
TTTTTTCGCGTTGTCCGTGAAGATTGCGAGAGGTGAAACGAACGTGCTCTCTGAGTGAGGATATCAGAGAACGACTATGCGTCTTCGAGAAAAGATTGATCGTTTTTTGGTAAAGTTTGGTGCGACTGTTGTTCTTTTATGTGTGTTGTTATGGTTTTTCTCATTCTTCCCCTCAGCTTTCGAGGGAAATTTGCAAGTTGGGGCAAATGCTCAGGAATGTCTTCCTGGCGGATCGGAAAATTGGGTACCGATTGTGGGATTATCGTGTCTCAGCCGACGGCCTCCAACCCTGACCGGCGCGTATGAAGAGGATTTCGTCTCGTATCAGGTTTCACAAGGCAGTATTGATGAACACATAGCGTTATGGCGACATTTTGCCGGAGAGTCAGGAGGCAGCGAGGATTGCAGAAAAATGCTGACTTCAACTAGTTTCCCTCAGTCATGGCCAACCGAGACACAGTTAAAAGTGGTAACTGCGTTGCCACCAGATATGGATAAGGGGTGTGTGTGGGTTGCGCGACAGACGGGGCGTTTTTATATCACTGTCCGCTGGGGACGGTAGGTGGAGTATTTGCTGTCTCTCTAACTGGAGAGCGCACTCACCTCTTCTTCTGTCAGCTGGCGCGTGTCGCTGAAATTGACGAGGTCCTCTTTGGTCACGAGATAGACCGCACGCATACCGACTGGAACAATTGTAAATCCCTCGCGCTTAACGATACCGGACAATGGACGATGCCAACGTTTCGAGATAAAGAGAGAGACCTCTTCATTGTTCTTGCGATACACTAGCTGAAGGAATATTCGCCCGAGCGGACGACAAATGCGCGCTCCTTCGAGATGAAATCCGGCAGGCGCCAAATTAGGAATTTCCTCTAAACCTTCCTGAAGGAGGACATTTTGGGTACTGCGAGGATCGAGCCAGGCAAGCGAAAACGGTTGGTCGGTATTCAGTTTCACTTCGGAGATAAGGGCGTCGCTAAAGGCTGCTGTTTCTGGATCATCTGGGGCAGAGAACAGCTGTCGACCGGCAACCAGGAACAGCAGTACCGCGGCGGCCATTCCTACTATACGCCAGCGTCGGGGGAGTGGTTGAGCAGGGAGGGTGTTAAGGATGCGAGCACGAAATTCCTCTACTCCAGCCACTGGTGTCTGCCCTACCGTTTTTAGTTGTTCGTCTACTTGTCGGAGGATATTGAGTTCGTTCTGGCAAGTCTCACAGTGCTCAAGATGTTCTGCCACCTCAAAAGCATCTTGGGCCCCGAGCTCGTTATCGATAAACGGGCTGAGCAATTTCTGTAGGTCTTTACATTCCATTTCGAGAGGCCCTTTCTTTCCCTGGTACTGACAAGGTTAACAAGCGACGGAGTTCGCGTCGTGCACGAAAAAGACGTGACATGACGGTTCCTATAGGGATATCGAGAAGCTGAGCTGTTTCCTTATAGGCAAAGCCTTCAACGATAACGAGCCACAACACATCGCGAAATTCTGGTGCTAAACGATTGACGGCAGAAATAATATCGTGCCTATTGCCATTTTCGTGCTGAGGAAAAAGCGGAATGATCTTCCCGGAGACCTCAACATCATCGGCTTCGGCGAGTGGATCTCGACGTTTCTTCCCCGCCGCCTTTTTGACCACATTCAAAAGGATGCGAAATAACCAAGCCCGGCAGTTGGTCTCAGGCTGGTAGGTACGAAACGAGCGCCACGCGCGTAGGTATGTTTCCTGTACTGCATCCTCTGCTCGTGCACGGTCACCGCTGATTCTCATAGCCGTGCGTAGCAACGACTCAAGATGGGGAAGCGCCTCCCGCTCAAATGACGCTTTGTTTTGCACCCGAGGATCCTCCCTACTAGCGAAAATCTTTTCTCGCCTCGGTTTATTCCTCAGCAAAGCGATATTCATCAAGATAGCAATTTATAGTAGGAGATACAGCCGACGATTTTCAATCCTGACCTGGTAGACGGTAGCGTGGGCTGGACGTTCACTACTCCCGTCTCTTAAATCAAAACGCCAGCCATGCATGGGGCATTTGACCCCGCCAGCTTCATCAGTGAAGCCGCGAATCAAAGGGCCACTGCGGTGCGGACAGCGATTCTTTATTGCGTAAATAGTCCCGCTAATGTTGAAGAGGGCAATGTCGATACCGTTGAGTTTGACGAGCTTACGGCTACCGACAGGGAGTTCATCGAGAGGACAGGCTTCAAGCCACTGTTCGGACATAGGGAAAACGTCAAATGTCAGGCGTCAAACGTAAATGGCCTCTTTTTTTTCTGTATTACGTGTCACGGGTTACGGAATGTATCCCCACAATCGTACGACATCGCGAGGGTCGCTACTGCGATACGCATTATATTTGAGCAAGGTATCAAGTCCGTCGCACGTTCGTTCTAGATTGGTTTCCTCGCCTGGAAAATCTCCCCAACCCTGAGCGTTTTTATTGTTGAGGATCCAGTGGAGACCACGCATGATGACTGCTTCGGCTTTTTCATCTTGGAGAATACGTGAGACAACCATCAGCGACCGGGTTGAATCCATCGTGTGATCAACATTTTCTCCGTCCCACGAGCCGTCCTCCGCCTGCCATTCATACAACTTTGCAGATCCTTTTACGCAAGACTCACGAGAACCAGGCACGTGATGATCGAGAACGAGATCAGCAACTACAGCATCTTGAATGAGATGGGCCGTAATCTCCACTCCAGAGGGATGAAAATCAGTGTCATACCATCCCCCATCCGTGCTTTGGTTATCGATAATGAACCGGAGCCCTCGTTCCCAAGAACGAAGCACGTCTGAGCGGTGATAGAGGTCCTGCAAACCTAAGACGACATTAAAAAAACTGACAGGATGGCTGGTGGTATCGAGATCCGCCCAACGGGGATCGACCCAGCGACCGTCTGGTTTTTGGGTAGTGAGAAAATAATCGATCGCATGCTGTACCGATGCGGTAAGACATTCATGGGCAAGTAAACGATTGCCACGAATCTGCATCAATCCGCAAAATGCCGAGACCCAAACCGTACTTTCGTTATCTGTTGAAAATGGGCTCCAGCCACCATCAGAATTTTGGCAAGCGGCGAGCGCCAGGTAATCGGTGAGAAAATCAGGGGTAGTTCGGGCATGCAGCAGGACTCGGAGGGCGTGTGCGACCAGTTCTAAGTCCTGCGGTCCAGCTGTCAGGCTCCAATGAGTTTTTTCGCGCAAAAAAAAGGCATATTCACTTTTTATAAGTTGATCGATGTGTTCGAGTTGCATCGTAGAATCCTATTGGGTCATCGGGTCATTGACAGAATAAATGACTCAATCGCGCAATGGTTCGCTGACTTACTTTCTATTTCACCTTCGCCCAGGCTCGACGATAGTCTTCAAACGTATCAATCTCTAACCAGCCTTTATAGATATCAACCCCCGCGACTTTTCCTCCACAATCGATGATCTCTTGGAGAATGTCTGTAAACGCGGCCTGTTCCAATGCGGGTGCTTCATGGAACGCTCGCCCTTGAGAACGTTGTTGGGATTGGTGATATACAGTGCGAAGGAGTTGTGTTCCTTCCTCAGAAAACATGGCTAGACCCACAAACTCTCCATCAGCTTCGTCGCTGGTAAGCGTCCGGCCAATGCGGACCAGCATTGTTCCTTCGGTGGTGGGTAAGAAACGGTAGTCTTTCTGTGGTGGTTGCTGGGTTACGACTAAATCTGGTTTTCTTGCCTGTAGTTCTTCCTGCGAGTGAGGATGGTCTCCCCAAGCACGGTCAACGACGACACTGATGTCTGCCTCTGACTTCAGCAATTTTTCGAGAATAGCAGGATCAAAGATAATATCTGAGTACAGAAATAGAAAGCGTCCGGACATCTCTGTTTCGGCTAAGAAGAGTGAGGTAAGCTCTCCTGTGTCACGGAAACGATCATTGTCATAATACCGCACATTCGGGAGATTAATTTGTTCTTTGCGATAGCCGCGTACAACAACGACATCTTTGACTCCACAGTCATTGAGCGCTTGGACCTGACGTTCCAGGATCGTTTTCCCTTTGATTTCCAACATTGCTTTGGGGCGGTCCTCAATGAGTGGAAGGAGGTTTTCTTCAAACCCTGCCGCGATAATGATTGCGGTAACATTATGGCCACCAGGAAGAAGAAACTTTTGTTCGTTCTCCTGTAGATCCTGTACCCCGACCAGCTCATAAATTTGTGGCAAGGTGGCAATACGATCATCCACTGCGGCTGGACGTGCCTCGCGTTTGAGCACCGCGAGCGATTCTCGCATCGCTTTTACTGCGGCCCGCAAAGCTTGGTTGGCGAAAATCACCAGTTTAAAGCCAGCTGCAGCAAGATCATCCGCTGTCACCCCGGCGTAGGTTGTCGGCACAGCGACCAGTGGGCAGTCCCTATCCCATGCGGCAGTGAACTCCTTGAGTTCATCGAAGGTAGGCAGCTTTGAGTGCACGAGAATTGCATTTGCTCCAGCATCGGCATATGCTCGGGCACGTTTCAGCGCTTCCTGGGTGCCCCATCCAGCAATAAACGCTTCCGTGCGGGCAATAACGACAAAATCTGGATCGTGCTGCGCTGTTTTTGCCGCCTGGATTTTCCGGGCATGCTCCTCTACAGGAACCAACTCGCGACGAACACCCGCGTAAAAGCTGCAACGTTTGGGAAAAATATTGTCTTCAATACACAAGCCGGCAACGCCTGCCCGCTCATACTGCGCAACCGTGCGCATGACATTGATGGCATTGCCAAAGCCATTGTCACAGTCGGCAATCACTGGAATGTGTACCGCCTCAGCCATGCGTTGTACGGCGTCGAGCGTCTCACTCATGGTAAGAATGTTCGCATCTGGTAAGGCACTCACTGCAGAAATACCGAACCCGCTTGCCCAGATAGCATCGAAACCAGCTTCCTCGGCGAGCTTAGCGGATAATGCATCATGAGCGCCCAAGACGAGCGCCGGTCCCGAGCGATGAAGCAACGCGCGTAATCGCGCAGCAGCAGAAGTCATTGGCATAGTGGGCAAACTATACGGGCAGGGTTCCAGAGCCGCAAGAGCCAGTCACCGCAGCGGCGCAGATACTGTTGATGACTGGCGCGCGAGAGTGCTCTTTCCTCAGAACAGGTCTGAGAGATCGACGGTCACATCTGGCAATAGCAACGGCGTAAGGGCGGAGAGATCGGTCAGTGTCTGCACGTCCTGAAATCCTGCCGGTGTGTGAGTACGGTGGACTATGAATCGCCGATTGAGCAAATCAGCGAGCTACACTTCCGGGATACCGTAGCGAGCGTAGAGCGGGAGTTTGATTTGCGTGTCGTAGGCCAACGAGGTATCCGCCACTTCGACGATCAAGAACACGTCCGCAGGAGTCGCGTGAGCGCTGCGATAGAAATCCGCTCGCGGGCGCAACAGCGCAATGTCAGGCTGTGGCTCGGAGTGCAGATCAAGAAATATAGGGTCTAGGATAGAAACAATGGCGGTACCTTTGACGGCATTGGCAAATCTGTTCCCTATGTACTTGACCGTTCCCGCGTGTGGACTCCCGATTGGTGGCATATCAATGACCTCCCCCTCAATATAACTCCACACGGGCATCCGGGGTGAAAATCCCGGTCTCCGCCATACGATGATACTCGGCCACGGTTAAGCGATGACGCTGGAAGATATCAGTGCAGTGTTAGACATTACTTCTCCCGACTACTGTAAACGAACATGAAAGGAAATATACCGCAGCTCACCACGGGTGGAAACCCACGGCTACGCTGCATGGGCGCGCAGGTAATCAAGGCTTCCGGAAGTGCGGCACATCGAGGACGGCAATGTGCTCGCCATCGACGGGCGTATGCAGCGTGCCTCGCGTTGCTTTCATCATCGTGCCGCAGGTTGGGCGGGCGTCATCCGGCAGAACGACCGTCTTGCGCTGCGGCGGTTCGGGCTTGCCTTTTGTGTTAGATGTCTTCTTCATCGGTTTCGTCCTTGTGGAAAGAGACTCCCACGCAGTCGTTCTGTAGCACGACCTTCACAGAGAGGACCGTCTCAATGACTGTCGGTTTGAACACGTAGAGCCATTCGGCGGAAATCGTCGAGCGCATGCGCCCAGCGGGGTCGGCGGGCGAGCAGCGCAGTTGACAATACCAACGTGACAGAGATGTTATGCTGAGGAAACGTAACCTAAATGGAACGAAGTGGAATCCTGGGATTCTCAGTCCCCGGATTTCATCCAGGCTACCAACTTATTGTTTGCCTATGGTCCAGTCGTCTACTCTCAAGCCGGGAACGCGACGAAAATCTCTGACATTACGGGTGATGACACAGTCATATCACGTGAGAAGGCAATGGCTGCAATACGCAAGTCCATGACGCCGATCCGAATTCGTCGCTCGCGAGTCACTGCGCTGCCTTGCGGAACTTGCGTCCGAGTTTCACGATCTCGTCAAAATCAGGATCGTCTTTGAAGGTCCCAGCAATTTTTTCAATCCACGACGGGTGGTCTTTCTGTACGGAGACCTGTTGTTTCAATTCCGCCAGCCCTTTTTCCAGCGCGGTGAGACGTTCTTCAACGGTCAATTGTTTAGTATTGATACCTTCCTCCTTCAATATCTGGAGTATGCCATCACTTCACCCATCCAGCTTTGTGCTTAGTAAGTCACGTAGCCTAGAGGCAACGAAGTGGCATCCAGGGGTATCAATCCCAGGATGCTCATGTGATTTACAACATTCATGACAGATCTTTGTAATCCATCGGGACTATGAGGCTGGCTCTAGGCGCTGGAGATCACCAAGGGAGACGACAATCTCCTCCAGACGATCCGCGAGAGCAAACGGGTTGTCGATCGAAAAGACTGTCCCTTGCGAACGGTCGGGATCACGCAGCCATGCTGCCAGGATGACACTCGAATCAATTTCCTCAGGCCGTAACGGTCGGTCTTGATCAACCGCGAACCGCTCGCGACACAAGGCGGCAAATGATGCAAGGTCTTCAAGTGTACGAACAAGACCACTACCGATCAAACGGCCATTGAGGACAAGATAGACCTGGGCTGCACCCGGCTCACGACTGGGAAGAAGCAGGAACGCATGGGCGCGGGTGACAATCCAATGAAGGCGTTGGTGTACGAGTTGGATTTGGTCGAGTAATTGAATGTCTTGTTGGAGGCGTGCAGCACTTTCAAAGCGTAATTCCTCAGCAAGAGTGTCTCGCTTTTCTATCAATGATTGTCGCAGCTGCGAGTTCTCTCCATTGAGAAACTGAATGAACTCGGTCACATAGTCTCTATACGCCTCTGCTGAAATTCGGGAAGCACAGGGGGCGGAACATGCGTCTACTTGTCCGATGAGACAGGGGGTGACTTCAGGATCTGGAGCCAGATTACCGTTGCAGGTGCGCAGGCTGAACAATCGCGCAAGGAGTCGTTGTGCTTTGTCGGCGAATTCACGACTGCGAAACGGACCAATATACATAGCGCGATCACTGCCTGGTTTTGCGGAAATACCGAGACGAGGATAGGTATTGGTAACCGTGAGTTTGAGAAAGGCGACACGCGGTAGATGTTTTGAGAGGCGGTTGTACGGTGGTTTTAGGGTGTAAATTAATTCAGCTTCTCGGAGCGCCGCTTCGAGTTCTGAGCCTGTTTCATCATAAGTAATCTCGCGGACGTTACGCACCAGATCAAGGACTTTGTCACTATGGCCAGACGAGTTAGTGAAATACGAACTGACTCGGCGACGTAAATTTTTTGCTTTGCCAATGTAGAGTAATTGTCCATCAGCATCGAGCATACGATAGACGCCAGGGGTCTCTGGCAAATGCGCAAGGGTAGGGCGAGGAATGGAAAATTCAAAACGGCGCCCATCGCGCGCGTGGTGTTGAAAATCAAGCAGTTGACCCACGGTCGTGACACCATGAGCGGCGAGCTTCTCCAAGAGGACCAGCAACACTTCAGCCGTAATGCGAGCATCTCCTAACGCACGGTGACGGTCGAGACAAGAAACACCGAGGTGGTTAGCCACGGCATCAAGCGCACGTGAACGTAAACCTGGGAGTAATCGCCGAGCAAGGCGGACAGTGCACAGTGAAGGATTCAGTAAAGGAGAAGAAAGTACCCGATGTGCATCGAACTGTAAAAAACCGAGATCGAAATCTACATTATGGGCAACAAGGATAGCAGAACCGAGAAAACTGTGGAGTTGCGGAAATACAGAATCGATCTGCGGTTGGTCTCGCAACATATCATCAGTAATTCCGGTGAGACGAGTAATTGGTAGAGGTACGCGTTGTCCTGGGTTGATGAGGCTGTGGAACTCCTCCGTACACCGACCTCCGACGACACGCATAGCTGCAATCTCGGTAATGGCAGCTTTTCCTGGTTTCAACCCGGTTGTCTCAAGATCGACAACGACGAACTGAGCAGTACCAATTGGCAGATGGAAGGCCGTGTGCACTGTGAGCGACCACCGGTCTGTCGATGGATCGTGGAAAAAATGTGGGTCGGCTCCCAGGGCAGAATGGAGGAATCGCTCGCTAAACTCAGAGGTGCTGATGGGTAACGAGCGAGGGGCCAGGCCAGAGGAGAACAATAATCCGAGTAATTCGCTTGAAGTTGCTCCGCCTGGTCGATCAATGAGATAGTCATACAGTTTCTGTCGCATGCTCTTCTGACCGTATTATAAGTTGGCGAACTTGAAGAAGTTTTTGGCGTGAAACTGTAGGAGTTACAAGGGGGGCCTTGTGATGCTTCATGTACTTTTTTCGCGTCAACTGCGATCCTCGAGGCGCTGCCGACAGCGGAAGGTTTGCTCAAATCCGGAGTATACTTGATGCTCAGCGCTTGAACATAGGGTGATTGACTGTCAAACCCTGCTCGCCCATCATTGCCTTGGAACCGCTGATACGAAATCGGATACTATACGTACCTCTACACGCATCACAGGATAATTTTCCGTCCCAATTGACCGCTTTCGAGTACGATCATGCGGCTTCTTCTCTCCCTCTTGATCCGGGGAGAGTCAGAGAGAGACATCCCTATAAATAGAAAGGTACGACAATCTCGTATGCTGAGACTGAGCAAATATTCAAGCTGCAAGATACAACACAAAGTACGCGTAATCGGTAGACGCAATCCCGAAGGCTACGGGATTCTCATGTCTAGAAGAACTTAAACAGGCTGCTTAGACCAAAAGATTTTTTGCTACTTTAACGTTTCTTTTTTTAGTGAGTACACACCCTAACGAGCTGAGACATCTAAACGTTACGCTTCAGTGCATCGCTGTCCGCAGACGGTTCTGCCCGAGATTGCAGCAGTACGGTGGAGTGGCAGTCGGTGATGGCCGGGTGATGGATGTGAATTATCGGAGGTGAGTAATGCTAGAAAGAAGCGGAACTGAACTAACGAGGCGTCAGAAGAACGAGCTTGAGTACCATCGAGAGCACGCACGTAAGAATGCAGCAATCCTGAATAAGCCCTTCTCATGGGATGTTCTCAATCATCCTTCTCGGCGATGGTGGAACGCCTATTGGCAAATGTACGCTTACCTCAGTGGTCTGAACCTTAAGGACAAACGTGTCTTGGTAGTCGGTTGTGGGTTTGGTGACGATGCACTTCGCTTGGCGAAACTTGGTGCAGATGTTTATGCGTTCGACCTGAGCCCCGACTCCCTATCTATCGCAAAATCCTTGGCCGCTCGAGAAGGTTTAGGCATTGCATTCGCTGAGATGCCAGCAGAAACACTGAGATATGAAAGTGACTTTTTTGATTTCATCATTGCACGAGATATTCTTCATCACGTCGACATTCCGCGCACCATGACCGAGATTCGTCGCGTCTCAAGACCGGGCGCTCTATTTATAGTGAACGAAATCTACTCCCACTCTATTAT
Source organism: Binatia bacterium (assembly GCA_050187625.1). Classification (GTDB taxonomy): domain Bacteria; phylum Desulfobacterota; class Binatia; order Bin18; family Bin18; genus JBFWXH01. Next base: position 9,870 of record JBFWXH010000142.1, read on the forward strand.
TGATCGTATCAGGCATTCCACGTTGGTGGAAAAAATACTTTACCCTCGCTTGCAGCGATTTATTTATGGTGAAGGTAAGCCTTACATTACAGACGATGAACGAAAACTGACCGAACGAGACATTAGGGCGATTACAAAGTCACTGCACTCCCTTGAGTTCAAAAAATATTTCAATTTTATTGTCACGCGACTCGTGCCCGACCGGTACGAGTCGCTGGCGAAGATTGATCGAATACTCCTAATGATACTCAAGCCGGTTGCCTACTTGTTAGCAGGTCGAGTGCTATTGTCTGGCCATATTGAAAAATGAACAGATGTAACCATGTTGCCCAATTGGGTGTTACCCTTCTAGGGGGCAGTTGCATCCGGTCTGTGTCGTCCACTCACTCTCGCTGATTCATGGCAACTCTTGTTCCTTGTTCACGACACCAAAGAGCAACTGTATGGTGAGTTTACGTCCAGGGCAGAGATCTATCCATCGCAAAAGATTGTAACGGCTCAAGTCTTTATTCTCCAGCAATAGTCATCCGAGCAATCTTCAGTGTTGGGGCAGCAATAGTACTGCGAAGCTCCAAATCGTTGCCGATGGCTTCTATGTGATTGAACATGTCTAACAGGTTTCCGGCAATCGTAATTTCTTCGACAGGGTACGCGAGTTCTCCATTTTCTATCCATAGTCCGACAGCCCCGCGTGAGTAGTCTCCAGTTACAGGATTGACGCCAAATCCAGAGAGCTCGGTGACATATAGTCCCGAACGAACAGAGCTGATGATTGTCTCTGGAGGAGTAGGGCCAGGTTGGAGGAAGAAATTAGTTGTACTTGCCACTGGTGCGTCGGCAAATGACCGACTCGCACTCGCGGTGGATTGCAAGCCAAGTTTACGAGCGGAGTAGGTATCGAGTAAATAGCTTGTAAGTAGTCCATCCTCAACGACCACGGTCCTACGAGTAGGAAGACCTTCGCCGTCGAATGGCTTTGACCCTAAGGCTGTTGGGATACGGGCATCATCGGTGATTGCTACCCCATTGGCTGCGATGCGTTCACCAAGTCTTCCAAGTAAGAAAGAGGTCTTGCGGTAAAGTGAGGACCCAGAGACCGCGCTAGCCAGATGACGCAACAAACTCGCTGCCATCTGGGGGTCGAATATCACAGGGGCTTCTTGGGTCTTCACTCGTCGTGCTCCTAGACGACGGAGCGTGCGTTCGGCCGCTTTTTGGCCAATGGCTACTGGGGATTCCAGTTTGTTGAATTTCCGATGAGAGGAGTACCAGTAATCACGCTGCATGGTACCATTCTCTGACGCCACGGGGATAACAGTAAGAGAGTAACTTGTTGTGCGGTAACAACCAATGAAACCACGAGAGTTGGCATACAGGACTTCGTGATCGCCACTGGAAAATTCCGCGCCTTCTGAGTTTATTATACGCTTATCGATAGCTAACGCTGCCGACTCTGCCTCCTGCGCAAGTGCGATTTTTTCTTCTGGAGAGAGGTGGGTCGTCGAGTCGTAAAGATCTAACTCGGGCAAGTCGTTGGTAAACATTTCGTCCGCGGGAAGGCCGGAGAATTGATCTTCAGCTGTGACTTTCGCGAGATCCACAGTTTCTTCAACCAGTGAGCGGAGAGCTTCCCTTGTGAAATCTGCCGTTGATGTCATTGCGCTTCGAGAGCCAACAAAAAGTCGGAGTCCCATACGCTTTTCTTGTGATTGTTGAACCTTTTCAACTTTTTCAAGGCGAACTCCTGCAGAAAAAGATTCACCTGTTGCGATCAGGAGATCCCCGGCGGTTGCGCCCGCCCGCTGCGCATGTTCCAAGGCCGCGGCGGCAATATCTTCCATGTTCATAATGCGTCCTATGCTTGGGTTCCTCCAACCGTGAGACCGTCAATCCGAATAGTGGGTAAGCCTACACCTACCGGCACTGACTGGCCTTCCTTCCCGCATGTTCCGATACCCTCATCCAAGTTGAGATCATTGCCAACCATCGAAATGCGAGTCAATACATCAGGGCCGTTACCGATAAGGGTTGCTCCTTTGACTGGACGTGTCACTTTCCCGTCTTCGATGAGATACGCCTCACTGGCAGAGAAGACAAACTTTCCACTGGTAATATCAACTTGGCCACCACCAAAAGAAACTGCATACAGGCCACGCGAAACTGACGAAATAATTTCGTCTGGTGTGGAGTCTCCAGGCAGCATAAAGGTGTTGGTCATGCGTGGCATAGGAATATGGGCAAAACTTTCTCGTCGGCCATTTCCTGTAAGCGGCATCTTCATTAATCTGGCATTGAGTCGATCCTGCAGGTAGCCCCGAAGAATACCTTTTTCGATGAGCACGGTACGACTGGTCGGTGTTCCCTCATCGTCAACATTCAGCGAACCCCGTCTGCTGGGAAGGGTGCCATCGTCCACTACTGTACAGAGTTCTGATGCGACCTTTTTCCCCAGCAGGTTGCTGAAAGCCGATACACCTTTTCGATTGAAGTCAGCTTCGAGCCCATGTCCAATAGCCTCATGGAGGAGGATCCCTGGCCATCCAGGACCCAGAACGACCGTCATTGTCCCAGCTGGGGCAGCAACTGCTTCAAGCCCAAGCACTGCCTGTCGGGCGGCTTCACGAGCAAAGATAGCCCAGCGATCCGTAGTAAGCAAAGAATCAAAAGCAATCCGTCCTCCTCCGCCATAACTGCCCTGTTGTCGGAGACTCCCGTCTGTTGCAATGCATGTAACTTGTAGACGGAGAAGAGGTTGGGTGTCGGCAATAAACTGACCAGAAGACGAAAGTATCAAAATGTGTTTCTGCTCCACGGCCACAGAAGCCAAGACATTGCTAATGCGCGGGTCGTACTTCCGCGCTTCTTCGTCGATACGAGAGAGAAGGGAAATCCTGTCTTGCAATGCTGTATCTGTAGGTGACGCAAGTAAGGGGTAGAGATTTTGTTGCGGAGCTTGGATTGCTGGGACCGAAACAGATTGGACTTGCCCGGACTCATGAGCGATTGTTCGTGCTGACTGTGCAGCGAGTTGCAAAGTGTTTAGGGTTATGTCGTCAGAATGGGCATAGCCAGTTTTGTCCTCAGCCACGACACGAACCCCGACTCCTTGAGAAAGAGCGCGCGAGGTTTTTTTGACGATTCCTTCCTCAAGTGAAACTATTTCGTTTGTCCGTGATTCAAAATACAAGTCAGCGAAATCTGCGCGTTTCTCTAGCGCTGTGCCAAGAATTTGTTCCAAGTTCCTCGATGTGATATCTCTAGAAGTGAGAAATATTTTTTCAAGATCAACGTCCGGCTTTTGCATGAAGCCTCCCTGCAATAGCGTTTAGGGGCGAGAAACAATTGAAAATGTGTTGCTGCTCCACGGATGTCTTTTAACTGTCTGGCTTGAAATATCGCCACCGTAAGTTTAAGTAGAGTTCATGATTGAACAATAACGAGGTGATTCCTCGCACTCAAGTTATTTCAAGAGAATTTTGTCATCAAGTGACAAGTGAATAGTTTGCTTACTTGACAAGAAGAGAGAAACTTTCTAAAAGCTGGCTTCCATTTTTTGGAGGCGAACCTTCACATCGAGCGGACAATAGAGGATTTTCGCTATTGACAAGGAGGTGTAAGGTAGTTAAAAGGAAATTTCTCGCTTATATTTATATTCTTCTTGCGAACTACAATTGGAAGATTGTTAAGTAGGAAGGGTGAGATCTTTGAAAGCTAGGGTTGAGCAGCGGAGCTGTTCAACGGGAGAGAGGAAGAGGTAAGAGGTACATCTGTTGGGAGACCGACAGATGCGCAAGCAAAAGCGAAGAGTTTGATCCTGGCT
>JBFWXH010000143.1:0-13640 GCA_050187625.1 Binatia bacterium
ACAGGGAAAAAGCATGTGGTGAACTTCTTACAGCAGTTTGGCTATCGCTGGGTGGACGGCCTTATTGAGCCGATCCCTCAAACTGTGTGAAACTTCCACCCCATATCTTGGTGTGTTTTCTCTATAGCTCGTTTGCTGCGCTCACTTTATCGCGTATGGCTCCCTCGTTTCACTCGCTCTATGGCAGAACCCTCTTACCATCAGCCACAAGCTATGAAACGAACGGAGTGAGCGAGCCACAGCCCACGCTGTCGCGCGGGCTCTCAAGCATAGCGAGCCGCTAGATTGACTTTCGTGCTATCCGAACCAACCACGAAGCGAGAAGCACGAAAGGAAGAATGGACCAAACATATTCCAGCGCTCCTTCTGCTCCAGTGCGCAATGCCAAGGTTCTATCGAGTCCACTGACAACCAGTATCGCGATCCCAATGCCCATTAAGGCATCGCCGGCAATGAGACCCGAGGCAAAGAGGGTGGCTCTTTCATGCTGTTGTGTATGAAGATCTGCACTGGCGGCTGTTCGCTGCACCCAAGCGGCGACAAAACCGCCGAGAATAAGCGATGCTGAGGTTGTCACCGGCAGATAGAGCCCAATGGCGAATGTCAAGCTCGCAATACCGGTAAGTTCGGCGATGAGAGCCAGGCCTGCGCCGAGTAACATGAGGGCCCACGGTAACTCGCCATGCATAACCCCCCGGACCAGTGTCGCCATCAACTTGGCTTGGGGAGCGGGAAGCAGCTCTGATCCGAGGGTGTACGCTTGGTGTAACAAGAAAAGAACCCACCCAGCGCGTAACGCGGCGACGCAGACACCGATCATCTCTCCCATCTGTACGTAGCGTGGCGTTGCTCCCAGCAGTGCACTGGTCTTGAGATCTTGACTCATGTCACCGGCCAGGGCGATGGCAATGCAGACGATCGCTCCACAGGTGATCGCCATTCCCATACCGTCGGCCCCGGAGTGACCCGTAGCCAGCAGCAGAAGACTGGTTGCCAGCAAGGCGGCAATGGTCATTCCCGATACCGGTTGTGACGTCGACCCGATGAGACCAACCATACGCGCTGACACCACGACAAAAACAAAGGCAAAGCCGAGAGCGAGGACTGTTGCGATCAGATCAAGCTGAAATTGCGGAATGAACCACAAGCCCAGTCCAAGTGCAAGAGTACCGCCGACGACCAGGCTTGAGGAAAGATCCTGGTCCGTGCGCTGTCGCTCAGCCAGGTTGACGTGCGCCCGCAGCCCGGCGAGCGCCACGGCCAATGATTGCTGCATGGCTGGGAACGCACGAATTAACGAAATAAGTCCCCCGGTAGCCACGGCGCCAGCACCAACATAGCGCACGTACTGACTCCAAATAGCGAAGGCTGGCATCTGAGATGTATCTTCTAACCCCAGAGCCTGGCCTACTGGTCCACCAGAAAGACTGTGAAACAGCGGAATCAACACCAGCCATCCGAGTGCGCCGCCAAAGAACATGACGCGGGTAATTGGCAGGCCAATGAGATAGCCTACACCGAGAAATATCGGTGTCAGTTCAAAGCCGATGGTTGCTTTCTGCAGACTGTTAAAGCTCCAGATAACCGTATCTTGCCACAGCCGCAGTCCTTTCATGACAAACTGATAACCAGCCCCAATACCGATGCCCAGGAATACGGGTCGTGCACTGGCCCCGCCGACATCTCCGGCGATCAGCACTTTGGCACAGGCTGTGCCCTCGGGAAACGGTAAGATTTGATGTTCGTTGACCGTCAGGTGATGTCGCAAGGGAATCATCATGAGAATGCCTAATAACCCACCAGTGGCGCCGAGCAAAAAAATCAGAAACCCGGAGGGAGACAGGTTTAGAAAGATCAGGGCCGGAACGGTGAAGATAATACCCGCTGCGAGAGATTCGCCGGTCGACGCGATGGTGTGTACGATATTATTTTCGAGGATAGTTCCACGACGCAGAATACCGCGCAGCACCGTCATCGAAATCACTGCTGAAGGAATCGAGGCAGAGACGGTGAGTCCTGCTTTGAGCCCTAAATATGCGTTGACCATGCCAAACGTGACGGACAAGACTGCGCCCAGCAGCACCGCTCGCCAGGTAAATTCTGGAACGAAACGCGACGCGGAAATGTACGGAGTGAACTCAGAGAACGTGTCGTTCCCTGCAGAACGTGGTTGTGATTGCTCGGTGCTATTGTCGTGGATCATGCGTGTCTTATAACTGTTCGTGCTACGATTGTCGAAGAGAGGGCAGAACGAAGGCTGGGAAGGAGAATGCTCTTTCCTGAGTGATAAGACAAGGATGGTGTATCGTGTTGTCCTGTGTTACCCTGACCTCTCATAAGGAGGTGGTGGATGGTGTGGATACGCTCCTGTTGCTGGGCAAAGATTTTTCTCTTGTTGTTTCTCATTGTGAGTGCCTGTAGTACGCAGCAGAAACCGGCACACGACAACTTTCTCGACGATCCGTTTGACGATCCGTTTTTTACCAATGCTCCTGCGTGGGACAGTTCAGTGCTTCAGCAAAGTGAGATCCTGACTCAAGATGAGGGTGGCGAACCAGACGAGCCGCGTTCGTTGCTTGAACGTAGTGGCGATATGTTAATGGGAGCGCTTATTGTCGGTGGGGGACTTGCGCGGTTGGCTGCGATGCCTCTTCTGGGATTTTAGGCGACGCTTTGGGATGTCGCACGGGTACCCAGCAGAAAAATGAGCAAGGCCAGAACGACACATCCACTGCCACAGGCATACATGGCCGTAAACCCGATATGGGTAGCAACGAAGCCCATGAGAATACCGCCGAGGCCCATACCGAGGTCGAGGCCCTGACCAAAGGTACTCATGCCTATGCCACGTCGCGTTGGAGAAAGGCGGTCGATAGTAAACGCACTTAACCCTGGCTGCGCCAGACCAAACCCGACTCCATAGAAAGTCACGCCGAGATAGAGCGCATACGTTTTAGGCGCCAGCGCAAGAATAAGCAAGCCGAGGACAACGGCGATTAGGCCAGGGATGATCACGGCCGCGCGGCCAAATTGATCTCCCATTCGTGCGCCGACGAGCCGGATGCTTAATAGGGCCAACGCATACGTTGTGTATAAGTAGCCAGCGTTGTGGATGCCAAAAGTCCGGGCATAGAGGGGAAGGAAAGAGGTGTATGAGGTGAACGTTAAGTAGAGGAACAAGTTCACAGTCATCGGCAGCAGCGCTTCCCGGGCGAATAATGGTGCACGTTGTCCTGTCGATTGGGGAACATGATATTCGTGCATCCCCAGGCTAAAGAAGCTCCCGGTCAGCGCAATGCCTGCCGCCGTGAAGAAAAGTAAAGCGAAATTTTCCGGCCATGCGGCTGTAGCGCTGAGACCCGGAAGGGTAGTGACGAGGTGGGTTTCGAGAGGATGCAATGCGCTACTGTGCATTAACCCTAGCGCCAGAGGAGGAATGATGCCCATTGCTGCTGGGTTGACCAAGCCCCAATAACTGGCAGCTTCCCCACGTCGTGCCGGCGGTGCCACATCCGCCAGATAAGCGCCTGACGCCGTAGTGAAACACCCGAGGGCAATTCCATAGAGAATGCGCAAGCCGACCAAAAGAGTCAAGCTGGAAGCCCAGGCATGCAGGGCAGCGGTGCAGGTAAACACGCTGACGGCTAGTCCCATTAACCGCACGCGGCCGCGATGGTCGACCCAACGTCCGGCAAAGGGTTTCATCCCACAAGAGACGAGGCTGGACAGGCCAATCAGCATCCCGATGTCGGCTTCCTGTCCCCCGAGGCGAGTAATGAAAAACGGTAAGGTCGGGAAAAAGAAGAAAAAACTCGAAAAATAACTTAGAGTGATTAAACAGAGGAAGGTAAAGTCACGGGTAAAGAGAACGGGGAGGGACGACGGGAACGTCTGGTGGTTGGCGTCGGCAATGCGCGATGCGGCGTTCGGAGTTTGCGATAGCGTTTCGGAATGCTGAGGGGCCGCGAGCTGATGAGGTTCTTGTGAAATGGTCTCCTTGTTCATGTGTCTTTTTCTTCGTTCCCCTTTTTCTCTTTTTACCCATTTTCACAGCAGTGGCAAACCTCGGCTTGCTATGCTCTAATCGCGATCCAGGAGGGTTGTCATGCTGGAAACACTCAAAGAGAAAACTGCGATTGTCGGTGTCGGACACACCGAATATTCAAAAGATTCTGGGCGGAGCGAGATGAGCTTGGCCGTGGAGGCGATTCTCAAAGCAATTGAGGACGCGGGGCTGAAACCTAGTGATGTCGATGGCATTGCCAAGTATACGATGGATAACAACAGTGAGATAGATATCGCTGCCAACCTGGGAATTCCGGCGTTGCGGTTTTTTGGGGAAGTGGGTTACGGTGGTGGAGGTGGTCCAGTTGGTTCCGTCATGCTGGCGGCAATGGCCGTGGCGACGGGCGTGGCAAATTGCGTCGTGGCGTTTCGGGCCATGAACGAGCGCTCGGGTCGTGGCACCCCGCGCTATGGGCAAGCCTCGGTCCGGAAAGGCGCGTCAGGACCGAGCGCATACCAAGAACCGTTTGGCTTGTTTAGTCCGGCCCAGATGGTGGCGTTGGCGGCGCGACGGCATATGCATCTCTACGGCACCAAGAGTGAACATTTTGGTGCTATTGCGGTTGCTTGTCGGACGCATGCCCTCAACAATCCGAACGCGGTGATGCGCGGGCGACCGATGACCATCGAGGACCATCAAAATTCTCGGATGATTGCCGATCCTCTCCACTTGCTCGATTGTTGTTTAGAAACTGATGGTGGCGCTGCAGTTGTCATTACGTCAGCCGAGCGTGCCCGAGACCTCAAGCACAAGCCGGTCTATATCATGAGTGGTGGGTTTGGTGCAGGCGAGTGGAACATTCATCGCGTGGTCAAAAATGTCGAGAGCCCGCAGACGGAATCGACGGTGGTTGGACAAGCGGTATTTGATCGGGCTGGGATTACCCACAAAGACGTTGATGTGTGTTTTCTCTACGATCATTTTACACCACTCGTCTTAATGGCGTTTGAAGAACTCGGCTTCTGCCAGCGCGGTGAAGGTGGTCCGTTCGTGTCAGACGGAAAACTGCTCTACCCGAACGGCTCGCTGCCGTTTAATACCAGCGGTGGCAATCTCTCTGAAGGGTACATTCACGGGATGGAAAATACCATTGAAGCCGTGCGGCAATTACGTGGACACGCGATCAATCAGGTGAGAGATGCTGAACTCGCCTTTGTGGCCTCTGGTAATGGCGTGCCGAATACCGCGATGATTTTACGGCGATAAGCGGACGACAGTCGGGGCGACTTAGCTGTCGCCCCTCCTCCCGATGGGGTCTATTTCGCCAATGCTGCTTTCAGCTTTGTGCAGGCTTCTGCGACCGCTTTCTTCCCCTGGTCCAGAATGTGACCCATGCTGAAAAAGCCGTGGATCATGCCTTTGTATTCGGTATATTCCACCGTCACGCCGGCTTCTTTCATTTTTTGGGCATAGGCCGCGCCCTCATCACAAAGCGGATCATACTCAGCCGTAATCACCCACGCGGGCGGCAGGTTGCTCAACCGTTGTCCGCGTAATGGCGACGCATAGGGATTCTCGCCATCGTTGGGATTACTGAGGTAATGGTTCCAGAACCATTCCATCGAACCTCTTGTGAGCAAATAACCTTCCGCATTGTTTTTATAGGACGCAGTGTCATACGAATAATTCGTCACCGGATAGATAAGGAGTTGATATTTAATGGTCGGAGCGCCACGATCAGTTGCCATTTGCGCGACGACCGCCGCAAGATTTCCTCCTGCGCTATCACCACCGACCGCGAGGCGAGTAGGGTCACCACCAAAACCAGCAGCATTTAGCGCTACCCATTTGATGGCTGCATAACAGTCTTCTGCCGCGGTAGGAAATTTATGCTCGGGCGCAAGACGGTAATCAACCGCAACGACAATACAGCCTGCGCCATTGGCTAAGGCCCGACAGGGAGCGTCGTGACTTTCCAAATCACCAACCACCCAGCCACCGCCGTGGAAAAACACCAAGATCGGCAATGGGCCTTGGCCGTTTGGCGTATAAATTCGTACCGGCAGCTTGACGCCACCAGCATTCACAACCCGGTCTTCGACGCTCTTTACGGGCTCGGGTGGGGTGTTGGTGGCAAACAACGTACGGATCGCTTCGCGTGCTTGTTGGACAGTCATCTGGTCAAATCCTGGTGCGCCAGACGCGGCGACTTGGTCCAAAAATGCTTTCGCCTGTGGATCGAGGGGCATAACCAAACCTCCTTGTGTGCTTCTGTTACTTGAGGAGGTGGTATAACAGACTAGCGCATCGCAGCAAGACCTATTAGTGGTTACTCATACCAAAGTGACTGCCAACCTCATGGACGATGATTCGACGCACGAGTTCACGAATCTCGCGGGGTCGTAGTCCGGCGTGGCGAATCGGTTGATAGTAGAGTTCAATTTTATCGGGAAATTCTGCCAGCGGAGCAAACGCGGAACGCCAGGGACGCGGTACTCCGAGGTATGAGCCAAACAGCTCGTCGGGATTGGCAATACCCTTTTCGGCAAGGACCTCGTCTGATGGAGTATCTTCAACCGTGATCGCCACGTTTGCCAGCTTATCGGCGATTTCGACAGGCAAGGAATCAAGAACCCGTGCAACCTGCCGGGCAAAAGCTTCAAGCGTGAGAGATTCTTGTAGATCGGTCCTCTGAGTTCCTGATAATGGACATGATTGGGGGAGATGTGACGAGAAACGAGAGCGAGAAACTTGGTGATGACGATACAACTTCGATCTCAATATTCCACCCTCCACAGCTACTGTAGCATGTCGCTCTTCATACGCGAACTAGGCCGAGAAAATTTTTACTCTGAGCCAGAAGCCTCGTTGTCTTGTTCAAATCCCCTGCATTGTCGTATCGGGAGCTGGGGATACTTTCTGTAATGCGGGTCGTTCTCGGCGCGGTGACAATAATAGAAGTGAGAACCTTTGTGGCTCACTACTTCTCGCATATGTTGACAGGTGAGACACAACCCGACTTGCGGATTCCCTGACGTTGCATCATTCATAGAGCCTATCTATAAAAAACGAGAGAGAAACAAAAGCCTGGAGTGAGAAATAGGAGGCTGTATGGCAACTCGCATTGTGGAATTCAAGGACGTGAAATCCTTGGTTGGTCAAGAACTAGGCGTATCAGACTGGCATGTGGTGACCCAAGAAGAAATTAATGCCTTTGCCAATGCCACGCATGATCATCAATGGATTCACATTGACGTCGAACGGGCGAAGAAAGAGTCGCCGTTCGGTGGACCAGTCGCGCATGGCTATTACACCCTGTCTCTCGCTCCGCACCTGATGAGTCAGATCTGGAGCGTGAGTGGTGTGAAGATGGGGGTGAACTACGGCCTGAACAAGTTACGTTTTCCTTCGCCTGTATTGATTGGTAAACGGGTCCGGGCGCGCGCGAAGCTAGAAAACGTCGAGGACGTCGCGGGTGGCATCCAAGTAACGGTCGGCATCACCTTTGAGGTTGAAGGCAGCGACAAGCCGGTCTGTGTCGCAGAAGGACTATTCCGCTATTACGCGTAACCGTTTCCAACGACTCTTTGCTCCGCGTTTACAAGAAGAAGAACTGCAGGCTGCGTTGAGCCGCCTTCGCGAGGGCTTGCCTCCGCCAGTCATTTGGTTGTTCGGTAAGGTGCAGTCTGGCAAGACTTCGATTATTCGCGCCTTAACCGGAGCAGAACGCGCCCAGATTGGCTCTGGCTTTGCCGCCTGTACCCGCTGGGCGGCGCGCTACGATTTCCCTAACGCGGATTTTCCCCTTGCGGTCTTTCTCGATACGCGAGGCTTAGGGGAGGTTGGGTATAATCCTGAGGAGGATATTACTGCCTTTCGCGATCAAGCCCACATGTTATTGGTCGTCGTGAAGGCGATGGATATGGCACTTGAGCAACTCTTGAGTGCCTTGAAAGCCATCCTGCGCGAACGACCGACGTGGCCAGTCGTGGTTGCGCAAACCACGCTCCATCAGGGCTATCCCCCAGATATGCATAAACATCCCTTTCCTTATGCATTCTCGCAATTGCCATTCCCTGACGCAGTGCCCACTGACCTTGCGCGGGCATTGGCCTTTCAGCGGACCTGGTTTGCTAACATTCCTGTTTCACGATTTGTCCCAATTGATTTCACGCTGCCAGAAGATGGATTTGCTGAACCTTTCTACGGACGTGAAGTACTGATTGATGCCCTGGCTGAGGCTCATCCACATGCAGTGTATCAAACCTTGCGACAGTTACCCGCATTGACCCGGGAGCTGAAAAGTTTGCATTTTCGCCAGGCACGATCACATATTTTGGCCTATGCAATGTTAGCTGGGGCCGCGGGAAGTTCGCCGCTACCCTTTGCCGACTTGCCGGTGATTAGTGCCTTACAATTGAAAATGCTTCATACCATCGCCTCTATTTATCACCAGCCGTTAGGAGTGAAAACGTTTCTCGAACTGGCTGGAACTGTAGGACTGGGGTTGCTTTTTCGTCAGGGGGCACGGAGCCTGCTAAAATTTATTCCTGGCTTGGGTAGTGCGGTGTCTGGTTTATATGCTGGGGCAGCGACCTATGCACTCGGTTGTGCACTCTGCTTCTATTATCAATCGGTTTTTGATGGCCACCTCCCACGCGCTGAACAGCTCAAGATGTTTTATGACGAAAAATTTGCCGAAGGGATGAAACTCTTTCGTCAAGAACAGGCTAAAGGCTGAAGGTTACAGGTTGTAGGGAAAAACGAAGACATGGAGAAAAGGAAAAACGAAGAAGCGCGACGTGTTCGGGACCCAGGACTCGCGACCTCCCTTCTGCGAGGGTGGCGGTTATGGCTCATTATCGCTTGTGTGGTTCTGCCGCTCCTGGGATTTGGGCTTGCGGGGGTGTTATGGCTGCATGACCATAACTGGCTGAGCTGGGCGGGACTGGTGTTCTTGTGCGGGGAAGCGTGCGCCCTGATCCTTTTTCGCCGTTGGGCGCGTGGAGGTAAAGCGGTGTTGCCGCAGCCGGGGGTGAAGATGCCTGCCGAATTCTCACCGCGCGAGGAAGGTGCCTGGGCGTTGGTTCAAGAATATCAAGCGCGTGTCGAACGTGGGGAGATCATACTGGCGGGAGCGGAGGGCTTGCTACCGTTAGGACGAGAAATTTTAGAACGCATCGCGCACTATTACCATCCGACTGACCAAGACCCGTTGCGTGCGGTGCCGATTCCGTTGCTCTTTCGTGCCATTGAAGAAACGGCGCGTGACCTCGCTGATGTGTCGGCCAGCTTGCCGCTGTCGCACAAAATTACCATCAGTGATCTGACCCGTGGCTATCGTCTGCAGCAGAGGATCAAACCGGTGTATGATACCTACCGTTTGTTTTATCCGCTGCTCAATTGGAAAAGTGCCGCCTTTCAGTATCTGATTACCGATCGCTTGTTTGATTTGACCAAAGAGACTCTAAGCCAGTGGTTGCTCAAGTGGTACATCGATCGAGTTGGCTATCATGCGATTGAACTCTATAGCGGGAAACTGCTGCTGACACGACGACGTGAGCATCTCCTGCAGATGACAGCGGAGACCTCTACGCTCGTAGGAAAAGCTGAGCAGCAGACCCCTGAGCCCCTCCGTATTCTCGTGTTGGGACAAGTCAAGGCAGGCAAATCGAGTCTCATCAATGCGATGTTTGGCGAGGTACGGGCGGCGACGGATGTGGTCCCAACCACAGCCCGGGTGACTCCCTATGTGCTAAATCGGACTGAGCTGGGTGGCGGTGTCCTGATTTCTGATATGGGCGGCTATGAAGATCCGAGTCTGCCGGCGGCGCGGCGCCAAGAAGCCTTGGCTGAAGCGTTGCGATCAGACGTGGTGTTGCTAGTCGTTTCAGCTACTAATGCTGCACGCGAGCCTGATCGTATGTTGTTACACCATCTCCGCGAGTATTTTGCCAGCCAACCTGAGTTGCTGCCGACGTTGGTGATTGTTGTGCTCTCGCATATCGATCTGTTACGTCCGGTGCGCGAGTGGAACCCCCCGTATAATGTAGCGAAGCCGGACTCAGTTAAAGCACAAACAATGCGTGCGGCGATGGATGCTGTCGGTGCCGATCTCGAAATTGAACCTGAGTTAATCATTCCGGTCTGTTTGCTGCCAGATCGCGAATATAACGTTGAAGAGGCATTGATGCCGCTCTTGGTTTCTGTCCTTCCCGAGGCCAAACGTTCGTTGCTGCTGCGCAGTTTGAAGACCTTCCGTGAACAAGAACAATGGGAATTGTTCGGACAACAAGCACGTGCGGCCGGACGGTTTGTGTGGCAGTTCGGTGGGGCAATATTGAGGAGAGGTGTCGATCGTGTCCTGAAAGAACAACGACTGTAGGGGAGAAAACGATTCCTTGCACGCTGAGGCAATCCAGCGTATGGTCTCGTCCAGGCAAAATAATCTACAGGGGTTCTGGATAGAGCAGGGAGTCGACACCTACTGACGAAGACGCTCAGGTGTGGTAGGCGACGGTGAACGCCAGGACGGAGAGGAAATAACGATGGCACAAGCCGAACCGGTGAAACCGACCCGACGCCGTCCTCTGGAGGGGGTACGGGTCATCGATCTAACGAAGATTGTTGCAGGGCCGAATGCGACCCGGATGTTGGCGACGATGGGTGCGGAAGTGATTCGCGTCGAGTGGCACGACCAGCGCGCGCTTGACATGTTGCGTGGGGTTGGTCCGCGCGTCCCTGGTGGCGATCCGGAGAGCGTCAATCGCAGTGGCCTGTTCAACAACATTAACACTGGCAAGTTTGGTGTCACGCTCAACATGAACGTACCACAAGGTCGTGACCTGTTTAAGCAGTTGATCGCGAAATCCACAGTGCTGTGCGAAAATTATAGTCCAGGCCAGATGGAGCGGTGGGAACTTGGCTATGAAACCTTACGGGAGATCAACCCAGGTCTCATCTATTTGCAGATCACCGGGATGGGAAAGTCTGGGACCTATAATAATTACCTCAGCGTTGGACCGACCGCCCAGGCGCTGTCAGGGTTGACCCATATGTCGGGACTGCCAGAGCCCATGCCGCCTGCCGGATGGGGGTATTCGTACCTCGATCATTCTACTGGCTACTACGGTGCAATTCATGTGCTGGCTGCGTTGATGCAACGCCGGCGCACCGGCCATGGTTGTTATATCGATTTGTCGCAGACCGAAGTCGGAGTGATGGTCTCTGGGACTGCCACATTGGAAGCGCAGCTCACGGGTAAACCAACTGCACGACATGGCAATCGGATGCCATTGGCAGCGTGGGCCCCGCATGGAGCGTATCCCTGTCGAGGAATAGACGAGTGGATCACGCTCGCAGTGCAAACCGATGCGCAGTGGGCCGCAGTCGTTACGGAACTGGGGTCGCCAGCCTGGGCGTTGGGCTCACGCTTTCAGACGGCAGCAGGCCGCAAAGCCCACGAAGACGCTCTCGACCGCTTGCTGGCCGAAGTCACAAAAAATGAAGATCGCTATGAATTGATGGAGCGGCTACAGAAGCGAGGTGTGCCCGCGGGTGTCGTACAGAAGTCGGTGGATCGCTGCACGCGCGATCCGCAACTGCAAGAGCGAGGGTACTTTGTCCCATTACCACATAGCGAAATTGGCACCTGGCCGATCGAAGGTTTCCCGGCCAAGTTTACTAACATGCATGTTGATGTTGGAGGGCTCCCCGGGCGGGGCGCGCCCATGATGGGTGAGGATAGCGATTATGTCTACCGTGATATTCTTGGGTTGACCCCTGAAGAAATTGCATCATTGAGAGAGGACTGGATAATTTGAATACGCAGGTATCTTTAAGCGCAGCCCTCCAGGGCACTACTGTACTCGAATGTGGCGATGAACGCGGAGAATTTGCCGGCGTATTGCTCGCCTCGTTCGGTGCTGAGATTCTCAAGTTAGAGGGGCGTGAAGGCTCTAATTCCCGTCGTTTCGGGCCTTTTGCGTCACCGCAACCCGAGGCTGAACAGAGTCTCTTCTTTAGTCGCTACAACTTGGGCAAGAAGAGTATGAGTCTCGAGGTGGATCATCCGGCAGCCCGAGCAGCGGTAGCACGTTTGGCTCAACGCGCTGATGTGATCCTTGATACTGGTGAGGCGGTGGATGTGGCTCGACGATTGGCTTTCTATCGTGAGTTGCAAGCCGCGATTCCGCGACTCACTGTCTGTACGCTGACGCCATTTGGACTCGATGGCCCGTATCGCGATCTGAAGATGACGGATCTGACCCATCTCGCGATGGGCGGGGTGATGGCGTCTTGTGGCTACGATCCGCGCCCTGACGGAGTGTACGACACTCCGCCGATTGCTCCGGCAATGTGGCAAGCCTATCATATCGCCTGCGAGCATGCGGTGATTGCCATCACTGCAGCGCTCAACTTTCGCGAGTTGACGGGGGAGGGCGATTGTATCGATGTGTCGATCCATGAGGCCGTGAGCACCTGTACGGAGGTAGCGATACCAACCTACATCTATAATGACGCGGTCGTACAACGGCAGACTGGACGACATGCTGGCATTGGCCGTACCCCGCCGTGGCTGCGCCGCACGAAAGACGATCGTTACGTGAAGGCGTTTCTGTTCTGGGGTGGACGCGACGTGCGGATTATTGGCGAGATGCTCAACGAGGTTGGCATTGCCCATGATCTCGATACTCCTGCCTACCGGGAATTGGCAAAGACGGCACCAGCTGAGGCACAAGCACATTTCAGCGCTGCGATCGACCAGCTCGTTGCTGCCCTGCCTGTAGAGGAGGTCTTCCACCGCGCGCAGGCGAAAGGGTTGTTGTGGGCGAGTGTGCGGTTTCCTGAAGAGAATCTCGACGATCCGCATTTCCAAGCGCGTGGCACTTTTCAACAGATTCCGCTTTCGGCTGCTGGTCGTCCTTTGGCGTACCCGGTCTCCGTAGCGACGGACGGGAAAAATCGTGTGACTGCCTTTGGCCGCGGGGCGCCGCGGTTAGGAGAACATACTCGGGAAGTCCTGTTAGCGGCGGGGTTCAGCGAGGCCGAGATCAATACGCTTGCTGTGGAGGGGGCAATATAGCTCACTGGTCACACCTTAATTTTTTTGTCGATCCCTCATGCCTTCTCCTGCCGAGAGAGGGCGTGGGTGAGGGAATCGACAAGGAAGGTTATCTCATTGCCTCCTCGTCCTCACCCTCCTGATAGCGCGGTTTTCTCCTGGAGATTCACTGGAAAGGTGTGACCGAAAGACTGTTCGATGTCTGAGAGGTTTGTTGTGTAAGCATTGCCTGTTTATACGCTCGTCCACGTTCGAACCCGCGCCGGAAAGATTCCTCTTGATACACTGCGCGTTCCCTTTCGTGGAGAAACGCAACTGCTTCTTCATACGATTGTCCCTGGATGCGGGAATCAAGGGCTGCCTCAAAACCACGAAAATACTCAATCTCCGTCGCTGTCAACCCGTCATGAGGAATGCCGGGGGCCGCGGCTTCGCTCTTCTGTAATCGGTGCCACCAGTGTTCACGCGCTTCGTCCACCCGTTCTGCCCCAAACTGCTCAAAGACTTGCTCAACGGTATTCCCTTTTTGTTCGTCGCTCGGTGCGACAATGAGCACCTCACCGCCGTGTC
>JBFWXH010000144.1:0-13447 GCA_050187625.1 Binatia bacterium
CGTTTCGTGAGACCATTCCCTTGGCCAAGGAGAAGTTATTAGCCGCGTAGTGGATCGGACATTGGGGAGTCACCTGACAACGAAGATCAAATCTCCCTTTGTCAGATCAAGTCTTGACTTTTACAGAAAAAGCGCCCAGGCCAGCATCTGAGATGGGCCATGTCTCCGAGAGTTTACTGGTCAGCACTTGCCGCGAGCCGTCACCAAAGAAGGGATCCCAGGCGTGATCGATGTAACCGAGTTGAAAGGCCGCGAGATACCGGGACACGAGCCAGCCAGCAAAGCCTAGAGCGATCATAATCCACCGCTGTGGCCACGACGACGGATTATAACTCCATCCCGGCGGGACCTGTGGTCCCATTTTCATCATCATCAGCATCCAGGGCATGCCAGGAATCAGAATCGTCAGCGCAATCACCAACACGCCAACAAAAGTGTTATTGAGATAACTCAGCGGCGACGGCGCCCAGAAAATGAGCGGTGCGAACTGCAACCAGATGCCGACAAAACAGGCCGCCCATCGGGTCCGGGGCCGGCCAGGAGTCAATAGGCGCCACCCAAGGAAGACCAAGAGCAGACCACTGAGCACGTCACTCCAAAACATACACTGGAGACGAACATCCAAAGACAACGGAACCGCTCGCCCGTCGGCGGGTGTGACCGCGGTCTTGCTGTAGTCGAAGGTAAATGGAGAGATGAACAACCACACTCCAAGCCCGATGATGGTCCACCAGATCCACAATGTTTGTTGATGGTGTGACTCCATCATGCGCTGACGTTGCTCTCGGGTCATCTGCTGCATGTCATGGTCGCCTCGGGTGACGCCACGCGTGCCCATCTCTTTGTGGGCAGATGTATTCTGGGTATCGGTGTGATCAGCGTGTCCGTTATGGCTTTGGTGAGTATCCATCTCGCGAGTGTGATCGTTTTTCATAGACGCTCCCTTCTTTTGTCTCTGTCGCGTCGTTCCTTTCTCCCGGACTTTCAAGCTAAGGATGCGGTCACCACTGTATAAGATGGTTCAACCGTCAAGAGCTTCGGTAATTCCTCTCGTGCAACTCCTATCTCTCATTTGCCGAGATCAATTCATTAGTCCTTATGGTCGGGCTCCTGTTAGGACCCATGCTCATGCTGGTGGGCAGATGAGGATTTTGCTTCAGCTTCTGACCTTGCCTGGTGATCGCGAGCAGAGTGTTCTTGTTGTTCGGTTCCTGTGACGGCGTGGTGCCCGTGAGCCGTTCCATGCTGATGATCGTGCCCTCCGGCTCCGTTCTGGATGCCCGCGGCTTCCACCATCGCCTCATACTCTTGCGCTTTGACCTGGGGAAGTTCGCGGAGAAAGGCGACAATGGCCCACAGATCTTCGTCAGAGTGGGTCAGCCCGAAGGCCGGCATGCCGGTCATCTTAATCCCATGCTTGATAATCCAATAGAGTTCCGCATCCGAGTACTCGTTTTGCACCTCCGGCGCATCCAGGTCTGGGGGGAAGGGTTCAGGCCCTGGGCGATTTCTGTGCGCTCCCGTCCGGGCGCCCCGTGGCACATGACACACATGGCGTGATAATGACGTAACCCTGTTTGTCTCAAGGCAGCGTCGGTCAATGGTGGATGCTGCACCTGCTCACTGTGCTCGGCGATTGACTGGTTGCGGATTGTCTCAAACGTCCGGCGCACGAGATCGGTATGCGGATCTGTCGCCGCTACATTGTAGGTGCCAGACCAGATAAAGACGGCGGCTCCGACAATCAACACCACGAGGAGAAGCAGCAAAGTCGTAAATGTTTTCATGATCTAATTCCTTCTACGGACGGTCATCCCCGAGCATGACCGTCCCTCTTTTGTCGTTTGACGATTTCTTCAAAAATCTCGCCGGGCGGAATCTCCGCCGTACCGTGCATCACTCGCTCATAAAGATCTTCTGGCAACACGCGCAGGACGGTCATCAGCCCCTTCGGCCCCTCATGCCAGTTATGACGCATGCCACCAACCTCTCGCTTCGCATTGATTTTGTGCCTGGCCTCTTTACTCATTGTCATGCCCTGCATCTTCTGCGGATACCCAGTGACCGCAAAGCGAGGATCCTGAAGATCAGATTCTACCGACGGTCGGTTCGGCAGCGCTGCCAGGTACTTCGAAACATCAACCTCGCCACGAATTCGCGGCCCGACTTGTCTGACCATATGATTCATCATGTGGTGCACCATGTGGCAGTGAAAAATCCAATCTCCAGGGTTAAAGGCGACAAACTCAAAGTCCTGCACCATCGCCACCCCAACCAGGGTCGTGTTACGCGGAATCCACGCACTCGGAGGAATGCGTCCGGCCTCCGTCCCCGTGAGCCAGAACGTATGGCCGTGGAAGTGGATAGGGTGGTGCTGCATAGGACTGAAGTCGAGCAAGCGCACCCGTACGCGCTCGCCGAGCTTACAGACCATCGGGGTTGCATACGGACCGCTGCGGCCGTTGATGGTGTGCCAGTTCCAGTCCATCGCCATGGAATCAGCCACGGTCGTATTGGCAGGAACAAAAAAATTCTGAAAGATAAGCCCAAAATCCCGATCGACTGGCGGGTCGTAGGCGATGCGGGGATGAATAAGAAAGAAGCCGACCATGCCGAAGGCTTCCTGCATGGCGACATGCGAGTGATAGAAAAACGTCCCGGTCTGATGAAGATTGTACTCATAGACATACGTCTTTCCCGACGGAATGAGATTTTGGGTTAAGCCGGGAACACCGTCGAACTGGACGGGAAGTTCAAGACCATGCCAGTGCACAGTCGTCGGTTCGGGGAGTTCATTGTGAACCACGAACCGGACCCGATCCCCTTGAACGGCCTCAATGGTTGGTCCAGGCATGCTGCCGTTATAGCCCCACACATCCATACGATACCCGGGCAAGAACTCTTCCTTCACGGGGGTACAACGAAGGTGGAATTCCTTAGCGCCATTGACAATTTTCCAGGGAATTTTCCCCAAGTCTGGCGTTTCGAACGGAACCGGCGCCAGCCCCGATTGACGCAAGCCTGGGACTAGCTTACCAAGGTAGCGGTCAGAATTGATAGGCCCGCCGAATGAAGGATGATGCCGCGAGTACTGAGTGAACTCTTGCCCTTCCCTCTGCTCCTCTGAGGTGTAGTTAGGGTCACCTTGCCGCGGCGCAGCTCCTACGATGCGACTGGCAAGAGAACCGCCAGCAACAGCAGCACTACTCGTGAGGATCTGTCGTCGCGTGAGCTTATCTTTCATCAAGTCCTCCCAACAGAAAACTCGGGTTCCATGTTCATTATCTTGGTTTGGGGACGGCATCGATGTGACCAGGAGGCGTTACCCCTACTGGCGCATCAAGACCGTTGACCAATAAGAGCCCAGTGATCGTTACCTCAGACTCACGCCAGCTCAAGAGGTGATCGACGAGCAAGAGCCGGCGTAGAAAGAAACCTTTTTGGGCTTCCAAGACCTCGGGCCAAGTCGCGCGGTCTTCCCGGTAACTTTCGAGACGTGTGACGTAGCGGGCTTGTGCCTCGGGGAGAATTACCTCCCGATACTCTCGAACATGTTGCCCGGCAGTGCGATACTGGCGATATTGCTCCGCGAGGAGCCGGCGTAGTCGTAGTTCTGTGCGACGTACTTCCGCATGTTGCCTCAGTAAGTCGGCCTGTGCTTGGCGAATAGTGCCTTGATTACGATCAAAGAGCGGGACTTCCACAACAACCATAGCACCATACACCGGCTCACGCGCCTCGTAGTTATACCCCATTGCTCCTTCCACCACGATGTTAGGGATGGGTTCTACCCTTTCCCGTTGTACGGTAATCTCATCAGCCTGCAATTTGGCACGCGCAGACGCGAGTTCGGGGCTTGCCTCAAGCAGGTACGCCAATACATGATCCCAGGTCAGAAGGGTCACCTCACCATCGAGTTGGCCGTCTACCTTACTGAGAGGGCGTTCAATCCCCACGACGGCCATCAGGTTCTCCCAAGTCATCTGTCGGTCATTCTCGGCCATTTGGACAGTCAACTTTTGATCTTCGAGGGTGATCGTCGCGAGATGCAAATCCGCACGATTCGCTTGACCGACGTTAAACATCTCGCGTGTGGTGACTACATTGTCTTGCGCAGTTTTGAGTAGCTCATGCTGGATGCTGAGCCGCTCCTGGGCAGCGAGAGTACGGTAGAAGTGGATGCGGACATCGTTCATGACCCGGTACTGCTGGGCAAGCGCTTCGTACTCTGCGGCGGAAGCACGGGCGAGATACTTCTGTCGGCTCAGGCGCAGTTTGCCCGCAGTAACGATTTCCTGTCTAAGAAAGCCCCCCTGGAATTCGCCCGGTGTTTCCTTGACATCAATCTGCTCACCCACGTAGCCAAGGATGGGATTCGGATACAGCCCGGCCTGCTCGGCTTTGCCTAGAATGCCTTCAATTTGAGAGTGCGCTTGTGGGCTAGCGTAGGGTTGTGTTTCCGGGCAAGGACTTCTAATTTCGTAAGAGATACAGATCCCTGTGGTTCGTGCGTGTCAACGCTCGATGCGGTTTCTTGATGGTGCTCCACCGCATCCTGTTGCTGACCCATACGATCGAGATCGCTAGAACGATGGAGCCCTACGGCAAAATAGTTCGGATAGCCTGATGACATCCGGCCTGCGCAACTAATCAGTGTAAGCATCAGAAAGAGGAGCGAGAGCGCGCGCCCCACAACTCCCTTCACTACACGTGTGTGTTGTCGTGTTCTTCCGTAGACGATAGCTGGCACCATCAGGAGTGAGGCGCGGTTAGATCGCAGTGCTGGGCTGTTGTGGGACTTAGAACTCGGTTCACGCACGACCATGATCTTCTCTTCTTTGAGGATTCTTCCGAGTGCTACTTGGCTGCCTCCTCATACAAGTGGCCTTCAACAGAGCTCCGCACCTAGGACAACGGCAATAAGCCAGAGGATTCGAGACTACGGTAGTGATACAACCACCTTTTGTCATAGTGTAATTGAGCTCTCACTGAACATGCTAGGACTAAGCTTTGAGTTTATCGCCATATACGTTTTGCCTCAGACAAAAGCCGCTATTGCTTACTGCAAACCTCACGCCACAGGCGTTTCTCAAAGAGAAGAGATTGAGGGACCTCCCAAGAGGCACGGTTAAACGTAAGTGTCAGAAATTGTTTTCGCTTTGTGAGAACCTACATTGTAGTAACGCAGAAGCTGGTTCGAAGACGAGATGTCCCACACATGAGAAGGGAAAGAAGACATGATGTCCTATTTTTGAAGCATAAAGGGGGGGAGCACTCCTGGCGACACAGATACGAGACAAGGTAATGGGAGTGATAGTGACCGTAACGACCTATACAGGAAGCACATGCGAACCACAGCAAAATCAAAGTTTTGCTGTCCTTGCTCGGGGAACCAGTGAGTCATCGGAACAGAAGAAAACAGGAAGCTCAGACACAAGCAAGGAAGAAGTCAAATCTTGCCGCATACAAGGAAGACGATAGGGATATTTCCCCCTGTTCTTGTCGCCACTCTCATCCATGAGGTCAGGTTGTTACCTTGCCTCTCAATAGATATTCCCGAGTGTCATGTCTCATAAGTTCGTGAGCGGATAAGGCCTCTGTGGACTGCGGCGGCTGTGATGCCGCTCCCACTTGGCGCGGAGCGCCAAGTGGGGACCGTAACTCGCTTTTCACTCAAGCGCCGTCATCGCTCCGATCTGCCGGCGCACTCCATACCGGACGCTCGCTACTCCCTGGTTTTGCTCATGAACTTACGAGACATGGGATTAGGCTTTCTTTTACATCTCTGGCCTTGTACACCCCAGCATATCTCTCCGCTGCCATTGGTAGAGCCCGGTTGGGCGCGGGCGAATTACCCTGCTTGGTGAGGGAAAAATCGCGACGCAGTTCTTCCGGTGTCACTACCAGAGAACCGACGACTCAAAGTTCATTCACCTCCCTCTTCTGACGCTCGTTGGCACGTGAGTTGCCCTACATGCAGCAAAGCCTCTGGGTGATGAGGAGGATCGGAACATTGCAACTGTTGCATTGCTGGTGTGTTCAAGAAGAAAGGAGATACATATGAAGACTCACTTAAAGAAGATTGTCTTTGCCGTTCTTCCATTCACAGGTTTGCTGATTATTGGGCCGGTTGCTTCTGCTCATGACGAAGAACGGGAACATCGGGCTGAACACAGAGAACTCAATCAGGAACACCGAGCTGAGCACCACGACCTTCACCACCAGCATGAGGATTATCATGATTTTAACGACTAAATAACAAGGTCATGAAAGAACTCCGTTAGGAGAAGAACCTGAAAGAAGAGATACATAGAGTGAGGTGGATTATGCCAGACCTGTGGAAGAAAATACTTTTTGTTCTGCCCGTGGCTGGATTAATGATAATCAGCCTGGGAGCATGTGCCCATGAGCGTTTTCACCGTAATCTCAATGTTCTGCACGAAGACTTTCACGCTCAGCCACATAGCAGAGCAGCTCATGACCGGTTCCACGAAGGCGTTCGCGACTTGCACGAGGCCGAGCACGATCGTGGTTATTACAGAGACCGGTTCTACGAGAGAGACCCCTACTACGGGGACCCCTACTAAATCGAACCACACGACATTGATACACTCTACCAAAACCGCTCATGCTGAGCCCTTCGACTTCGCTCCGCCACGCTCAGGACGAGCGGGAAAGTGCCCCACCGTGGGTGAGAGAGTATACGAATCTTCTGTGATCTGGCCTAAGATGAGAGTATCTCGTGTCTGTGCACGAGCTCAAGTGTGACACTATTAGGCCATCTCAGGGCCCCCCCAATCTTCGGTTGCTAGACGTGTGGAGCTCCCGCATACCGAGGCCGGCTTCAACACGAGGGTCACGGCGTGCACCTACCGCTTGGCCCCATGACTCCTGGTCAACCTGCGACATTGCTCTCGAGTACTGACCATGAACAGTACGCCTCTTGCTTCTTCTGCTCTAGCGAACTACGGGCAGCCCGGCTTCATGCCACGCTGTCATCCCGCCGGCAAGGACACTCACATTCTTAAATCCGTTGCTTCGTAGGATCTCTGCCGCTCTGACCGAACGGCCTTCTTTGTTTCAGACCACGACAATTGTATGGATGCGGTCAGCCGTCAGCTCCTCAAGCCTTTTGTCGAGCTCGGGCAAGGGAATAAGAAGCGCCTCTTTGATGTGCCCGCGCTCCCCGACGAATTCGTCCGGGTTCCGCACATCGAGTATCAAAGGGGATTTCTCCTGAGAGAGCAGTGTTTGGAGTTGCTGCGAGGCGATCTTCCCTGGTCGTCGCCAACGTCGGATGAGTGAGGGGAGCAGCGCAACGGCAGCAAGGAGTGCCAAGGCAAGCAGTCCTTTGCGCACGAGATCCGGCCCCCCACTCACGACCTCACGGCCCGCATCACCCAAGTAGGCGTATGCCAATGCGCCTGGTGCCATAGTAATGAACGAGGTGACGGCAAACGTCTGGACCGAAAGCCGCGTGAGCCCCAGAGCGTAGTTGAGCATATTAAAAGGAAAGAGCGGGACCAGGCGCACAAAGGCAACGAAGCGCCACCCTTCCCGTTCGACCCCCTCTTTCATTGCTTGCAGACGCCCTGACACCCGGCGCTCGACCCACTCCGCTGCTAAATAGCGTGCGATGAGGAATGCGACAGTCGCACCGACGGTAGCGCCAGTCAGGCTGAACAACGCTCCAGTGAGCGGTCCAAAGAGCGCCCCCCCTGCGAGCGTGAGGAGAGAGCCCGGGAGGAACAACGCCGGGGCAATCATGTAGATCCCGATGAACAACGCTGGCCCCCACATACCGCTGCGCTCTACCCAAGCCGCGACCGCTTCTGCAGTCAACTGATCACGATTGAGCCACGCCACTGCGATGCTGGCGACAAGGAATACCAATAAACCGATACGTGAGACGTGAGTTTTCATGCCGACCTTCTCCTTTACACGTACGCCGAGCGAGTGCCCTCGAAAGTATAATGTATAATGACCGCCATTTTCCTAAAAAGACAACACGAGGAGCTGACCGAGGCTAAACGATGTAAGGTTAACGCAGTCTCGTCAACGTCTCACGATGCGCAATGGCGAACGCCAGTTCCTTTGATCCGATCCGCTGACATTCTACATGCACGTCGCCAAACCCAGCTTCTTCCAGGAGACCCTGGACCTCATCCTTGGTGTAAAAGCGATAAATCGTCGCCGGAAACTTGGCCACCGCTTGTTCGTCTTCTCGCAGACTACAGGTAAGAATGAAACGTGCCCCAGGTTTCAGGACGCGATAAATTTGGGGTCTTCCCAAAAATAGAGCGTGTGAGCCGTGTAGACGCGATCAAAGTTCTGCGCTGGATAGGGGATCTGTAGACTACTCGCGCGTTGGACCTCGACCCGCCCTTCTCTTATGAGCTGCTGATTCCAGCGTGTTGCTGTGTTAACCATCTCTTCCGATACATCGATCCCCGCAACCAACCCTGCAAAGGCTGCCGCTGCAGCTCGTGCGAGTGTCCGTCCGTGTCCGAAGCCGATTTCTAACACATGGTCGTACGGTTGGATAGCCAAAAGTTCGAGCGTCTCCGCATTCGCTGCACTCGTTTCGACGGCCATGATACGGGCAAGAAGTCGACCGAGCAGGCCAGTCGGGTAACTGGCTTGGCGAGCAATAAACTCTGGTCTCCGCATACGGGGTACTCCTTTCTCTCTACTGGAAGCTCTGTTGCCGACTCGGCAACTGTGATCGTCGTCACCTGGTCGGCGAGCGCAGATCCTGCTCGACTGCTCGCACCCCCATCCAGTAGGTCACGCACGCACCA
Organism: Binatia bacterium; assembly: GCA_050187625.1. Taxonomy (GTDB): domain Bacteria; phylum Desulfobacterota; class Binatia; order Bin18; family Bin18; genus JBFWXH01. The sequence continues at coordinate 8,802 of JBFWXH010000144.1, forward strand.
ATGACCGTCGTGGCAAAGCCGATGGTAAGGTCATTAACTCCAGCGATACAACTCTTGGGAATAACAAATCCATAGCCAATAAACACTGTCGGAACGACAAAACCAATCAGCGGATAGAGATAACTGAGCTTCATAACTGTTCCTCCTGTTGCGATCGTCACTGGCGACATTGTTGCGTTTCGGTTCCGACGCGAATCCAGGTCGTCGTTCTGCCTATAAGGGGAATCCCCACATAGCCGCGTAACTGGAGACGATGGTTTCCATCCATGGTGAAGCGACACGAGTAGGTCTTACCGTTGCTCGGGTCATAAATAGTTCCTCCGCTCCACGCGCGCTCGTCGCGCTCGTCCGGCGTAAGTCCCTGGAGCACCTCGAGACCGAGCACCGGTCGATTCCGTAAGCTGGCATCTGGGTTGTGATGATCTTGCAAGGTGCAACCGTTTTCTGCGAGAGGTGAACGGAGCCATACCACACGGCCACACAGTGCATCTCCGCACTGACGGATTTCCACTTGCGCTGCGCCTCCTTCGGCATACCACAAGCCGATCGGTGTTGCCGCAAACAGCGGACGAGCAGGCCCGCAAAGAACCATGATGAAGAGGACGGCGAGGGCAGGTTTCCATGTGTTGTCAGACCTGTGGTTACAAGACGCTTGCGTCGCCTTTGTCATTGGCCTTTCTCCTTTCGGAGCGCGTTGAGAAGGAACTGGAGGACCGTGTCGCGCACGACCGTTTCTTCGACGGTTTGGGGGTGCGGGTCCCAGTGACGATGTACGGCCCAGAACGCGATCGTTTCGATTAGCAAACGCGCGGCGACCGCCGCATTAGGCAGTGGCCTCAAAAGGTTGCGAGACATGCGCGTTTCGAGGTAATGAGTCAAGGTCGAGAGCAAACCATCTCTGGCAGTGTCAAACCAGAGAGCTGCCAGTTCAGGGAGATCTTGAGCCGAACGGTCCAACAACGTAATACCCTGCCGATTGCGCGCGAGCGTGTCATAGAGTTCACCGAGAATCGCGGTGAGTTCTGCTCGCGCATCTTTCACGCGTTGACGAGCGAGCGCCGCGGTAAGGGCCGGCAAGGTTTGCTGCCGCGCCAACCGTTGGCGAACATATTCGAGAGTAGCTCCAGGTTGCGGCGTCGGGAGGGGAAGGAGCGTGACCGCAGGCGGTAGAGATGCGGCATCGGCACAGCGGATAACGAGGTCGAATAAAGCGTCCTTACTTTCCACATAGAGATACAGCGTACCTTTGGCGACCCCTACCGCCGTCGCCACATCGTCCATTTGCGTGCGACGGTAGCCCTGCTCAATAAACACGCGGGTAGCGCAAGCAATCAGTTGAGGAAGCCGATCTGGGGGAGTTTTTCGTGCCATGCGGACATTATAAATAACTGACTAAGTCAGTCAATAATGATCGAGAAAAATTTCCCTCTCCCAACAACGCGCCAAGAACACCTGTGACAAGCCGCTCAGTAAAGGCGATGATCAGTCCCAGTCCGACCACAAAGAGCGCGATAGAGAGGACCATATAGCGGTTTCTGCGGGGGCCTCCTGTACCCAAGAGCACTCCTGTTTAGAGCTGTGGCGTGAACTGCGCGAGGTCGTAAATACCAAGCGTCTTCTCGAGCCGTGCGACTTCGTCCACGATCTTTGCAAAGCCGTCGTCGCCAAAGAGCGCGTGTTCCTTGTCTTCGAATTCCTCTCCCAAAGCATCATATTCCTTAGAGGAGACGAGCGGGCGGAAGGCGGGGAACAGCACCGTGTCTTCGCGCGCTGCATGTGGTCGGTACAGGCGAATGAAACTGTGGAGGGCTTCGACCACCGCCTTTTGGTCATCTTCGTTTTTACGCATTGCCAGCGTCCGATTTTTAATCGTCTCGGTCAAGCGACGGCCTGCCTGATGTTGTTGTCGCAGCACCTGCACCAACTCGACCAGTTTCCCGGCCTTCTCGAAGCGGGGGAATAAATGTTCCTCCTCTAGTTTCTCGTGGTAGTCCTCGATAAAGCGACGGACGAGATCCGCTCCGCCCGTGAGCACTTCAGGAGGCACTGTCCGCCCCTCGTGTAACCGGATAAGCGCCTCGCCGTAGATGAGAAGAACCCGGTCGAGAACGCCGTGCTCGCGCATCAAATCCTCAGCCGGGGAGACCTCTTCGGCTGTGTCGCCCGCTGATTTCTTTTCTTTGTCCGGTTGGGACTTTTCCTGCGCGAGCAAGCTGAGTGGTCGGCCCACAGCGGTTGTGGCAAGCAGGACACTACTTCCTTTGAGAAACCGTCTACGTGTCGTAATACTCCGCATGAGAACCCTCCTCAGATATACTCTTGAACCGTTGACATCCAACTCTTGAAGCTGTAGCGTCGAGGCCGCAATTTCAGAAATCAACATAGAAACTGACCCAGGCTCGGCCATCCAGCACCTCCGTGTTTGTCACCGGAAATTCATACCCTGCCGCTACCCACACATCCTTAAGCACTAGCCACCTTGCGCCGGGCAGCAGGGTCGCGGTAGTGCGGTCATGTGTGCCGCCACAATCGGTCTCTCCGTTGGTCTCCAGGAAAAAGGTCAAGTTTCCCAGGTAGGGGGTAGCTTTCGGAGTCACCGTGATGGCTGGCGCGATGCCGTACTGCACGACGGCGTCAGGGGCGCCGGGTCCAAAATCATCTATGGGAAACTCCGCGCCCAGGTACGTATGCAGGCCGATCCGATGCCCCAAGTCCCTCCACAGAGCGAGGTAGGGCGTGAGACTGAGATGCTCCTCTCCAACGGCCTTACTGCCAGTGGGAGTACGAATGACCAGTCCTGAAGAAGAAGATAGGTCGTGGGTTTCCATCAACATCACTTCCGGAATGATTTTTAAGTCGCCGCCACGCCGTTTCCACGACCTACCATCTAGTTGCAGACCGACGAACCCGCCTTCAAATTCAATCAAGAACCGGCGACTGATGGGCAATTCCAGTTCAAACTCTCCCTCTTGTTCATCCACTTCACCGCCATCCGCTCCGAAGGTGTGATTGTAGGTGAGTCTGACCTCTCGCTCCCAAAACGCCCGCTGCATGCGTAGTAGTCGAAACCGGGGGGCGTCGTCAGGGCCCTCATCAGGCTCTGCCCAGCCGTCGGTCCATCCCTCGGTGAAGAAATTCCTCAGCCCCAGGTCTTGACGGCGTTCCTCCGGCGGATAGCGGTCGATAATCGGCGTAAAGACAAAACGCAGCAGCCGTTGGTGGAAAAACAGCTCTTCCTGCGGGGGAGCGCTCCACGCGATTCCTGCCAGCCCGGTGTACAGGACGACGAACAGGCTGAGATATTTTCTTCCTTTACACTTCACAAGACCTTCTCCTGGTATCTTCCTCAGTGCATGAGGCTGAGTCCAACGAGCCCTCCACCCAGGACGAGCCAAGCGGAATTGAGGCGAAAGCGCAGTAGGAGCACAGCGCTCCCGAGAGCAAGGATGGCGGTCAGCGCATCGACCACGGCCGCCCGCCCTAGATGCCAGGTGACGACGGCCATTAAGGCCAGGGAGGCGACGTTCACGCCATCCAGCACTGCCCCCATCGTCGCAGATCGCCGCAGCCGCGGAATGAGCGGCCCACTCAACGCCACAAAGACGAACGCTGGCAGGAAAATGCCACAGGTCGCCACCACCGCGCCGGGTGTCCCGCCGAGAAGGTAGCCAATGAAGGTCGCCGTGGTGAAGACCGGCCCAGGCGTGATCTGGCCGACTGCGACCGCGTCGAGAAGTTGCGCCTCTGTGAGCCATTGCCACCGATCCACCAAATCAGCGCGAAGAAAGGCGAGCAGCACGTAGCCGCTCCCAAAGAGGACGGCACCCACTTTCGCGAAGAACAAAAAGAGAGAGGTAAAGCCAAATGGGGTGGCTAACGTCGCCGCCGTCACTCCGCCTCCGTTCGCCAGCAGCGGAGCGCCGAAACCAACGATACTCAGGATAGGGGGAGCCGCACGTGTGTTATTCGTCAAGCGGTCAACCAACACCGTTATCACGCCGGCGCCACAAAGGACGACGAGTTCATTCACGCCAAGGAAGTTGGTTGTCGCCGCCAGCAGAGCGATCACCATGAGGCGAGTGGTTTTCAGCGCACTCTGCCCCAGCCGCCACAAGGCCTGGACAACCACTGCAATGATCACTGGCTTCACCCCGTACAGAAAATCTCCCGCCTGCGGCAAGGAACCGAGGTGGACATAGGCCCACGCAAAGGCCAGCGTGATACAGGCGGCAGGAAGAATGAAACAGCTTCCGGCGACCACCAACCCTGCCCAGCCAGCGCGCTGATGCCCGATATGGATTGCCATTTCCGTCGAGTTCGGCCCGGGAATCAGGTTCGTCGCGCCCAGTAAGTCAAGGAATTGTTCATGCGTCAACCAGCTGCGTCGGCGCACCACTTCATCCTCCATCATGGCGATATGAGCCGCCGGCCCGCCAAACCCGATAATGCCAAGCTTCAAAAACACCCCGGCCACCTCTCGTATATCAGGACCTGTGGACATGCGACCCTCAGCGCAGGTGCTTATCATTACCCACATCTTTGCAACTTCCGCTAACCTCGAGACATGCAAAGAGATTGTGTGGCGGACAATCGACTAGGAAGCTGGAGAAGAAAGGGGCACGATGAGGAATACTGAAGAACCCCCC
>JBFWXH010000145.1:0-13445 GCA_050187625.1 Binatia bacterium
TGGAGTGCGGAAGACTACGGACAACCTGGAGGCATACGATGCCGTTCTGCGCGGGGTCGCGTCTTATTTTCGCACGACCAAAGAGGACAATCTTCAGGCGCAGCAGCTGTTTGAGACCGCGATTGCCTTAGACCCCCAGTATGCCGAGGCGTATGTACGCTTGGGGTGGACCTACTATCTCGAATGGGGCTGGCGCTGGAGTTCAGACCCGCACACTCTCGAGCGCGCCTTTGCGCAGGCGCAGCAGGCGCTCGTGCGCGATGATTCCTCTGCCCTAGCTCACGGGTTATTAGGGGCTCTCTATGCCGCGAAAGGGCAGTATGACCAGGCCCTGGCTGAGATAGCGCAAGCCCTTGCCCTTGATCCGAACGCGGCGGACACGTATTCGTTGCGCGCAGAGGTGCTGAACTACGCAGGGAGAGCAGACGAAGCCCTGAGAATGGTAGAACACGCCATGCGGCTCAACCCCCGTTCTCCACCTGGGTACTACTTACACAACTTAGGCTGGGCGTATTTCTCGCTGGGGCGCTACACAGACGCGATCGCCACGTTGAACAGTCTGCTGGCGCGCTATCCCAATTGGTGGTCGGCGTACCATATCCTGTCTCTCAGCTATCTATTGCAGTGGACTGCTCAGCAGAACCCAGATCCACACACCCTCGTCCACGCAGTGGAGGCAGCGCAACGCACCATCACCTTGCATCCCTCACACGTGATAGGCCATGCGTTGCTCGGGACGGCCTATATGATGCAGCGCCAGTACGACCAGGCGATCGCCGAAGCGAAGCAGGTCATCGCCTTCGGTCCTAACGTGGCTGGTGGGTATGCCTTGCTCGCTGATATTCTCAGCCGCATAGGCAGAGCAGACGAAGCCCTAGGGATGGTGGAACAGGCACTGCGCCGGGAACCTTTATTTGCGGACAGCCACTTAGCGTGGGTGGGATCAGCGTACTACTTCGCGGGGAAGCCTGAGTTGGCCATTGCCCCGTTGCAGCGATATCTCCGTCGGTATCCTCAGAGTCTGTCCGTGCATCTCACCCTGGCAGCGGCCTACAGCGAGGTAGGCCAAGAGGCTGAAGCGCAGAAAGAAATCGCCGAAGTCCTACGGATCAATCCCAACTTCTCTCTGGAGGTGCACAAAGAGCGAGAACCGCTCAAAGACCATGCTACCTTGGAGCGGCATATTGCTGTGTTGCGGAAGGCAGGGCTCAAATGAATTGAGAATGAAGAAGGAAGAATTGAGAATGAAGAAGGAAAAAGGCTGTAGGCTGAAGGGGAAAATGAAAAAGGGGAAAGGGATAAATGGATAAAGGAGAAAGGAGAAAAACGAAACGGAGAAACGGCGAGGAGAGAGGAAGGGAGAGGAAATAAAGAATAAAGAAGTCGTTAGTATTCAGTAGGGTTCCAAAGACTGGTTCACTTTACCCCATCTTCATAGGCTCTTCTCATCCTGGCTCCCTTTCCTTTTCTACGCTCCCCCTTACGCTTGACACCGTTTATTCGTCACTACGAGCAGGTCGGTCAAGAGCTGCACAGAGAATAAAGAGCCCGGTTTTTTCAAAGATTTCTCCGGCCCGGGCTGCCACGGCCAATTCGACTCTTTCCTCTTCTTCTTCTGAAAGTCCAGGAGGAGGATAGATGATGACATGACCATCTTCATCCTCATACGAGATTGAGCTGACTTCAACAATGGCATCGGGGCATAATTCTTTTGCATAAAGAGTCAATTCTGCCAATTTATCTTTTAGAAGATCTCGGTAAGCTCGATAGGTGCGATAGTTATCTCTAGTCAACTCAAGAGCCATAATGGGTTTTCTCCTCTACAGCAGTAACAAACAAAGCTGCTCTATGAACTAAACGTTGAGCTATTTTTCTACTCACGCTCGCCTGTCCATAATCAGCACTTTGCCGAATGATGAGACCAGAGGAAAGATAATCGCGGAATACTGATGGATATATTTTACAACGGTGTATGAGTTCGCTTACGAAAACCCCTTGTAACCGCTGATGACTCCACTCTCTTTCAGGTAGAATACTGACAGCTTCCAAAGCTATTTGCGCTGCTTGAAACATAGCATAATAGGCACGGCTGGCCGCGGGGTTCACCAATCCTTCCTGCAAACAGAGTTGCGCCGCTTTCAACGATTCGTGCGCTCGTTCTAAATCCACGTTCGTCACCCTACCTCCACACTCATTTTGGGTCAAATAGCCCCCTCATCGCAAAATCCTCACGATTTCCTCTTGAAATCCTCTCCTTTTCATCGAGCTTTTTCTCGCCCACTTCACATAGATTCACCTCAGATAACGCCGCGACGAGTGGACCATCACCGCTCACGGGGCGAATCACACGAAAAGGAGGTGATGACCTATGCAGCGCAGAGACGCAGGAAAAACCTAGGAAGACAGATCATGTCGTCAACTTTTCGTTCCAATTAGAAGAGTACAAAGGAGAACCATCATGGATATCACCAGAGGAATGCGAAGAATTGTCATGTCAGTGGGTATGCTCTGTTGCCTGACCGCCGGAGTTTTGCCTTCTCACGCAGCGGCCAAATCGATCATCGTTACCACCCTTACCGACACCACCGATCCACCTTTTAACACTGGCGGTCTGTGCGGTAGCGGGACGGTCGCCGACTTGCCTGGCGCTGACGGCCAGGTCTCGTTACGCGAAGCCATTCACGCTGCCAACCATACCCCCGGGAAGAAGTCTATCTCCTTCGCCTCCACTCTCAGCGGTGCGACTATCGTGCTCACCGGTCCCCTGTACCTGTGCGGCGGGCACACGACGCTCAATGGCGATGTGAACGGAGATCACACCCCGGATGTCACCATCGACGGCAATGCCGTCACGCCTCCCTTTGACGTCATCGGTATCGTGTCAAGCCATAACACCGTCAAAAGTCTGCGGGTGCTGGCGCTGGCGCAGAATCCGCTGGTGAGTGGTCTCTCGGTCACCGCCACCCCAGCGGTAGCAACGACCGTCATGCATAATACCCTCGCGCACAATATCATCCATGGCGTGCTCTACGTCGGCACCGGGGCGGATGAGTTCAACAATCGCCAGTCGATCAGTGACGTCACCGTCAAACATGTCCGCGTGCATGACAACGAGGTCTCGGGGAGTCTCGCCTTTGGCATCCTTGTCGGCAACAACGGCAATCGCAACGTCCTGACCGACCTCACTATTACGGGCAATACCGTCTTCGGCAACCGGGAGGGGATCAGTGTGCGCCATGGGTGGCAAAACTTTTTCCATCCCGAGGATGGCGGCGCCAATGACAACCGCCTGGATGTAACGATCACGGACAACGACATCACCGGCAATGGTTTTCCCAGTCCAAATCCATTCGGCGGGATTATCATTTTTGGTGGGGTGAACTTTCTTCCGCCCTTGCCTCCCGGCGTGTCCACCAATAACCACCTGACTGCGCTGGTTCGCGGCAACCGGGTGGAGAACAATGTCGGGCCTGGCATCCTGACCTATGGAGGGTTGGGAGGAGCCACCGACAATCAGGTGGATGTCACCATCAAGGACAATAGCATCACCGGCAATCAAAATCCTGGCAATACAGCCGGGATTGCCGTGCTGGGTGGATTTGTGGCCTCTAGCAACCAGGTAGCGGCAGAGCTGCTCAATAACACGATCGTGGCTAATACGGGCAACGGGATCACTGTCGCGTCGGGGCTGGACAACAGCTCTGACAACGATGTGGCGGTGACGATCCGCGACAACACCTTGGAAAACAACACTGGTGTTGGCATCGTGACCTATGGCGGGTTCGGGGCGTTGTTTTTCCCCAGCGGCGACAGTTCCAACAACATCCTGGACGCGCGCATTGAACGGAACACCATCAAGAACGCTCCACGGTTCGGCCTCTTGGTCTTTGGGGGACTAGGGAGCTTCGACGGCGCGCCGACTAAAGTTGCCAACAACAATGCGGTCACCGCTGTCGTCAAGGACAACACGATCACGGGGACGGTTGGCGAGGGCATGCTGCTGAGTGCTGGCGGGCCCGGCGTGGCGAATACCAATAGTATTGAGATAGCGATGAAAAAGAACACGGTCTGCAACAGCGCGGTGCTTGATATTCATGCCATCGGTGGCTTTCTCGGCGGCCTCCTGCCACCTAACCAAGGAGCGGGAAACAGTGTGGCAGGGAAAATCGCCAAGAACACCGCCACAACGATAGTCGTAGAAGATGGTGTGCCCGGAAACGTGGCGAATGTGACACAGTCCAAGAACGACCCCTGTCAGTAGAACGATGGGAAAGTGAATAGGGCCTCTGCTGCGAGTGCGGGCGTCTCGCCCGCCTCAGGGTAGGGTTATTGTGGCTTGTATTTGTATGAAGAGGTTGATTTTGGGCCCCCTCTCTCCTTGTGGGAGAGGGACAGGGTGAGGGGAGCAAAGAGAAAACGTATCTCTTCCAAACGAAAAGTGCTGTAAAGTGAGAAAATCTGCCGAGGCAGACCTCGTATCTTTGTGTTGCATCTGCCCCGACATCGGCATAAAAAATCGGTCATATGGGAACAAAGATTACGGTCGACCACGAGCAAATTGCGGCGTTTTGTCAGCGCCATCACATTCGTAAGCTTGCATTTTTCGGCTCTGTACTGAGGGACGATTTTCGCCCTGACAGTGACATCGATGTTCTTATCGAATTTGAGCCGGGACAAAGAGTGGGACTGATTCGTTTCGCGGGGATGGAACTCGAACTCTCTGAGATCCTGGGCCGGAAAGTCGATCTTCGTACCCTTGCCGATCTCAGCCGTTATTTCCGGCAGGCGGTCGTGGAGTCGGCGGAAGTCCAGTATGTGCAAGGATGATAAAAGGATAAATGGATAAGGGGCGAACGGGCGAAGTGGTGTTTTGTTGAAGATTGTAATCAGCCCTGCTCTTTGCGTTGTTGCTCACACCGCGTGATCTCTTCACGAAACAAGGCGAGCTTTTCGTCATCCTGCCAGGCTAATGCCAAAGCCTCACCTTCCCGGAACACCGCCAGGGCCAGGTCAATCTGACCTTTAGCCAGGAACACCCCCGCCTTGCGAAACAAGCGACTAAACCGTTCGGCGGGGCCTTGTGGTCGCGGTTCACCCACGAGATCCACCTTTCTGGGTTAAGCGACGACGGCGCGCTTCCAGGACCCGGGTGAAGGCTGCGGTCAGTTCAGCATTTTTCAATGGCGGTACTTTCAGTGGCGTAAACGGCGGCAACGGTAGCCGCGGTGGCACTTCACGGCGCAGCGCCACCTCTCGAACTGGACCGATCACGAACATGATTTCTTTGACCGTCCCTTCCCCAAGCGCTTGATTGAGCCGCTCTCGCAGTCGCCATTTGACAAATTGCAACTCCTGCATAAACACGGAACTGGCAACTGTCACAAAAAGTTTTCCATTGTGAATTTTGTTGGGTCGAGCTTTGCGCGCGAGCGCTTCGCCTACAACCTCTTCCCACACTTCCCACAAACGATACTCTCGCCATCGGGTGGAATTGACAAACTGCGGCACCACCTTTTTGAGGATTTCCGCCGTCTCGGACCATGCGGTGTTGGAACGTTGCATCGCCATCAACCGCTAATTGTATGAAAAGACAGGAGAAAAAAGAAGAGATGGCAGGCGGACTAAGTAAGGGGAAATTTCTCCGGTAAATTTCCTCAGATTGAAAGGCGCGAAAATAAAGAAGATATTTTACTTCCACAATTCGTTGTGCTTTCCTGAACTTGACAGCACTACATCTTGTAGGTAATCACTTCCTTTGTCGGTAGTTGTCTTGAGCTTTTGTCTGACATTTTCAGAGCAACCTACGTTGCGAGGAGGAGGGGGTAATGGCGGAAAAGCTACGCAAGAAAGCACTCACGGAGAACGGGCAAGCCATGCAGACTGAAGATGCTATCCCGAGCCGACAACGAGGTCTCAAGTTTCAGCGCTACTTCACTCATGCCGGCGTACACCCATACGCCGAGGTCGAGTGGGAAAAACGCAGCGCGGTGATCTCTGGGGAAAAAGGGGAAACCGTCTTTGAGCAACACGACGTGGAGATCCCGAAGAAATGGTCTCAGCTTGCCACTAATGTCGTCGTGTCGAAATACTTTCGCGGCCAACTCGGGACCCCCCAACGTGAACATAGCGTCAAACAGCTCATCGGACGGGTCGTAAACACCATCACCGACTGGGGCAAAAAAGATGGCTATTTCGCCACTGAGAACGATGCGCAAACCTTTGCTGAAGAACTCACGCACCTGCTCGTCACGCAGAAGCTCGCTTTTAATAGTCCGGTCTGGTTCAATGTCGGGGTTGAGCCTCACCCGCAGTGCAGCGCCTGTTTCATCCTTTCCGTCGAAGATAAGATGGACTCTATCCTCGACTGGTATCGCAAAGAGGGAATAATCTTTAAAGGCGGTTCCGGTTCAGGGGTCAATTTATCACGCATTCGTTCTTCAAAAGAACGGCTCGCCGGTGGCGGCACCGCCTCTGGTCCAGTGTCGTTCATGCGCGCAGCCGATGCCTCCGCCGGGGTTATTAAATCCGGTGGAAAAACCCGACGTGCGGCCAAGATGGTCGTCCTCGATGCGGACCACCCCGATATTCTCGAGTTTGTTCAGTGCAAAGCCGCAGAAGAAAAAAAAGCCTGGGCGTTAATCGAAGCCGGCTACGATAGCTCAATCGACGGCGAAGCTTACAGTTCGGTGTTTTTTCAAAACGCGAACAATTCTGTCCGCGTGACTGACGATTTCATGCGCTCGGTGATCGAGGATCGTCCGTGGTCAACCCGCTACGTCACCACGCAGGATATTTGTCAGACGATGCCCGCCCGTGAGATCCTGCAAAAAATTGCCGATGCCACGTGGTTCTGCGGCGATCCGGGCATGCAGTTCGATACCACGATCAACGGCTGGCATACCTGTCCAAACACTGGCCGGATTAACGCGAGTAACCCCTGCAGCGAATACATGCACCTCGATGACAGCGCCTGTAACCTCGCGTCCCTCAACTTAATGAAATTTCTCGAAGAGGATGGTGGATTTGATACCGAGGCGTTTAAGCGCGCCGTCGACATTAGTATCACCGCGCAAGATATCATTGTTGATAACTCCAGTTATCCGACCATGAACATTACCAAGAACGCCTCCGCGTTTCGCGAGCTAGGATTAGGCTACGCTAATCTCGGGGCCTTGCTCATGTCGATTGGCCTACCGTACGACTCCGAAGGCGGACGCCAATATGCCGCAGCGATCACGGCCCTGATGACGGGAGAAGCCTACGTCCAGTCTGCTCACATCGCTGACCGGTTAGGACCATTTTCCGGGTATCAGGTCAATCGTGAGCCAATGCTTAAGGTCATTGAGAAACACCGCTCGTACGCTCACAAACTTGACCCCTCGTTGGTTCCCCTCGATTTGTTATCCGACGCGCGCAAAGTCTGGGATGAAGCGTTAACGCTCGGCCGTCAGTTCGGCTACCGTAACTCACAGGCAACGGTGCTAGCCCCGACAGGGACCATAGCATTTATGATGGATTGCGATACGACCGGTGTCGAACCGGACATCGCGCTGGTCAAATACAAACGCCTGGTCGGGGGTGGATTACTCAAGATCGTCAACAACACTGTCCCGCGAGCGCTCACCCGTTTGGGGTATGACAGTAAGAACATTCAGACGATCATCGATTACATTGACGAACACGAAACGATTGAGGGTGCACCGCTCTTACACCCCGAGCATCTGCCGGTGTTCGATTGCGCCTTTAAGCCTGTCCGAGGCAGTCGCTCTATCCACTACCTTGGCCATATTCGCATGATGGGAGCTGTCCAACCGTTCCTTTCGGGCGCTATCTCGAAGACCATCAACATGCCCAACGACGCCACGGTGGAGGACATTAGCGAAGCCTATATCGAAGCGTGGCGGTTAGGACTCAAAGCAGTAGCTATCTATCGTGATGGCTGTAAACGCGTGCAACCTTTAGCCACCGGCAACAAGAAGGCCGAGCAAACGGTACCGGTTTCTGTTGCCGAGCCGACTCCAGTACGTCGCCGTTTACCGAACGACCGGCAGGCCATCTGCCATAAGTTCGACATTGCTGGACATGAAGGGTACATCCACGTTGGCTTCTATGAAGATGGCACTCCAGGTGAGATCTTCATCAAAATGGCCAAAGAAGGAAGCACGATATCGGGGCTCATGGATACAATCGCTACGCTGACCTCACTCGCGTTGCAGTATGGTGTTCCCCTTGAAGCCCTGGTCAGCAAGTTCGGGCATGTACGATTTGAGCCATCAGGGTTTACAAAGAACGCAGAGATTCCCTACGCCAAGTCACTCACCGACTATATCTTTCGTTTTCTGGGTACGCGTTTCTTACCGGGCGAACACCAGCATGGAGCTGGTGGCGAGGGAGAGAGCGAACTGCCGGGATCTTCACAGGGTGCCAGCGAGCGAGCGCATCATCCTGCAAACCAGGGTGGGGCCAGGGCTACGTTTAATCACGCCAGTGCCGAACCACTAGCCAACGGATCGGCAGCTGCGATGACCCACAGGGGGCACCCTTCCCACGGAGATTCTTTACAGTCCGCCGCTTCTTTCGTCGCGCAACACGAGGCCACTACCGGCACGACTTGGCAATCGCAAGCCGATGCACCAAGCTGTGCCGACTGCGGCTCGATCATGATCCGCAATGGTTCGTGCTACAAGTGCCTAAACTGTGGCGCTACCAGTGGCTGTTCATGAGCACACCACCTTGTTAAGCGACGAAATCCAGGTTGGGGCCGGAGGCAGGGTCCCTGGGGAGATGGTGGAGAGGCGCCTCCGAGGGGAGGAGGCCGGAAGTTATACCGGACAGGGCGTCGCATGACGCCCTGGGGGTGTCGCAAAAGAAACCCGTTTCGTAAACCATGTCCATACCGCTTCATGCCCAGAATTTGCGTGGCGGTAATCTTGACTTCGCTCGTTATAAGCCCTTCGACAATCTCAGGGTGAACTCCGCGCCACGAAATCGCAGGACTGACAGCGCCAAGTGTACAGATTGCAGACGCAAGCTCTCATACCTACTGAGACCCCTTCTTTCGCTCGGCGTGGATAATCCTCGGGGTTCTTTTCTCTACCTCTCCTCGCGATATTTTGTCCGCTCTTGGCTGTCCTACCTGTTGAAATTAAAGCACTTCTCTCCTTGGCCGATAACAAAATTCAGCGACACTCAACCACGTTGGGGATCATACACCACGGTTGTCTTGCTCATGGGACGATCAGGAACGTCGGTCGAGCAGTAGCCAAAAGCCGGATGAGGAGGATGTTATGCAGTACCGTTGTCCGAAATGTGGCAATACCGAGCAGTTTGTTCAGTACCAATGGCAACTACGGCGTTGTGCAGTTGATAATGAAGGGGGATCACTCTCATTAGAGGAAGTGTGTGATCGCGACATTGTCGCCGCTATTTCCTGTGCCCAATGCAACACTCATGTGCGGGACTTCGGAGTCGATCTCAACATTCGTTTTCCCTATGGTACTGGCCCTCAAGATGAAGAACACGCGTAGAATGCTGACATCCACTGGAGGAATTGATGCTTTCATACGTATTGGCGATTGTGATCACCGGTGGAATTGCCACCCTCGTTCTCGCAACCTTTCCACGTGCGAGCCTTGTCCGTGTCTTCTCTTCTCCGAGGCGAAGAGCCCCGGGTGAGCACCATTCTCGCCGATAACCTCGGTCATGCTCCGCCGCCTCGCGGAGCTTTCCCCCCTTGTTTATCCTCTCTTATTCTTTCTCGTTGCGCGGGAACTTTTATTTCGCCGCCTCGTTCTCCTCATTAGAAGCCGTCACCAAGACAGCTATTGGAAAGAAGGAGGTCAAAATTATGCAGCGTCGTTTCACTTCAGCAATCCTGGCAAGTGCGTTCAGTGCTTTGTTTCTCGTTGCGGTTCCAACCTTGAGTGTTGCCGACCCACACCATACCCCAGGGGTGCGGCAACACAACCAGCAGAAACGAATTTACCAGGGCGTACATCAGGGACAAATCGGTCCACGTGAGTATCGACATCTGCAAAAGGAGCAACTGAAGACAGCGCGAATGCGACATCGGTTCCGTCACAATGACGGTCACATCGGTCCCAAGGAACGTGCCCGTCTCCATCATCGCTTGAACCATTCGAATCGTCACATCTACCGGGCACGTCACAACTAGCGTTTAGCCGCGGGTGGACTGTGTCTGCCCGCAATCTCCCTCCGGCCTTTGTACTTGCCCTCCGTAGACGATATCAAACCACAACGCCTACGCCCAGGGCTTGCCACAGCCGTTCACATTGAGACCTTTGGCAAGCTCAGAATGAGTTGGCAGTCCTCCACATTCTTGATCCAAACGACCGTCGATATAGCGTAATTCCCCTGCCTCGGAGCACGACACCGTCATTTCTCTAACTGTAGGTTTTTAGTACACTTCCCAGCAACCTTATGCTCAAGACACTTCCTGCTCAAGTGCTCTCCGCCGTGCGGAGCCGACGTGGACAGCGTAACTTACAGGTCGTGCTCCGCTTCTTCCTCATTTTACTCGGCCTGATCGTCACCTATTCCATACTCTTCCACATCCTGATGGAACGTGAAGGACAAGAACATAGCTGGATGACCGGCTTTTACTGGACGCTGACCGTGATGTCCACACTCGGGTTCGGGGATATTACCTTCAATAGCGACCTCGGGCGTGTCTTCTCAATTCTCGTACTGCTCTCGGGCATCCTCTTTTTGTTAATTCTTTTTCCCTTCATTTTTATCGAGTTTTTCTATGAACCCTGGATGCAAGTACAGACAGCGGCCCGTGCACCGCGCGAGTTATCACGGGAGGTACACGACCATGTGCTGATAACGAACTACGACGCGGTAACAGCGGCGCTTATCCGTCGTCTCGACCAACATCACGTTCCCTATGCGCTACTAGTGCCGGAACTTGATGAAGCGTTACGCCTCCACGATACTGGCTTAAATGTTGTGGTGGGTCCCCTCGACGATCCAGAGGTGTGGCGGCACGTCGGCGTCGAACGGGCAGCATTGGTCATCGCCACCAACAATGATTTCACTAACACGAACGTCGCCTTCACAGTGCGCGGGGTGTCCGAACAGACACCGATCCTCACAACCGCCAGTGATGAAGCGTCAGTTGATATCCTGTTGCTGGCAGGTAGTAGTCAGGTGATCCGGCTAGAAGAGATGATTGGCAACGCCTTTGCGCGTCGGACAGTGGGTGGCGACGCGCTCTCGCATGAAATCGGACGTTTCGATCATTTGCTGATTGCCGAGGCCAATGCGCATCGCACCCCCCTAGTGGGGAAAACCCTGCGTGAGAGTAAGTTGCGCGAGAATATCGGTGTGAGTGTGGTCGGCGTCTGGGAACGGGGCAGCTTCCAGCCCCCGCATCCTGACACCAGGATCCAGGATAACACTATTCTGGTTTTGGCCGGCCTCGCCCACAACCTTTATCGCTATGATGAGATCTACTGCATCTACAATGTTTCGGTTGCTCCGGCAGTGATCCTGGGTGGCGGGCGAGTTGGACGGGCGACCGCTCACGCGCTCGCGGCGCGCGAAGTAGACTACATCATCGTCGAATTACAATCCGCACTGGTACGCGATCCCGCCAAGTACGTTGTGGGCAACGCAGCAGATCTTGAGGTACTGAAAAAAGCTGGAATAGACGAAGCGCCGACCGTCATCATTACTCCGCATGACGATGATTTGAACGTATATCTCACGATCTACTGTCGGCGACTACGCCCGGACATCCAGATCATCAGTCGCGCCACGCTAGAGCGCAACATCAGCACGTTGCATCGTGCCGGAGCTGACATCGTGATGTCGTACGCCGGAACAGGGGCAAGCACGATCATGAACTGGCTCAAACACAGTAAAGTGTTGACAGTAGCGGAAGGGCTTGACCTGTTCCGCGTGCGCGTCCCGTCCAGTCTTGCCGGCAAGAGGCTCGTAGAATCAGAAATTCGCGAACGAACCGGCTGTACAGTGGTGGGGATCAGCACAGAGAACGGCATGGAGGTCCTCCCGGCGCCTGACGCCGTTTTGCCGGCCGCCGCCGACATCTTATTGATCGGTACGGCCGAATCTGAGGAAAGTTTTCTGGCGCTGTGGGGTACCCGTAACGGGGTAGGGAAAGACTGAGAAAGACTCAGATTATGCTCTCGCACGCGCCGGTGGTGGATCAAGAAGGCAGGGTCCCTGTGAACATGGTTTGTACGTGCTAGGGGTGAAGCGAGTCTTTGCGGGCAAAGACTCCGAACAGATTGGGGCGTTGAATCATTTAGCCAGTCGCGAACTGGGGACCATCCGCCGAAGGATCTAACGCCGTTGTTTTTTTGGTCTCCGTTTCCGTGATCAAGCGAGATCACACCTTCCAGATCTCTTCAATCTTAGCTACCCTTGGCAAAAACGAGAAGCCCAATTTATCTCAAACTATGAGTTAATATTTTCTAATTTCGTAGAACAAGCTGATAGGATCCACTTCGTCCGTCTAGTCACGACGGAACTCCGGTCCGCAGATCGACAAAGAGACGTCCTGACTTGACAAGACATTCGTTGTGGGTGTATGGGGGTCAAGTATGCCCAAGTAGTAGTGGGCAAAAAGGAGCGCAGAGTCCGGCGCGCAGACTCTTAGCGTTTCTAGTTTATAAACAACGAGGTGTAGTATGGAAGAGCTTACGCCTCCAGGCCCTAATTGCCCGCCACGGTGGAGAGCACAAATTCTGCTCGGCGGGTTTTTTACCAACCACAACGCTGTCTAGACCAAGCGCTCACACTGGTGCTGGAACGCACGGTTCGCCAACTGACGACGTATACGAGAGCGTCAAGGATCACACAGGGTCAAAAAAAGCCCTGACAGCAGTGGACCCCTAGAGAAGAAGCAGTTCTTTCATCGTTGTGCGGGAGTCAACGCAGAAGAGCTATACGTATTGGGTTGTGGCGTTGAGTACGCCCTTAACAGGGGGCTAGCCCGGGCTGGCCCCCTCTTTCCCTCGAATAGTCGGATGGACAGGAGCACCCATGTCTCAGATGGGAGGCAACAATGCAGACTCTTGTCGGGTTTTTCCACTCTTCTGATAGCGCCGAAGCCGCCGTCAAAACACTTCGCGAGGTTGGACTCTCAGACGATCAGCTCCTCTTACTGACCCCGCAATCGATTACAGATTTGCACGTTGGCCAACTGCCTGTCCCACATCCACATGGCGCATGCGGGATCACTGCTGGCCATGTCCTCGGCGCTATTATTGGCTTTGCCGGTGGCACCCTCCTCTCGGCGATCACCGCGCTCTTTTTCACCGGACGCGATCCAGTCACTGCAATTATGACGTTAGTGCTCGGCAGTCTCGCGGGCACGGCGTTAGGGGCAATTATTGGCAGGACGTTGCAGCAAACGTTCGCCTCGCCACTGTCATACGAAGATTTCCTCGTTTACT
>JBFWXH010000146.1:0-13328 GCA_050187625.1 Binatia bacterium
AAAAGAGAGACTGCCAGAGCCAATGACAATTGACGAGCGAAACTCGATGACTGGGAGGCCTGACTCGCGCAACACATCTCCCACCTCGTGGCGACTGCGCAGATGCGGAGAGAGGGTATCTTTGGAGCTGGCGAGCCCCCCGAGATAAATAATGCGACGCACCCCGGCCCGGCGAGCCGCTTCAGCAAAGTTCCGTGCGGCCTGGCGATCTTCTTCCTCAAATGCTCCGCTGGAACCCATCGAGTGCACGAGATAATAGGCCGTGTGCACTCCTGCAAGCGCCGAGGGAAGGGTGGTTGGGGCAAGAACGTCTCCTTGTACGACTTCAGTGGTTGTCGCTACGGTAGACCGCAGACACTCAGGGCGACGGGCTAGACAACGCACGGGATACCCTTTGCCTTCTAAGGCGTTGAGTAACCGTCCGCCGATATACCCGGTGGCGCCGGTTAAGAGGATCAGCGATCTTCGATGAGTGTTTGTCTGCGCCATGACGGTTCTTCTTCGTATTCTGTTTGATGCACTGGTACAGCCTTTCTGTACCCTCCTGGTCTCGCGTTGCCTATGGTCTTATCCAATCGCGGTCATTTTTCCAACGCCTCGTGGTTACAACTCGGGACCGACTGCAGACCGATTCCTTATGGTTTTCGTTACGGCTGATTAGGAAGATCAGCCGCAGCTTGGCGGTGTTGCTGGGTGGAGGCCAGGGGATCCTGGGGATTATTGCGTCGTTTCCGTGCTCGCCAGTCCAGTTCCGCTTTCGACGCGGCGTAGAGAAAAGGCGCCAGGGCAGCCGCCGCCCACATGAGGGTGACCACCAGGCCAAACGCAAACAAGGTTACTTCAGACATGCTACTCCTCCTTTTGCGAATGCATGAGCAAATTACCGAGAGCCAGGATCGAAGGCACCCAGAGCCCGACAAAAGTTCCCTGCTCTTTGTTGCCAACGACGAACCAGAGATAGACCGAGAGTAGAAACGACAATCCTGCCGCTCCAAGAAACAACCCTTTCGACACCGTATGTACAGACATTGATGAATCTCCTTGCTTGTATGTAGTTTTTGTTACGCCGGTCCACCGGCGGCCTCGTGTCAGCGCGTGCGGTCGCCGTTACGCGCTCAGCTTTGTTCGTACCGCCTGTAAAAATTCATTACGCAGCGCTGGATCGTCCCGGAATACTCCCAGCAGGGCGAAAGTGACGGTGGAAGAATTCTGTTTCTCTACCCCGCGCATCATCATGCAAAAGTGGGCTGCTTCCACCGTCACGGCCACGCCTCAGAAAACAGACTGATGGTTGTCAACGCACATGCCAGTAGTGAAAGAACCATGAGACACCTCCTAAGATATCCTGATAAATTACGAGTGATCGGATGCGGCAACGATTGCCAAAAGAGGCTTCTTTTGCCGAGGCTGCCGCGACCGCCGGTTGCGTGAGACCGAGGTCGTTGCTGACGGGTCCGGTAGACGACGAAGTCCCACGCGCAGATACGCAGCATCCAGATGCAAATGATCACAGATAGATTCGAACGCATACAATGATCGACGGTCCCGAGAGTCAAACCATTGTTGCGTTTCTCGGAACAGCCGTTTTCCCCCTCTCGAGTGGTCATGCCGGTAGCGGAAAAACGAGGCCACCGCGTCTTCAAGGACCGCCAGGAGTAATCGTCGTTCCGGAGTCCAGGCGATCTGTGACCGCTCCGCGGAGACGAAGAATTGGTCCGGCATGACGACGGCTTCGGCGAGCGCTGATGTCGCCGGGGACAGCTCCGTAGACGTCGCTGCCTTCAGTGTTCCCTCTGGCCAACTTCTCGCGAGTGCAGCGTTCATAGCGATTGCTCCTTTTCGTTTTTCTTACAAAGCGAAGATAGCCTTTTATTATTTTTTTGTCAATATATTGAATAGTTTTTGAACGAAAATGACTCTCTTTATTTTCCGCGAACGGCTTTCATGGGGTTCATATATTGACAACGACGCTGGCTCCTGTAGTCGTAAGTCTATGGCACGTGTAAAAGGCTCCACGCCACAGGTGTGGTCGCAAGAAACTATCGCCGCTTTCCTCCAGCAGCTGTGTATTCCCATACGCCTCGCCTCGGTGACGGCCACGGGGTGGCCGGTGGTACTCTCGCTTTGGTATCTCTACGAGAATGGACGTTTCTATTGCGCAACCCAAAAAACGGCCAAGATTGTTGCTCATCTGAAGAGAGAGCCACGCTGTGCGTTTGAAGTCGCCGGTGATCAACCTCCCTATCGTGGGGTCCGAGGGCAAGGAAAAGCTCGGGTGACGTCGAACGGCGGTGCAGAGCTACTCGAACGCTTGCTGAAACGCTATCTCAACAGCACCGATTCGCCGTTAGCCACATCCCTGCTCGCGCGGAGTGCTGACGAGGTCATCATTGAGATCGAGCCCGTTGCCGTGAGCACCTGGGATTTTACCGACCGCATGCGGGATTCGCTCTGATGATCTCCCGCCTCTCCTGGAGCCCTCGTTGGCACGCTGTATGAGCGCAGCAGGTGGCGGACTTTCCCGAAATAGTCATTTTTAGTGAGAAAGAAGAACGATCGGTGCCCGTATCATCAGAATATAGTAGCTATCGAGAGATGGGGCGCGTACAGACACGCGACCTGAGTTGTCCACCGCCACAGCGACTCCAGCAGGAGCCGGGTCTCACGCTGACGTTGCTGCGGTGGTTTGATTCCTGGGCCGGCATGGAGAACGTCGACCCGCGAGAACCTCCACGTGTCGATTGGCTACGTGTGATCCCGTTTGTGGCCATGCACCTTATGTGTTTTGGGGTGCTATGGGTAGGCTGGAGTCCGGTGGCGGTCGGTGTGGCAGTAGCCCTGTATGCGATTCGCATGTTTGCCATTACCGCATTTTACCACCGCTATTTTTCGCACCGGACGTTCAAAACCTCACGCCGATGTCAGTTTGCTTTTGCATTACTCGGCACCTCCGCTGTGCAACGTGGTCCCTTATGGTGGGCTGCGCATCATCGCCATCATCATCGCTGGTCAGACCAACCGCAAGATATCCATTCCCCGCGCCAGCATGGGTTCTTGTGGAGTCACATGGGGTGGTTTACGGCGCGGGTCCATTTCCGTACTGATCTGCACGCTGTCCGAGATCTCGCCAAGTTTTCCGAGTTGTGTTTCGTTGATCGCTTTGACACGCTCGTTGCCCTCCTGTTGGCTCTTTCGCTCTACGGGTTGGGAGTGCTGTTATCTGCGCTGGCTCCGGAACTCGGCACCAGCGGCGTGCAAATGCTCATCTGGGGCTTCTTCATTTCCACGGTAGTGTTGTACCACGCGACCTACACCATCAATTCACTGGCCCATCAGATCGGTCGCAAACGCTACGACACTGGCGACAATAGCGGCAATAGCTGGCTCCTTGCACTGATAACGTTTGGCGAAGGATGGCACAATAACCATCATCATTACGCTGGGACAGTGCGCCAGGGCTTCTATTGGTGGGAGCTGGATCCGACGTATTATCTGCTGGTGGTGCTTTCGTGGTGCGGTCTGATCTGGGATTTGAAGCCTCTTCCGTCTCATATTCGCGAGGCCCGGCGGCTCTCCCTGCCGGCAGGGGCAAACGGGCAAGAGGCGAAAGTGAAGACAGAACTTCGGAGATAGTGCTCTGGTATCAATGATCCCTTTGTCTGAGAAACTGACCGAAGGGCCGGACCGTCTTGATGTGAGACGGTGGTGACCTTTTACCGGGGGCTCTAGTGGACGATCCGTAGGAACGGCTCGATGAAAAGAGGGGAGCAGCCCAGTACGGCAACGATCGTCCACACGCGTGCCCACAGCGGTTGCCAGCGTGCAACCCCGAGCCGGAATTCGAGAAGGGCGATTACGCCTTGGATGAGGAAAAAGCTGAGCATGGCCAATGCCATGACATGACCGACGGCGACCCAGGTAAAATAGGCGTGAAAGACCGCACTGGCGGCAAAGGCCGCCAGGAATCCAGTACGAACCCGCCCGCTGCGAGCAAACGGTAAAAAACACTGCGCACGTAACCAGGCCCCGACTGCACGGTTCCACCGTTTCCCCCAGAATTCTTGGACGGAGCGGGAGGCGATGGGCACCACATGTTGTTGCGAGACCACAACCCCGCTGGCTCGATAGAGGGCGCGGACCGCGCCTTCGACGGCGTCGGCTAAGCAATAAAAGAACAGGGCGCCGCCAGTCCAACGCAATCCCCAGTACCAGCTCCCCGCAGTGCGGGCTGCGCCCTCAGTGGCGATCACGAAGCCGAGTGCGGCGACACCCCCGTAGACGACTGTCTTGCCCAGTGCCCGCCAATCGATGGCCGGGGACGCCCAGCGCGTGTGGCGCGTGTCGATCAAGGCGAACACATGCCAGAGTCGGTATCCGATGGACCGTTCTTGTGAATCGCTGGTAAGATCGACAACCCGCCCGCAACACCAGGTGGTCCAAATCGCCAGCCCTCCGCGTAGCAACGGTACGTCAGCCGGAGCGAACCACGGTATCAGGATAGCGGCGGTCGCGCTCAGGAGGGCACATTTCCGTCGCCACCGGCTGCCTTTCGCCAAGACTCCCGCTCCTATCAAGAAGCCACCAGCAATCACAAACAGTTCGAAACCATTCAATGTCATACAACTCCTTGCTGAGTCCCTGGAGGATGTCCCGTTTCTGTACCCTCGCTTCGCTGGTTTCGCCAGGCAGGCGTATGGTCGTTGCCGCGGTGAGGTCGCTCAGGAACGTCGTTTTTTTCGCGACGCACCAGAAGCCGAAGGTTTCTTTATGGCCGCCAGGGCAGCCAGGGCACGGATCCGCGCTGTATGGTGCTCAACGATCGGCTCAGGGTAGGTTGAACCTAATTTCACCTCGGCCTCGGACAAAACTTCCTGTGGTGCTTCCCATGGTTTGTGAATCCACGCCGGTGGCAGGCGACCCAACTCGGGCACCCACTGACACACATACTGCCCCTGTGGATCAAATTTTTCCCCCTGGGTGACTGGATTGAAGATGCGAAAATATGGTGCCGCATCGGCGCCGCAGCCAGCGACCCACTGCCAACCGAGCGTGTTGTTGGCCAAGTCCGCATCAACTAAGGTATCCCAGAACCACCGCTCTCCTTCCCGCCAGTGCAGCAGCAAGTGCTTGACAAGAAATGAGGCGACCACCATGCGCACCCGATTATGCATCCACCCGGTGGTCCACAGCTCTCGCATGCCGGCATCGACCAGCGGGTATCCCGTCTGACCCTGTTGCCAGGCGTGCAGCTCTGCCGCGTTCTTACGCCAGGGAAACTCGGTAAATTCTGACCGGAGCGGATGCTCTACCGTGTGAGGAAAGTGAAATAACAAATGGTGGGCAAACTCCCGCCACCCGAGCTGGCGAAGATAGGCCTGACCTCCACGTCCCATACCAGACCCTTCTCCGACATATGTTTGCACGGCATGCCAGACGAACCTGGGGCTCATCTCTCCATAGTGTAGATAGGGAGAAAGACGGGAGGTTTGGAATAGATCTGGACGGGCGCGCTTCTCGGCGTAGCTAGCGACTGCCTCAGCGAGAAAACGCTGAAGCTGGCCGAGGGCACCGTCCTCGCCCGGAGACCACGTCGCCCGTATCCCTCCTGCCCAGTCAAGCGTCGGCTCGAGGGCCAATTGGGGCAATGGTACTGATTGCGGCCACTGTGACGGAGAGGGCAGAGATTCTGGTGAACCCAGGGGAGTATCTGGTTCAGGGAGCGAGAGACAGCTTTTCCAAAACGGGGTGAACACCTGAAAAGGCTTTCCTGCGGTGTTGCGAATCATCGACGGCTCGAAGAGGCAGCTCCCACTGAAACTTTTCACCTGTACGCTCTCTGCTCGCAGGGCGGTTTTGATCTGCCTATCCCGTTCGACAACGGCCGGCTCATAACGGCGATTCCAGAAAACTGCCTGGGCGTTGGTTTCGCGGATCATCGCTTGCAGAGTTGCCAGGCTTTCGCCGCAACGCAGAATCAGGCGGGCACCCCGCTTCTGCAAGTCATGGTCGAGACTAAGAAGCGATTGGTGGAGCCACCACCGCGATGCCGCTCCTGGTGACCATGCTCCTTCTTCTGCTGGTGCCCATATGAAAAGGGGAATAATCGGACCTCCCGACTCGACCGCCGTATGCAGCGCCGGGTTGTCTGTCAGGCGTAGGTCATGTCGCAACCAAACAAGTGAGGGTCTCTCTCTCATGGTAACTATGCTTTCTGCACGAGGCGACGGCCCCATTCTTCGACCGCTGTGAGGTCCGGCAGAACTTTCAGACCAGGTTGTGGTCCAGGTGCTCCCTCGCCACCGACCAGCAACGTCACGTGGTGAGGCAACAACGTGCGGAGAAACGTAAGCTGCCCCGCCATCGGCTCGCCACGATTGGCGATTGATACGCTCACCGCCACTGCCCGTGCGTTGAGATCCCGCGCCAAACTAGCGACCTGGGTCGGTGGCACTTCCGTACCAAGAAAAAGCAGTCGACATCCAACTCCGGAGAGAAGCAGGGCGACCATTTGCAAGCCTAATCCATGCTCCTCTCCCGAGAGGGTGGCGCACACAACCAAGGGACCTGTGGCTTTCTCTTCCAACGGCAACCGGAGCGCCCGCAACAAGTCGTTGAGCCGCTCGGAGAGGAAACGTTCATGGCGAATTTCTAGGCGTCCACCTGCCCACTCGTCTCCGACGGCGCGAATGAGGGGAGCGATCCGTGTACGCAGGAACTCCAACGGCGTACCTTGCTTCCAGTCCGCGAGCAGGCTCCGAGTCAGGCCCTCAGCGTCAAATCGCTCGACAAAACGAAGTAAATCGGTCGTATCGCCCAGTGCGAGGCTTGTAGCACGCGCAGGTGTTATCGCGTCCCCCGGTGCCACAGCCAACAGTGACATCAGGGCATCTTCGGAAGCCGAAACGGCCTCGCGGGCGCGATGGCCCCGGGCCAGTGCCTCGGCGATACGTCGTAACCGCGGGACACTGGTGACCGAATACACCCGATGTCCGGAAGGCTTACGCTCGGGTACCGGAAACCCGTATCGTAGTTCCCACGTCCGCAATGTCTCTACCGGAATGCCCGTCGCCCGCGACAGCGCACCAATGGACAGTCTCCCTTCTTTTCCCTGGGGTTGTTGCGGACTTGCCGTCATCACTCCCCTTCTGTTTGGATGGCGGTTCTCAATGATACGGGCTGCGTAGGTCGGCGCCGGCGACGACACGTCCGTATCCCGTTTATCGTGCGTCGCCGGCGACCTAGCTGCTTCGTCCGTACTATTTCCTCCTACTGAATCGGTGTCATTTCGCATAGACTGTTCCTAACGAGGATGGATTTGGAGGGATCTCGCTGTTGTCATCTAGGCGCCGCTTTTGACTGGCCGCCGAGGGAAGGGCGCTGTCGTAGCCCACTGACGCTTGCGACTCCGCCAAATTTCCTCCTCTCGCCGCCAGGCGGTGACAAAGATAGGAAGAAACATCGTCGAAAATAGGAACGTGGCTAACAAAGCAAAAACAATGAGGGAAAACATCATACTTACCTCCTTTACTATGGTTGCGGTACGCTTACTCTACGAGGCCTCTTCTATCGGCACGACTCGCAAATGACGCAAGACGCGACGTGGCTTGAGAAAGGGCTGAGAAGGGTGCACTACCTGCGTCTGCTCTTGTTTGGGCAGGCGTTTTAACCCTTTACGAATATATTCTGGGTCCAGATTAAGGTATGCGCAGATCGATTCAAACGAACAGACCGATAGGTGATTGGGAGAGGCAAACCATTCCGCCGTCTCGCGGAACAACCGTTTCCCTCGGGTCGTACGACTCTCGCGGTAGCGCAGGTACGATGCAATCGCGTCTTCAAGAACCGCCAGGAGTAAGCGTCGTTCTCCGGTCCACGCGATCGCGGTACGATCGGCAGTCGTAAAGAATTGCTCGGGCGTGACAATCTCGTCGCTCACAGTTGAGATCGATGACGGGGACTCTGTTACGCGTCGTTCCACTTCTGCTCTCACCTGCCAAATCTCCGCATGGACTGTATTCATAAGGATGTTCTTCCTTTCGTTACTAGCGTATGTCTTAGGGTAAATTTTTGAATATATTTTGTCAATATATTGAATAGTTTTTAAGAAAATCTTTTCTTCCTCACGCACCAACCGGCAGCGTTACCTTGCGTGATATCTCAAAAGAAGAGAAAGCGAAGAATTGCGGGGCGGTTTCTTCGCGTTGCTCAGAATGACAGCAAAAGCGATTACGTAGAGTGCGCGGACCTATGTGTCCGGCTGGGTGTGCGTCTTTGGCGACTTTCTCAGCTGTTCGGGGAGGGCAGGGTTGCCACAGCCAGGCGGTCTCTGCCTTTCCTTTCAGCTGCCATGAGTGGTTTGCGTTGCTGAGCGGGAGTACCAATCCTCCCGGGTCAGAGGTAATCCAGCCCGGCCCCGTTCGGGCTTGACAAGGAGCACTTGATAGAGATTTTGTTCACCAGTCAGGAAACGATAGATACTGCCGATCGCTGAGATGCGCCAGACTCGGTAGGTGACCTCATCTGTCAGACGACAGATCTCGTCATGATGAGCTTCAATGGCTCGTAACCAGTGCCTTGCGGTCAACGCGTAATGCTCGCGCAAGTTCTCGACATCACGCACTTCAAACCCAGCGAGTTCGGCGGCTCGGAGTAACGTACTAAGGGGAACAATTTCTGCATCGGGAAACAGGTACTGCGCGACGAAGGACGGTCCTGTTTGTTGACTATGGGCAGGGGAACAGCCAATCCCGTGATTGAGAAAGACCCCGCGTGGTCGCAGTAGCCGGCACGCCCGCTCAAAGAAGTTTGACAATTGCGCTTCCCCGATATGTTCGACGATGCCAATCCCCGTAAGGGCATCGTAACTTTCTGTCTCATCAACATCGCGGTAATCGCAGCCCCGCACCCTACACCGTTGCGACAACCCAGCCGTCTGGATTCGCTCGTTTGCCCACGCGGCTTGTTCCTGACTGAGCGTGACCCCGAACGCCTCGACCCCGTACTGTTGCGCAGCATGCATGACCAGGCCCCCCCACCCACAGCCGATATCCAACAGGCGTTGGCCTGGTCGCAGACGCAATTTGCGACAGACGTAATCGAGTTTGCGCACCTGCGCGGTATCCAGATCATCCTCTGGGGTACCAAAATAGGCACAGGTGTACACCATGCGGCGATCGAGCCACAGCGCGTAAAAGTCATTGGAGACATCATAATGGTAGGAGATGGCTTGACGATCCCGCTCTCTCGAATGCTGTGCCCCGTGTAAGTGCGCTGCTTTGTCCTTGACCGCAGGGTGCCCATCGGGACGCCCTGTCCCTGACAACTCCACGGTGGCTGGGTGTCCTTGTTGCGCTTGGAGGTGATGAAACAGATATTCAGCGAGAGGCACGAGGGCTTCGCCCGCGCCTTCGACATCCCACTCATTCGCTAAATATGACTCGCCGACGCTGAGCTCACCACCCGCGCCGAACAATGCATTCACCGCCGCCGGGTGTCGTAGGATCATGGTGCAGCGCGTGAGTTGCCCCGCCTCCGCTTCCCAGGTGGTATTGTCCCACAGGCGCACCGCGAAGTCGCGTGGATGATAGTCCTTCAGCAGGGCTTGCAGCAGAGAAAGGGTGAGGTGGGCCTGTGCCTCTAACTGTGGTACTGCTTGGGTTATCATATATCCTCTGTTGTGGCTGCGTGGGGCACGAGTGGCCCTCTTTTCGCAACTTTAGATGTTTCTGCAACTAAGACCTGATTGACCTTTCGATGTTTTACCATCGTTGTCATCTGATTTTAATTTTGATGCAACTTGCGAACATCGATACGTTGGCAGCCCCCCCATTGGCTGCAATGCGCACACTCCCAGACATGACTTGGCCATTCTTGGGATTCCAGTTCAAGCGGATAGTCACCTTCTGTCGTTGCCCGGCCCGCAGGCTGAAATTGGCACCTTTTTTCACACGGAACGGGGGCGAGGTGGTGACGGTCCCGATGAGAGTTCCCTCACCAACATTCTCCACCGAAAACGACTCGGTCGCATCGTTGCAGTCGTTGCCGAAATCAAGACCCTGAAGGCTTATGGGACCGTTAGGGTAGAGTTCTTTGAGGCCGAGGACAGCTAGTTTTGGCCCTGCAGCCGATCCCGTGAGACTGACCGCTATCTCTCCGACATTGGAACTGACAAAGGCTGTCTCAGTAAACGTTCCAGCTGCGGGCGGGACAAAGCGGATGGTTACCGTCTGACTTTGCTGGGCGCCCAGGCTGAACGTTTCGCCTTGGAGTACGCTGAAGACCCTGAAAGTTGGGAGAAAAACTCGGCCAGTGAGAACCCCTTCGCCACTGTTGGTGACAGTAAGCGTGCGGTCGGCAGTTTCAGGAATGACAACATGACCGAAGTCGAGGGAGGTCGGTGAGACGGTCAGCCGTGGTTGACTGCCTTGCCCGCCGTGTAAGCGAACACTCCTCACGCCGCCGTTGGTGGTGATCCGCAGGCTGCCAGTGACGAAGTCGGGTGAAAGCGGGGTAAAGCGAATTGTGACTGTCTCGCTCTGCCCGGGGCCGAGGCTCAGTGTGGCGGCAGAAATCAAGTGAAACTCGTTGCCACCAGAGTCCGCGGCAATGAGCGTCATCCCACCGATGAGCAGGCCTCCTCCGGCATTGGTCACGGTCAAGCTTTGTTCCGGGGTTGGTTCGTTGGTCGTCGGAGCAAAAATGAGTTCCTCCACCGACACCGCGAGTTGTGGATCGCCAGCTGGGGGAGGGACGGCAAAGTTGGCCACTGGGTATCCGCGATAGGTGATCACAAACGAACCATTAAAGTTGAGGTGCGACTGTCCCTGCACCTGAAGCACTGCGTCGAGCGTACTCCCCACTGGCAAGTCACGGCAGACCTCGTTCCCTGCCTGGTCTAGCAAGCGAAAGCTATTAGCGGCAAAGGTGCTGTTCGCTTGCTGGATGTTGAGATCGGTGCTGCACAGGAAAAATCCGTCGTCGGCGGCTGCCCGGGGTTCCCGGTCGTCACGTGCTTCGCGCAGAGCGGTTCTACTTGGCACCTCAACCTGAACGCGCAACGTATTGCCAGACAGCAAACAGGGGTTGCTCCAGCTCATCGTCGCAACGTCGTTGCTATCGTCTGTCACCAGGACTCTTGATGACGTCGTACACAGGTTCTCATCCTGCCCTGGAAAACGAGCACCTGAGACGACGAAGTTCTGTTGGCTTTCTTGCCACTGGACTTCTGTCTTCTCTGACGTTTGCGGAAAACCGTCCAGAACAAAATCTCCGACGACCCCACGGGGAAAAGAGCCGAGTCCCAGAGTCACCACGGAGAACGTGGCGCTTCCAACTTCCACCCCATCAGCGAGTGCCCGGACGGTATGTGTTCCATCGCCGACATCGTTCCAATTGACCTGTAGACTAAAGCCGTTGTTATCGTCACCGCAGATGGCTTGCGTATCTCCGCGCGGCTCCCCGTACACGGCGGGGAGTGAGCCTTGTCCATCCAGTTCGATATCGATGCGGCTGGCATTGCACACCCAACCACGGACCAGGCCGATGCCACTCTGAAATGATCCTGGCTGTGGATCTTCGAGCTTCGCGTCGGTCCGTGGGCTACTTCCCCACCAGTACTCGGCGCTCCGCCCGTCGACAAGACAAAGAGCTGGCGACTTTCCTCCCAGCGCAGGCGTGTCTGTTGTCCGGGTTGGGGAAACGGTTGGACCACGAATTCACCCTGTACCCCTTGTAAATACGGATGTCCCACGGTGGCCACAATGACCTGGGCGCGGCCAAGCTCGACCCCATCCACCAGCGCTCGTACCGTATGGGTACCTTCGCCCAGTTCGTTCCAGTTCACTTGTAGACTAAAACCGTTATTGGTATCGCCACACACGGCTTGGGTGTCCCCGCGTGGCTCCCCGTATACGGCGGGTAGCGACGCGCGACCTACCACCTCGATGTCCACCCGGGTGGCCTCACACGCCCAGCCGCGCACGAGCCCAATGCCGCTTTGAAAAGACCCCGGCCGCGGTGTCTCCAATTGCCCCTGGGTTGCGCTTCCGATTGGGCGCACTTCCATGGCAACAGTCAACAGGATGCCGATACTCAGGGCCAGCTACCATGTACGCCACGTATACATTTGTTCATCTCCTGTAAAAAGAAAAACCCGGTAACCGACTACCTTTGCCAATAAGCCTGAAGATAATGGCAAAAGGTGTGCCAGGAACGTGCTAAAGCCTGGTAACCCAGGCTCTCAGGGGACTGAAGTTCCCTTCGGTCTGTGAGCCCGGTGCTGAAGCACCGGGCAACATTTGGTTAAGAAACCGTAAGGGATGCTGTGTATGCCGATACCTGGTGCATGAAACGCGCCCTATCATTTTGCCTTAGATTTTATCCGAATAACTCTCAATCCTGTAGTTTCGCTGCGCCCTCCAAATCCCCCGCTCGGCTACGCCTTCGCAGCCTCCTTTGTCAAAGGGGGCCGACAGACGCAGAGCAGCTGGCGAGGGGATTTTTTTGCCCTCGGCCCATACCTTAACGAGGTTTTTCGGGTAGGCACTTAGGCAGGACCGGTGAGAACTGAGGTCGTTCGCATTGGTGCGACCTTTTTTGCAATTTTGCGAAAATATCTGAAAATTCTCTCAGAACTAGGAATCCCGTGAGTCTCCTCAGAAGAGCGACAACAGTGGATTTCTGCCTGCGTGAGAATGACGTCCTGTCGTTTTACCACGTCGTTTCTTCAGCTCTGCGGTCCTCCTGGAAGTTATTCAGTACCTCGACTGTTCCAGGGTCAACTCTAAAAAATCAAAAGATACGGACTCGTGCAGAGCGATTTCTCCTTGTAGTAACTATACTTTGGTAAAAAAGGAAGTGCTGCTACTCTACTGAGACCATTATGAAGAGGAAAACCATGAAACCACTTGTACCTACGATTCTACTCAGCTTCCTCTGGATATCTATTCCCCGTCCTCTTGTTGCCGCCCAGCTATTGTCGAGCGTAGGGAAGGATGAAATTTTCAACTCCACTCGTTTGGACGGTGGTGTGCTCCTAGTCGTGGCGGACGGCCGACGAAAGCCGGGGTCGTTACAGCAGCTCCCTTCACCATTACCTCCGCCGCCTTCACCCCCGCCGCCGACAGGAGGAAGACGGAAGCCTGGCGCATTGTCTCCCCCGCCCCCCGCAGGGCAGAGCGGCTGGGAGCAGCTGCCGCACACGCAATTGCAAAGCGTGTGTCCGCCCAATAATTACGGCAATATCACGCCGCCCGGGTGGTTTTTCGATGCCTGTCATACGGTCATTTCGGCCTGGGGCAGCGCGGTGCTGGATACGGCCCGCAACCGGC
>JBFWXH010000147.1:0-13156 GCA_050187625.1 Binatia bacterium
TCGCTGATCGAAAAGCGAAGACGACCCGGAAAAAGTTCGCGGAGCGCTTCCCCCTCATGTGGCCAATTCAGCAACTGTTGCAGGAACCTTTTGTGAAGGACGTCAAGCATGCCTGCCGGAGGGACACCTAAAATCTCTGTTGCCTGAATATATAAAGCGAGAGCCTCTTGGAGCTTTCCTTGCTGCTCATGCACAAAGCCCGTTCTGTTAAGAACCCAATACAGTTCTGGACTGTAAAGCTGTCGGGCAATCTCCCCTGCTGTCTGAAGGGCTTTCAACGCTTCATCATATTGTTCCAGACGGCTATGGGCGTAACCCAAAAAGTAGAAATCTATTGCCGTTTCTTTAAGAAACTCTCTTGTACGAGGCAGTTTCTGGTGGACTTGTAAGGCTTGGTTCAACATAGAAATTGCCTGGTCAGGCTGACCCCACCTTGCAGCGATCTCTCCTCCAACCTGAATAAGGCGAGTAAGCGCTAAGATATCATCCAGGACAACTATCTGCTGCGTAGCACTTGTCTGTGCCGCGAGAGATATCCGCTCACGAAGTTCCTTTTCCGCTTTCTCAGCCTCACTTACGTGTTCCCTCAGTACTTCTTCGTTTCCAAGCGAGGCATCTATCAACACAATCTTTGCCAACATTTGAGCTGTACCTGCAATATCACGTGCTGCCTTACGCGTTTCTAAAGCATCGCGATACCACCGTAAGGCGCTCTCATTGTCGCCTAACCAACGGTACACCTCTCCTATCCTCGCCAAGATTTCGCCCTCTCCCTTTGGGTCTTTCGCTGCGTGGTACTTGCCGAGAGCTTGATGGTAAAAGTTCAAGGCTTCATCATATCGACTCATGTCCTGAGCGAGGCGACCAAGCTCCGCAATGATAGGTGCAGCTTGCTGAGAATTCTGACAAACGGCCAGTGCCTCGAAAAAATATTTCCGGGCATTGTCAATTTCTCCCAGAGTGTCAGCTACTCGGGCAAGATTGATAAAAGCCTTCACCTGCCATTCAAGCATTCTTTGTTCTTTCTCTTCTTCTTGCCACTGTTGCAACGACAGCAAAGTCTCTCTCGCTCGTCCCAATTTAGAGTAAGCTCCATTCAAGACCCCAAGGGCCGCGATCCCATCTCGTCGTGCCCCTGCTTTCACAAGGCATTCTCTGGCTCGACGATAGAACTCTACGGCTTTCTCGTACTGCTTCTGACTGTCGTGAATTTGGCCAATCAACAGAAGGATACCACCTTGGCTCCTGAGAAAATCTGACCTTTCATGGGCATTGAAATTACTTTTCAAACCCTGCGCTACCTGTAATGCCTTGCTATAGTGTTGTAAGGCTTTGTCAGATTGACCACGCTTTCCGTAGTGAGCCCCAATTTCTCCAAGCACATCGATGGCTCGTCGGAGATTATTTGTCTCTTTACACAACTTCAGTGCTCGTTCTTGAAAATGAAAAGCCTTTTCAGAATTTTTCACTTCATAAAGCAAAATTCCCATGTGGTAGGTGACCTCTGACTCTAAATACCGATCCTTCTCGACCTGAGAGCGCTCAAGCTCTTTAGCAAAGAAAACCAGCCCTTTCTCGGGCTCCTTCAAATATACTTTAGCGAGCCAATTGAGAGCCTCCGCAGTCAATTTTCTCTCGTCTTTCCGCCGAAACAGCTCTACTGCTTCCTTGAGCGGACTAAGAGCTGTTTGGGCTTTCCCGAGCAACACAGAAGTAGCAGCAATCTCAGCCATCAGTTTACTTGCGATATCTCTCTCCGACTCTTTTTCTAACTGAAAGTGATTCTTTCCGATCGCGAAAGCCTCTAAGTGCGAAGTGAGGGCTTCCTCGTACTGGACAAGATCCGTCAAGGCTTCTCCCAAAAGGTACAAATTACCCACAGCCAAAAAAGTCTCTCCGACATCCCGATACAACTTAGCGGCTTGGCGATAGTACTCGGCTGCCATCTTCTGCTGGTTTTGCTTAGTGTAGGCAGTAGCAAGGAGACTAAAAGAAGCAGCAATTTTGTAGGTATCCTGTGCTTCTTGAGCTAAGGTCAAGGCTGTCTTGTATTGTTCTATTGCTCCCTCAATCTGATCTGAATCTAGGTACCGGTTTCCCTCAACTAGCAATTCTTCCACAGTTGTCGTTCTGGCTATTACTGCACTCTTAGCCGGACTTATGCTGAGGATAGGAGTTTCCTTATCAGAAGGTACCAAAAGAGGGACTACACTGAGAAAGATACCAACTTGGGTAATCGAAGCGGATCTTAAACCTTTCATCGCTTCTCCACATTGTGGGCACCCCCTCATTGGCAAAGCTGAACCTGAGGGTAGGGAATGATACCTTGCTGGAACGCGCGCGCCAGCTCTTGGGCAAGGCTGGAAAGGGAAAGCGGTTCTGATGGGAGATCGTAGCGATCAAGGACACCATCAGCATTGGAGTCAAAGCCAACCAAATCTATCTGCCCGTCACAGTCTACATCAACGTAATAGACTAACGACTGCCACTCAGGATCCGCTCCTCGCGCTATTGTATTGATTTTCGTTGCGGGACTGAGGGCCGCCGCAGAATAGGCGAGTTGCTGTCCAGCCCCTTGGTACACAAACCAGACATCTGGTGGTGGAATCCGAGCGTTGATGTACACGCCGACAATATTCGCCCCGTAGCGTTCCATTCTGTACGCACTGGCCTGCGAACTCGGTGCCAGCGTGGTTGTTCGGTTCTCCGCTCTCTGGAGGAACGCTTTGACCACATCGACCGCGACCGCGTAGTTCAATCCCTCCCCCTCTCCACGAAAGGAATTGACCCCAATGATCTCTGCTCGATCATTGAGTAACGGACCGCCAGAATTGCCAGGATTGAGAGCCGTTTGGGTTTGGATCACTTTGCTTTGGTGAAGCAGGTTATCGGCCCCTGTCCATTGATAACTCGACCGAATCTGGCTAATGATCCCGGTGGTATACGTCCATACTTCACCGTCTGGATGGCCAATGGCATGGACGTCTTGCCCCACCTCGATGTCTGTTATCTCCCCTAAAGAGAGCACACTCATATTTTGTGGAGGTTTTTGTATCTTCAACAACGCCAGGTCCGCCACTTGGTCTACTTTGACGAGAGTAGCAGCAAAAGCCAGCTCCTTTTTGATTTCCACTCCACGTTGCGGTTTAAGTACCACCGCCATCCGGCTTGCCCCCCGAATCACATGCTCATTGGTGAGTACCTCGCCCTGGTTGCTGATAATGACTCCACTTCCCAGGCCTTCGCCTGTCACTACCAGCACGGTGGCTGGAGCAGCTTTCTTGTAGACCTCCACATTCGTTGCTCCCCGAGTCTCTTCTAGTAAGAGATTCTTCGGGAGTTTCTCTAGGGTGGAAACCAGTTGTTTTTGGAATAGGGTCGGCCCAGTAGCCGCTTGCGAGAGGGAAGCCAGAATGCTCCGCTCTCGGGCTGGGAGATTCGTGGCGACGTTGATCTGTTCTTCCCCTCCCTGGGAGTCTGGAGGATGCTGTGGCAAGACACGTGGACCGAGCAAGAGAATAAAGACCGCGACAGCCGAGGCCACAACGATTTCACCCAGGAATCGAGGTGATGTCCAACGCCACATTGTCGACCAAGCTGCAGAGAGGCTGTGGGCTGCCCACTCCAAGACTGAGGGCGCTGAGGCTTTTGTGAGATCCTGACCAGGAACTAAACGCTTCAACTCCTTGAGTAGGGCAATGGGAGGCTCTTCGCCTTCCTGCTCCAGGCGAGCGAGATCGCGCAAGTCAATAAGGCGGTTTACGCATGAGGGACAGCCTCGCAGATGTACTTCTAGCGTTCGGCGCTCCTCTTCATCCCCTTTCCCATCGAGAAAATTTCCTAACGTACGTCTGGAAGGACAGTCAGGGGCCTGCAGCCGACTGAGTTGTTGCAGCAAAGTCTTGTCTAACTCTTTCACCGTCGCGCTCCTCTATGTCTGGGCAGTGCTCAGCGAGTGTAACCCTCGAGGATAGTTTACTCTTATATCCCTGCAGGCAAATATCCAGAAACTCCACCCCCATCCTGAATTTCCTCTTTCGCAGGAATGACGTTCCCCTTGGCGAGTCATCACAACGCTGATGGCTAAGTAATATTTCCCCGCTCTTCCTTAATATAGACTCCTCATATCCTCCATTTTTCCCTCGTGGTCATAGAATACCGGCCTTCCTCAAACATTCTTCGAGCTTAGCCTTGGCCCGATGATATTTGGAGGCAACCGTCCCTTGAGCAAGACCCAAGGCGACAGTGATCTCCTGGTAGGAGTGTCCTCTTTCCCGTCTCCAGAAGACCTCTTGGTCGAGAGCAGAAATGTCTCGCAAGCAACGGCAAAGCCCCAGGAATAGTTCCTGCCTGGCTACCAGTTCCTCTGGCCCTGGGGCCGGATCAGCAAGAAGAGATCCAGGAAAAGGCGTCTCTTCTTCCCTTTCATTTGCAAGAAAAGCATCCAATACCTCAAAGCGGCGGCCATGTCGCCGGAGGTAACTCTTGGCTTCATTCTCCGTGATGGTTTTTAGATACGACCGAAACTCGTGCACGGTGGAACCGTGAAAGTGTTGGAGTCCGCGATGGAGAAGAATGACAAACACGTCCTGAAAGAGATCTTCTCTCTCTGTCCGGCTGAAGGTATCGAATTTGTACAAGAGACTCCATACCAAGCGACCGTATTGATTAACAACCGCCTCCCACGCGTGGCGCTCTCCCGCTGCTGCCCGCTGAAGCAATTCCTGTATCTTCTCCTCCACAGTATGCGCTTACATAGGCGAAATCCTCTGAAAAAAAAAGCGCGCAACAAGGGAAAAAAAGTCACGGTCAGGAGTCTCTCTACCATAGACGCCTGAGACACAGGCAAATTGACTCACGAGAAGGAGGACCGATCATGCAGAAAACCAGTATGTTGCGCAAAGCAGTACTCGTCGGACTACTTTCACTCACAGTTGCTTCTCCAGCCTTGGCCGATACGTTTGTCAATGGGCATTCCCGCTCAGACGGTACGTATGTGCAACCTCACTGGCGAAGCACCCCTGATGGCAATTTCTGGAATAACTGGAGTACGCAGGGAAATGTGAATCCGTATACCGGCCAATGGGGAACACGGCAATTCCCTAGCCAATCGTTCCCCACCTACCGTAGCAACCCCTTCCCAAGTTCACCCACGTGGCCGTCTTCAGGCTATCGGGATAAGTAGCAAGTTGTTCTTTTGTTGTCCGGGCTGCTGCGGCAGGCAGAGCTGAGGCAGCCCGCTCAGGTTTCGCTGGATAACGGTTAACACAACCGAAAATGAATACTTGTATCCACACACAGGGAGGGGATATGCATTTTTTAACATGGGGGGTTAGTGTCGTGCTGTTGCTTGTGGCTTCTCCTTGCTGGGCACAGGGGCAGCTCGAAAATCCGGCTCCCGACTCTAAACAGAGTGGCGTCGGTTTGATCTCAGGATGGTTTTGTACCGCGACAATCATTGAGGCTGTAATCGACAATCGGGTGACCGTGCAGACCTCGTACGGGACTGCTCGTAGTGACACGCAGGGGGTTTGTGGCGATACGAACAATGGCTTCGGCCTCTTGGTAAACTGGAACGATGTCGGGGACGGATCGCACACGTTACACATGCTAGCCGATGGGAAAGAGTTTGCACGGGTGACCTTCACGGTGGCGACGTTAGGCGCGTCGTTTCTGCGTGGGCTGACCGGGACCTGGACCGTCCCTCACTTCCCCCGTTCGGATGTCGATACGGTAGTGACATGGCAAGAAGGGATACAGGGATTCACGATTGCGGGTGTTGTCCCGAGTGATGCCTCCTCACCTCTCACTGGTCAGTGGTACGGTCGCGTCTTCAGTGCGATTCCATTCGCCCTGAGTGACGTCGAATGTAGCGACGCGGATGTGAGCTTCACGGTCAACGGCTCTCGTCTATCCGGTACGGTGGCCACAGACTCGGGGATCTATCTGACTCTGTCCGGGGTCATGAGTAGTGATGGGGTTCTTGGTGGCCAAGCACGGCGCGGTGGTGAGTTCTTCGCCGTGTTTAGTGGGAGTGTCGAGGGGGATACCGTAACCGGACAATGGACCGATGTCTTTGGCTGCTGGGGGATGTTCGAGTTGCAGAAACCGTGAGGGAATGTCGGTGATGTGTCAGAACAAGAAGCATGTAGAAAGCGTACTAACTACGCCAAGAATATTCTTCTGTTCGGCTTGTCGTAGCTTCGGTGAGCGAGCCCCGGTCATGGCACTTCGAATTTTGTCCATGTCCGAAGGGGAAGCCCCTGACAAAACTGGTTTCAGCGGTTTTGTCGGAGACAAACTCCTCAATAGACTTCCTTTTTTTGGCGGTACGAATTCTCGTCCCTCCCTTTTTGCCCAGAGCGAGCCGGATAGAGCGGACTGGAGCCTGTTGTGCCTATCCGTAGGGGGATATTTCTAGTAGCAGCCACAATGCATGCAGTTCCATTGTTGTTAGGCGTCACATTTTGCAGACATCCTTCAAAAACCCAGGAGATCGCATGGTCGAGCAACCAATTAAGAGACAAGCATTTTCCAAGACACCACTAACGTATGTCTTCATGGTATACGGCATCACCATCGGAAGATACTTGGGAATGGGGGTGGGACTAACGACGCCTGAACAGGCTGGTCTATATGTTACTGTTTCATCAATCTTATTTGCATTTCTCGGCGGTGTCGTCGGTTATGTGATTTCGGTGGGTATAGACTCTACTGTTGGAAGTCCCACTGGCCGTGTCGTGAGTAAATGGATAGCGGGAATAGTGGGATTCCTCATTTACTCTATAGTGCTAGCTACAGTGAAAGGATCATATTAACGAAAACCTGTGGTCACTCGCGAATGCCATCACTTTCTTTTCTAAAGAGGTCGCTGACAGCTTGTATAAGGATATAAGGTGATCCCAGGCTGCGGTGGGAGCACCTATGTTGCTCAGTTTTTCCCTACAATGGGTTCGTTGCTCTTGTAATGCATAGTGGTTAAGAGTCCGATCGAGTAGTGACGAGAAACATTTATAGGAGACCTTATGACCGGATTTATTATCGGCGGGCTTGCCTTGCTCATCGCGTTCTTGGTATTCCGCCCGCGCCCTGTCCTCCGGGTGCGTGTGCAGCTTGAGCCTCAAGAGCAGCCAAGCATCTCTTTTCGACCTGATCAAACAGGAGATAACCACCTTGCCTTACTCGTTTTGTTGTACGCTGCGAAAATTCGCCACCTACTCCACAGCGAGCCCGCCGAGAGCACCCCTCTCTTTCGCAAGCTTACTTTTGAGACAGCAGAGGCTTGGCCCACAGCAGCGCCAGGCATGCTGCTGCGGGCGACCTCTAGTGGACTTGAGCTGCTTACGGAGTTTCGGACAATCTGGGCAACTGTTCCGAGGGACGAAACATACGAGGTCCGGCTCTACGCAAATGGTCCGACCGATCCTATTATCACGAACAGCGTGCCTCTTCTAAGAGGGCATGCTACCGGTTTTCCGTGGCACTACCTGTTCTTGCTGGATCAAGTACACGCTCGTCTATCAAACCGATCCCGTATGCGGTTGGGTGTCGCGTTTCGTAATCTGTTAGAGTCTTTGTGGCTCGCCCCGGATGTAGGCAAGGGGTTGCAAGGTTTGAACTCTCTCTCTGCCGTCGCAAGAGACGTATGGGCACGGACTTCTCACTTATAAAAGCAATCAAGTAGCTTGATGAAGCGGATGCAGATTTGCGTTGTTGTTCTAACGACGGACTGAATAAAGAATCGTGGATCTCAATCCTCTGCTTTGAGGAAGAGCGACGGAGTGCTGTTCGCTTTTCAAGGAGCAAAGAGTCGGAGGTTCACAGCGTCTCACTGGTTGCCTCCGACTCCTTTGATGTGATCAACCCACTTACGCAAAGCTTCCCAGTACCGGCGTTCGACGGTATGAAGTTCATTCACAAGTCGGACATAGCGTCGGTGAGTCATCCCAGCTGGACATGGGGGAGTTGGTGCTGCAATGGCAGTCTCCCGTCCACGCACCCCCAGGGCGAATTTGATTGCCTCGATTTTCCACAATAACCGGGTGGTCAGATCAACATATTGGGAGCGATACCCTAATCGCATACACGTCGAACACCCAAAGGAGATACTTTGTGGAGGCAAATAAACTTTGCGAACCCTCTGCCGGCATAGGCAGCACTCAAGCCACCACCTGAGCCCACCATAATGGGGTTGCGTGTACTGTAAGGGAATCGTTTCCGCCACGTTCATGGATCGCAGGTAGAGCCGCACCAACAGGCTGTGCATCCCTCGCTCCAAGACAATGCGAAAATCCCCGTTGAACCGTCCAGAGAGTGGTCGCACCCATTCGACGCCATACGACTCGCCCCGATGCAACAAGTCGACTTCGCGCTTGAGTGCCGGATCAGCAATATCGACCGCCAGGCACTGCTCGACGAGGCTTTTTCTTTTATACCCATCCCTTCGTCCGCTGCCATAGCCACCCATACATCCTCTCCCAATTCCCCGAAATCAACAAGCGTTGTTGCAGGTTATCACTCAGTGGTTATCACCACGCAGTGGACACCCATCGGCGTGCGGCGCAATGGGTCTGTACCCTGCAGCTCGCGCTCCGCAGCAGTTGCAACAAAACCGTTGCTTATGACCTCGCGGCAAGAACTGCCCCTGACACATCCCACAAGAGACCATCTCCGGCTGCATGAGACCATGAGGGGGGCCGCCAAGTATCCTCAGCTTTTGTTGGTTCTCCTCCCCCTCAGAACAAATACACGGCTGGTTATCAAGCGCTTCGACAGGAACCGGAGGAGGGTTATCAGGGGGGTTGAGTAGTTGCAGTTTCAGTAAGTGCTTGCGTACGGCAGGCTGGGACAGTCCGACGATACGGCTGATTTCTCGCTGTCCCTTGCCTTGCTTATACAGCGTTACAATCTGTTCTATACGTGTCATATTTCCCTCACGCCGCCCCCAATCGACTTTCGTTGGACTGTGACGTTATCTGGTTTTCCTCACTCATGGAACTTTGGGCACAGGCTGCCTGCCACCACCACTTCTCATCTGGACCAACATACGCACGAATCTGTAACCGCCGTTTTGCCTCCATGAGCGTGGTGACCGTATGTCCAGTCGGGCGGTCTAGTGGCCCTATCCACAGGTGAATGAGAGGTGCAATACGTTGTGGGGTTATCAGTTGAGTCTGTAACCACGTGTTAGCCTCCAGAAGCTCCCGAATTTCTCCCTTATGCTGCGCCAAGTCGTGCCTGAGATCGGAGGGTAAGGGCGCTGGAGCCTGGATTTTAATCCTTCCGTTTGGCTGGAGTATAAGCTGTACTGCCAACTCATCGCAGCGGGTGAGTATCGTTTGTAGGTCTCTCATATTTCGTCCTCCCACACCGTATTCGATCCCGCTGCATCACGGGTCAGGTTTTTGCGAGCGACTATGGTCGGGTTTGTTAAGTGTTGATGCGTAGTGTTTTGACCAGCCGATGCCAGTGTTGGTTTCTGAGTAGTTGAGGACTGGGTTCTAGCTTTATTAGACCCGACCAACCCGACCTGTGGCGGAGAAGTATTTGATTTCATTCCATTTTCTTGGGTCGAAGTTGTGGTCGGGAAACGATTGGTCGGGTTTTGGACATTCGATGATTCCTCATTGTGAGGAGCTTTTAGCCCGCCGCGGCCATGATCGTGCTGATCGTGGTCGGGTTGGTCAGGTTTTGAGAAGAGTCCGTGAGAGAGGGTCGTTGTTCGGAAGTGCAGTACCTCTCGCCGCTGCCCTTCGATTTGTCGCCGAACCGTTAGCGTACCTCGTAGGACACTTTCGGTAGAAACGAGGTACCCGCGTTCGTTGAGACGTTTCCGCAACGTTTGTTGGGTGACCGGCAGTGTCTCGTCTTGATCACGACCGAGTTTTTGCGCAACCGCAAACGACGCGTCGGGGAGCAGGTAGAGATTGTCGTTATCAACCCAGCCAACACGTTCTCCGTGCGGCTTGAAGGATTCCCCGTTTTCTCGCCACCCCCAGCCCTGACTGTCTGTGGGCTCTTCTCCCCGCATGTTGGCGATATGCGCTCGCCCACTGCTGATCGCATTACTGAGTAGCGTGATAAAGCGAGGCACAGGATCACTTGCCTGTTGTTGTTGCTCCTGTGCTCCCGCAGCCTCCACCAAGGCATTCCAACAGCGTTGCTCGTGTTGTATTTTCTGCGTCTCGGAGATTGCCCCGATCTCTCGGGCGAAGTCGAGGAAAACAGAGAATCCAGCTGCCAGACTTGCGATGCTCCCGGCTATCCGACGGTGAGACGCGATGACGGTTGAGCGCAGCTGGAGTGTGTCGCGCTTGATGCGTTCGCGCATTTTTTCGTATTGTGGGGCGACCCATTGCAAGAATGCGGCAAGAGCTTGTGTATAGTCCCCCGCCACTGCATGCTGCTGACACTCGGTGAGTTGCTCCCATATCACTACTCCAGGAGAAATTTCGAGAATCACCATACGCGCACGGAGGCTTAACCCACGGGGCGAATCTTCTCCGGTTGACAGAATGCCTCCGCGTGGGGGTTTGGCGGCACTGAGCGTGGCATCCGCACGCATGCGAAGTCTCCCGGAATGGTTTCCCTGCGCACGGAGAATTCGGTCTGCATCCCGATGCAGTCGTTGGATATCCGCAGATGAGCCGGTCGGGCAAAAATCATCGATCACCAGAAGAGCGTCCTTTGTTGCGAAGGCGATCCCTTCAAGGCTATTGCCAGTGCTACTCCAGGAGGCAGGTAAATGGCGCGCATCCAGACTTGCCCCGAAATGTTGTTGCGCTAACGCAGCAATCTCGGTTTTCCCTTGCCCGCTGGGACCGGCAAGGTGAATAGCGAAATCCATGTCCCCAAATACCGTACGCCAGATCTCCGCATAGACTGGGTACGTGATATGGTCGGGGGCAACGTCGATCATCCGTAAGCTATTTTCGATCGCGTGAAGACGTTCTTTGCCCACGGGAGGGTCGGGAAGAGTATAGCGGTCTAAGGCTTCTGGGAGCGAAACTTCGATCTCGGTAATGTTCCCTGCCCTGCCTATTGCACCACCTGCATGGAGATAGTGCCACGTACCATCAATGGTTCGCCAGCCCGTGTGCTTAAACACACGTCGTTCGTGGACGTCCGACGAGAGAAGCTGAATCGCTGCCCGAGTATGATCTCGCAAGGTTTGACCGGGATACATAATCGCCCGAGCACCGAGCGCCTCGACGCTCCAGCCCAGCGAATTGAAACGGTCGGCACTCACACGCACAGTAGCGCGTCGTTCGTGCTGTCGTGCCTCGATCTCAAACTGACGATGTGTTTCCACCCCGTCGTCTTCAATAATATCGGTCACAATCCGTGCCGAGAAATTGCACAGGGGAACGTCGATAGTCCCCTCTTGCATGGGGCGTTTCCACACAATGCCAGTGGGAGTTTCATGGTAGGAACACTCGTTTTCTTCCTCGACTGGTGGCTCTCGCAAGTCAGTCGTTGCACGGGCAAGAAGATTCTCGGTTGTGTGTCCTGCGACAAAAAAGTCATCAAGCCCAACTTTGCCCCCATCGGCACGGGGCTCAAGATAAATCACCTTCACCA
Organism: Binatia bacterium; assembly: GCA_050187625.1. Classification (GTDB taxonomy): domain Bacteria; phylum Desulfobacterota; class Binatia; order Bin18; family Bin18; genus JBFWXH01. The sequence continues at coordinate 11,581 of JBFWXH010000147.1, forward strand.
ATGCCCCGCGGTGGGCGAGAAAACGAAACAGGCGTATCAGTGCGTTGTACACCGGACGTTTGAGCATCACCTCTGAATCAAAGACGATGTAAACGTCTCTGTCCTTCAAGGCGACATACTCCCAGTCAGGAAGCGCGGTTTTCCCGCCGTCTCCGTTGGTGCCCCGCCATGTCGTTACCCCGAGTAGCGCGATACAACATAACCCGTGACTGATTGCGGCATCTGCTTTGCGCACTCCTTCGGTAATGAAAAAGGGAATGTGAGGATTCCCAAGTTGCGTTCGGATTGACGGGTGCACGTCAAGTGCCATCTTCGCATCCTTCGGAGTCTCATACTTGATGGTTTTGCCATCTTTGCTGGTCCGTGGTCGGTCAGGGCGGATTTGGTGCAGCGCGATGTCCCCCGTTACGCTATGGACGGGGATGACCAGGGTGGGTACCCGACGCTGGGCGGGAGAGAAACCAAGATCTTCAAGGTCGGTTTTCCTAGTAATCGAGCGGTACCCGCGCGTGTATGCTATTTGGCGATCAATCGCAGAATCCGTGAGCAATTGCTCATGGTGAGGGAGTAGATCGAGGAGGACATCGGCAGATGAGGATGTCTCCTGCGTTTCTTCTATCTGGCTGTCTTCGGGAGCGATTTGATCACATACAGTTGTGTCAAGCGTGTCCATCGTCTCACCTCCCCTTATTCCCATTCGGCTGGGCAACCGGCCTTCGCCCAGGATTCGAGCTGATAGAGATCGAACCGCACGTATTTGCCCATTTTGAGATGTGGAACCAGGTTCCGTCTCGTGCGGTCGTAGAGCCACGAGATGGGGACACCGAGAAAGGATGCTGCTTCTTTGATGTCGACTTTTCTTTGAACGTGATGATCTGTCATGCTGTACCTCACCTTTGATTTTTCTGGGAAGGTAGAGCGTGTTGTGTGGTTTTGAACTGATGCACAAACACGTGTTTGCGTATCGGCCTTTTAGGCGGAAAAAACGTAAAGAAAACAATGAAGTAGAGAAAAAGACTCAGCGGATGGGAAAAAAGAAGAGAGGGAACAATTTAATACTGATCGACCGAATAAATGACGCCCGTGTTTTCACACGCGTTTGCGAAGATTTCTGAGGCTGGTCTCAATTCTTTGCCGTACGGGAAAAAGGTTCGCGGCACTTTCGTGCAGGCCATGTAACATTTCAGTGCTCATACCTTTCCGCCCCTTCGGGAGACAGCGCTCCAAATAGGATTCTTCCATGCCGTGTAAGTGGGCGGTGACTGCTAACGCGATGTACCACGGGGTTTCTGGAAGTAGCGCTTGCATGTGATTCTTGGTCCACTGTTCCATATCTTGGCGTGACCTGCGGCTCTTGAGGGAGGGCGTTATATACGGCTTAATTTCTTCCTTTTGCGTGTTCCACTCTTTTAGGAGCTTTGCTGCTTCGTCTCGCTCCGCGTCTACTGCATCTAAATCGAACCACGCGACATTCGTACACTCAGGCGGCAAGTTGTGAGAGCGCAGCAAGTGAACTGTCCGCAGTCTGTAGGGCTTCGACCGCTGCCGTCACCTCCGGTGTGTAGTAGAGGTCCGA
>JBFWXH010000148.1:0-13043 GCA_050187625.1 Binatia bacterium
TAGCGTACGGTAGGCGTCCAGAAGAAAAAGGGGATCTTGTACACTCCGTGCCAAACGCAGTCGCTGCTCCGCTAGCTCACGTGCTGTTTGTAACTCTGCCCGCGTATTGTAAAACGTCCACAGTCCCCATAGCACTGAAAAGAGTTGGGGAGTTTCCCCCACTTGTCGGCACAATTTCAACGCCCGGCTGTAAGTTTTTTCTACTTCCGGAATGGTATAGCCCTTGGCTGCAATCAAGGGAGTACCTAGGGATACTTGCAACGTAAGTTCTTGCTGGACACGTTCTGGAGTCTCTGGCAGAGTCGCGAGCAACTCCAGCCCTTTCGTAAGCTGGTTAATGGCCTCAACATAGGCGGAGCGTTGGACGGCTCTCTGCCCCGCCTTCTCCCAATACGGAATGGCTTGCGCGATGAGATTTGCCTCAGTGTAATGGTGTGCAAGCAATTCTGGTTGGACCTCGACAGTCTGGGGAAATTGCTCCGCTAATACTTTGCCAATTGTTTGATGCAGTTGCTGGCGTTTGCTCTTGAGCAATGATTGATACGCTGTCTCCTGCACCAGTGCATGTTTGAACAGATAGCGGGCTTGCGGTGGCATGCCACTTTGAAAGACCAGTTCCGTGTCTACTAACTGCCGTAACCTCTGTTGCAAAGTGTCTTCGGGGAGCGATGAGACCGCGTGGAGCAAGTCGTAACTAAATTCACGCCCCAACGTCGCGCCCAGTTGCGCAATCTCTTTGGCAGGTCCGAGTCGATCCAGCCGTGCCATCAGAGCATCCTGCAACGTAGAGGGAATCGACATTTGTAGGGGCACGGCGCGCCGTGCCCCTACGGCTACTTCTGCTTCCACTACACTCTTGGTCAACTCTTCTACGAATAACGGTACCCCGTCGGTCTTGCGCACGATCTGTTGCACAACGTCTTTGGGGAGTGCTTGATCGCCCGTGACCTGCGCGACCATCATCTCGACCTGACTCCCTCCCAGACGACTCAGGGTGAGCTGACTGACATACGAATGTGCGCCCCAGGGTGGGGTAAAATCGGGGCGAAAGGTCAGGACCGTGAGGATGCGGGTCGTCGGCGCTTGCGCCAAAAAGAGGGTGAGCAGTTCTAACGTGGATGGGTCAGCCCAGTGTAAATCTTCCCAGACGTAGACCACAGGTTGTCGCTCTGCCTCGGCACATAGCCAGGCGACCAGCGCTTCGTAGGTCTTCTCTTTCTGTTTCTGGGGGCTGAGCGACAGTGCAGGATACCCGGTAGGATGGGGTAAGGAGAGTAAGGCTGCGAGCAAAGAGACAGCCTCGGTTTGTAGGGGCACGGCGCGCCGTGCTCCTACCTCTAGCTTGTGGAGCTTCTCGTTTGCTGGATCATCTGGTCGAAACTGCAGCACGTGTTGCAGGTACTCAATAATCGGTTGCAAGGCACTGTTCTGCGCGTAGGGTGAGCAGTGCAGTTCCAAACAGCCTGTTCCCTCGTGCGCAACCGTTTCTTTCAACGCTTCCATGAGCCGAGACTTACCAATCCCCGGCTCGCCACTGAGTAAGACGACTTGCCCTGCGCCGTCTTTTGTCTGTATCCACCGTTCGTGTAACAGCCCCATCTCATGCTCCCGCCCGATCAGGGGGAGCAAGCCTTTGCGGGCTACGACCGCAAAGCGACTGTGGACGCTACTCTCTTTGACCACTCGGTAGAGCGTCACCGGCGTCGCGACGCCGGTGAGTTCCGGCTGCCCACGATCCTCACAGGTAAACAAGCCTTCGACTAAACGATACGTCGCGGCACTGACGACGACTTCGTCAGGATTGGCCTGGCCTTGGATACGGGCGGCCAGGTTCGGCGTCTCGCCGAGTGCCAGGATCTCGCGTTTCTCACTGCTGCCGATCTCGCCGATGACCACTGGGCCGGTGTGAATACCGATGCGGACTTTAAGGGGGATGCGGCTGGTTGTCCCTCTGACCCCCTCACCCTGTCCTCCTTCGACCGCGCTCAGGACAGGCTCTCCCGCGAGGGGAGAAGGGACCTCGTGCTGAGAGGGGAGATGTTGAAGAGCCCCAACAATATCTAGCCCCGTCCGCACAGCTCTGGCTGCCTCATCTTCGTGAGCCGCGGGATAACCGAAGTAGACTAAGATCCCATCCCCCAGATGCTGGGCAATATAGCCGTCATACTGGCGAATGACTGCCGCGCAGGTGGCTTGATACTGTTGGACGATGGCATGGTAGTCCTCGGGATCCAGCTGCGCGGACAGCGCCGTTGAACCCACCAGGTCACAGAACAGCACCGTCAACTGCCGCCGCTCGGCGGCTGGGGACTGGGGGTTAGGGGCTGGAGGCTGAGGACTGACTACTGATAATTGATTACTGACAAGTTCCTTTTCGCCGTTTTCCCGTTTCCCCTTTTCGCCTTCCTGTTCCTCTTTTCTCCGTTTCTCCGTTTCTCCGTTTCTCCTCTCCCCACTCCACACCAACACCTTGCCGTCTTCGTCTCGGGCGACACGCTGCGCGCTGATCAATTCGTCTTTCAGATCTTCAAGCGCCTCATCATCAAGGCTAAATTCGCGTTTCAGCACACGATAGGATATTCGCTCCCGTTGCTTAAGGAGGGCTATGACCTGATCGACGACCGCGATAAACGACATACCTGTGTTTCCCCGGGAGGATTATAGGGGAAAGCGAGGATGAGGAATAGGAGTTTTAACCAGGCGGCTCTGCGCCCCTCCTGGTACCATGTCTCGCAAGTTCATTAGCAGGAGGACAGTCAGAGGCTCTTCCGTTTTGGAGTGCGCCGCCGGTGGCGGCGCTGTGACTGATAACCGTAGCACGGAACCAAAGCGGCGTCACAGCCGCCGCACTCCAAAGGCAAACTACTCACGAATTCATGAGACACGATACTGAAAACGCCTTACGCAGAACGAGACGTAATGACTTTCCTCTCTCGCAATCCCTCAATCTCCGCTGAAGAAAGGCCAAGCTCGCTGAGAATTTCTTGATCATGGGCGCCCAGCGCCGAAGCGCCGGTACGTACCTGGGTCGGAGTACGAGAGAACTTCGCTGCCGGCCCGGTGATTGGAATGGTCGAGCCATCTGCCTGGCGGGTGTCCTGGAGCATCGCACGTTCGTGCACATGCGGGTCTTGGGCCGCTTGGGTATAGGTGCGGATCGGCGCTGCCGCTAATCCTTCTTTGATGAACAGAGATAAGACCTCATCGACTGAACGGGTGTGACACCAGTCGGCGATAATCGCGTTGACTTCTTCGCGATGGGTGAAGCGCTTCGCTTGTTGGGCGAATTCGGGATTCTCGGCGAGGTCGGAGCGCCCAATAAGCCGGGCTAGGAGCTTCCAGTGCGAATCGAGGACGACGGCGAGGCGAAAATGGCCATCTCGACACGCATAGACATTGGCCGGCATCGCATAGGGAGACTCGTTACCCCAACGCGGAAGCGGGACGCCAAGCGCGCCAAGTGTGAGCAACCCGTTCGACTGGAACAGCATCGCATCGAGGAGTGACACATCAATATGCTGTCCTTCGCCAGTGCGGTGATGATGTGACAGCGCAGCCAGGGTCGCGAGCGCACCGTGCATACCTGCCAGGTCATCGCACAGGGCAGTGGCTGCGCGTACCGGAGTGCCTTCACGATTACCGTTCAGGGACATGAAACCACTCGCGGCTTGGGCAAGCGTATCGTACCCTGCGCGGTCATGATCAGGCCCGAACTGTCCAAAACCTGAGATAGAGGTGTAAATGATGTCGGGCTTGACCTGACGGACAGCCTCGTAGCCAACGCCCCATTTGCCCATCGTACCCGGGCGGAAATTTTCCAGGACGATATCTGAGCGAGCGGCAAGCCGCAGAAAAATATCTCGTCCCTCTGGTTTACGCAGGTCGAGACTCAAGCTGCGTTTGTTGCGGTTGACAGTTGCATGCATGTTAGAGATGGGCGGGTTGGTGTCGGGAAGGAATGGCGGAATCGTCCGACTGATTTCTCCATCCGGCAGTTCGACTTTGATGACGTCAGCCCCGAAATCAGCTAACAGGCAACCGCACATCGGCCCAGCCCAGGTGGTGGTGGCTTCGAGCACACGAGTCCCGGCTAGCGGCCCAGGGAAGTCTCGTCGGGCATCACGAAAAAAATCGGTTTTTTCCATGAGAAGATCCTTTACGGCGAAAAACGGTGCCAGAAAAATGCGTCTCTCTATTGGCGCTCCTGCTTACTCTCCCATTCGAAAAAAGTGATGAGATTCCCATCAGGGTCGACGATGCCGAATTCTTTGGTTCGCCACGGCTTGGTTGTGAGCGGTGCATGGGGGTGGACTATCCCTTGCGCGTTATACTCCTCAAATAACGGTTCGATACGAAGAACATTGATGCGACAGCCGCTGTTCTCTGGGAGATATTTGTCGTCACACGCCCAAAAATGAATTTCGCTATTATCGCGTCTGAGAATCGCATAGGATTTTTCCGCGTGGTAATAGATGCGGAAATCGAGAATGGTCGTATAAAATTCGACCGTCCGGGCAATATCTAATGAAGGCAAGACGGGAATCGGTTGCAAGAAAAATGGGCGATGACGAGACATGTGTGTAAGCTCAATGAAAAATTTACCTTTTGGTTCGTTAGGAATTAGTCTTCCGCGTCAGGCTGCTGCTCTGGGGCGGCGTTGGCAAAAGCGGGCAGCGTACGACAATGGGCATCTATTTGTACGAGTGTCGGACATCCGGACAGGTCGCAGCCAAAACGCCGGGCGTTGACCATCTGCGGAATCAGGCAGAGGTCGGCAAGCGTCGGGGTAGTGCCGAAACAAAAGCCCTCACGCTGTGGTATTGTGATCACTGCCTGTTCCAACGCACTCAGCCCGAGCGTGATCCAGTGTCGACTCCACGTCTGTATGTCTTCTTCGTTGTGATGTAGGGGCCCTTTGAGATAATTCATTACCCGTAAGTTCTGCAGTGGATGCACCTCACAGGCAATGGCTAAGGCCACACTACGTACCAGAGCCCGGTCGGCCGGATCGTGCGGCAAGAGTGGAGGTTCAGGGTAGCGTTCATTGAGGTATTCAATGATGGCGAGCGATTGCGTGAATGTATGTCCATCGTCCTCAAGGGTAGGGATGAGTGCTTGCGGGTTCTTTGCCCGGTAAGTGGGGTGGAGTTGCTCACCGCCACCACGACGGAGATGGACCGGGATGTACTCATACGATAACCCTTTGAGATTGAGCGCAATCCGCACACGGTATGAGGCCGAACTACGAAAGAAATTGTAGAGTTTCATCGTCAACCCTCCGAGGAAGCTGGCGAGATCGATCACCGGCAACTCTCATAGGTCAACTAGTCCGGTGGCGCAATGGGGAGAGTTGAAGTTCTGGGGGATTGAAACAAATGGCGTCTGGGCAATCCCCACCCCTCAAGGAGCTGTTTGCTTTGCGTTTAAGGTTTTACCCCTTTGCCAATTCTTTCACCAACACTTCATTTGACCCGGCTTTTTCGAAGACCGCAAGGAGAAGCTTTGTCCCTTCCACCGGAGTCAAATCGGCAATGCGTCGCCGTAGGAGATGCGAGGTTTTTAGTTCCACTGGGGTGAGGAGCAGGTCTTCTTTCCGGGTTCCTGATTTGGCGATATCAATTGCTGGAAAAATCCGCCGATCAGCGAGGCGACGATCCAGGACCAGTTCCATGTTGCCCGTTCCCTTGAATTCCTGGGCGATGACATCATCCATCAAACTGCCAGTGTCAATCAAGGCGGTAGCAATAATCGTTAGCGACCCGCCACCTTCGATTTGCCGGGCGGCGCCAAAGAAGCGTTTAGGCATTTCTAGGGCGCTCGCGTCGATACCGCCACTCATTGTACGTCCAGTCCGCGTATTCAGATTATGCGCGCGAGAAAGGCGCGTTAGCGAATCAACCACGACCACGACATCATGATCGGCAAGGGCATCAGCCACCACTTGTTCGAGACACGCGCTTGCGGTTGCGAGATGCTCCTCAAGCGCCCGGTCATTTGACGAGGCAAACACCTCAGCCTTGACCGAACGGCGAAAATCCGTAACTTCTTCTGGCCGTTCATCAACCAAGAGGCAATACAGTTTCGCGTTGGGTGCACCGACACTCACGCCATTACAGATGTCTTTGAGAAAGGTGGTTTTGCCGGTTTTGGGTGGTGCAAGGATCAGTGCCCGTTGACCAAAGCCAATCGGGCAAAGTAGGTCGAGTACCCGTAACGTGAGCGGAGCGTCCGGGCCGGCCAGGGGAATCCGACGACTCGGGCCGAGTGCGACACGGGTCTGAAACTCCCGCAGGACGTCGGAAACGGCTTGGACTTTTCGGGATGCTCCCGAGGGTTGTTGTGGTTGCTGTCTTCGCCTACCTCGGCTGCCTCTGCGTCGAGAGTGCTGCATAATACGTAAACCCCACCTCAGCTCTAATAGTTGCCTACATTGTATCCTACTTCTACTCCCTGACGCCATCTCTCCTTTGCACTGGTTCTCCGATAGCTGACAGTCGCTAAGCCTCTGCGCTATAGTGCGTCTCATGACACAGCAAACCTATCGAGTCGGTGTTGATATCGGTGGGACGTTTACCGATATCTTTCTCCTTTCCAATGAAGGTAATGAAGTGGCGATTGGCAAAGTGTTGACCACTCCGCAAGATCCGGCGGCGGCAGTGGTGCAGGGCTTACGTGATTTACTCACGGAACGCAACCTTTCCCCTTCTACTGTGACCCACCTTGTCCATGGCACTACACTGATCACCAATGCCATTATTGAGCGCAAAGGGGCAAAAACAGGCTTGCTGACGACCGTCGGGTTTCGTGATGCCTTGGAGATTGGTCGGGAACGACGCTACGACATCTATGATATTTCGCTCGAAAATCCGGAACCTTTGGTGCCGCGATTTCTCCGACGCGAGGTGAATGAGCGACTCGACAACACTGGGAATGTCATCATTCCACTAGTGGCGGAAGACGCCCGCTCGGTGATCGCGGCGTTAGTCGCCGAGGGGATCGAAGCCTTAGCTGTGTGTTTTTTGCATTCCTTTCGTAACCCCGTGCATGAACTTTTGGTGAAGCAGATTGTGACCGAGCATTTTCCTCGTCTGGCCTGTTCACTGTCTTCGGAGGTGATGCCGGAAATCCGGGAATACGAACGCACGTCGACGACCGTAGCCAACGTGTATGTCAAACCGCTGGCGCAACACTATCTGAACAAACTCAACGCCGAACTGCGTGCGCTTGGCCTGCCGCGTGACATGTTTATTATGCTCTCGAACGGTGGCATCACCAGTTGTGGCATCGCCGGTGAGTATCCGATTCGGTTAATTGAATCTGGTCCGGCTGCCGGCGCCCTGGCTGCGGTATTTTACAGTACACATCGCCGGCTCGATCGGGTCATTTCTTTTGACATGGGTGGCACGACTGCCAAGATCTGCTTAATTGACTATGGCAAGCCACTCCTGACCACCGACTTTGAGGCAGCGCGTGTCTATCGCTTCAAGAAAGGCAGTGGTCTGCCACTCAAGGTGCCGGTGATCGAGATGATCGAAATTGGCGCGGGTGGAGGCAGTATCGCGCGGGTGGACAAACTCGGCTTGTTGAAAGTTGGTCCAGATAGCGCGGGGGCTGAGCCCGGGCCGGTGTGTTACGATCGTGGTGGGGAAGCGCCGACGGTCACTGATGCTGACCTGGTGTTGGGTTATTTAAGTCCTGAATATTTTCTCGGTGGCAAGATGCGGCTCAATGTGGAGAAAGCGAAACAGGCGATTGAGGAGAAAGTTGCGCGACCGCTCAAGGTTGATCTGCTACGCGCGGCGTGGGGAATTCATCAGGTTGTCAATGAGAATATGGCAAATGCGGCGCGGATTCATCTGGTCGAAAAAGGCCGTGACCCTCGTGACTACAGCTTGATCGCGTTTGGTGGAGCGGGCCCAGTGCACGCCTATCGGGTTGCAGAGCGGCTGAAGCTGAAGACCCTCGTATGTCCGCTTGCAGCTGGCGTGACCTCAGCCTTTGGCATGTTAACGGCACCGCTGGCGTTCGATTTTGTCCAGAGTTACGTGACCTCTTTGTCCACGCTCGATTTTGCGGTGTTGGAACGCTTGTATGCCGACATGGAGGAACGTGGCCGCGAGTTGCTAACCTCCGCCGGGGTTGAAGGTGAAATCACGCTGAATCGTTCGGCAGATATGCGCTACCTGCACCAGGGGTTCGAGATTCGTGTGCCATTGCCTGCCGGTCGCCTCACCCCAGAAGATCTTCCCGCGTTGCGTCGGGCGTTCGCCGAAGAATATGAACGCCTCTACAAGCGACTCAATCCCGGGGTTGAAATCGAGGTGGTGAACTGGCGGTTAGTGGCGTCTGGGCCGCAACCTCGCGTGGCATTACCAACCCCACACGGAACAGGGAGAACCCTCGCTGCCGCGCGCAAAGGCGAGCGACCAGTCTATCTGCCTGAACACGAAGGCTACGTGCCGTGCAGTGTCTATGATCGGTACTTGTTACCGGTTGGAGAGTCATTCGCTGGCCCGGCGATTGTTGAAGAGCGCGAGTGCACGGTTGTCATTGGCACAGGTGCGACTGCGAGTATCGATGAAGAGCAGAATTTGGTGATTATGTTGCCATGAGGACGAGACTATATATTTCTCATCTTATGGTGAAGCGCTGTCTGTACGGCAGCATGAAATGCGCCTGTTCCATCACAGCAAAACACTATCTTTACTCTATCTCACACAGAAACTCATCCAGGCCTGCAGTGTGCGTGTGCAAATGCAGGACCGCGGCGCTGAGGTCGCCAAGGATTTCGTCTCGGACGCGTTCTGAAGTAGGGTGCTCTTCTAAGCGACGAATAAGCCCGGCTACACGTTCACATTCTTCTCGCAACTCCGCGAGAAGAACGTTGGTCGTCGTTGGTATTGGTGGAAGCATCTGTTGTTTTTTGACGGCTTTTATCAATTATTCCTCTTCTTGCGGGCGCGAGCAATCCCGGCTGTAAAAGCTTGTATTTCCCGTTCCCAGTGACGAATCAACCCCTCATTGGGCGTTTCTTTTGTGCGTTTAGCGACTACTTTCGCCTCATGCTCTTGGAGCCGCTCTTTTAAGCTTTGCTCTTGGCGGCGATAGCGTCGTTTCCCCACGTGAAGAGATTACGATCCACGGTCCAAACATGCAATTCATCATTCCTCATTTTACATTCTGCATTTTCTTCCCATCCCCTCTCTTCTTAGCGTTCGCGGCTCGCTAAGATGTCTCTTATTTTGAATGATGTAGACGAGAGGCAAAAGCTATGCGCTGTCCGCAGTGTCAGCATGAGAATCGTGACGGAGCCAAGTTTTGCGAAGAATGTGGCAACAAATTGGAGTTGGTGTGTCCTGCTTGTGGCACGGTTTTGCGTGTGAACGCTAAATTTTGTGATAATTGTGGAACCCAAGTCAGGCAAGGAGAAACGGAGCATCAGAGAAACGGAGCCAATGCGTCTAGTGGCCAAGGGCTTGTGTCGAAGGTTCAGAATTCAGACCTCTGGGAATACCTGCGCTCGGAGCCATCACCGCCTCCGGCAAGCTATACCCCTACCTATCTGGCGGAACGGATTGTTGCGGAACAAGCAGCGATGGCGGCACGCGGAGCGCCGGATGGGGAACGCAAGACGATCACGGCGCTGTTTGCTGATATCAAAGGTTCTACCGCCCTCATCGAAGAACTCGATCCTGAAGAAGCGCGGAGTATTGTTGATCCCGCTTTGAATTTAATGATGGAGGCCGTGCACCGGTACGAAGGCTACGTTGCCCAGTCGCTTGGGGATGGCATTTTTGCCCTCTTTGGGGCCCCGATTGCCCATGAGGATCATGCGCAACGCGCACTCTATGCGGCGTTGCGCATGCAAGGGGAGATGCGCCACTATGCTGACAAGCTGCGGTTAGAGAAAGGGGTGCCGCTGCAGATTCGGGTCGGCATCAATACCGGTCAGGTCGTAGTGCGGTCCATTCGTACGGACGATCTCCACACGGATTACATTCCGGTCGGGCATTCGACCAATCTTGCTGCACGTATGGAAAACCTGGCCGACCCAGGCTCCATTGTCATCAGCGAACACACCCACAAACTCGTTGATGGCTACTTCGACTGTAAAGCGCTGGGAGTCGCGAATATCAAAGGTGTGAGCGAACCGCTCCCTATCTATGAAGTCTTGGGTATTGGCCCGCTCCGTACTCGTCTCCAGCTTTCGGCAAAGCGTGGATTCTCGCGGTTCGTCGGGAGAGGGGACGAACTCGAGCAGCTGCGCCGTACCCTTGCTTTAGCGAAGGAAGGGCGTGGGCAGATTGTCAGTGTGATGGGCGACCCTGGCGTGGGAAAGTCCCGTCTGTGTCATGAATTCAAGTTGCTTGTGCAGAAGGACTGCCTCACCTTAGAGACGTTTTGTCTCGCCCACAAAAAAACCTTGCCCTATTTGCCGGTGATTGAGCTATTGAAACAGTACTTGCAAATCTCGCCGCAGGACGATGAACGGCGACGCAAAGAAAAGGTGATGGGAAAAGTCTTAACACTCGACCAGAATCTCGAAGATACCATCCCCTACCTGCTCTTTTTGCTCTCCCCGTCCGAAACGACCGCGACCTTACGGGAAATGGACCCGCAAATACGTGGGCGTCGTGCCCGGGAAGCCGTGAAACGATTGTTGTTGCGAGAGAGCCTCAATCAACCGCTGCTCCTGATCTTTGAAGATCTGCACTGGGTAGATAACGAAACGCAAACGTTTCTGGATCTGCTCGGCGAAAGTGTGGCCACGGCGCACATCCTGTTGTTGATGAACTATCGCCCCGAATATCGGCATGGATGGGGGAGTCGCACGTACTACACACGCTTGCGACTTGACCCGTTGGGAACCCAAGAAACTCAGGACCTTTTGGCGTCGCTGTTAGGCGATGGGGCCAACCTTGAACCCTTAAAGCAGTTTCTCCTGGAAAAAACCGATGGCAATCCGCTCTTTATCGAAGAGATCGTGTACACGTTGATTGATCAGGGAGTCTTGGTGCGTGATAGTACGGAAAAATCTCCGTTTCCCCTGCCGCTGTACACCAGGCCGTTGTCGGAAGTGCAGTTGCCGCCGACTGTACAAGGGATTCTGGCCGCGCGCATTGACCGGTTAGAGGCTGCGGAAAAACAACTGTTGCAGACACTGGCAGTGATCGGCAAACGGTTTCCGTTTACTCTCGCCAAACAAGTTGCGGCGATGCCAGAGGAGGAACTCCTCTCGCTTTTGCCACGCTTACAAGCCGCGGAGTTCCTGTACGAAGAAGTAGGATTCCCGGAGTCGCTCTACAGTTTTAAGCATGTACTTACGCAGGAGGTCGCGTATAACTCGCTGCTGGTGGAACAGCGAAAAATTCTCCATGAGCGAACTGCCCGTGCTATCGAGGCGGACTGCTGTCGCGAGGGATCGGAGCAAACGGTCGAGGAACAATGCGCGGAACTTGCCTATCATTACGGTCGCAGTGGAAACGCGGTGAAAGCCGTGGAATTTTTCGAACGCGCAGGTGAGCAAGCCTTGCAGCGCGCGGCCCGAGAGGAGGCGGCAGAGCATTTCTCGCACGCGTTAGAATTCTTACGGGTGCAACCTGAGACTCCCGAACGCCAACAAGAAGAGCTGCGGCTGTTAGTGGCACACGCTGGGTCGCTGGCGACGATGAGGGGCTATCGTGACCCTGAAATAGAACGGATCTTTGCACACGTCTGTGACCTTTCTCGTAACATGGAAGACGCTCCGCCGCTGTTGCCGGTCTTGATGAGCTTGTCGCGCTTTGCCTTGGTGCGTGGCGAGTATCAAGCGGCCCACGATCTGGCAGAACGCTTTACGCGTATTGCCCACCGGGTCGAAGATCCTGCCGCACTGCTACCTGCACACTTCGTGTTAGGATATTCTGCCTTCCGCATTGGTCGTTTTTCTCTTGCCCGGCAGCATTTGGAGCAGGGGCTGGCTTTACATGATACGTGGCACGGGCAACCGCATCCGCTGGACTCACTCTTGTATCGGCTGGCTGCGAGTGGGCAGGACCCGAGAATTGGCTGTCTTTCGTGGCTGGGGTGGGTGTTGTGGCACTTAGGTTATCCTGATCAGGCGTGGGCGTATAGCCAGAAAGCGATCGCGCGCGCGCAGGAGCTAACTCTGATCACAAGTGAAGCTGCGGCGCAGTATTTTGCGGCGGCAGTCTCCCGGTCACGACGTGACAGTGCCGCGGTGCGCGTGGGGGCCGAGCGTGTTCTCGCTATTGCCAACGAACGTGAATCTCCACACTGGCTTGCGAGCGGTACGTTTCTGCGCGGGTGGGCTCTCGCGAACAACGGCCACTTGGAAGAAGGGATTGCCCAGATGCAGGAAGGCCTTGAAGGCTGGCGAGTGTTGGGGAACGATCATCTCGGGCAACCGCTGATGCTATTAGCTGAAACGTATGGCAAAGCGGGGAAAGCGACAGAGGGGTTAGAGCTATTGTTTGCAGCGGCTCCACGCATTGAGCAGAGTGCCGAACGCTGGTGGGAAGCGGAGTTGTATCGGGTGCGAGGCGAGCTCATGCTCGCAGGGGCTGGGGATGGGGGGCTAGGAGCTAGGGAAAAAAGGAATACTGAATCGAACGGCCAGGATTCGACGGGCCGAACCCCTAACCTCCTGGTGGGGGTGGAAAAGGAGGCAGAGGAGTGCTTTCGTAAAGCTCTCGACATTGCCCGCCGCCAGCAGGCCAAGTCGTTGGAACTGCGCGCGGCCACGAGTTTAGCGCGCTTGTGGCAACAGCAAGACAAGCGAGCAGAGGCCCAGGAGTTACTGGCCGAGATCTACGGGTGGTTTACCGAGGGGTTCGAGACCGGAGATTTGCAGGAGGCGAGAGCGTTATTGGCGGAACTCAATTGAGCATAGGGGAGAACATCACGATTTGCGACGTAGCTCCCGCCCCCATTGATCAAGCTCGTGAAGATCTTGGATGACGGTTATGCCAGGGTGGGTCTTTTGGGCCCCGTCGCCGCCAACAATGAGTGCCATACGGCGGGGTAAAAGTTTGCGCAGGTGG
>JBFWXH010000149.1:0-13021 GCA_050187625.1 Binatia bacterium
GTGTTGGACTACTTAACTGCGGCTTGCTCGGCAGCCATCTGCAAAAGCCCAGCCCCCTCGCTCCTGCCCCTAACTGCTCCTCCGCTCGTAGCACGGTAGCCTGCACCCCACGTGTGCGGTTACGATAGGAGAGCTGCTGGAAGAGGCAACTCTCCAGCAAGCGCTGGAGCAATTTGGCGGGTGACCGCTTTACTGGTCGGCGTGTGTTACAGCTCCGCATTTCCGGCAAACCGATCCGCAAGGCGGCAACTCTTGTGTTCCTGGCACAGTCAGAATGGTTGTGGCGTTCCAAGGAATGTTCGTCGATGAAGAGCAATGCGAACCCTGGCTCTTCGCGCCCATAAAAAAGGACTGGAACTCGCCTGCCATATTCCGGCGACGGTCCCAGATACCTTGATTGGTGATCCAGGGCGTCTGCGTCAAGTCCTGGTGAACCTCATCGGCAACGCGATTAAGTTCACCGAGCAGGGAGAAGTGATCATCCATGTTGAGCCCGAGTGGCAAACTCAGACTGAGGTCTTTTTCCATTTTACGGTTTCCGACACGGGCATTGGCATACCATCGGCGAAGCAACAGATTATTTTTCATCCCTTTATCCAAGCTGACAGTTCCACCACCCGACAATTTGGTGGTACTGGCTTGGGATTGGCGATCTCATCACAATTAGTTGAGATGATGGGAGGTCGCATCTGGGTTGAAAGCGAAGTCGGCAAAGGCAGCACGTTTCACTTCACGGCCCGCTTTGGCGTGCACCACGATGTCCCTTCGCAACCCTTGGTGGAGCGAGAGAGCTTGTCTAACCTGGCTGTGCTGGTTGTCGATGACAACGCAACCAACAGACGCATCCTGGAAGAGCAATTAACTGGGTGGGGCCTGAGACCCACTATAGTAGACAGTGGGCAGGCAGCGCTGGAAGCGTTACACCGAGCCGCTGATGTGGGCGAGCCTTTTGCCCTCGTCTTGCTCGATGCCCATATGCCCCACATGGATGGCTTTACGGTGGCTGAGCACATCACCCAAAGTCCCGCCCTGCTCAAAGCGACTATCATGATGCTCACGTCAGGCGGGCATCCGAGAGATGCCGCGCGTTGTCGTGAACTGGGCATTAGCTCATACCTGACGAAGCCAATCAAACAGTCGGATTTACTGAACGCCATTGTAACGGTTTTACGTGCAGCACCAGTGGTCCGCGGCCCTGCGCCGTTGCAACCGCCCACTGTGACCAAGACTTCACGCCCCCTGCATATCCTGTTGGTGGAGGATAACCGGACCAACCAACGCCTGGCCACGCTGATGTTGGAAAAGTGGGGATATACGGTTGTCGTGGCGAACAGTGGCGGAGAAGCGTTAGCGGCGTTATCTCGAGAGTCGTTTGCCCTGGTATTAATGGACGTACAAATGCCAGAAATGGATGGGTTTGCGACTACGGCAGTCATTCGTCAACAGGAACAAGTAACTGGCGCTCATGTCCCTATCGTTGCGCTGACGGCTCACGCTATGACGGGCGACCGCGAGCGCTGTCTGGCCGCAGGAATGGATGCTTACCTATCGAAGCCGTTACAAACTCAGGAACTGTTTGCAGTGATTGACAGTGTGATTCCTGCTACAACCCACGGTTCACAAAAATTCGTGCAAATAGAAAGGTCCTCTGGGTCACCCTTTGACCAAAACGCGATCCTCGCCCGGGTCGAGGGCGACCACGAACTGTTGAAGGAAATTGTCGGATTGTTCTTCGAGGAGACGCCAGAGTTATTATCGATTATTCGCCAATCGATCGTCCGTAATGATGGCAAAGCACTTACCCAGGCGGCGCACTCATTGAAAGGTGTCGTGAGCAGCTTTGGTGCCCACACTACGCGTGACGCGGCTCGCAGATTAGAAGAGGTTGGGCACGACGAAGATTGGCACCGGGCCGAACCGGCATGTCGTGAGCTGGAAAGAGAGCTCGCCCAGCTTACGCAGGCCTTGGATGAATTGCGGGGAAAACCGGCACCATGAAAATTTTGATTGCTGAAGACGACGCGATTCCGCGCCGGTTACTGCAATCCGCGTTGGTCAACGCCGGACACGACGTTATTGTCGCTCGGGATGGGACGGAGGCGTGGCGGGCTCTCCAGCAGGCAGACGCACCGCGACTGGCGATCCTCGATTGGCTGATGCCCGGCCTGGATGGTGTAGAAATTTGTCGTAAAGTCCGTGAGCGTAATAATACCCCCTACGTCTACCTTATTTTGCTGACCTCAAAGGATCAGCAAGAAGATATCGTTGCGGGACTGGAAGGAGGTCTATCAGCAAGTCACGTTCCCGCTCGAAGTTGGAGACGTGCTGGTGTTTTATTCGGACGGTCTTACTGAAGCTCGGGACGCGACCGGTGCGTTCTTTGGGACCGAACGTCTCATCGAGGTGATTAAAACGCACGACGATGATGACCCGACGGTGTTGGTGCATACGATCCGGAGGGCAGTGTTGACCTTTTTAGGGGCGGAGGCGTGCACGGACGACCTTACGTGTGTCGCCGTTGTCCTCGAGAAGACCAGCCCTGAGCCTACGCTTGCCCACGCTCAATGCGAAACCACAAGTGAGACAAATCAACTTGCAGTGATACGGTCATTTGTGCACGAGTTCTGCCACGCATCTCCTGGGGCAGTCATGGACGAAGAGCATCTCCACCAACTCGAACTCGCAGTTACGGAAGCTGCGAGCAACATCATGCGCCATGCCTATCACGGACGGGGCGACCAGCGTATTCGCGTGACTACCGACGCTTTTTTCGACCGCATTGTCATTCGTTTGTCTCACCGTGGAACCGGCTTTGATCCGAAAACGGTTGTCCCGCCAACCTTCGATGGCTCTCGGGAGGGTGGGTTTGGCGTGTATATCATTGCCCATACTGTCGACGAAGTGAGGTATGGGCGGGACGAGAGCGGGGAGCACAGCATTTGTTTAGTAAAAAAGCGAAAAACGTTAGAGGAGGAAGCGTGAATGGAATTTACCTGTGAACCTCTTGGTCCAGTAATGGTGGTCATGCTTACGGGAGAGCAACTCGATGCCAGTACCGCCACAGAATTCAAGCGCGACATTGCCCCAGTGCTCGAGCATTACTCACAAGTCGTCTTTGATCTCAGCCAGTTAGGCTTTGTTGACAGCTCGGGATTGGGAGCGTTACTCGCCTGCCTGCATCAACTCCATGCCAAAGGGGGGGACCTGAAACTCTATGGAATCTCAAAGCCCGTACGCACGCTCTTTGAGATCGTCCGCATGCATCGTCTATTCCGCATCTTCGACACGCGAGAAGACGCGATTCAAGCGTTCCAGGCCTAAGGTGGTTGTGACAAGATTCTCAAGGCAGGCACGTAGCTTGACGCTGTCTTTTGAGAAGGAAGTTCAAGCGATCGTGACGCAAGGCTGCAATAGATGACCAGCAAAACCCGAAAAAAAGCAAATGTTACGCCTTCTGCTTTCCAAGACGCCGTCCGTCGCCAGGTGCGCTACTCTCTGGGAAAAGAATGGCGCGATCTTTCCGGCCCTGATCTTTTTCTGGCCGTCACGTTGGCGGTGCGAGACCGTATTTTTGAGAACATTACCGCTGAGTTCGAACGCACTCGTTTCATGCTTGAGTAGATCTATGGCGGCTCTCTGGCCGAACGACGTCCCAATATCCATGGCATGGTACAGATGCGTCGCGACGCGCTTCGCGTTTTGCATCGCCAACCGATTACGCTGCTGCGCCAATGGCGTGAATTGCGCAAACATGGAGAGTATGAGCAAGCGGAAACTTTACTGCCTCACCTGTTGCTGACGGTCAACGCTATTGCGAGCGAACTGGGCACGACAGGAATAGGAAGAAGGGGGCTGTCGGAAAGGGTAACATCCGTACGCTGTGAGTTTTTTCCTCACAGCGCGGGGGAAAAGCTTATCCATGCTTTGCTACGACGTTCTCGGCAAAACGCTCGAGCGCGATGGTAATATTCGACTCGCGTAAGGCATCCATATTAATCAGGAGCCGATGAATTCCCAGGTCTTGGTACACCGAGAGGCTCTCGATACCCTCGCGGTAATAGTTCCAATACGCCGTGATTTCCAGTTCCTCGATATTTCGGCCTTGACGGGAACACTCCTCTGCCAGGGCGCGCATGCGATCGCGATACTCGTCGGGATCTTTGGCCACAACATACCAGCCATCACCATAGCGTACCGTCCGGCGAATCGCTGCCGGACTGATACCGCCGATGATCAAAGGCACCCCGCCAGGTTGGGCTGGGCGGGGCCGCATCATGAAGCCGTGCCAATGAACAAACTCGCCTTGGTAGTGCACTTCCTCGCCACTCCACACTGCTTTCAGTGCTTGCAGGTATTCGTCTGCTCTCTTTCCCCGCTTGGCAAATGGTACCCCAATCGCTTCGAACTCTTCACGAAGCCAGCCAATACCGACCCCTAACATGAAGCGACCTCGAGAAAGATGATCGAGTGAGGATGCCCACTTCGCGAGGTAGAGTGGACTCATCTGCGGGAGGATGTTAACCCCAGTCCCGAGCCGCAGGCGTGTCGTAGCAGAAGCGATAAACGTTAAAGCTACAAGAGGGTCGATAATTGCCGCATCGGCTGGAAAAGGAAGTTTCCCGCTTGGGTTATAAGGATACACCGATGTGTACGACTTTGGGATGATGACATGCTCGGCTGTCCAGACTGATTCATAGCCTAACGCCTCAGCGCGTTGCACAAACGGAATAAGAACGGCTGGATCGGTGAATTTATGCAAATTGATCGGGACGATGCCGAATTTCATCGGTATTCTCCTTCGCTCAAGCGGTGGTGGACGCTGCGGGCATCGTAGCGTAGCATCCTCTGCTATGTACCTCTAGGGCGCATTAAGGGGCCTCAAGACATATGGAAGACCGTGTCGAAGATATCATTATTGATGTAGTTACGGGTGGGCGGACTCTTCTCCCTACGGAAATCCCCGCAGCGGTGTCAGCCGAGATTGATGCTGCTCTCGCTCACGGGGAACCTCCCACGGAAATTCACTGTGATGGCGTCCGTTATCTATGGTTTATCCGCCCTTGTGTCTATCCGTAGATGCGAAAATGCGTACCAGTGCTGTCGCTACTCTTTGTTTTTTGCCGCTCGTAACAAGGCCTTGAGGCGAACGTCACCGCGGCGAGCAGCAAACGTCAAGGCTGACTCTCCCGCATAGTTTTTGACTGTTGGTCCAGCCTGTCCAGCAAGAAGGGCGCGAGTGGTGTCCACGTGTCCATTATGGACGGCGTACATGAGGGGAGTCCACCCTTCGATGTTTTTCACATTGACATCTGTCCCTTTGCGCAACAGGGTCTGAACAATTTTTGTGTGTCCGTTCCACGCTGCGTACATCAGCGCAGACCATCCTTCTGCATTGGTTGTATTCGCGTCAGCGTTGTTGTCCAGCAAGGCCTGGAGAATCGCATCATGTCCAGCCAGGGCAGCAATCATAAGCGCGGTACGGCCAGTACTATTCTTTTTGTTGACGTCCGCTCCACTCCGCAGTAAGGCATGAACAACGTTCGTGTGCCCATTCATGACTGCCATCATGAGAGGGGTCCAGCCCTTCTTGTCGGTTGTATTCGGGGAGGTTTGTGCTCGTAGGAGTGCCTTCACGCCCTGCAGGTTGCCAGCTGCTGCTTGTTTGAGCAGTTCCGCTTCACTATCGAGTAATTCTTTTCCTTCTTTGCTGACCGCCGCCCTGCGTTCGTGAAGTCGTCTTTTGGTGATCCTCTCTGCTCGTGTTGCTACGGGGTCTTTTACAGGAAGACTGGCGATTTCCTTCGCCTGTTGTTTTTTGTCTCTGCCTGAGAAAGGGTCCACCGTTTTTTCCCTGGCTGGAGGCGTTTGTTGAGGAATCGCAACGTGAGACTTCGGCCGAGTATTTTGTTGTGCCGATGCTGTGGTTTCCGCTAGCTGTGGGGTAGAACCTCGAATTGGAATACCGAACTGCTCAGCGGCATTCCTTGACATGCCTTGCGGTTTGTTCTGTTCGTTGTGGGAAGATGATTCTTGGGCTTTGCTTTCTTTTCCAGCCGTCTGATGGGAGTCTGTTGGTTGAACCGTCAGCCCCTCACTTGTTACCTTTCTTTGGAAACGATCATGTTGGGGGGTGTGGGGCAGAGGCGTAGCAAGAGCGATTTGTAGCTTTTTTTCCTCTGTCGTCTTGGCCGCAGAGGGTACGGATTGCGTGTCGGTTAACGGGGTTTCTCCGGGAGCCTGCGCTACACTTTGCTTCTCTGACTCCTCCTGTCCCGGTGAGATGGGAGAACTTAGTATAGGAGATCCTGCCTGAGTTGATACAGAAAGGTTGTGCTGGGGAGAGGAGGCAAGTTGTTGTGGGGAGGGAGTGGTTGTGGTGGTCGTGGTTGAAGGAACTGCGGCATTGGTCGCTTCTCGCTTCAGCGGCGGACTCGACCCTATAGGGCCAGCTTCAGGACCAGGAAACTGGGAGAAAAGCAAGAGAAGCAAAACACCGACAAAGCCAAGACCGGCCCAGGTTACAAATTGTGGATACTGCCGCGTGAAGAAACGTCTAGCGGACTGCTGTAGATTTTTCGTATCGGCCAGGATTGCTGCCGTTCGCGATTGCAGAAACCTTCCGGTGGAGGACACTGAGAATCTGCCGTGTCTACGGTGGGTAGGGTGATTCTCCGTGTCTATTCGGAGGAACGGAGGCACTATTGGCGGGAGATCTTCTTGTGGAACGATCTCCTCAAGACTGGATTCTTCGTGTGCTATCGCTTGTTCCGATTGTTGATCCGGGAGAAAAATGGTCAGCTGTAAATCTGTGGCGACTTCGTCAATGATCTCCTCAGTGACGACTCTTTTTGCTTCTGTATAGGTGATCAAAAGCGCATTGTCGCAAATAATATTAATATGCCGCGGAATCCCCTCAGAGTATTCTTCGATGCGCTGGATAACCTGTGGAGGAAAAAGCTCCTGGTTTTGCGATCCTGCTTCTCGTAAACGATAGAAAATGAACGGACCAATTTCGCTTGGTTTCAGCCGATCGAGTTGACAGGCAAGCGTAATGTGTTGGCGAAAGCGGTCTAGACTTGGTGTAGCGAGAGTCTCGGTCAGACCTGGTTGCCCAACTAAAACAACAGGAAGAAGAGATTCCCCAGCGACAGAAAGATCGAGGAATAGGCAGAGTGAGTCGAGAACAGCAGGAGATAAATTATGCGCTTCATCGAGGAGGAGTGCCGAGGATTTTCCCTGCTGTTGCTGGGCAAGAAGAAACTGATAAAGGACGTCAAGTTGTCGTGGTCCTTTATCAGGGTTTTCCGGCATTCCCAGGTCATAACAGACGAAGTCTAACAACTCGGCAAATGTCTGGAGCGTATAGGGACAAAAGGCAAAATTGAATGTATTCCCTAGGTTACTCATTAACCGACGTAAAAGAGTCGTTTTACCAGTACCAACTTCGCCCGTTAGGACAGTCACCCCTTTGCGGTCACAAATGCCGTACAGCAAGTTTGCGTAAGCGCGCTGATAAATGGAGTTGGAATAGAAAACTCGAGGATCAGGCGTGAGGTTAAACGGACTTTCACGAAAACCGAAGAATTCGTTGTACATAGATACTTCCTCGCTATGAGAGGAGAACAAGAAAAGACCAACCTGCGCAAAGGGTCGTTCTTATCCGCCAAATGCTACGGGGACCCACCACCATACCCCTTCCACACAACAATAGCCCATATAGAGAGCGAGGCAGTAACAGAGAATTGCTCTCATACTGTAAAAAGAGTTTCCGCTGTATTGTATCTGGTAATAGCTGTAGAAAGCTAGAGGTTTTCTTTAATTTCCTTTGCCGAATGGGAAGGACTGAACGTTGAGCAAATTTCCCATCCGCAGCGGAAAAAAAAGCGAAAAGGAGAAAGCGGTTAGCAGATACGTTCCACGTCGCTTAACTAAGCAAGAGCCTTCTCCAGTGCGGGGGCAGATATGTGTGGTACGAGAAGAACTGGAACCAGTGGAACCCCACCGGTTTGTCGCTGGTTCGCCTAATTGTGGTTCGTAGTTTTCACACTTCCGTTTAATAACGCATGCACAGTTTCCTGATGACCACGATTTGTCGCATACATCGCCGCAGTCCACCCTTCATCATTTTTGAGCCGAGGGTTTGCCCCGGCAGCTAGTAGAGACTGCACGATTGAGGTATGACCATTGCGTGCCGCGTACATGAGGGCGGTCCATCCTTTTGCGTCCTGCAGATTTACTTTTGCCCCGTGAGTGAGGAGGAGTTGCAATGTGTCGCGATGCCCTTGTATTGCCGCCATCATCAATGCCGTCCCTCCAGTTGAGTTCCGCGCATCTTGATTAGCCCCCTTTTGTAGGAGCAGTTTGGCCATGGGGGTGTGACCATGTAAAGCTGCCATCATAAGGGCGGTCCAGCCTCGTTCATCGACCATATCTGGCGCGATCCCTTCTCGTAGTAACAATTGCCCACGTTCGGTATCACCTTTTGCCGCCGCTTCGATGAGCAAGGGGGCGTTTGGTAAGGGGGTTCCTGCCTGTGTCGGGTCTTCTTCTTCAGTAAGTCTGTTGTTGTCTGTCCCTGGCACATTTGCATTGAACGTAGCTCTTCCCGTTCCCTCTTCTGGCTGGTTTTTTGAGAAGAACTCACCGGCAGGTCCACGTTTCTCACTGCCACGTGTTTGGTCTTTTAAGAATTGTTGATTCCGTTGAGGGTTACTTTGTTGCTGTATCAACGCATTAATTTCATTGCGGGCCAAGAAGGTCATTGTTTGACCTGACAAGTCATCGGGCCGGGTATTTTGCGTTGGTGCCACAGGGGAAAGGAACGATTCCTCATTTTCCCCATAGGGTAAGAGAGTGAACGACCACAAGGCGAAGGCGAGTCCGGTCCCGGCCCATGCTAATCGTCGAGAAGAGCGCCGGTGAACGGTTCGAGGAACCCATTCGACAATGGTGGAATTTGCTGTCGGTCGCTTGTTTTTCGCTGGCTGGCTCGCTCCCATTGGTGTAATGACATGGAAATGCGCCCGTGATGAGGCACGGGCGTGGGGAAGCGGCAGCGGGTCTCTCAGCCTCTCCTCGTGTAAGGGGGGAGAACCCATAGCGTCCTGTTTTTCGCGCTCGTCGCCTTCGACCGCGATAGGGGATAGCCTCTCCTGTTCAATGATGTTGTTCTTCAGAAGACCAAGATCTTGTGACACTTCTTCAATCATTTCGGCAGAGACCGTTTTCTGGGACAAGCTATAAGCGAGAAGAAGCGCATTATCGCAAACGATATTGATAAGGCGGGGAATTCCTTGCACGTAGAAGGTAATGCGTTCTAGTGCTTCTGGGGTGAAGAGGTCTTGGCCCTCATAGCCAATAGCTTGGAGTCGATGGAAAATAAACGGAGTAACTTCCCTATCTTTCAGACGGTCAAGTTGACAATGAAGAGAAATCCGTTGCTTAAGCTGATAGACCGAAGGTTGAGACAGTTTGCGTTCAAGTTCGGGCTGGCCAACGAGCACAACGGGCAGCAACGACTTGTCGTCATCTGTAAGATTGAGAAGGTGGCGTATTTCTTCTAACACCGGCTCCGTAAGATTCTGTGCCTCATCAATCAGTAATGCCGCGGGTCGTCCTTCGCTCTGACAGTGAGAAAGAAACTTTTGGAGAGCTTTAAGCTTTTGAAAATTCCCCCCCTCTTGTGGAGGAAGCCCTAAGTCCTCACACAAGAAATCCAGCAGGTCGTCGAACGCGAGCGTCGTGTAGGTAAAATAGGCGAAGTGACAGGAGGCGTCGAGATCTTTCATAATCCGGCGCAACATGGTTGTTTTTCCTGTCCCAACCTCACCGGTCATGACACAGAGACTCTTTCCCTCACGAACGCCATAGACAAGATTGTTATAAATTTTCTGATAGGTCGGGGTGGAATAATACACCCGGGGATCTGGGGTGACACTGAATGGCCGTTCACGAAAGCCGAAGAAGTCATTATACATGATTATGCTCTTAGTACTGAGGAAGGCCCACGAGTAGAAACGCGATAAGATTTCCTGGGCGTCTTTGTTCGGGTAAGACGTTCGTTTTTACCATTTCTATCTATAGTGCACGACGAAATGAGAATCCTTCCCCCTGTCTCCCCTCCAGAAACTTAGCTTCTATATGCTGATAGTATCATCAAATCTAGGTCCTTTTCTAACCTTAAATTTGGGACCGGTTCTATCTTTTGGGAGAATGACTGGTCCCGCAGGGATGCCAATTCATACCCGCTCAAAGGAGTCCGGTGGTTGATGTTCATTCGACTTTTCGTCTTTCTTGGTCTCCTTGGCTCTTGCGTTCAAATTCGCTTTCCGGCACACCAATCTCCAGAAACGCAGGAGGTGGGGAGAACATGGGTAGTTTGTCTTTTCTTCGCTGACATTCCTAATTTTCTTCATTCCTCCGAAGGAGGGAATCATGGCTTATCGTCCGACATTAATGGGGACACGAGGGATGATCGCCACCGAGCACTACCTGTCTGCTGACGCAGGAATGCGTATGCTTCATGCCGGAGGCAACGCCTTTGATGCTGCAGTCGCAGCGACCCTTGCAGAAGGAGTTTTGAATCCTCACATGCATACCTTTGGTGGGGAAATTTCGGCCCTGGTATATAGTGCCAAAGAGAAGGGGGTTTTTTCCGTCAACGGGGATACCGTAGCTCCACAAGCGGCAACTATCAATTGGTTTAAGCAGCACGAGATCAAGCTTATTCCGTTCAACGGGGTGCTTGCTGCGGGGCCCTGTGCGGCACCAGACGCCTTGCTGAGTGTCCTTGCGCGGTTCGGGACTTTGAGCTTCACCCAAGTCGTTCAGCCAGCCCTGGAACTGGCTGAAGGGGGATTTCCGCTACATAAGGCGCTGCGTGGACCTGCTCCCGCATATATGTTGAGTGATTTTTCTATTGCCGGCAATGCTGAACATTTTCGCAAAGCCTGGCCGTCGTCGGCGAAAGTGTATTTGCCTGGCAATCGGCTTCCTGATGTTGGAGAAGTGCTGAAAAATCCGGACCTCGGGCGTACTTTTCGTCGCCTGATTGATGCAGAAAAGAAAGAGGAAGGACAGGGCCGGGCACATGGACTCGCAGCTGCACGCGACGCCTTTTATAAAGGAGAAATCGCTCAGCTCATTGCTGCCCATGCACAGGCGCAGGGAGGATTACTGACTGCGGAGGACTTGGCAAATTTTCGCTGCAAAATCGAAGCCCCAGTGACGTTGAATTATCGTGGATATGATGTCTACAAATGTGGGCCGTGGAGCCAAGGGCCAGTGTTTTTACAGCAGTTAGCTATTCTTGAAGGCTATGACCTGAAAGGGCTTGGCCATAATAGTGCTGATTACATTCATACCATTGCCGAGACGATGAAACTCGCCTTTGCTGATCGTGAACAGTATTACGGAGATCCTGATTTTGTTGAGGTACCTTTGGCGGGCTTACTGGGAAAAGAATATGCGACAAAGCGTCGTGCTCTTATTGATCCACATCGTGCTTCGCTAGAGCAGCGGCCGGGGGACCCTCGTACTGGCGCAGCCCTACTCCAAGGGGAAGAAATCTTTGCCGCCCGTAATTGGGGACCAGGAACCGTGTATGTCACTGTTGTCGACAACGAGCGGAATATGGCGTCATTTACCCCAAGTGGTGCATGGATCCCCTCTTCGCCGGTGATCGAAGGCCTGGGCTTTCCGTTAGGTACTCGAGTGCAGACGTTTTACCTGGATGCTCGACATCCTAACGCGTTGGTGCCAGGCAAACGGCCACGAACAACACTCACGCCTACGTTAATCATGAAAAATGGGGAGCCATGTATGGTATTTGGTACCCCAGGTGGTGACCAGCAAGATCAGTGGACGTTACAATTCTTCTTGAACGTGGTGGAATTTGGCATGCCAGTACAGGATGCCATTGAAGCACCGCGGTTTTCCTCGGCGCACTTTCCTTCCAGCTTTTATCCACACAATGCGGTCCCTGGACTCTTACGCATCGAAGAACGAGTCCCTGCAGAAGTGCGTCACGAGTTAGCGGCCCGAGGCCATAAGCTTGAAGTAAAAGAAGAGTGGAGCGAAGGAGACGTACTGGGGATCTACGTAGACGTAGAGCAGGGTGTAGTGCACGGTGGTGCCGATCCGCGTGGAGAGCAGAGTAAGCGCATGCCTTCATATGTACTTGGCTGGTGACGGAGCACGAAGAAGGACGGGGAAGATGAAGACTGGGAAGAGATAGTTATCTTCCCCCGCACAAAATGGAGCGAAAAGAAGAACGATGATTATCCTCTCAAAACTCCATCTCCTGGACGTCCACGGCAATCTGTAGCGGCGCGGCAGTCGCAGTACGAACGTCATCAACTGAAACTCCGGGGGCAAGCTCCCGCAGGAGAAAGCCGTTAGAGTTGACTTGAATGAGCGCGAGATTCGTCACGATCCATGCCACACGGCCGCGCGCTGTCAGGGGGTAGGTACACTGTCGAAGCAACTTAGATTCTCCGTTTTTGGTCGTGTGGAACATCACGACAATTAATGTCCGTGCTCCCGCTGCGAGATCCATTGCGCCACCAACAGCACCAGCGCCCATGGCGGGAGTTTTCCAGTTCGCCAGGTCGCCATTTGCTGCTACTTGAAATCCGCCGAGAATTACGGCGTCTAGATGTCCACCGCGTGCCATCGTAAACGCATCAGCACTGTGAAAAAAGCTTGCCCCAGGCTGTAACGTGACGAGCTGGGAACTCGCGTTGTAGAGATCAATATCCTCTTCTCCAGCAGGAGCGAGACTCCCGTACCCTAAGATGCCATTCTCTGCATGAAGGGTCACCTCGGGAGAAATGAAGTCTGAGACCAATGTGGGGAGGCCAATGCCGAGATTCACATACTGCCCAGGGTCAAGCAAGCGAGCGGCTCGTAACGCCATCAGTTCTGCAGAGAGCCCTACACCTCCCCCGCTCATGGTTTCTGTAACTTTGACGCTTCGGCCCGTAGCCCGCATCATCTCGAAAACTGTCTCTCTTTGAAGCGG
>JBFWXH010000150.1:0-12929 GCA_050187625.1 Binatia bacterium
TCGCTGATCGAAAAGCGAAGACGACCCGGAAAAAGTTCGCGGAGCGCTTCCCCCTCATGTGGCCAATTCAGCAACTGTTGCAGGAACCTTTTGTGAAGGACGTCAAGCATGCCTGCCGGAGGGACACTTTGTGTCAAGCATTATTTGCCTGTTCTTTTTAATTTTCGTTCTACTAATCGAGCTGAAACGCGGACTGATAGAATGCTCTGTTTATTCAAGGCCATCTGGATTGAAGAGTTCTTTCCGCCTTGCTGCTCTTTCGTCAAAGTTAGTAATTCCTCCAAAGGAACGGCACACATCCTCGACTGCGACCATATACCTGGCACCTGACCTAAAGAACGATTCTGGGAAGGTACCTAAGGAGACTTGCTCCTGGACAAGAGTTTCGTTCAGCACTATGCGCTTAAATACAGGAGGAGCTGCTTTCTTTCGGCGTGCCAGGTCAGTAACCTTTTTTGAAGATACAATCGCTCTTTTCGCATCGTCAGCCTTGTTTGCGTTTTCATAGTCTGAAATGACAATACACTCATAGTGAACCGAAGACTTTTCAGCCAAACCCTCCGCATCGAACGCGAACGTTCCGATATACTCATGCCTTAGAGGAGACAAAGAGCCCAAAGGCACAGTGAGTTCAATTATGATTCTCCAGTTCACAGGCCACCGATCTCGCCAATCTGATGCGTCGGGCTCCCCTTGGTAGCTCGATCGATATGCGAATACTTTCCACGACATTAGTTCACAAGAGATTTTTAGCGTGCGTAACAGATCATTAAAAAACGTTCGCGAATGCCCAGGCATATGCGACTGTTCACCAGGCGTTATATTGAAAACCAGAAGGTTTGCGGCTTGCAGCCTGGGATGCCATATGTAGTAGTTAAATATCTTTTCCAATCTCTACTCTCCTTCGCCTGGTCCCTTGAACGTATCTTCCACCACAGGATTGTACGTCCCCTCTCCACCAAGCTCACTATTTCGCTGCCTATCAATGACTTTCATCTCGTTTAGCTTGCCCGAAAAAGTAAAGAAACTACGTCTATTCTTCTGGTTCGTCTTGCGTCCTTCGCTATTCCAATGTTCAACGACTGACGGACGGTGCTCTACCGTTGGGTCCGTAGGCGGCTTTAGCTCGACTATTCTTCCATTTTCAGGTTCCCAGTACAGACCATCTGGGTTGCTTGTTCCATCTTTATTTCTCCGCAGGCTTTTGATGATCTTATCCCTATGCGTCTTGCCCTCAGCTCCATACCCCCGACCAGACCCATACATCCGAGTCCGGATCATAAACGACCCTTGGTATTCTTCTCGAAGCATTCTTCTCCCCTGACTATCAATCTCCACATACTTCGTTTCACCATCTAAGCTTTCTTTTGGGTCCTCTACCTTGACGCTTGTTTTTTCTTTTCGTACGGGATTAATTTCTCCAATAATCGTCCAGTACTCACCTTCTTGGACCGCAGTCATCCTTTTGAGACCATAACGTAGCTTGATCATGGCTAGAACAGGCCGCAGAACCATCTCCCCCACCCGTTTGCCAGCAAATCTCGCGACCGCCTTTTCTGCCGCAGTCATTGCTTGATCCAACTTTGCTTGTTTCTCTTCGTCACTTTCTTTACCATGCCCAAACAACCCGCCAATAAACTTCCCAGCCGCGTTCACTCCTTTCACTGCCAGATTGATGACCCAATCGATTGCTTTATTTACTGGCGATCGCGCCTTCTCGACCGTCTTACGCACCGGCTCGGCAGGGTCACCGAGGCCGAGGAGACTAGCCAAAAAACCAATTGCAACCGGTATCGCTTTCGCCAGCGCGTTTTCAACGAATTCCGCCGCTACACCAATCGCTCCTTTCGCAATCGATGCCAGGGAATCGATGACGGCATTGACCAGCGCAAGGATCTGACTCCCACGATTGATGAAGAACATGACGATGTCGTAGATGGCCTTACAGGCTTTGAAGAACGCAGAAGCTGGGTTGAGTAAGCCGATGATCCAGGTGATACCGGCCATGATGATGCGGTCTTTGATGAAATCGAAGATCGCATCGAACACCATGGATTTGAGATCAGCAAGCTTCTCTTTGATGAAGCGCCACAGACCAGGAATACCTTCGGTAATCACAACCTTGAAGACTTCGGCTGCCTTCTCAAGTGATGAGACAATCTGTTCACCAACAATCGCAACTGCCCGCGCACGGAAGTTCGCGTAGGTCAAGCCGAGGACCTGCAAGATGATACTGATGATGCCCTGCAGATCAAACTTCTCTGGCATCACTAACCCAGCACCAGCCAGCGCGCCAAACAACCATTCCATGAGACCTTTTTGCAGGTACATGCCGATCTTGGACATAAAGTTCTTCAGACCTTGCATGACACCCGCAACCAGATTGCTCAGGAACCGAATCGGATGGGCAATGATATCGCCGATGACGCTCGCGGCTCGACCAAGAACTCCCAGGAGCATGTCCTTGAATGCGATAATCTGCTTAATGACCCCGACGGTCGCGTCGTACACTCGCTGCCAGAGTGATTTGTTTTCCGAGCGGAGTTTCTCCTCTGTCGCCGACATGCGCTCGTAGGAGGCTTTGTATTGTTGCGTAAGCTTGTCGATGAGTCCGTCACGGCGCTGATCGATTTCGGCTCCCATCGCATCGAACTCAGTACTCACTGATTGTAATGCTTCTTCGCCGAACTGTTTGACGCTCTGATCTAATCCGTTGACAAAATCTTCGACTTCCTTACGCCCGTCGGCGACTTGTTGTTTGGCCTTTTTCAGCTTGGCTTCGACCAGATTTGCAACTTCATCGATAGCTGTATCCACCTGGGCAAGGTATTCCCGCCGCGCCGTAGCGAGCGCGTTCTCAATATGCCGCTCCCAATCACTTCCCCAGGTGGTAAGCCAGGTGCCAATCCCGCCTTTCGCCTCCTCAAAGGCGGCTTCATAGGCTTTTTCCGCACGTTGGAGGCCAGCCTCGAACGTGCTGCTCGCCTCGGTCTCCATCTCCCTGAGAATGGCTTCGACCTGCTCGCGGGTCTTGTTCTTGATGCCAGTGATGTGGTCGGTGATGCGCTGGCGCTCAGCCGCATCTTTTTCCTTGGTCGCTTGCTGCTGCTTGGTGACGACCCCAAGTTGTGAGGTGCGCGTGCCATGTACACCCGTCAGCCCTTGGACCAGTGCTTTTTGCCCTTCTCCCTGTGCTTTCTGTTGTTCCTTTGATTCTGCCTGACGATACTGCGCCTCAGCGCCCGCTTCGTGTTTTTCTGCTTCTGTACGCGCTTGCAGGGTTGGTCCAAAAGCAGGATCGTTGCCCTCAGCCAACTGCTCCTTGGTGATGTTGTTTTGCGCCATCGCCTGATCGGTTTCGGCACGATCGGACGAATAGTCTAAGCGCTGCGGCGGAAGCGACGCAGGAGCAACCGGTCCAGCCGGCACCGGCGCTGGCGGAGGGCCGACAGGTTCGGTTTGCAGCTCTGTCTTTGGTGGCGCTTGTTGCGCAGAAGGAGAAACCTCAGCGCCGGCCGCTGACTGCAACGGCCCCGCCGCAACCGCACGCTCGGTTGCTAATTGTCCACGCAAGGTCTGGCTTGCTTGCGCGGCCCCGGTCTTCTGTACCTTTTCGGCTTCAGCTTCGGTCTTTGGCTGAGGAGTTGCCGCATCGATAGCCTGCTTCAGCTTGGCCTTAAACTCGTTCCGTTTCACTTCCTCAGCTTTGGCGGCATCAAGATTTGCTACCGTTTGTGTAGCAGCGGAACGCGTTTGTTCGGTCTTCGGGTTTATCGCCGCCGCCTGTGCTGACGACACGGCTTTACCTGCAGGTGCGTGTTTACGCGCACCCGCCGCGCGCTGCCCAACTGCGCTAATAACTGGGGCAATGGCTTCGCGTGGGCTGGGGACAGCTGGCGCCTCCGGCGCCGCTTCGCGCGTCTCCCCTCCAGGTGCACCCCCACCTGTCTCACCTCCTCCAGGTTTGGCTTCTTCTTTTGTTCCTTTGGCAGCGACTTGCTTGCCCTGAGCTTCGCCTGGCTCAGCGGGTGGCGGCGTTCCTGGTTGCGCTTGTTGGTCGCGTGACTGAGCGACCTCCTTGTTCGCTAGTGTTGGCGCTTGCGGTGTGACTGCCGCAGCGTGATCAGGCTGCATACCAGGCGTGGGGATCTTTTCCTGTGACGGAACTGTACGTGCTTCCAACTCACCAGGGGTTTCTCGACGCTGTACGGTCTGCGTCGACGTACTCTGGAGCGCCTGAGGGGAAGAACTTGTGGACGAAGACAACGGCGCGGCGTGACCTTGCTGCACGACGTGGGTCAGTTCGTGAGCTAAGAGCCTTTGCCCACTTGATGAGTTCGGGTCGTACGCACCGTTATCAAAGTAGATATTACTTCCGCGCGTAAACGCTTGGGCGTTGATGGAACGGTTAAGGTTCGTAGCCTTCGGGCCTTCATGCACACGAACATTGTCCAGATCACTAGCAAGCTGAGACTCAAGAAATTGACGGTGATCTGGAGGGAGCGGCTTTCCCTCCCCGTGTGACGAGTGCAGTTGCGCCGCAAACCCTTCAGGGATAGGTGGGGCGTCTCCCTTGCCACGCGATCGACGCATGATCGCTTCTTCTTCAGGTTTCTGCGCTTGGCGAGAAACCGTCTGCTCATCTCGTTCCTTGCGTTGGACTGGAGCTGACGGTTCTTCAGTATTACCTTTCAGTGCCGTCTGAATGGGCTTTTCGCTATCAGCCTGCGACACCCTGCGCTGCACTGGTTGAGGTCGGCTAGTGCTGTCCCCTTCACCACCATTCTTTTCTGCCCTTTGCAGCAGCGGGCTACCGGACTCTTCGAATTCCTCACCCGCCTGTGGATGCTGACGAAGAGGACTGCGGGAAACACGCTGGAGGGGTTGTGCTAGTTGCTTACTATCATCCTTAAGTTCAGTCGCATTCCCTCCGGTACTCGGCATGCGACTGATAGAATCTGTCCGCACACCAGTGGGTTGTGCTAGAGGTGATTCTTTGGGAGCACGCATCACCGAGTCAGCAACGGAATCAGCTTGGCGTTCGTAGGCGTCCCCTGAGGGATTCACCTTGAGTTTGGCTTGCAGCGCAGGTACGCCGCCTACACGAGCCGTAACTGGACCACTACCGGTCCGAGGCAATTGCGCCATCGGGCGAATAGGACTGCGAACAGGGAACGTCACGTTGGTACGCACGCTATCGCGCCCTGAACGATCGCGCGCATTGCTTTTGGCTGTAGTTCGCTGGCCCATGGTGCGTGCAGTGCTGCTCCTATTGCGGTGCTGGTTGCGGGTCTGGCTGGGGTGCTGGCTGAGGCTTAATTAACTTCTTAAGCTCTTCAACTTCTTCTTTCATCTTGTCAAATTCTGCCCTGTTGATATCGGTTCCCCCGGTTCCCCCCCCGCCAGTAGTCTGATCCTTCTGGCATAGACTCCATGTGACTGGCTTACCATCTGCGGCTTCAATGAGGACATGACGGAAGAACCAACACAGTGCCTCGATTGGATTACGTCCGATATCATAACCATCCTTGAATTCGACATCTTTGCCACCAACTGTAAGGGAAAGAGCGTTACCAACTCCTCCCAAAGACTGTGCGAGCAAATGGTCGACCATTCGCCCGGTGAGAACATAGCGTCGGCAGTCATTGATGCACAGCTTGGTGATGTTGTTGTCTTTATCGAGCTCGACGCTCCCAAGAATCACTACGTGTTGTTTCTCACAGCACCCACAATCGGAACAAGGGATGGACTGCTTACAGAAGTCCTGTAGTACCGAGCATCGACACAGCTGTTTTCCGGTAAGATCTTTGCAGTCGAGGCAGTTTGTCGGGTCCTTCGTTTCCCCGACGGGACCATCTTTGCACTCGCAAAACTTTTTCAGGAGTCCAGGTTTTTTGTCGGGTTCTCCACATTTCACCAAAGTGAGGCGAAACCCCTCGCGTACACGCGAATAATCGCAGCTGCGGTCTTCACAGCTACCGTCAGGAACATAGACCGATTTCGCATCGGTCTTTTGCTCATGATAGTAAATCCCAAGGAAGTGTTTGTTCGGTTGTGTTTTGTCGCTTTCGCCTGATTGACAAGCTGATTTTGCCTTGGATCCAGGTTGCGGCAGAAAGTCTCTAATTTTCACATCGATCTGTCTGTCCACCCAGATCTCGTTCCCGCTACAGTCCAAGGCCAATCCCGGATCGACCTTGATCACACAGCCAGTTTTATCAACACTCAATCCGAGTCCACACACTACTCCTGTACCGTGCAACATACGGTTCAGTAACTGGCGTTTATTGGTGTGATAGATTTGTTCAGCGAGGAAATCCTGATCATCAAGCAACATGCCGTGAAAATAGCGTGGCCGGCGAAATTCGTTATAGCCGGATTGAATTTTTTCTTTGTTAGTAATCATGATATTGTTCCTTCATTCGTCAAGCTTCGTAGACGTAGCCGGTAAATGGGTCGACTTTAGATCAATAGAGTTAAGGTTCTGCTTTCTTGGTTGCTCCACGGGGTAGGACGTGGAACCAGTCAACGAAATCTCCACCTTGCACCCCGTTACCTGTCGGGAAGGTCTGTCCATCGAATTCTCCATCGAGAGCCTTTTTCTCCGAGCTGTGAATTCGACTGCCGCGTAGTGTTATTTCTACGTCTACACCGTGCGCCAATTCAGAATTATGAGACTGTAACTCATCGTTCTGCCAGTCCGGATCAGCACAGAATTTAGCGACCCAACACTCTTCTTCCTTTAAGAGTTTTGCTTCCCCTGGGATCCTTTTGACTACGAAGTTTCCAGTTCCCACCTCTTTGTGTGTGAAGGAAACGAAAAAAGTATGGGAATCCAGAGTGTATTGGTCAGAGCCATCGGGATCTAAGGTTGTTGGTTTTACTTCTTTGTCAAAAGTCACAATCAGGCCTGTTTGGATCTGAGCGCCAAATTTCTCCCATGTAAGTTGTCGCTTATGTTCGAACCAATTGACTTTCACAATGTGCGGAAGATCGCCATGATGACAATGGATCAGGTCGTATAGGAGGGTATTATTGTAGACCAGCCGTCGATCGGTACAGGGGTCTACCTGCGGATCGGGCCATTTTTCACACGACTCCGATTTCTCTTCTTGCTCAGGGGTGGCGTTTGCCTCCCCACTTACTTGGCTTGACGAATCCATAGAGGGGATCGGTATAGTTACTGTTGCCAACACCACACAGGGGCAAGGCGAACATTTTGGGCATCCTTTTGCAAGGTGCTCACACAGATGTTGATGGATGGGTGGTGGGTCACAGAGATCTCGCTTTTTGCCATGATCATCGTGCTGTTTAAGATGTCCAAAGCAAACGTCGTGTCCGTAGGGTTGTTTCGGATCCACTTCGTCCCGGCGGCGAAAGCGCAATTTGAAGCTCTCTCGCCGTCGGTTGGATTCGACCCGTTCCTTATCATCGCAGTGTAACGGTGGGAGCTCGATCTGCTCAGCGTTGCATTCAAAGTATTCTAAACAAAGAACAGCTTTGAGTGGCCAAGATTTCTCATTTTTGTTCTTCTCGCACCACTCTTTATACTCGGAAAGCTCAACAACCTGCTGTTTATCGACGACGATTTCGTGCCCGCAGCAATCAATGGCCAAACCTGGCTCGATGATGAACTCGCGTTTCTCTTTGTCCCAGTAAACCTTCAGACCACAGACGACCCCCCACCCCAGAATCATCCGGTTAATCAGCCAGCGCTTCTCGTTGAGGTAACGCTGCTCATGGAGAAAGTCCCTCACTGTCAGTTGTTTGCCATAAAAATAATTGTTTCTATCAAAGGTTTTCAGCTCACAGACATCGCATTTGCTATCGGTATTCGAGTTCATGTTCTCACCCTCCTAAAATTTCTCACAGCAACTTGCCGCTCCCACCTAGCCAAGCGCCACGCTCCACCCGAGGTCCAGACGGCCCCTTGGCTAATGGCACTGCACGACCCAGTGGTGTAATGCCAACACGATACGGCTCGAAGTCAGTGACCGTGGCATTCACCCCAATCCGTGCAGAGCCTACGTTCGCTTCATTAGCAAGGAGTCTCACGGTGTACGTCGTATGTGCAGGTTTTTGTTCGTCGATAATGCGCACTAGCCTGGATTGATCTCGCTGAAATTGCCCGCGGTCCATGTCAAGCATCACGACAAATCGTCGGGTCATCGCCAGGAAAGGCTCTACTGGCGGCTCGTCTTTATCCCGCAGCGTCATACGGCCAACGACGCTACTATCCCCAAGGCGTATCGCTCTCAGTGGTGCGCCAAGGACAACTGTACCGACACCCAGGGGCATCGAGTGGCCAAGCAAAAATGGGTGTACACTCTGCGACGGCTCAACCACGTAAGCGGGACGTCCGGTATACGCCTGCAAAAAATTCTCAAGCCCGCGCGGGGTGCCACGTTGACGGAACAAGTCAGGCGCACGACGGAGCAGCTCTCGCGCGCGTTCTTCTGGAAGATCCTCACCAATTGATAGGTTCATCCATGAGGCAAGCCACGGAAGAAATTCCGCTGGGGTTACCTGGGGGTCAAAATAGCGAAACAGGTGTTCGATCTCATCTTCGAGACCATGAAAAATTGTTTCAAATAACGAGAGGAATCGTTCGACAAACGGCGCACTCTCCTCATCATCTCGATAAATTGCCGGCAAATACCGCAAATATGAAAGTCGCGGATAGTAGACTCGTAGGCTGTTGATCGCGGGGCTTTGACTTTCATCGAAAGTCGAGAGTTCGAGTTTGAGCCATAAATACCGGCCCTTGTTGTGAACAAACAACATGTCCAGAGGATTGTGACCGTGTTGATTCCCTTGCTCTGGTGAGTCTTCACTCCCTCCGGCAAATTCGTCTCTCTTCCACCTGTTACCCAGAGCCCTCTCAATTTTTTCCGCTCCTTCGGACACCGGACCTGTTGCGTCTATGGCTTCATCTATAAACGCCTTGAATCCTTCTTCGTTGGAGGTGAAATAGGATACTGTGATGCTCGTGCGAGGTGGTAGCCGTGCTTGTATACTCAGTCGATGCCATGCGCCATCGACCGTCCCGTTATCGAGCGTACGACTGTAATAGATGCCGTTCCGCCCCGGTGGCGTCAGGCTCCTCGTGAACTTGGCGATCCTCTGGTTTGTGACCCAATAGAGATTGTCATGAAGGGCAAAAGCAAAACCGTCAGGAGAAGTTTTTTCCTCTGGAGGAGGCTTGATGATACCCAGATAGCTCCCATCGGCGTCATACGCATGCAGTCGCTTTGAAGCTTCCGCTACCTGTTTATCTTCATCTGACGCTCCTGACGAGCGAAGGAGGAGGAGCACTCCTCGGGAGTCAATCCATATGGGAGATTCGGCATGGCGGAGAACATCACTGGCATGACTCTTCAGCTGCTCTTCTTTCTTTTGCCCGTCGCTTGAAGGATACCGCCACAGCAATCCATTAGCAGTATCGACCACATAAACAGTGCCCCTGGGTGCAACCGCAAGCACGCTAGGCTGTTGACAATTCGTAAATGGCACCCTCTCTGCCAAGCCAGGAACCAACGGTGGCACTAGATACCGACGCAGCTCGTATTGTTCCTGTTGTTGCACGATCGCATAGAACGAGGACTGGTGGTCAAAGTCGAGATCGATCAGTTTTACCTTTTCCGTTTTATCTTGATTGCTAGTGATCGGAATTTCGATAAGGATCTGGAAGTTCTCACTCGAAAGCCCCAATACCCGACCATGGGAATGATCAAAAACCCAGAGATAGTCCCGTGTTAACCACAATTTTTCAGAAGTTATCTCTCTGTGAGATCCTAGAGAAACGACATTTTCAACCAGCTTGAGATCAGGATCGTAACGATACAGATGCCACACCTCTTTGGTATTGGAACCTGTACTGGCCGTCCACAAGAGCCGACCACAATCGTCAGAAACCAGCCCGCCAAAGTTGGTAAACGGGTCAGTATTCGTGACCCACGACATAAATGCTGGTAGGGCAAACGGAGTCACATGGTCGGTAGCAAACTCAAGGCACCGGAAGAGCCCGCTGCGCCATTGAGCTTCGGTGCGGATTATTTGCGCTTGAAATTCTGGCTTATTCACGAGTGGAAGCTCCTTGGCTTTGCCGTCCTTGTCGACCAGGCCGGTCGTCGAAGCTAATCAATTGCAAATGGTGTTGCCCTGACACGGGGAGCCCATGGACGGGCAATTTCACCGACGTGTCTTTGCCCAGTCCGTTCAATGACAAGTCGGTAATGTAGTCCACGTCCGCTAATGTAGAGAGCAACTGGTGAATTTCAGAAGGAAATACTGACCGACCGAACGGCCATCCCTTTCGCTTCTCCTCCCCTCCGTCAATGGGGTCAAGAAACTTCTTTAGTGCCTCTTCAACATGTTTTCTGGCAGCAGTATCCGACACCCCTTTTTTGAGAAAAACGCGGCATCTGACAGTAACTGGCTCGAACTTCGGTCCCACCACGTGTAGTGTTGTGCCTAGCATGCGATGCGATCCCAAATAGGAACGAACAGTACGTAAAAAGCCCTCGCTAGGGCCAACTCTAGTTGGGTCAGCGCCTTCAAGCACGAGTGAATACGGCAGCACAACAATTGTCACGTGCCCAGGAAAAGACTGACGAGGCAAGATCTCAAGATTACAGTTCGGGATGGCCTTAGCACGAGCTACGCGCAATCCTGGAGTTGCAAGTGCGATCTTTTCATAATCCTGCGCCGTTAACGCGCGATAGCTGCGACTGAATTCTCCTAGGACGCGCAGTTTCGCCTCGTCAACCGATTCTCTCTTCTTGCCGCCAGAGGCTGGATCCCAGTTTTTTCCTTTCAGGCTTTTCGCTTTTGCTGGTTCGAGCAAACTCCACGATAACCCGTCTTGAATGTTCCCTTTTTCTTCACGCGTAGTTCGATAAAATCGCGCCCGGATACGTTCGCTCGATTGCGGGATCCGACCATTCAAGCCGTTGCCGAATAGAATCTCGCCGGTCTCTGGGTCAAACACAAAATGGCGATCGTTCGGCGCGGAATTACAGAAATCTGCAACCTCCTGCCAACGTTCCCAGCTCTTCGGTTCAGCTTCGACGTGTGTCACCGGATGCCCAACTTGGAGCTCAAGCCGATCACTCACCACGAGATCAGGGAAAATTGAACGCAAGAGGAAGCGGTTGAATTTCCTCAGGAGAGTGGTGTTTGTACAGGCAACTTCGTCTCGCTCCGCAAGTGCTCGATACTCTTGAGGTATCTCGACTCCAGAGAAGATCCTCCGGTCGTAGAAGTTGACCTGATTGAGAAGCAGCTCAAAACCTCGAGCTAGTGTGTGCTTTTCTGAATCAGCAGGTTTACTAAATTTTCGATGCTTTCGTTTACGGAACCGTTGCCGATTGAGAATCTTTCTCATCTGGGGGCCGATAAGGTCTAATGACACCAACTGTTTTACAATATAGCGTTCCTTGCTGTTGTCGGTTCCCCCTGGGCCCTGCCCCTTAGTCTTGGCAGGTTCAGGAAGTCTCATCACTAACGCCTGCCAATCGAGTACTTCGCCGACTTGAAACCTGTCAGCACTCACCTCTGGGTTAACCACCACAGGATATTTCTTTAGACGAACAACCTGATCGGGTGTTCCCTTCCCGAGGCCCAAGTCTTCATTCACAACAGTCTCAACCTGACGGGCGCGAAGAGTATTCACACTAATAGTGAAAATATGTGGGGGAATTTCATAGTACCCATCTTTTAGCTTTGCGCGAATCCAGTGGCACTCGTCTTTCTCGCCCATCTTATCAGGCCGGCGGAACGTAATGTCGCCGCTACGCGACAAGTGAAGAGTTGCATCTTCAAGGACTTCGAGTTCCTCCCACCCGGACCCAACTAGATATTCCCATTGCAGTGAAGCCGAAGGCTCAAAATTCGCGGCTTCGCCAACAAGGGGTTGTCTTGGCGGTAAACCTACCTCGTACAAAGTAATCGTCAGACGGAGCTCTGGCGCAGTAGAGGCAGGAGACAGTCCAACACGCAACACCTCCTCTGGTTTCTGAAATAGAATGAAGTGTCCGGCTCGCTCCCTATTCGCTGCCGTACGATCTATCGTACGTCCGTCACGATCTAACAGCACCTTCTTCAGAATGGCTGGTGTCAGATACGTATCTCGCTCTGTGGCAAAGGGGAGGTCATCCCTCCCGTCAGGAATGACAACCGTGTTGGCCGGGATAAGAATACTCTCAGACGTTTGTGCTACCGACTTATCGAAATCGACGGCAACCTCAGCGAACTGGCTGCCGGATCGTGCAATCCCAGACAAAGCAAAGAACTTGTCGTAGTTCGCATCGGTGATTTGGTTGGCGCGATAGTGAAGAATTTCTGCCAGCCAGGCAAACAGTTCAAGAAACGTAATGCCTGGATCGTGAACGTTATGATCCGTCCACTCAGGGGCATAACGAGGGATCAGCGCCCGCGCCTCTTCAACAATACGCGTAAATGACTTGTCATCAAGACTGGGGTTCTCAAGTGACATAGGCCTTAACTCCCTGAGGCTACGGTTACGGACACAACGTGCTCGCCGCTGGCAATGAGAGTGTGCCGATCGATGTCGAGCTTATCGACATCGACATCGCCTTCGTCTGTCGACAGCCGAAGCTCCTCCACATGATCCACCTCAGGAATCTCTTCCAAGAGCAAATAAAGCTCGGATACGGCGACTCCCTGACCAAACTCCCACCCGTCACCTCCTCTGCCACCGGTTAATGGGTGTAAGTACTTGGTCAGTTTTTCCTGCGCCTTTCGTTCGGCATCAGCGACTACATCTATTGACTTCGCACATACGGAGACTTCGACGTGAACAACGACATAGGTAGGCTTGTCCACATAAATCTGATTCTGATTAGCAACAGTAAGATCAGCTCGGTCGGCAAGATAACGACGGACGCGTTCCTGTAATTGCAGATCGG
>JBFWXH010000151.1:0-12797 GCA_050187625.1 Binatia bacterium
CT
This sequence comes from Binatia bacterium, assembly GCA_050187625.1. GTDB lineage: Bacteria > Desulfobacterota > Binatia > Bin18 > Bin18 > JBFWXH01. Next base: position 3 of record JBFWXH010000151.1, read on the forward strand.
TGGACTCGTAGTTATTCTCAGGTCTCTTGCGCTTCATGAGAGTGCACCTCCTACAGGGGACTTCCACCCCCACACTCACGCCCATGCCGGGCGTACACCATCGCCTCCAGCGCGACCGCAGCCCGCGAGCGGCCCCTGCTGAACCTGAAAAGACACAGTCGGGCTGCGGCGGCTGAGGCGGGGCGTTAGCCCTGCTTGGGGCAAGCTTGACGCATAGTAAACGATCTGTTTACGATCATGGGTGATCCGATCGTTCCGTAATACTGACACCGAGAAGGTGTTCAAACGTCAGTTCGTGCGGAAGTTCCTGCACGACATCCAACAGCGAGCGTTCATGAGACTCAATGCCATTGATGCCGCCGTCAAGTGAGAAGATTTACGCCTTCCCCCTTCTAATCAGCTGGAAGCCTTGAAGGGCGATCGTAAAGGACAGTATAGCATCCGGATCAATGAACAATGGCGCATTTGCTTTGTCTGGCGGGGCGGACATGCGGAACAAGTAGAGATCGTGGATTATCATTGAGGAGCATCCATGGCGAAAACGCGAATCGCCCCCGTTCATCCGGGCGTTTACCTGAAGGAACTCTTGGAAGAGCTAGGACTGTCGCAATACCGATTGGCTCACGATATCGCAGTGCCGGCGATGCGCATTAGTCATATCGTCCATGGCAAGCGCCCAGTCACCGCAGAGCTAGCGCTACGCTTGGGACGTTATTTCGAGCAAAGCCCCCGGTACTGGCTGAATTTGCAAAGTCGGTATGACATGGATGTGGCCGAGGAGGAACTTGGCGAACGGGTGACCAAGGAAGTGCGGCCGTTCACGGCGGTTGCTTGAGTGTTCATTCTGGTCACACACGGAAGGCAGGGCTAACCTGGCCCTCCAGCGCATCGCGGCCCAATGGCATTAAGTTAGTGAATGTCTGTCATTGCGAGGAGCGCCAGTGACGAAGCAATCTCTGCAGAAAACAAAGATTGCTTCGCTGCGCTCGCAATGACATCCCGGCTTAACTTAATGGCATTGCATCGCGGCCTCATTGGGTCTGTGAAGATACCGAAGAGCCGCGGGTGGGCCGCACGCGGTGCGCGTATGGTATGGACGCTCCCTTGGAAAGTCAGTGTAAAGACAGAAGACAACCGACGACGAAGGGGGACAGGACAATGGCAGTGACCCGGACTGGTCTCGACATCGCGAAGAATGTGTTTCAGGTGCACGGCGTGGATACCCACGGGAAGGTCGTGGTGCGGAAACAACTGAGCCGCGGCAAAGTGTTGCCTTTCTTTGCCCAGCTGCCAATCTGTCGCATCGGCATGGAAGCGTGCGGCAGTGCGCACTACTGGGGGCGGGAGTTGCAGAAGCTGGGGCATGACGTGCGGCTAATGGCGGTGCAACTGATCAAACCGTATCGGACCAAGCAAAAGAATGACCGCAACGCTGCCGAAGCGATTTGTGAGGCGGTGTCGCGTCCCCAGATGCGGTTCGTGCCGATCCAGACGGTGGAGCAGCAAGCCGGCCTGACCGTGCATCGCGCCCGCGAGCTGTTGGTGAGCGAGCGGACGGCGGTGGCCAACCAGATCCGAGGACTCTTAATGGAGTACGGCATTATCATCGCCCAGGGGATTCAACGGCTGCGGCGCGAACTGCCCACCGTGCTCAGTGCCGAAGACGACAGCCTGCCGGCGCTAGCGCGGAGTGTGGTGACCGAATTACAAGGGCGCTTACTGGAGTTGGGTGAGTGGATCATGGGCCATGACCGCCAGATTGTCCAGGTGGCTCGCCAGCAGGAAGCGGCCCAGCGCCTCATGAAAGTGGAGGGGGTGGGACCGATCACGGCGACCGCGCTCGTGGCAACCGTTGGCGACGCCACAGCCTTCCACCATGGGCGACAGTTTACGGCCTGGTTGGGATTAGTCCCTAAACAATTCAGCACGGGCGGCAAGCCGGTGCGGGGGCGGATCACCAAGCGCGGGAATGTCTCCTTGCGCACCCTGCTGATTCATGGCGCCCGGGCGGTGTTACAACATACAGGTAATCGGACGGATGCCAAGAGGGTGTGGGTGGAGGAGGTACGGCAGCGGCGGGGCGACAATATTGCGGCCGTGGCCTTGGCAGCAAAGCCCGCGCGGATTGTGTGGGCGTTGTTGGCGCGGGGGCAAGACTATCGGCTGGCCGCCTAAGCGGATTTCATTATAAATAATGTGGGCGTAGAACCGACAACGAAGAGCAACGACTTACCACTGGCTGCAAGAAAGACAAGGGGCTGGACGACTGGTCAGACCGACGCATGGCAAACCCGATAACGCTCCAGGTCCTTTGTGAGACCGTTGCGCGTATGGGGGCCGTGCGTGCGAATTCCTATCAGGGCTGGAGCACGACTGCTCACGATCAAGCCGGATATAGACGCGCAGTCCGACCACGGTTGATCATCCCTTCAACTCCTTTTGCACCACGGGGGGCGTCCATATAGCAAGCGTTAGCCTGTCTCACAAAGGTTCAGAGAGAATTGAGAGGCTGATGTGTCGGTGACATTCCTGGAGAAGGGAATGCCTTTAGGAACGAAGGAAGCTCTATCGCAAACCACTCGACGCTTAGACACACTTTATTAGGAGAGAGCCATGGGAATTGTTGATTATTTTGTCACGTATGCCGCCGCTTTTGAAGAAGCCTATGCCAATGATAACTGGGCTCAGCTTGAACCGTTTTTCACCGAGGATGCCGTCTATGTGAACGTCGCCCCGGCGCCATTCGGTGGGGAATATACGGGACGCACGGCGGTGCTCACCCAATTTCAAACCTCAGCGAACGCCTTCGATCGTCGCTTCGACTCCCGCAAACTCGACATTCTCGAGGGGCCAATCGAAAAGGACGGCGCCGTATGGATTCGTTGTGCAGTGATCGATACTCTTGCTGGTGCACCGGATTGCCGGATAGAGGCTGAAGAACGCGCGATATTCAAGGGCGACCGCATCGCGCGGCTAGAAGACTCGATGACTGATGCGGGAACAGAAAGAGTAGGAGCATATTTAGCGCAACATGGAGCGAAGTTGAAGCCGATGAAATAGTATTAAGGAATCCTGCTTTGCTCTGTACTCCCACATTGGTATGCTGGCCCTATGAAAGTCAGTGAGGTGTTGCGGATGCTTCATGATGACGGCTGGTATCTTGTCGCTACAAAAGGGAGTCACCGACAATTTAAGCACCTCACCAAACCCAGTCGTGTGACTGTTGCAGGAAAACCCGGCGACGATGTCGCCCCAGGTACCTTCAACAGCATCCTCAAACAAGCCGGGCTCAAGAAATGAGGTGTCTATGCGCTATGCCATTGTGATCGAAAAAGCGGAGAATAACTACTCTGCGTACGTCCCTGATCTCCCCGGCTGCATCGCTACGGGAGCAACGATAGAAGAAACAGAAATACTGATCCGTGAAGCGATCGAATTTCACTTAACAGGGCTTCGGGAAGATGGGGTTTCTATTCCACAGCCATCAAGTCAAGTTGAATATGTTGATGTCACGGGCTAATACGGCGCGCCACCGCATCGCCGCCATGTTGGGACTCTGCTAATTTGAAGAGCCGCGTGCTGGCCGCTCGCGGTGCGCGCAAGAGTTGGCCGTCACACTCCTGTCTTGACAGGGGGGCAAAAATGTCCGCTATAGTGAGTCATGACAGGCAACAAGTTCATCCGCAGAGTGAAAAAATTGGGACGGATAAGAGGCGTGACCGTGCAATTTGTGGCGTAGCGCGGCAAAGGGGGTCACGGGACCTTATATTATGATTCACGGTTTACGATCGTCCGCAATCCCAAGGATGAACTCAAGACCGGCACTTTCCATGCAATGCTCACGCAACTTGGGCTCAATCACGAGGATTTGTAGGAGACCCTATGGAACAGTTTGTGTATTCCGCGATTCTTACCCCAGACGCCAAGGATGGCGGCTTTGTGGTGACGTTCGTTGATCTACCCGAAGCGATTACGCAAGGCGAGACGGAGGAGGAGGCGTTGCGAGAAGCCGCAGATTGTCTTGAAGAGGCGATGGCGAATCGGATTGTCAGCGGGTTCCCTATTCCGCCTCCTTCTCGACTCAAACGAGGCCAGTACGCCGTGCCGGTGGCGGCGCAAACGGCGACGAAAGCCGCTCTCTATATTGCTCTGCAAGAGGCACGGATTACCAAGGCGGAACTGGCGAAGCGGCTGCAGTGCGATGAGAAAGAAGTGCGGCGGTTATTGGACCCGCGGCATCCCTCAAAACTGCCACGCCTTGAGGCGGCATTGGCGGCCGTAGGCCACCGCCTGATTGTGGGTCTGCAATCGGCTGCTTAAGGGAGTGCCAGCAGCGAAGGACAACAAAACGAGAGTGGAAGGCTGGACTGGCTAACTTGGCGCGGCATAGCATCGCGGCCCGGTGGTGGTTCTGCATAAGCCGAAGGGCCTCGTGTGGGCAGCTCGCGCTGAGGGCGAGAGTTAGGCCTTTGTGAGACTACAGGAACATGCCAAAAGGAGCGTGAGTTAGGCATGCCGTCGATCGGCGAGATACGAAAGAAGATTGAGGCCGACCGGTTTGAGTTCTCAAAACATGCGGTTGACCAAAGCATCATTCGTCGTATCAGTGTACAAGAAGTACGAGAGGGCGTTGCCAACGCCGAGGTGATTGAAGATTATCCAGAGGATAAATACGGCCCTAGCTGCTTGATCTTCGGGAGGACGATAGCGGGAAGGCCTCTTCATGTTCAGTGCAGCTACCCATCGCGACCGCTTATCAAAATCATCACGCTCTATGAACCCGACCCAGCCCGTTGGATTGACTTCAAGATACGGAGAGCACCATGAACGACAACGAAGAGAAACTGGTTGAGTGCCGAGTGACGTACACACTAGAGCACGAAGGAAAGTTTTATATCGTGGAGAACGTTCCGGCGCGTGTAAACGAGGAGACCGGTGAGCAATTTTTCTCTCCGGCTACCGTAGAACGGTTGCAGAAAACGATACTTGGACAGGCGAAACCGAGTCGGGTTATTGAAACGCCCGTGTACGAGTACGCGGAGTAACAACGACGAGATCCGTCTAACAGCGGCTCGCAGTCCGACGCTTGCTCTGCTCGCGCGGCTGAAGCCGAGAACGTGAGGGACTGGGAAGCGGAATTAAGGAGGTGGTCCGTGCAAAGGGAAAAAGTCGGGAAGGTCATACGCTGGGCAATAGCCGGGCTGCTAATTGTTTTTATACTCATCCAGCTTGTGCCAGTAGACCGCACCAATCCTCCTGTTGAGACCGAGATTGCGGTACCGACAAATGTACGAGCGATCTTGCGGCAAGCCTGTTATGACTGTCATTCTAATGAAACGGTCTGGCCTTGGTACAGCAAGGTTGCCCCGGTCTCCTGGTTGGTCGTGCATGACGTGCAGGAGGGCCGGGAAGCCCTAAACTTTTCGACCTGGAATCGGTACACGACGAAGCAGCAAGTGAAGAAGATGAAAGAAAGTTGGGAGGAAACGGCGGAAGGAGAGATGCCGCCTTGGTTCTACCTTGCTGTTCACCGTGACGCCGGGCTCTCGGCTGATGAACATGCTGTGCTACGTGCATGGGCGCTGAGTGCGAGCCCTGAACAAACCCAAGAGGATGATGATTGAGTAGGGTAATCAACATAAGGAGAAATGACTATGAAAACTTCAACAGTCATATCAGCACTTGCGTTGATTCTGACAGTTATCCTTAGAGATCATGACGCATTCGCTCAACCAGGTCCCCAACGTGCAATGAAATGTGAGGAGCGGTTTACCGCACTGGATACCGATAGGGATGGCCGAGTGACTCGGGAAGAGTTTATGAAAGGAAAACATCCCGGGGGGCATGCAGAGGAGGTCTTTCAGTCAAGGGATAGCAATAAAGATGGGATGCTGACCAAAGAAGAATTCTGTGCTGGTAAAGGAAAGACACAAGGGAAAGGAAGTAAATCCTAACTAGCGGGAATAAAGTGTGCGGTTGAGGCGGGGAGCGCCCGAGGCCGTGGGCCTAACGGCCCTGCAGCGCATCGCGGCCCGGTGGCGGTTCTGCTGAAGCTGAAAGGACTCGGTCCGGGCGGCAAACGGTGACCGGGCGCGTTAGGCTTTTCGCTAAGCGTCGTGTACTATACGAGCAGCAGAGCAGTATGTGGAGTAAACGATGCAGATGAAAACCAAAGGCGCCGAACAGGGCGTCCTCGTGCCGAAGAGGTTCCTGAAGGGCATCAAAGAAGTCGAGATTCGCAAGGACGATAGCGTCATTCTCGTCGTGCCAGTCATTGAGGACCCAATTCTTGCACTGGGCAGCCAGCCGATTACGGACGAGATTACCGATGCTTCTGAACATCACGACGCCTATCTGTATAGCCAAGGGTTGCGGGTGGGGCCTTGCCGCTGAGGACTGCCGTTAGCCGTCAGAATACGTATCCAGTCGCCAGTTGGTTGAAGATACGGACCAAGAGAAGCTATTATTCAGCTGGTTGGTAGCGCTACAGAAAATCAAGCAAAAGATCCTCGACCGGAGCTATTATCTTTCTTCGCACGCCGAAGATGAAATGCTCGATGACCATCTGGACCGCATTGATGTTGAGAACGCTATTCTCAAGGGCAAGATTAAGAAAAAGCTAACACGAGACAAAAGAGGAACACGATACAGGATTGAAGGACCTGCGACGGACGGAAGAACCATTCATGTCATTTGCAGGTTCAAAGAAGACAGCAACCTCATCATAGTGACGGTCTATGCTCTCACGGAGGAATTATGATTTGCGAGTTTTGCGGGGGCCAGACAGGCAAGAAAAAAGTCAAGAGGCAGCATTGGCTTCACGGCAGGTTGTACATCGTTGAGAATGTCGAGGCCGAGGTTTGCTCGGAGTGTGGAGAGAGATATTTTCACGCCACCATTCTTGATGAAATAGATAAAGTGCTTGAGGCTAAGCACGAGGTAAAGGACAAAATGGTGGTCGAAGTCGTCAGTCTCTAAATCAGAAAGAGCAGTTCGTGATATGCCACCCGTAGGCGCCGAACAACCGCGCCACCGCATCGCGTCCCAATGCCCTTAAGTTAGCGGAAATAGTATGGCAGGATTCCAGAGAGATAAAGAGATAAGTAGACGCGAAGAAGAGCGAGGCCTGAGATGAGCACGCAAAAAAAGAGGCGGAGAGTATTGCCCTGCTGGCCGCGACGTTGCAGGGTGAACCGACCGTAGCGCGGTGCCGAGTCCACGCGCAGGCCTGGAGTCGGCACCGGACGTTACCGTTCCTCCGGGTGGTGGTCTTGATGTTGACGGGCCATAGACATGCTTTACAGAATGCGCTTAATCGGTTTTTCTGGACACTTGGCCTTGTGCGGGAAGTGCCAACTGCGAGCGCCTACAGCCAAACGCGGCGTGCCGGTTGCCATATCGACTGCGGTAATCGCATTGAAGCGCGCATCGGCAGGATAACAGGAAGGATCCCAGTCGGCGGGTGCTGCCCTCAGGCAGCTCGTGATGGACGCAGGCTGCGAGTAATGATGGTCGGTACCAAAATAGATGAGCCGCTTCTGTATATTGGCGCCGGGCACACTGATAATCGCGCCACCGCTCCAGCTGTCGAGCCTCCCGCCATTGTCTGGCATGGTCCACGTCCTCCACACGATCTGGCCGGACTTGATGTCGAGGGCAACGAGGCTACCGCCGAAGTTAGACGTGGCGTTCCGGTCCGCGACGAACTTGCTCCCTTCGTTCGACGAAACACCAACGTAGAGTCGTTCATCCACGACGATTGGCGAGCCCGTCACCTGTGCCCCCGGATGCTCATCGAGTCGCGGGAACCACCGCCGCTCCCCGGTCTGCGCATCAATGGCGATCATGTTGGCGCCGTTACGATCTCCGAAGATAACCAATCCCTCGGTAACAACTACGCTCGTACGCACGACCGACTTGGCTATACCGTTGTACTCGGACACGGAGGGGAACCACATCACCTTGCCGGACTTGCGATCGAGCTTCCATAGCTTGCCCCCGGAATCCGTTACATAGATCGCCTCTTCGACGACCACAGGCGTAGCCCAGTTGTCGCCGCTCGTGGTCACCGTATATACAGGTGCGAGGCGGCCCACGTTAGCCGGACTGATCGTGGTCTCCGCCGGCTGGTTCGGCTATTGCTCGGATCGCGGTTGCTCATGGGCCACTCAGCTGCAATCACCAGAGCACTATCAACAAGCGGGAGCAGGGCACCAGTCATCATGCCTAGTGCGGCGATCCGCCTGAGTACCACGCGTGTGCTTCAGGTTACTATAGACACAAAGTTATCCTCCCTTTGAGTAAAAATAGACAGCGGTCGAAAATGTTCCATAGCGCCCGTATACGCGGGAGGGCAAGCCGCCCGTGGTATCCTACTTTGAGAGAATGACGACGTTACTTCGCTCGTCATTCCCCCGAATTGCCATGCTTCCCTCGGACCGGCTGAGTTGACACCTTTCAGGGGCCTCACTATGATGCCGACGAATACAGGGCAGCTTTGGGGAGAAACGTCACAACTGGAGATGGCGCCATGGCCTATGAAACCATTTTGTACGAAAAAAAAGGCAAGATTGCCCATATCATTTTGAACCGGCCGCAGATTCTCAACGCCTACAACGACACCATGGGCGACGAGCTACTCCAGGCACACCGCGAGTTTGATCAGGACGACGCGCTCCACGTCCTCATTGTCTCCGGTGTGGGGCGCGCGTTTTGTTCTGGTGCAGATGTGAAACAGCGCCAACTCCGTCCGCTCGACGAATTGAAACGCCTCGGAGGACCGGCGGGAGGCATCAAACCAGCAGGGGGCTTGCTCGGCCTCGGTCAGACAGTCAACTGGAAACCGGTCATTGCCGCAGTGCACGGCTATGTGCTAGGGGCCGGCTTTGGCCTCGCCATGGCGGCTGATATCATCGTCGCCGCCGCAGGTACGCAATTTCAAATCCGTGAAGTGCAACGCGGCCTCGCCGGGGCCCAGCACTGGGCGACCACCTGGTTCTGGGGTGGTGGTCGCTTTGCGACCGAGATTGCCCTGACCGGTCGGTATTTTTCCGCTGAGGAAGCAGCGCAGTTCGGTATCGTCAACCGTGTCACCCCCGTGGGGGAGGTGGTCGCGGGAGCAGAGCAATTGGCGGAGGAAATTATGGCCAACCCGCCTCTTTCGGTACGGGCCAATGTGCGCGTGTCGCGCTGGTTCGCCCGCCGTATGGAAGAGGAATGCACCTATTACACCGGCGGCTTGGGGTTACACCTGACGGAGGATTTTCGCGAGTCCGCCCAGGCCTTTATCGAAAAGCGGCCGCCTGAGTTCAAGGGGCGCTAGCGGACAAGGCTTCCGGTCCATTGGTAGCGCGTTCTACTACGCAATGTTCTCCTCAGTTTCGTAGAGAGATGGAGGTCGAGATGGCTGAAGCTGTGCAGCAAAATCTGAACGGCCTGCGCGTATTGGACATTACGCAATATATCGCCGGTCCTACGTTAGGCCGGATGCTCGCCGATCTCGGCGCTGAGGTCGTAAAGCTGGAAATGCCACCAGGTGGAGAATACTCGCGCCGAGGCGGGTTTCCGCCTAGAGTGGAGGGACAGTCCCCGACATATCTCTACTATAACCGCGGCAAGCACAGTCTCTGCATCGATTTCAAACGACCTGAAGGGGCGGCGATTGTACTCGACCTCGCGCCTCATTTCGATGTAGTGATCGAAAACTATACTCCCGGGGTCTTAAGCAAATATGGCCTCACCTACGACGCCTTCAAGGCGCGCAATCCGCGGGTCATCATGTGCTCAATTTCCGGCTTCGGCCAGACCGGTTCTCGGGTCAACCTCCCGGGCAATGATATGACCGCGCAAGCAATGTCGGGCCTGCTGCATCTCACCGGCAATGAGGACGGCACGCCGATCTATCCCGGCATGTACTTGGCCGATGGCGGTGGCGGCGTCAACGGCGTCGCAGCGGTGCTCGCTGCGCTGTACTACCGCGAACGCACGGGGATCGGGCAGTATATCGACGTGGCGTTGTATGAATGTATCTTTCATATACATGATGTTTTCTTGATGCAGCACCTCTTCACGTATGGTGACTACAACCCCGGCCCGACCGGACGCCATCGACCGGGCGCTACACCGTGCGGGCTATTTCGGACGCGCGATGGTTGGATTGTTCTCTCGGTGCTCAACCATCAGTGGGAGCGCTTCGCCACTGATATCGGCAAACCGGAACTGTTGACCGACGAGCGCTTTAATCCCTACTCCGCTCGCTGGGAGCATCGCCACGAACTCGAGCCGATTATCGAAGACTGGTTCCGCTCGCTGGGCAGCCGTGAAGAGGTGCTCAAGTTCCTGCTCGACCGGCATTACCTGGCCGCGCCGGTGCTGGACCTGCGTCAGACAGTCGACCTGATCAAACGCGAGGGGCGCGGTGCACTACAGAATCTCAATGTTCCTGGATACGGAGACATTCCACTGCCGAAGGTGCCTTACCTGTTCTCTGAAACCACCGTAGAGTTTCAGCCGCTTCTGTCCATGGTCGGCGAAGACAATCGAGAGCTCCTGAGTCACTACCTGGGCTACAGCGAGCAGCAACTCGACGACCTCCAGACAGCCGGTATCCTGATCGAGGATTCTGAACTAGCAGAAATCCGGGCACGCAGAAAATAGTGACGCCAGGGGATGAGAAAAAAGGGAGAGTGGCGTCAGCTCAGTGTCGCGTAAGGCCGAGAGCGGATTCTTCTACCATACCGGGAAACCTTATTGCAAAAACGTATTCACACTCCGACACCTAAGGCAATCCGGCACCCTTAGATGTTGGTAGGGGTAGGCCATCCTGTGTAGGTTTGTTACGTTGCCTCAACTTAGCTGACACTCTGGAGGATCTCTCCTATGGCGACACATGACTTCACAAACACTCACGGGCTGACATTGTTTGGCATGCAGAAACCGTTTATTTCGGAGGTCGTTCCGACTCAGGAACACACGGGACTCGCCTGGTGGTTTGCCTTTCATCGGAATCGGCTGCTGGTTGAGGTGAGTGCTGAGGCGTTGCGCGTCCCCTGTCGAGAGCGGGTTGAAGAGTTGGGAGTAACGGTTGTCCAACGGCACTATTTGGGCCGCTACGATGGATTGCCATGTCATGCGGTCGATCTGGCGGACGCGTCCCTGCCCGAAGGGATGGACTTTAAGGACCTCCGGCAGGTCTACGGGCTGCTGGAGGAAGATTTGTTTGTCCTCGGGGGCCGCGCCGTGCAGATTGTCGAATGGGACCGAACGCACCAATATTGTGGCCGGTGTGGCAGTCGGACCCATACCAAAGAGAAAGAACGAGCTAAAGTCTGCCCTCAGTGTGGACTATACAGCTTTCCCCGTCTCTCGCCAGCGATCATTGTCGCGGTCGAACGTGGCGATGAGATCTTACTCGCCCGCTCCGCCCATTTCCCCCAGGGCATGTTCAGCGTCCTAGCTGGCTTTGTCGAACCTGGGGAGACTCTCGAAGAATGTGTCGTGCGCGAGGTCAACGAAGAGGTCGGCATTACAGTGGGCAACATCCGCTATTGTGGCAGTCAACCCTGGCCATTTCCGAACTCGCTCATGCTCGGCTTTACGGCGGAGTATGTAGCGGGAGAGCTGACACTCGATCCGACCGAGATCGCGGAAGCCGGGTGGTTTCGTGCTGACTCGCTGCCGACTATTCCAGGGCGAATGAGCATCGCTGGCCGCCTGATCACGTCCTTTCTGAACAAGGTTCGCCCGCCCCGGTGAGCCTAGCGGCTGCTAGCGGGGTCGGGTACAGGTCATCAAGGTGGTACCACAGCACGATGGCCCTTAGCCGCTCAATTCTGAAAATCGCTGTTGTTGACTTCTGGTGACCTCAGGCATATCAGACCCCTGTCAGGCTGTTGCGGTAATGTTGATCCTAGGTACAAGGCAAAACTGCCTGAAAATCGGGTCAATATCACGCTATCAGGGCAAAATGACCCGTAAATAAATGGGTAAGTATTCACACTGATAGATAGGTTTGTACAGATGAAGTGTCCTCATTGCCATACAGGTGTCAACGTAGAATTTGAAGAGCATGGGGTCAACAAGAATCCGGACCGTCCTGGATATGGTTACGAACTAACAACAGGAGAATGCCCAGAATGCAACAGACTGATAGTTCTTCTCAACCACGGTGAAACAGAAGAAAGAAAAAGCAAAGACTCCGAGACAACATGGCCAGCTCTCAAAGCAGTGGAGCGAGAGGAGGTGCTTTATCCAAAGCATGTATTACGAACCGTAGAACCAGAAGTACCGGATAAATACAAAAGCGAATTCTTGGAAGCCTGTTCCGTTCTCCATCTTAGTCCTAAGGCTAGTGCGGCACTGAGTCGGCGATTGTTACAGAAGACGTTGCAAGACCAGTTCAAGATTCAACGTCCCAGTCTAGCCCAGGAAATTGAAGAGTTTATTCAGCGAGGCAATACTCCGTCGTATTTAGCTGAAGCGATAGATGCAGTGCGAAATATCGGCAATTTTGCCGCTCATCCTCTGAAGGATACTAACTCTGGTCAGATAGTAGAGGTCGAACCGGGAGAAGCTGAATGGTTACTCGAAGTGTTGGAGTCGCTTTTCGATTTTGCCTTCGTACAGCCAATCAGACTTCAAGAGCGAAAGAAGAAGCTAAACGCTAAATTCTCAAAGTTGACAGGTTACGAGGAGTCTTGTCGTGATAGTCCTGTCTTTTCAGGCATTTTCACCACAAGAGCGGCACCAACGGTGGTCTTGTCGGCGGACCTCCTGGCAGGTAGGCAGATGGGTGAT
>JBFWXH010000152.1:0-12530 GCA_050187625.1 Binatia bacterium
AATTATTGGTCAAGGAAAAGAGAGGATGGACCGTACACGGAGCGTTGGCAACGTTGCAAACCACCGTGCCGATGGATCTGCGGCGGATGATCGAGGTACAGCTTGAACGCCTCACCACCGAGGAGCGGAAGGTGCTCGAGGCTGGTAGTGTAGTCGGCCTCGATTTTTCAGCTGCAGCCGCTGCCGCTGGCGTAGATACGGAGGTAGGACAAGTAGAAGCAGTGTGTGCGGGCTTAGTACGGCGGAGTCTGTTTCTTCGCTCAGGGGGAGAGCAGCGCTGGCCCGACGGGACGATAACGGGGAGTTATGTGTTTACCCATGAGCTTTACCAGGAGATGATTTACAACCAGATACCGACGACGCAACGTGTTAACCTCCATCGACGCATAGGCAAACGGGAAGAAGAAGGGTATCGAGTGCAAGCAGGGCCAAGTGTTCCACGTCTGGCAATACACTTCGAACGGGGCGGGGATTATCCACGGGCGGTACATTATCATCAGCAAGCGGCACAGAATGCGATACGACGGAGCGGCTACCAAGAAGCGCTCACGCATGCAGCCGCCGGGCTCACCCTGCTTGAATATCTGCCCGACACCGCTCAGCGTACAGAGTATGCCCTGATGTTACACCACCTACAAGGCTTGTCGCTCGCGGCGAGCAAAGGGACTGCCGCTGTGGAAGTGGAACAGGCGTATGCACGAGCACATACCCTGACCCAGCACGTGAAAGAGACCCATTTAATCTTTCCCATTCTGCTGGGGCTGTGGAATTTCTACACACTGCGTGGGGTCCAGAAGACTGCTCATCCTCTCGCGGAGCAATTGCTCAGACTGGCACGAAAGACACCCGAAAAAAGCCGTCTTCTCGAGGCCCACCTCAGCTCAGGCATGGGTATGCTCTACAGGGGCGAGATGGTTACAGCTCGTGCTCATCTGGAAAAATGTCTAACCCTCTATGATGTTCAAGGAGATCCTTCTCGCATCTCTATTTATGGAGCAGATCCACGTGTAGTTGTTCATGGGCACGCTGCCTGGACACTGTGGTTTCTCGGTTACCCAGCTCAAGCCATGCGCCAAAGCCAGGCGGCGCTTACCCAGGCCCATCAGCTTGCTCATCCTTTTAGTCTTACCTTTGCGTTGGCTTTCACCGCTGCACTCTATCAATTGCGTCAGGAAATTGACCTTGCGTATGAGCATGCACAGGTCACTATGACCATGGCGACTGATCACGGATTCGCCCCCTGGTCAGCAATGGGGACAGTGCTGTACGGATGGGCACTGGTCCTGCAGGGGCACAGAAGGAAGGGCGTCATACGAATGCAGCAAGGCGTACAGGCATGGCATGGCACCGGGGCAGAAGTGGGACGGCTGCACTGGCTGACCTTATTGGCTGAAGCATACGAGCAATTAGGGCAAATCGAGGAAGGGTTGCGCACCTTAGATGATGCACTCCGGATAGGAACGATAACCGGTGAGCGCATGTACGAAGCAGAGGTCTATCGGCTCAAGGGGGAACTCCTGCTGATGCAGGAAGGCAAAAAGCAGGGAGCACGGCGCCAAGAGCAAGGCAAAAAAATGGAGACTGTCCCCCGGTCCCTAAACCCGGGTGAAGCTGAGGCGTGCTTTCACAAAGCTATCGAGATTGCCCGTCAACAACAGGCGAAGTCGTGGGAATTGCGTGCAACCACAAGTCTCGCCCGACTGTGCGTGCAAAAAGGCAAGCAACGAGAAGCCCGCAACCTGATGTCTGGTATCTACTATTGGTTCACTGAAGGGTTTGACACGAAGGATCTGCAAGAAGCAAAGAAGCTATTGGAAGAGTTGGCACGGTGAACCATGAGATCATTGAATCAATGTGGAAATGAGCCAACAGGACAATGAGCAAAGGAAACCGTATGGCACAAAAAGGAGCGAAAGCAGCAAAGAGTAAAACGAAGGTCCGTAAGGCTACAGCCCACACTGTTGCCTTGGTAGGGCGGAAGAAAGCGACAAAGACGAAATCGACACTTCTACGGGCTTCTACGGTCACGGCCTCTTCACTGGTCGAAGACTATATTGGCATCTTGCAGCTTCTCCACAAATATTGTCACGCAGTTGATCGTGGGACAGCGGATGAGGTTACGGCCTTGTTTCATACCGAGGCAGTGTTACTCCCAAAGTATGAAAGTGATGAGCGCTACGAGGGACGCGAGGCAGTTCGGGGCTGGTATCAGCGCTACATAGAAAATTTCCGTGCCAAAGTACGCTACCTGCGGCATAAAATAGAAGCGCCGGTGATTTACGTGATGGGGAACGAAGCAACGTGCGTCTGTTACCTCGATGCCGATTCGATCACCATCGCCAAAAACCAAGCGAATGTTGCCTGTGGTCGTTACGACGACAAATTCATCAAAGAAAGCGGTCAGTGGTGGTTTAAAGAACGTGCGATCGTCGCCTACTATAGCTACCCGCTTCCCTCGTATCGACCAGGTCGGGGAGAGTAAGTATTAAGAAAGGAGAAAGGGAAAGGGATAAGAGAAAGCGTCAACGTTCTGCGGTTTCTTCTTTTTTTCTTTATCCTTTATCCGTTTCTTTTTCTCCCTTATCCTTATCACGTTCGCCTTGACGTTTCCCTTACAGACGGGGTAGTCTCCAGCTTCACGTTGAAGGAAGGAGTTATTGCCAGCATGAAGATTGTCGTACTGGTAAAGCAGGTCCCAGTGGTCTCAGCGATGAAACTCGACCCTGAGACAAAGACCTTGAAGCGAGAGGGGATTCCCTCGGAAGTGAGTTCTTTTGACATTCGCGCGCTGTTACAAGCGGTCGAGGTGCGCAATAGTCACGGGGGTGAGGTTGTCGCTCTCACCATGGGCCCACCCCAGGCCAAAGCCGCCCTCGAACATTGCTTTGCTCTGGGAGCAGACCGCGCCCTACACCTCGTGGATCGAGCGTTTGCCGGATCAGATACTCTGGCGACAGCCCGAGCGCTTGCTCTCGCGCTCAAGCGCGAAGGGTTCGACCTCATCCTCTGTGGTCGGCATAGCACCGATGCCGAAACCGGCCAAGTGGGACCAGAGGTCGCAGAAATTCTCGATATTCCGCAAGTGACTGCGGTCAGCAAACTCACCATTAGCGGAACGACGATTATCGCTGAACGCGAAACCGACAGTGGATTCGAAACGGTTGAGTGCTCCCTCCCGGTACTCTTATCAGCCACCGAAGACCTCGCCCCCGAGAAGTTCCCCAGTAAAGCTGACCGAGAGAAGGCCAAAGAAAAATCGGTGCAAGAAATAACGGCCAACGACCTGACCTCTGACCTGGCACAATTTGGCAGCGCCGGCTCTCCGACCTGGGTCGAGTCGGTTGAAACAGTCGAGGTTACACGCGGCAACACTGTACTCGAAGGCGATATGCAGACACAGGTAGACACGTTGGTGAAGGCTCTCCTCGAACGCGGACTGTTCGGGAAATGGGTAGGAGAGGATGATGCCCCCGTCAGTGCAGCGACCGTGAAAAAATCAGCCGACGGGAAGGCGGTATGGGTTGTGGCGGAGACACTAGAGAATACGCTGCGCCCAGTTACGCTCGAATTGTTAGGAAAAGCGGTGGAGTTATCTGACAAGTATGGCGGCGAGGTTGGCGTATTGCTCATGGGCAGTGGCGTTGACCAGCACGTGGCTACCCTTGCGTTACACGGAGCTGATGTCGTGTATCTTGCTGAACATCAACGCTTGGCTCCGTATAGCACCGAAGTATACACGGCTCTCATGGCAAAGGCGATTCAGACTCACAAGCCTGGCGTGGTCTTGCTCGGCTCGACGGCCATTGGTCGTGATCTTGCCCCACGGGTCGCCGCACGTCTGAATTTAGGGCTGACAGGGGATTGTGTCGATCTCGCGGTCAACCCACAAGGGCAATTGCTGCAGTACAAACCCGCTTTTGGAGGGAACGTGGTGGCACCAATCCTCTCGCGTACCACTCCTGAGATGGCAACGATGCGACCCGGTATGTTGAAAAAAGCCCAACCCCAACCAGGACGACAAGCCCGCATCGAGATGGTATGGCCGGATGATGCTGTGACTAGTCGTGTGAAGGTCATATCGCAAAGCGGGACGGATGCTGGCAAGGCTGCAGCGCTGGATTCGGCGGACATCTCGATTGGGATTGGTAAAGGCATCGGTGGCCCCGAGAACCTTGCAATCATCGAAAAGCTGGGCGAGGCCTTAGGCGGCGCACCGCTGGCCGCCACACGGGACATTGTTGATTTGGGCTGGCTCCCGCGTCAGCATCAGGTCGGACTAACTGGCCGTGCCATTGCCCCGAAACTGTACTTTGCCATTGGCATTCGTGGTGCGTTTGAACACACCGTAGGGCTGCGGCGTGCCGGAACTATCGTGGCGATCAACAAAAACGCCAAAGCCATGATTTTTAAAAATGCTGATTTCGGTATTGTCGGCGATTATGCCGAAGTCGTTCCCGTATTGACCGATGCCTTGACAAAAGCGAAAACACAGCGCTAACGTAGGCCCCGGAGTGACTCCCAGGTTACTCCGGTAATCAGTCAGGAGTAAAATAGCATGCCCGCCCCTGATACTGCGGGATACTCCCTTATTGAAACCCTTGTCGCCATCGCGATCTTTTCGATCGCTGCGGCAGGGCTCACCTCTGGTGTCATTTCTTCCATTCGCGCAAACAACACCAGCGAACATTTCACCCTCGCGACCATCCTCGCCCAAGATAAGCTAGAGGCCCTCCTCGCAGCTCCACGCGAATTAGTCGATGGCAGCGATACACCACGGTCGGGCTTTACCCGTACATGGATCGTTACGCCCGACACCCCTGAAGCTGGCGTTATCCAGATCGATGTCTCTGTGTCCTGGACTGACTATCTTCCCCACTCCATTACAGTGACGACGGTCGTCAATGAATAAAGAACCCCCAGCCTATTCTGGTCTCACCGTGCTTGAATTGCTCGTCGCCATGGGTGTTGCCATGCTCTTTTACGGTGTTCTCTATAGCTTTTATCAGCTTCATGCCCGCGCCTTGAAAGTACAAGAGATCAAACTTGACGTCCAAGAAGGTAGCCGCCTGGCGATTGATTCATTAGTCCGGGAACTCCGCCTCGCTGGCGCACGACCGGTCTCAGGTACTTCCTGTGATGGGTTCGAGGGTATCCTGGTAGCCGAACCTCAGCAAATAACACTGCAACACGACTATCGCGGAAACAGCACTGGCACTCCTCCCGATGGCTGCCCAGACGACCCAAATGAACGCGTCACGTATGTGTACGAACCAGCAGCGCAACTCCTCAAGCGAGCCACGGGAAGCGGTGCCCCACAGCCGTTTATTAGTGATGTTCCTGCCGACGGTTTTGCGTTGCGCTATTTTGACCGTGACGGGAATGAACTTGGGACGCCTCTCGATAGCGTACAACGCGCACAGGTACAACGCATTGTCGCAACGGTACGGACCAGCCGGAATCATCCTGATCCGCGCAACACGACACCTTTAACCTCAGAACACACTTCAACCGTCTTTCTCCCGAATCCAATGAAGTGACAGCTATGCACCAAGAAACCAAAAGGGCTCACACGGAGTCCGGCCTTATCTTGATTTCAACCCTGTTCCTGATGACCCTCTTGCTTTTCATCAGTGCGAGTAGCCTCACCTTGAGCCGTACCGATGTCATGATTTCCCGGAACCTGCTGAGCGGAGTACAAACATTATGGATTGCTCGCGCGGGTCTCGCCGTAGGCAAAAATTGGTTAAAAAGTCATTGGGCAGTATCTACACTTCCTGTCACTTTTGGTCCAGCTGCTCTGGGAAATGGTACGTATACCGTTGAAATAGCGTTGTTGGGGAATGCCAGATATCGGCTTACCGCGACTGGCCGAGGCCCGGAAAGCTCACGGCGGGTCGTCGAAGAAATCGTACAGTTACCGGATTTCAAGCCGAAGGGAGTAGTAACCAACGAAGGTGATGGTTTACATCCAGACTTTGACGATGACAGCAGCGGGATCGGGCATCGTATTCCAGATTTTAGCCTTGATGGGCGTGGACACGCTCTTGACGGTAACCTCACGTCGGCATGCCCAGCGGTTTCACCGTTTGCCGTAAGCCAAGCCGTTGCGCAAACCGATCTTCTCAATGCCTTGACTGTTCTCAAGCAGAAGATTGTCACTCGCGCAAATCGCTTTTGTCTGGCCGATGGCAATAGCACGACCGACGGCGACTGCACTCCTGGTCTTTCGTGGGTTCGTGGGACAACCACTCTTCCACGCTTTACCGATGGGCTGTGTACTACGGACGACCCGGCCTGCTTTCTCAATCTTGATCTTGCCTCTGCTGGGCTCCGTGCGACAGGCTTCCCACCAACCTCCTCTCTTCCGCTGCCACCGCGTGATCATGGTCCCTTCAGTCCCGCGGCAACAACCGCTCGTCCTGTCGCGCGATTACTAACCATGTCTGAGCAAAGCCAACTGCATAAAACTCTAGATTTCATTGAGCAACGTATTACTACCTTACCAACCGAAAGAGTGTTAACCATCTCCTCAAACATTACGTCAGGCACTCATACGTACGGTTCGCTCGCTGAGCCCAGGGTTACCACTATCGACAGTAGCTCTGGCACAATAGAAATCCGTGGCCGAGCAACGGTGAATGGCGCAGGAATCCTGCTTGTTCCTCGCCTCCTCCAGCTCAGAGACGCAACGTTGAACTGGCACGGACTGGTCGTGCTCACCGGCAGCGGAGAGCTCCAGGTCAACCATCGCGACACCTGCGGAAGTATTAACGGTGCGGTGATCATCCGTGATGACACGACTCTTGAGCGAAAATTTGATCTGGATATCGTTGAACAAAACGGCAGTTGTACTCCTTTTACTGTCACTTACAGTTGCGAGGCTGTCTCTCACGCGTTGTCGCTCTTGATGCAGACCGTGTCATGGATCGAGAAGTTCGATGGCTAAAGCTGGATTCACCCTTTTAGAAATCCTCGTCGTACTTGTTCTCCTCGGGTTTCTTGCAGGAATGTTTGCTCTGCAACTACCGATGTATCTATCTCAGACACATCTCCATGGCGCCACCCGGCGAATCGTCACAGACCTGCAATATATCCGAGTTAAGGCAATCACCCAAAACCGCCGCTTTCGCGTCACGTTTCGTCCAGCGACGGGTGATTACATCGTCGAGAGTGACGACGAAGGCAGGTGGAAACGCCAGCAACTCCTCAGCCATAGCGATGAAGAAGTTCCGCAGGCGACAATCTCGCTGCCACGTGATATTCGCATCACCGCAATTAACTCCGGGGGAGATGTCATATTTTTACCGCGCGGGGCGGTCGATGGTGGAATGTCGGTAACGCTGGGAACCGTGGGAGGAACACACACACGCCGTGTGATTGTGAACCTTGCCGGACGCGTACGAATTGAATAAAGCTAAAGAAAAAGAACCCGATAGAAACAACGAGCGCAAGTTCTCACCTTGCCCTCAATTTTTTATCTACTGTATTTTATATTATACTTTTTCCAGTGGGGGATTTGGTGGTTTCTTTTGCAGCAGACAATCCATTAACATTTTTGCTCTTCACTTTTATTTTCGGTGCGTGTGTCGGTAGCTTCCTTAATGTGTGCATCTACCGCTTACCGCTTAACGAGTCGATCGTCACTCCAGGATCACATTGTCGTGCCTGCGGCACGTTTCTCTCTTGGTATGAGAATCTCCCGCTTCTGACATACCTAATTCGGCGTGGCCGCTGTGGCGCGTGCGGGACACCCTTCTCTTTTCGTTACTTTTTCGTTGAGTTGCTCACAGGTCTGCTGGCAGTCGCTTTGGTCTGGCACTTCGGACCAACGCTCACAACGCTAGGCTACTTTGCTTTTGCTTCCGCGCTTGTTGTCATCACATTCATCGATCTCGATCACCAGATTATCCCTGATGTGATCAGCTTACCGGGGCTCATTGCCGGGTTATTGTTTTCCTTGCTATCGCCGGTTCCAACCTTGACCCTTTGGACTTCCTTCATCGGTGCCTTGGTTGGTGGTGGACTATTGCTCGCCGTAGCGCTGAGCTATCAACTCATCACCGGCAGAGAAGGTATGGGGGGGGGAGATGTGAAGCTCCTGGCGATGATTGGTGCTTTCCTGGGGTGGCGAGCCATTCCCTTCACCATTTTTGTGGCTTCTTTCTTCGGCTCGGTCGTCGGTGTGACGGCAATGATTCGCAGCCGTGCCGACAGCAAATTTGCCCTTCCTTTTGGTCCGTTCCTGGCTTTTGGTGCGTTGAGTTACCTGTTCTTTGGTGAGCGGATCATCGCCTGGTATCTGGGACTATTGTAAAAATCCCTGGTCGGGTATGCTTTCTTTATGCCCGGCTTTTTTATCTCCTTTGAAGGCATCGAAGGATGCGGCAAGAGTACACAAGTGACCTTACTTGCCGATGCCCTCCGTTCACTGGGGCATGAAGCGGTCGTGACGCGGGAGCCTGGTGGCACCCCGCTTGGTCAAGTGCTACGCAAATTGCTTCTAGAACCTGCAACCACCCTTGCAGCCGGTGCCGAAGTATTAATGATGCTTGCCGACCGGGCTCAGCATGTACAAGAAGTCATAGCTCCTGCGCTGCAAGCAAACAAGATCGTCATTTGCGATCGCTTTGTTGATTCGACTACAGCATATCAAGGGCACGGTCGCGGTATTGCGCTTGACCTCCTTACACAGTTAAACACGTTCGCTTGTGGCGGGTATATGCCGGCGCTGACCTTTTTGCTCGATGTCCCCGTAACCGAAGGATTACGTCGAGCGCAGAAACGTCGCGGTACTGAAACCGTCGATCACTTCGAGGCTGAGTCCGTTACGTTTCATGAACGTGTACGTGCTGGTTTTCTGGCGGTAGCCCAGACAGCGCCACACCGCATTTACGTGCTCGACTCCACACAACCACTGCCAACTGTCCAACACCAGATTCTGACGGTCGCGCGCACCCGGATTAGTTCGTAGGCTTCCCCTTTACGTTTTACGTTTCCCGCTTTACGCTGTCCTCGCTATGTCGTTCGTTCACATCCACGGTCAGGATGCGGCAATTGCTACGGTCCGCTATGCGCTCACACGTGATCGTTTATCGCACGCCTATATCTTTATGGGACCCGCAGGTGTCGGCAAGAAGTGCACAGCACTGGCAACCGCTCAAGCCGTCTTATGCCGCGATAGAGCAGCTGACGGTTGTGGCAGCTGCTCCGAGTGCACGGTCGTCACCGCAGGAACTCATCCTGATTTGATGCTCGTCGGCCCGGAGGGAGGTAAACAGTCAATCTCGATCGAGCAGGTGCGAGACTTGCAGCGGATCTTGAGTCTTCGCCCTCTCCACGGACGGAAAAAAGTTGCGATTGTCGATGACGCGCATCTCCTCACTCCCCAGGCACAAAGTGCGCTGTTGAAAATCGTCGAAGAACCGCCAGGCGATGCCTTGCTGATGCTGTTGACCGTGAATGCGGCGACCTTATCACGACCGTTACTATCACGTTGTCAACAGGTCCGTTTTTCCACGCTTCCGCTCCCCGTCGTTGAACAGCTTGTGCTGCAACACAAGGATGAAGATCAAGAGGCGGCACGGGCGCGAGCCCTGTATAGTCGTGGCAGTATTGGTCGAGCGCTGGCACTCGACCCCCAGTTGTTCACTGAAGAACGCCGCTACGTTGAAGAAGAATTGCAAAAGTTGCACGACCCTTCTTTTTCTTTTACTGACCTTTCCCGTTTTGCTGAATGGTTGGTAGCGGATCGCGTGAGAAAATCTACGAAAACGAGTGAAGTCTCGGAAGATATCACAGCGGGGAGTAATCGGCTAGAAATCGTTTTGTCCTGGTGCGAAGAAGTATTACGGTATGCCCTCCTCGGCCCTGAGGGAGTGGTGCGTCATCAAGAAAACCTAACAGCGATTGCTCAGACTGCATCACAAGTCGGCGAGGATGGGGCATTGCAACAGCTCACCGTGGTCTATGAAACGATACAAGCCTTAGGACGGAATGCTAACCGTCAACTTGCGGTTGAAGACATGTTGTTACAATTACAGAGGACAAAGCCAGAGGGGCAAGGTTGGAAAAGCTTGACACATACAACATAAGACGTAAAACGTACAATTAGAAACCTGAGATGTAAGATTTGTTTTCTCTAATCCTCCAGCCTCTCGTCGCCAGTTTGTAGCTTCCCAGAGGAGTTATGCCACGCACATACATCACCACCCCAATTTATTACGTCAACGGAGAACCGCACTTAGGAAGTGCGTATACCATGATCATCACCGATACACTGGCGCGCTATTATCGTGCGCGTGGTTGGGAGACCTTTTACTTGACCGGGACGGATGAACATGGCAATAAAATCGCGCAAGCCGCAGCCGACGCTGGGGTTTCACCAAAAGAATTCACCGATCGGGTCAGTGCCTCTTTTCGTGCGGCCTGGGATACTTGTGACATCACCTACGACCACTTCATTCGCACGACCGATACGTACCACGTGCGCTATGTTCAGGAACTCTTGACGAAGGTGCACGATTCTGGAGACATTTATTTTCATCGCTACGGCGGACTTTATTGTTTCGGCTGTGAACGCTTTTACACGCCTAAAGAACTACGTGACGGGAAGTGCCCAGACCACCTGACTGAACCAACACTGATTGAAGAAGAAAATTACTTCTTTCGCATGAGCAAGTATCAGGAGCGCCTCCTGAAGCACATTGAAGCGAATCCGGATTTTATTCGCCCTGAAGGATTCAAGAATGAAGTGATCGGTATGCTGCGGGATGAAAACCTTGGTGACCTATGTATCTCGCGCCCGAAAAGCCGGCTCACCTGGGGTATCGAGTTGCCGTTTGATCAGCGCTATGTCACCTACGTCTGGTTCGATGCGCTCATCAACTACATTAGCGGTCTCAAGTACAAAGGAGAGGATGTCTTTGAAAAATTCTGGCCCGAGGCACAACACGTGATCGGGAAAGATATTCTCAAACCGCACGGCGTCTTCTGGCCAACCATGTTGATGTCTGCGGGTCTGCCGCTCTATAAGCACCTCAACGTGCATGGATTCTGGACGGTTGAAGGCCAGAAAATGTCAAAAAGCCTCGGTAACGTCATTTCTCCGCTGGAAATGAAGGAGAAAATTGGGCTGGATGCCTTTCGCTACTTCTTGTTACGCGAAAGTGTCTTTGGCCAGGATGCCGACTTCCGTCACGAAAATCTCACAGGACGTTACAATGGGGATCTCGCCAACAACTTAGGGAATCTGGTGAGTCGCTCCGTCTCAATGCAAGATCGCTACTTCAAGGGAGTCGTCCAACCGTTGAGTAACCCGATACCAGCAATCGACCAGCAGCTTGCTGGTGCCTTTGCACACGCGGCCAAAGAAGTCGAAACGCATGTTGCGAACCTCGCGCTGAATCGTGCACTGGAAGCGATCTTTCGAGCCACTGATCAAGCAAACAAATACATTACTGAGACTGCGCCGTTCACATTAGCCAAAGATGCGGGCCAGATGCTACGAGTGGGAGCAGTATTGCATAATCTGCTCGAAGCGTTACGCGTCGCCGCTCAGCTACTCATTCCTTTTTTGCCAGAGACAGCCGACAAAATTTTCACCATGTTGAATATCCCGCAAGAACAACAGACAGCGTATGATCTCCCCTGGGGCAAAGCCTTTTCTCCAGGACACACAGTACAGAAAGCACACGTGTTATTCCCACGACTCCAATGACATTCGCGGATTCACATTGCCACCTCACCGACCTCAAGTTTGATGAGGACCGCGGGGCGATGCTTGCCCGTGCTCGCGCTGCTGGGGTCTCGCGCTTCATTGTCATCGGGGCGAATGGTGATTTTGTTCACAACGAAAAGGCTATTGCCTTGGCGCAAGAACAGCCCGATGTTTTTGCAATCGTGGGCGTGCATCCTCATGATGCACAAACGATTACGGATGATACGTACAGTCAACTGCAGAAGCTCGTCCAACAGCCAAAAGTCGTAGGCCTTGGGGAAACCGGGCTCGATTTTTATTACGACAATTCACCACGCGATGCGCAACGCACCCATTTTCGTCAGTTTATCCGCTTGGCACGGGAGTTGAACCTCCCGTTATCGATACATGTCCGTGATGCGTATCCTGAAGCTGCAGCCATCCTCCGTGAGGAAGGAAAAGAGCAAGTCCAAGGAGTTATGCACTGTTTCACCGGCACTCTGGATGAGGCAAATATGCTCCTTGACCTAGGATTGTACATTTCGTTCAGCGGGATCATCTCCTTCAAAAGTGCACACGACTTGCGCGCTGTCGCTCGTGCAATTTCGCTGGACAGGCTGTTAATCGAAACCGATTGTCCCCTTCTCGCTCCAGTTCCCCATCGCGGGAAACGTAACGAGCCAGCGTATGTCGTACATGTCGCGGAAACGCTTGCTGAGGCAAAAGGGATAGCCCTCGCTGAGGTCGCGTCTGCTACTCAACAGAATACCGCAGCACTCTTTCGTTTATAGAGAAATGGCCTGTGCTGCAGAGTGGTTACAGCCGCTCTAGTGGG
>JBFWXH010000153.1:0-12486 GCA_050187625.1 Binatia bacterium
CTGCCGCTCATTGAGATGTGGCCAGACCCTCTCATACTTCTGGAGCAACCGGTTCTCGTCTGTCATGATGCTAGCCTATAGTCTTACTCTTCAGTTGTCGAGGTTATTTCGTACCAATTCCTAACGTGCAGAAAGGAACGCTTTATGTTGTCTCATCCCACTTTACATACCTTACACACGCTCAAACTCTTTGGCATGGCCGAAGCCCTGGAACAGCAACTCCAGCAGCCCGACTTACAAGCCCTCTCCTTTGAGGAACGCTTGGGCTTACTAGTGGATCGGGAACTGCTGTCTCGGGATAATCGCCGCCTCACCCGGCTCTTACACGTCGCCAAACTCAAAGTGAACGCGTGTGTGGAAGACATTGATTATCGTCACCCTCGTGGCCTCAAACGCGCCCAGATCACCCCTCTCCTGACAGGAGACTGGATCCGTGCGCACCAAAACCTCTGCTTCCTCGGCGCTACAGGCACGGGAAAAACGTGGCTGTCCTGTGCCTTTGGCCAATTGGCCTGTCGCTTGGGCTTCTCGGTCCGCTACCTGCGCTTACCCCGGCTCTTTGAACAACTGCGTATCGCTCACGGGGATGGGAGTTATTTACGCTTGTTGCAACTCTGGGCCAAAACGGACTTGCTCATCCTCGATGATTGGGGCTTGGACACGTTAGCTCTGGCAGAACGGAAGGACTTGCTCGAACTCATGGATGACCGCCACGGCGTGCATTCCACTCTCATTACCAGTCAACTGCCTTTAGACCATTGGCATACGTATCTGGGCGATCCCACGATGGCTGATGCCATTCTGGATCGTCTCTTACACAACGCCCACAAAATTCACTTGAAAGGAGAGTCCATGCGAAAAACAACCTCAACCTTGACTCAACATGATCACGCAGAGTAAAGTTTCACTCTCCAGCGTTCGCTGTCGGGGAACGTGATCACGTTCCCCAGAATCACTGATCACTTTCACCAGAATACGCATCTGTCAGATCCGCAATCACAAATCGGGCCATGTGCGCTAAAATACCGGCCGTCTCCACCGTCGTGCGATTGGGGGAATTCTCGAAATCAAAGACAACGGGGACGTAGTCGCGTTTCGCTTTCTCCATCGCACCTCCCATAAAAATAGCAAGATGCGCTCTTCGCTGTGTATGCAGGTCTCGTGAGGCAGTCCGCACGATCCGGGATCGCTGGAGAACCGCAAGCGCGATGTCTCCTAGCCACGCCGCGGCTGCTCGACCCGTTGCATCAATAAGCCCCGCTTCCGAACGTGCGAAGGGTGCAAGTGTGATTGAACCACGCCCCATGACACGGAGTCTTCTGTCCCACATTGAGCACTATTCCCGGGACTGTGCCGATGGCCCTCTTTAAGGGAGAGAAAGTGCCGTCCATCTATTGACTGTATTTACATAATAAAGTATAAATAAAATATGAGCGGACGCCCCAAAACATGGACAGGATATGACAACGACGAAGGGCACAAAGTCACGATGGTGTGGCCCAAGTCGCTATGGCGAGACATTCAACGTCTGGCCTTGGAAGAAAACTCCTCAGCTACCGCGCTGATGATCGAAGCAGGAGAGCTACTGTTGGAGGCCAGGAGAAAGGAGAGGGAACGGAAAAGCGAAAAGAAGAAGTAATTGTAGGCTGAAAGCGGCCAGCCACGGTGTTGCGAGCACCATGACTGACCTAGCGGCAATCAGCAAAGCACGTACTGACCGCCGTTACTGAATCCCTAACGTGCCGGAGGATATCCGGCAATGACACTACCAAATCTCTTTGTACTCACTGTGTTACAGAACGTTTCTACTGATTGTCTCCAAAAGGCTGTCAACGAGCTTGTTGAGGGCAGCATGACGATTACCCTCACGAGGCGCACAGCTACCGAGGTTCGAGCGCTGGTGAAGAATGGCGACGGCCATGAGTACGGCGTCACCCTCACGCTGTCCCTGGCGACCTGTTCCTGCAAAGATGCGCTCTATCGAGGAGTCGTCTGTAAGCATGTGACGGGGACAGCGCTCTCCATACTCCGGTCCTCCCATCAAGAGCAACAACCCCATCGCACGATTCATCTTGTCAGACAGACCGGCACGGCGCTCTGTGGCGCAAGTAATCCGACCCGTTTTTGGCGATGGCCGTTCTGGCCGGAGACACTCTGGCAAGAGAGCTGCAGAGACTGCGAGGAGATGAGGCGGCGATCCGTAACAAGAGTGGCGACGGCGACGGCGTAAGGGAAGAATGATCGATGTATCAACTAGCCTTACGACCCCATCAAGTCAGAGCCCTCTCCAAGATGATGCTGAGCACAGAAAAGCCTAAGGAGAGAAAGAGGATTCCTCATGTTCCACTTCACTCAACTGGCAAAGGGGCATCCTAAGGCATAAGAAACAGGGAGCGTGAGACTGACCTGACGTGAGCCACAACACTCTCTTAGGAGGCCCTGAAGAATGACAAACCTCATCCCTCAGCGTTTGATTCGACAGCGTTCACCCCCATAGCACTTTGTAAACAACGGGAGCCATTCTTGTTCAACTCAAACAAAAGGAGATCTGTATATGGCTGTACGAGTCCGACAACGCACTGACCGCCCAGGGTGGTACGTTATTATCGACCACAACAAGAAACGTAAGAAGAAAGCGTTTCCTGACAAGGAAACGGCCGTTCGTTTTGCACGTACGCTTCGTGAACGATTAGCTGAAGGAGACTTCGGTATCGAGAAGGAACAACCGGAAGCGAAACCGTTCAAAACATATTACAAGTCCTGGTTAGAAACCTACGTGAAGACTCACACGAAGATTGCCACTTCTACCAGCTATGAACTGGCATACCGTGCACATCTCTTGCCGCTATTAGGAGAGACGGACATTCGAGAGATCACCAGGGAACAACTCAAACGGTTCATCTACGAGAAGTTGAATGGAGGCATGGCCCGGAACACGATCAGGGGCTACCTCGCTCCCTTGCGGGAATTTTTCAATCATATGATTGAAGACGGGCATATCGACCGGAACCCTTGCCAAGGGCTGCTTCGCAACATCAGAACAGAACGAGGGGAACAACGGGAAAAGATCAGTTTTCTTACGAGGGAAGAGGCGGCTTTCCTGTTGGGGGCCTGTCAACAGCATTTTCCTGCCCACTATCCGTTCATTCTGTTACTTGTACGGACCGGGCTCCGCTTAGGGGAAGCCGTCGCGTTGCAATGGGGCGACATCGACTTTCACAACCGATTCATTGAAGTGCGACGTACCTTTTCCCCCCTTGACCGTAGAGTGCACACTCCGAAGAGTGGAAAAGGCCGACGGGTCGACATGAGCCGTCAACTGACGGAAACTCTCAAAGCCCTCCATGTAGAGCGTAAAAAGGAAACGCTCAAGAAAGGATGGCGGGATGTTCCATCGTGGGTCTTTGTTGGGACAGAAGGCACTATGATCGACCCTGATAACTTCCGACATCGTATTTGGCTAAAGTTGCTAGCGAAGGCAGAGTTTCGCCATATTCGTATGCAAGATCTACGACACACCTTCGCTTCGTTGCTCATCCAGCAAGGAGAATCTTTGGTCTACGTGAAAGAGCAAATGGGACATCATTCCATACAAGTGACAGTGGATATCTACGGCCATTTGGTTCCAGGAGGAAACAGAGCGGCTGTCGACAAGTTAGATGAGATTCCTTCTCCGACCACTATTTCGCCCGGACCCGGACGGACCCTATACGGACCCGCAGCATCACTGGCTCAGTCGGTAGTGCAGGCTGAAAACGAAAAACCCTCTGAATTTTCAGAGGGTTACCGTGAAGCCACCCATCGGACTTGAACCGATGACCTGCTGATTACGAATCACTAAGCCTTACTCCCACCGTTTACTCTTACCTATCGTAAATCCCCGTAAAATCTTATTTCTTGACGCACCGTCTACTACAAAGGCCCTGTGGTTTACGCTATACTGTGGTGACCATGTGGTGACCAAAAGTATACAATCTGTGAATATTTCAGGGGGCTTTCATGATTAAGAAGCTGACCAAAACGGTGGTGGACTCTCTTACCTGTCACGATGCAGCTGAAGGGAGGTTTACCGTTTGGGATAGCACACTACCGGGTTTCGGTGTGCGTATTTCTCCATCTGGCCGCAAAGTATTTGTTTTCAGTTATCGCCTGGGCGGGCGCAAGCACCTGCTAAAGATCGGGCAATACGGCCCGCTGACCATTGATCAGGCTCGCACGTTAGCAAAACAGCGCAGTGGCGAGGTTGCTCAAGGGAGAGATCCCTTAGAACAGCGCAAAAAGGAACGCCAGGGGGAAACGGTTCGTGACCTGTGTACCGCCTACCTTGAGCGTCATGCGGTCCTGAAACGCTCTGCCCGTGATGATCGACGACGGATTGAGCAACGCATCATCCCGGCGTGGGGCAATCGGAAAGTGGACACTATCACACGGGCAGATGTGGCGGCGCTACACTCGAAGATTGGCCAGGATGCTCCCTATGAGGCGAACCGAACCGTTGCCCTTCTCTCCAAGATGTTCGAGCTAGCACGTCGATGGGGGTTCGTGCCTGAGAATGCGGCCAACCCTGCCCGAGGTATCGACAAGTTCCGCGAACACAAACGCGATCGATGGCTGACTCATGAAGAACTTCCACGCGTCACAGCGGCTATTGCACAAGAACCCAACCTTTATGTTCGTGCAGCGATCTGGCTGTATCTTCTCACGGGGGTACGGAAGACGGAGCTACTCAAAACGCGATGGGTCGATATTGATTTCACGAGATGTGAACTCCGCTTGCCTGAAACGAAGGCGGGGCGCGTACATTACGTCCCCCTCTCTCCACCCGCGATAGCGTTGTTGGAGATGATGCCAAAAGAAGAAGGGAACCCCTATCTCTTGCCAAGTACGAAGGTGCTGGGTCAGCACTTGGTGAACATTGAGAAGCCGTGGAGACGGGTCCGCAAAGCGGCAGGCGTCGAAGAGGTAAGGTTGCACGATCTTCGACGCACGGTAGGGAGTTGGTTAGCACAGGCAGGTAACAGCTTGCCGCTCATTGGTCGAGTGTTAGGGCACACCAATGCCAGTACAACGCAAATCTATGCGCGGCTTGGAGATGATCCGGCAAGGAAAGCACTGGCGGAGCATGGACAGGAGATCACAGCGATTGCAGGAGCAACCTTCCCGATAGGGATTACCACGACTTTACCCACTCCTACTGATGACGAGTAGGAGTCAGCACGGTAAAGTAGCGTTTGTCGAGAGGGCCTAGCCTTGGCCAGCGAAGAGGCAGCATGCTCCTACCTGCTCTGGTCCTCTCTCTTTTCCGTAGGAGTAAACCTGAGTAGGAGCACAGGAATTGAAGAAGAGAGTTTCTCGCGACAATAATCTCCCTCTCGAAAACATCTTCACGTCGACCTCGTCTGGGTCAGCGTTCGCTTCAGAGAAAGTCGAGCCAGGTTGTCCCGTACTTGAGATTACTGATGGCAAAGGAAATCTGACCTGGCGAAGTCGAATGCATGTCCTTGCTGTCATGGTGTATCCACAAGATCCGGAGAAACAGGATGAACTAGCTGTGACACATCTCTCAGGTGCTATCAGGGAAACCGCAGCGATAGTGGCAGAAATCGGTGATCTCGATGCAGAGATAGATTTCCATCTACGGGCAGGCGAGTTGATTGCCTCCTATGGGGGCCTTGAGGCACTTGAACGGGCGCCAGGAGTAACCGCGCTTGATAAACAAATTGAGGAAGCAGGCTGGCGAGGGTATTTAGCGGCGCGGGTCCTCCTACGAATTTTTCAGATGTATCTCCAAGATGAACCAGTTAATGTTGACGCCGCCGCTCAAGAAGTAGCGGGTTGGTTGAGAAAGACGTGTAATCTAAAGGGTGTTGGTGGTCCGCAGAGCCGAACAACTATCTTAAAGGCGTGGGGAGAATTTCAACCGGCCGTGCATCTCTGGGCTGCATACCTTACTGTAGATCAGACGGAAGATGAAGACTCCTGTCTTTCGTTTATCCAGCGAGGATTATCTCCGCAAAACATTCTGTACTGCTTAGGAACCGCCCATTATTTTCGGGAATTTGCCATGAGGATTGTCGGCGAACGTGGCAGAAAAGCGAAAAGACCGATACTCGATCCCCTGACGACGTGGTGCTTACCACAAGACTGTCCCATTCCCCTTGACTTTGACCTTCAACTCCTACCTACAGAAGACGAGACAGCTCCGCTTGTCTTTGTCGCTCGACGGAATTCAGCATTACTCCAAAAGTTTTTGAAGTAATAATTTTTCTACTCTCCTCCCATCACCTTTGCTAAAGTTACCGTAAGTTGTGTATTTCAGTGAGGTGTTAATGGTGAAGAATGCGACGAAACAACAGTCCGCAACGGTTGGGGTAATTTCAGCAGACCCGGATGCGTTGTTGCTTGAAAACCAGGCAGCAGCTTTCTTGGGTTTTAGCCCCCGCGCCCTCCAGTCCTGGCGTCAGCGTGGTGGAGGCCCTGCGTTTGTCCGGGTGTCCGCACGGGCTATCCGGTACCGTAAAAAAGATCTGATTGCATGGGCAGAATCTAAATTGCAAACCAATACCGCAGCTTAGCACAATCTATTCTGTCTTTTTTTCATCATGACACCCGCAAGCGTCTGCGGGTTAACCCTAGAGACTGCCCTGAGCAGCAACACGGTTTGCCTTGAAGCATCACAACGGATTTTCGCTCTCAGCAACCCACGGGTTGCTCCAACAGCGCTTCAGCGACTTGCTGGAACGCCATGTCCAACGACTTACCGTTCACGGGCACAAGGCAAGTGGACTCTGTCCCTTCCATAAGGATCGTCGCCCGTCATTTTCCGCGGACCTGGAAAAAGGGGTTTGGTATTGCTTTCCCTGTGGCCGAGGTGGGGGCATTAAAGACTTCGCTCTTGCAGTCGGGGAACAGTGGATCACAAAGACCGCAGACAATACGCGCACAAGCCGACGTGAACGCGCACACTTCGCGGTCCAGATCCGGAGACGACAGGCTGAAGAGCAAGCACGGACGATTCTTAAGAGGCGGAAAGACCAGGACGACAAAGCGCTCTGCCAGCAAAATCATGGCGCGATCCGCGCAGCTAATGAGGCAGCGGAACTGCTCTCGCTGTTTCACAGACATCCTGATCTGGCAGAAGAATTTCCTGAGTTAGTCGCACGCACTGAACGTGAGTATTCAGAGGCTTTGTTCAAGCAGGCAGTCTTTGAATCACGTTTAGGAGAGAGTTGGAGGTAGGTGGATGATAAACGTTACAGCTTATGAGACAGACCCTTATGCAATCGACCCGCTCAGCTATCTTGAAAACTTGAACGAAAATCTCGCACCAAATGAGCGTCTTGAACACTACCACGTCCTAAGACCTGCTCTCCTCCGTCTTCAAAGTGAAGATCCTGCGGCTTTCGATCTTGTTGTCAAAGAGATCAGCAATAAGCTCAAAATCTCAGGCAAGGTTGTAAAAGCCGATCTAGCCCGTATGGTTGAGCCGCCAGTGGCTCAGGGGGCACGAGAACTGCTGGAGCAGATGGGCCAGACCCGTCCCCTCCGCCTCAGTCAAGATTATGTAGACGGTAAGCTTTGGTATGGAGTTCTTGCTGGAGAGAACAAACTGTTATTAAACTCTGACCGCGAACTGCTCACTCTCGATCAAGTTCCAGACAGTCTGGCCGTGAAAGATGGCGGGTTTGACCAGTGTCAGATCAGCAAAGAAGCGATACTAAGGTTTCTAAGTGGGCAGCAGGGGTACATTTCCGGTGCATCTTTATTGAATGATCTCCGGCAGTTCTTCGCGCGTTTTACGGTCTTTCGCGACAACCGTGTCTCACTTCTTTTGGCTACCTGGACGTTGGGCACGTACTGCTATCGTATCTTTCGCGTGTTTCCCTACTTGGCTCTGCGTTCTCCTAACAAACGGTGTGGAAAATCTCGCGTGCTTGATATCCTTAGCCTGGTGGCATTTAATGCATCGCCAAAGACCGTTCATCCTACGGAGGCTCAGCTTTTCCGTGATCCAAGCCGCAACGGGGGCACGTTGCTTTTGGATGAAGTGGAGGCTTTAGGACGGACACATAAGGACACCTATGCGGGGCTCCTTTCTGTCCTGAACAGTGGATTCGAGCAGAATGGGACAGTCCAGCGACAAGAAAAAGACGCTAACGGTAATTATCGTGGCGTCAACTTCGAGACCTTCTGTCCCCGCGCGATCGCAGGGATTAACAAAACGGCTGACACACTAGAAGACCGCAGCTTCATTATCGTGATGCAGCGGAAGCTGGCCCGCGAGAAGACAGAGCGCTTCTCGCCTTTTCGGCTCGCGGACGAAGCCCAACTGTTACGAGATCGTTGTTATATCTGGGCGCTTACGCATGCTCCTGATCTTGCCGCGGTCTATGAACAAGCGGACAAATTTTTTCAAGATCTTGACGTCCTGGATGATAGAGCCCGTGATCTGTTAGAGCCCTTGGTGTCGATTACAGCGGTTGCTGACGTGGAACGGGACGACGGACAGAAGACCCTGACCAAAGAACTGACGAGCTTAGCTGTTGATCTCTGTCAGGTGCGAGACGGAGCGGCAGAAGACTCCGCGACGGTCCAGGTCGTCCGCGCGTTACAAGCGATTCTCTTGCAGAAGCGCAATAATGGACTGCTTAAAAGTGACAAAGCTGTTACTTTTCCCCCAACTGAACTGGCAAGTCTTCTCAAGGAAAAACTGCACTGGGAGAAGCTGAGCACCAAAGCGCTGGCCAATCTTCTCAATCCCTTGGGCTTCTACTCAAAATCAACACGAGACGAGCCAAACTCCCTGCAAGATCAGGAGCGCGGACGACGGTATCACCTGACCGAAGAAGCGTTAAATGACCTCTCCGCACGTTACGACGAACCGTCTGAGGAAGAGGAAAAAATCAGACAATGAGGAGTGAAAAAATCCTTCCGCTTGTCTGTTCCTGCAAACAAGCCGTTGACACGTTGACACGCCAGGACTGGCGCGAGTTGTCACCATATTTGATTTGTTGACAAGGGATCGTCAACAAAGTGTTGACACTTCAGGATTGGCGCGGGTTGTCATCACGTCAACGCTTGTTTTTCAGGGAACGAGCAGAAACAACTTTTTTATGGTTTCAATTCGTTTAAGGGAGGCAGCATGACAGAACTTGCACGGAAGGTTTTTGAGCTGTTCGGCGCGCCTGAGTTATCGATAAGGGCAGAAGAGAAATCCATCCAGGAACACCAACAGTTTCTTCCTTCTTGGCCCTGCCCAGCCTGTGGTGGTGTCGTTTGTCTCGATCCACCGGATGTCAATATTTTCCCTACCCGATTCTGGATCTGTTCGATGTGTGATGCTGTAGGTGCGACACGGGAGGGTGCGAGGTTCCCAGTCGTGTGGGTTAGTAAGAAGACAATCCAGTAACGAGAAAGGCTGAGAATTTTCCTGGATGGGTTTTCTGAGAAGACAGTACAGCGACCGACTACCGTGGCGGTGTCAGCAATTGCCAAGACTCTAGCGGAATCGCCTAAGAGATGGCGAGGGAACAAGAGATTACAGGGCCGAAAAGTGCACAAAAGTGAGCCTTAAATCACGCTAAAATGCACAAAAATGCAACTATGAATCTTCGTAAGGTCCCGATTTTTAAGCAAAAGAGACGTTTAATCGAAAAATCTTGTACAGACTGCACTAAAACTGTCAAAAAAGGGCCGCGTGTTCAATACGAAACAGCATAAGGAAGATATCTTTTTCTTGCGTAGCTCCCTCACCGCAGGTCTTTGTACTTTTCTTCCAGGACAAAATATTCCAGGGTGCCTTGAGGCTTTCCTGGGTGCGGAGGGAATTCAACATTCTTCGTGAAAAACTTTTTGTAGGTATCTTCGACTTTGCGATCAGGATTCCATACGTGAAGAGTCTTCCTTGGACCCTCACTTGCCCATTTACTGAACTCGCGCGCTAGCACGTCATCGCTGGGAGGAAATCCAATACCGAGGAAAACGAGGTCACTCGCTTCTTGAATTGCCTTTTCTGCTTTGGCTCGGATCGGCTTTAGCGGTGGCGCCTCCCGACCTTTATTCGAGGGTGGAACCAGAAGGTACGTTTTCTCGTGTCGCTCTTGGGGTTTCCCTGTGTGCCAGTTGCCGGGACCTGCATCCCAATGCACTTCTACTGTGTCTGTTGTCGGTGGGTTGTTAACGTACACTCGCCAATTCACTGAGCCATGAATCTTGAGGAAGTTAATAGGAATCGTTCCGATAGGGTCGTTGCTAGGGTGAACCTTCTCAAGATGATACTCAGGACGGATATCGATCCGCATAAGAGCTTGATCGAGAAGAATATCTTGATTCAACGTGACGATTTGTACCTGAATATTGTCCTGGATCATTTGCTTAATCTGTGCAGCAAACTTTTCGTAGATCTCGATGGTGTGATAACTGTACCCAAATGCGCCGATCTTTCTGTGACGAAATTGCTCTTCGCTGAGCTGCATGGTGCGAAACATCGTCCAGATAAGTTCCACTCGAAGCTTTTTCATTTCTTTAGTATCTTGGTCATCCACGTATTGAAAAAAGTCTTCGATGTTCCAGGTTTTGCGGCTCCATTTCATCCAGCAGTCCAGAACATTACGAAAATCGCTGAAATCAGATGGATGTCCACCCAGTCCAGTTGTCCCGGGAGCTAAGGTTTCTGTTTCTAAGATTGTAAAAGTTCGTAACAAGAAATTCTGAAGGACCGGAATACCTGCATGTACCGAAGCACCGGCTCCGAGCACGAAGACAATTCGTTTCTCATGATCCATTGACAACCACCTCCAGCGCACAGAGGACCTAATTCAACCCCAACGCCTTGAACGCAGCTTGGCGGAGATCACCAAAGAAAATCGGATCGACTCTCTCAAGGACATCCGGATTGACCTCCAGGAATTGACGTTTGTTCTCAATCGGAATGAGCGTGCGCTTGGCGCCGTTATCCATCGCGACTTGTAGCGGCTCAACAAGTGAACGGACAGGTTTGATGTTCCCTTGAATACTGAGGTCGCCAAGAATCAGCAGCGCCGGTTGTGGAGCAGCCTTGCGGAGAATGGAATAGGCCGCCACGAAGAAGGCGACTCCGACTTCGGCTTCTACTCTGTTGCCGAGTAGATCAATAACCTCGACGTGAAAATCAGACGTGTCGATTTCTCGCGCGACACCGAAAGCGGTCTTGTTGGCAAGCAGATAGCTGAATGACCGACCGATGGATTCTTTCATGTCACCGGAAATACCTCCGGCAGATTTGAGTTTGCCTGTCCCTGTGGAGAGATTGACCTCAATGCGATACAGGCCCACAGTGCCATCTCCACTCACCGAAGCGGTATAGACAGTTCCTGGTGGCAGTGGGTCGGCGGAGATGAGGTCACGCCCGCCCTGCTCGGGTACGCCGACAAAGAGTTCTTCCCCTGACTCGTTAACGACATAGCTGAACGAGGTTTGATAATACTCGAAGGAGCCCATCTTTTTGAGTTGTTCCTTGACGCGGCGTCGCCCTTCGAGCGCAAGTTGCAGAAGCTCTTCCAGGTCTTCGCGGGTGACCTGACCGTGTGGATGTAGGATCTTCACCAGGCCTGACACGGTACGGCGAACCGCCTTCCGATCACGAGCATTGAGATGTGCCCCCAGTGAAAAATAATGGTCAATAATCTCCGTGTAATTATGTTTGCGCAGGTCACGCAGTGCCTCGGCCAGATAATCAACCACAAACCCGTAGTGATCGGTGAAGTGTTCGTTGTGCATCTTCGGCACTTCCCACCCCGGGAGATAGAAATGTAGCCGATCAATGAAGGCCATATCATCACGGATGACATCCGGGAGCGGCGCGAAGAGATGCCCGGTCTGTACCATCACATCAACCGGCTGCTGCGTGTTGCCGAACATGGCCATGCTCGCATAGCCTGCCATCGCTTCTTGACCGCGCTGGAATTGTCCGGATTCGCAGTAGGTCTTCATCATGGTGAGGACCTCTTTGGGCATCTTTTGCAGGTCGGCGACTTCGTCGAAGCCAATCGCGTCCCAAATCTGCACCATTCCCTTGTACCGGCCTTGCTGTTGTCCGAAGAGATTCGCGACGGTCGTTGGACCAGTAAGCAGCGCTGCGTACGGAGAGATCTCCTGCACGGCGTAGCTCTTGCCCGTACCACGAGGACCAAGCTCGACAAGATTGTAGTTGCGCTCACACAGGGGGATGAGTCGCGTGAGAAAGAGTAACTTGAGGCGTCGTGTCATCACCCCTGGTTCATAGCCCATGCTGCGCACCATCAGATCGAGCCACTCGTCAGTGGTAAATTCAGCACGGAGGCGGCGATACTCTTCCAGGTCAAAGGTTGCAAGTTGGATAGGCTGTATAAGCTACGATTTAATCTGACAGTAGGTTAAAGTCTTCGTTGTCCGAAACGCCCGTGAGGGCAGAAAGAGGCAACGAGATGAACACAGCGCAGAAGGTGATCAAAGTAAAGGTTGGCTTGT
>JBFWXH010000154.1:0-12153 GCA_050187625.1 Binatia bacterium
TTTTTACGGACGAGATCGAAAACCGTCATTCCCGGTTCTATAGTAAGCGGCTGATCTTTCCACGCGTTCGAGGTAGGCGAGGAAAGATCAGCCGCGGTGTAAGCCCCTGCTGAAATCGGAGCTTTTCGCGCCGAAGATTCTTCTCTGCTCGCTGGTGTTTCTTCATTTTTTTTCGTTGGGACCGCCGCGAACGGTGGAACTTCTCCAAGCCAACTATTTTCCTGTACTTTCGACGTAGCCTCACTGGAACTAGAAGAAACAGAAGCCCCCACGTCACTATTACCACCGGAAGTCACCACCTGTAGAGACGAACTCTCTTCACTGCGTTGAGTGTCACTTCTGGTTTGTGTTGTTACGCTGTTTTTTATTGCGAATGAGTCTTTCTCTTCAACCCGAGCAGGACCTTTAATACCATCCTCCCTGCTCTTTAGCCCCAGAAACGACTCGATTCTATGAACAACTCCCCAGAGCGACTGCCCTGGAACAAATGCGGCACTTACAACCCCCAGAAGAAAAAGCGCAAACAACGCACCCCCAAAGATCCGCAATATGCTGCGCTGCGCTGGCGCTACGGGCAACTGATACTGCTGATGTGCTGCAGAAATTGAGGTTCCCGGAAAATTTGAGGCGATTCGAGATGCAGCACGAGTAAGCCCTTGCCCTCCCGTATCTGCTCCTGAGGTCTCACGCCAAGGCAACCCCTCTCCTTCTGTTTCCAACCGTTGTTGTACTCGAGTATCCCCTTTCAATTGAAGATCTCGAGCGACCTCTTCTATAATTTCGGGAGAAACCGTCTGCTGATTTAAGCTATAAGCAACAAGCAAAGCATTATCACAAATAACGTTAATAAGCCGAGGTGTTCCTTTAGAATACATCGCTATGCGACGTATCGCTTCTGGGACAAAAAGGTCTTGAGATTCATAACCGACAGCCGTCAGCCTACTGAAAATAAACGGGCCAACTTCACGTTCTTTGAGTCGCCCAAGTTTTCCTTGAATTGCAATTCGCTGTTTGAGTTGGCGTAACTTTGGTTGTGCCAACTTTCGCTCCAGCTCAGGCTGACCGACAAGAACGATTTGCAGAAGTTTCTCACTCGCGGTTTCTAAATTTGACAAGAGGCGCAAGTTCTCAAGCACCTCATCACCAAGGTTCTGCGCCTCATCAACCAATAGTACCCCTGTACCACCCGCTTTCGCGACATCAACGAGAAACTCATTCAGCATCTGGATTCTCTGGAGATGGCTTTTCTCTCCTACTTGAAGACCAAGATCGGCACAGATGAAGCTGAGCAGTTCCTCAAATGTTAGCGTCGTATAACACACATAGACGAAATGGATTGGCTCGCGCAGTTCTGCCATTAACTTCCGTAACAGCGTAGTCTTCCCAGTCCCAACTTCACCGATAAGTGAAACAAACCCCTTTCGTTCACGAATCCCGTATAGAAGACCAGCGTACGTCTCTTGATACACCGCGTTATTATAAAAAAACCGTGGATCTGGGGTTACATTGAAAGGCTTTTCACGAAAACCGAAATAGTCGAGGTACATGGAGGGTCCAGTCGTAAAAATTGCCAAACACTACACTTTGGCGGTAGCGTATTCTCGTTAGTTTACTTACTTAAAACCACGATAGCTCCTCAATTGAGGTCTCGTCCACAATAGCCACACTTCTCTGTAACAAGTCAACCAACAACACCAACAAACCAGCACGCGATGTCAGCAGAAACACGTTAACCTTATTCATCACAATTTGATTATAGACAAGTTTAGTCTGTGTCTTTGAGATAGACAAAAGATACCACGGGAAAACGTGCATTCCAACAAAAATTGTACCTTTCAGTGTAGTTCAATAGGTCGCAGCAAGCCATTGGGCGTAACGACGAGTAAGGCTCCGCCACTCTCGGTTCACCACAGGGGCCGCACAAGAGGCCCAAAATACTGGACCCTTTCCTCTACTAACCTCAATGTTATATTAACTTGACTCAACTACAAAAAGAATCAACGTGCTCCGGTTATTAGTCCGCGAGCTCCGATCGCAGGTGTCTTCTACGGTCCTGTTACGTGTTCTTTTCTTTAGTTCTCGCTATTCTGCTGAAAGGCTAGAGTCATGACCCCATACACAATCGCCCCTACATGAAACTTCTAAGGCGCCTGAACCTCATTAACCGGCGCTTCTACTTCCTGTTTCTAACGACCTGCGATATATAAGACCCCTGAACCACAGCAAAGGGAACATAACACAAATCCTGACTCATTCAAAATTCAAGCGGTTTTGTTGAACGACAGGAGAAAGTTTCGCGTTAAGGCTCATCCACAAGAAAAAAGAGGGCGTATCAATCTAAAAGAGTTGGATTCCTGCGTCTCTCTCAGTCCTATTTGTACCCTTATGTCGAATATGCAGAATTGAAACGGACGTAACCAAGAGACAAATCCGATGTCACTATGTGCGCATTCCCTCTCCCGAGATGCAAATCGATCGTCACAGAAAATTCATCTTTCTGCATAAGGACTGCTGCACGCTTTTCGTTCTCCTGCCCGGTACTGATCCCTTCATGACCGATAACAATATCCCCGATCCGTAATTCGAGTTTCTCCTCTTTGATCGGCACCCCGGCATATCCCACGGCACAAGCAATTCGTCCCCAGTTCGGGTCACCCCCGAAGAAGGCGGTCTTAACAAGTGGAGAATACGCGACGGTGCGCGCAACTTTTTCTGCATCTGCTGGTGTCTTCGCACCACGAACGTAGATATCTACCACGCGAGTCGCACCTTCTCCGTCCTTAACCATTAGCCGGGCAAGATCACAAAGAACCTCGCTGACCGTCGCCTGAAAACTCCGGAATTCTCGTCCTTGCGAAGTCACTTCTCGATTCTTCGCCACCCCATTCGCCATGATAAGCAGGGTATCGTTGGTACTCGTATCTCCATCTACAGAGATCGCATTGAATGACTCCGACAGGCAGTTATGTATAACCTGTTGGAGCGCTTGGTGACTGATGCGCGCATCAGTCACCACATACGCAAGCATCGTCGCCATATTGGGATTAATCATCCCGGCTCCTTTTGCCATCCCAGCAATAGTCACTGGCTTCCCATCAATAGAAATATACCGAACTGCCGCTTTGGGAAATGCATCGGTTGTCATGATTCCCGACAAAGCCTCCCAGAAACCACGTGGTTTGAGCCGAGTGCACGCAGATTGAATCCCTGATCGCATTTTTTCCCATGAAGGTAAAACCCCAATCTTTCCCGTTGATGATGGAAAAACTAATGCTTCCGGTATTCCTAAGATATGTCCAACAAGAGCGCAGGTTTTATGGGCGAGATCGATTCCTACTTGCGCCGTGGAGGCGTTGGCGTTTCCGCTGTTAACTACCACCGCTTGTACTTTGCCTCGTTTGATCTGTTCCTGACCAACAAGTACTGGAGCCGCTTTCAGCGCGTTAGTCGTGAACGCTGCCACTGCTGTTGCCGGGACATCAGAAACAATCAGTGCGAGGTCTTTCTTTCCACTAGGTTTCAATCCACAGGCAACTCCAGCAAAACAGAACCCCGGGACAATAATGGAATTCCGCACCACCTTTACTTTCATCCAACCTCCTTGGTCAGTAGCCTGTTTGCGTTCCGAGTACAGAAGTGATCAAGTACCGTGACATTTCTTATACTTCTTGCCACTCCCGCAAGGACACAAATCATTGCGGCCCACTTTTGGGGCTTCGCGACGTAGCCGAGCCGGTGTGGCTTGTGCCGCCATTCCGCCATGACTCGACAAAACCTGCCGTTGTGGCATCCGGCGGGGTTGTTCAATCCGTTGCGCATCTTCTTGGCGTGCGATCTGTACAGTATACAATTTCTCGACAACGTCTTCTTGCATCCGACGCGAGAGTTCCTCGAACATCGCGAAAGCTTCTTTTTGATATTCTTGTAACGGATTACGCTGTCCGTACCCACGTAAACCTATGCCCTCTTTAAGATGATCCATTGACAATAGATGATCTTTCCATAGCCCATCCATCGTTTGCAACAAAATCATCTTTTCCAGATACCGCATGACCGGGGCCGTAAACGTTTGTTCTCGTTCCTCATACGACTGCACTGCTCGCTCGCGAATCAAGTCAGGTAATGTCTCTCTGGTCACGTCTTGTTGCTCATCCGCAGAAAGCGAAAGTCGAAAATTAAACTGCCGGAAGAGTGCATCATCAAGACTCTTCCAATCATACTCTTCCGCCGGTAACTCCTCATTCACATAGGTAGCGGCAATTTGTTCGACAAGACCGTCTACCATCTCAAAGATTTCCCCCTTGAGATTATCACCAGCCAGGAAGCCACGACGTTGCTGGTAAATAACTTCGCGTTGCTTATTCATGACGTCGTCGTACTCTAACAGATGTTTGCGAATATCAAAGTTATGCTGTTCCACTCGTTTTTGTGCATTTTCAATTGCACGGGTCACAAGTCCATGCTCGATTGGTTCTCCCTCTTCCATCCCTAACCGATCCATGACCTTCTGAATCCGCTCAGCCCCAAAAATTCGTAACAAGTCATCTTCCAAAGAAAGGTAAAACCGAGAAGTTCCAGGATCACCTTGACGTCCAGCACGCCCGCGCAGTTGATTATCAATCCGTCGCGCTTCATGTCGTTCAGTCCCCAAAATATGCAGACCGCCAGCAGCAAGGACTTTTTCTCGTTCCTCGATACAAACCACCTTATATTTCTCTACGATCTCGTCATACATCTGCTCGTACACATCAGGAGCTTTCTCAAGTTGTTCTCGGACCTCCTCAACAACTTTTACGCGCTCTTTTCGCTGCTCCTCATAGGCTTTCTCTGCTGCTGCGACAGCCTCTTCATAAGGTCGGTGTTTCTCCTCATATTGCCGCTCAGCCTCTTCATATGCACGTACGGCTTCCGCGTAAGCGTTGCTGGCAGCTTTGTACTCTCCTAAGACCTCACCATTAGTACTCAAGGGCACTTCAGCAAGGCGAAGAATCGCCCGGTTATATTCGTTCAGAATCCGTTCATAACGATTCCGTACAGTTATGAGTTGAGGGGATGTTTCGTTACCCCCTGCCACAGCCAAGACCTCCGTAAAGTCATTTCTGGCTACCTCGAACTCTTCCATTTGGTCTTCACTGAGAGCAGGACCAATCACTTTGTCATATTCGCCTAGGGCGTGCTCATAGGCGGCTTTCGCCTCCATATACCGATCAAGTAACACTTGATTGATTGTCCCATGATTAAATATCCCAACCTGAGTCCCAATTTCCTCATATTCAACTTTCGCTTTCTGCCACGAGGATCGAAGGTAGGGCCGATAGGTCTCAGTCATCCGTTTCAGTGCGCCATTGCGTGCATTTTCAAATGGCAGCCATTCCGGTTCATACTTCTGGCGCGCTTGACTAATCGTCTCATTATATTCTGCTCGTAACTCTTCCAAACTCTCTTCATAACTTTTTGCTGTTTGCATAGCTGCAGCATTCACCGCACTGATCTTGTTATTCAGCCACTGCTTTTCGATCTCTGCTCGAGCGAGGAAATCGGGATTTCCCCCAAGGAGGATATCGGTTCCTCGTCCCGCCATGTTGGTTGCTATCGTGACCGCCCCAAACCGGCCAGCCTGCGCGATGATGTTCGCTTCGGCCTCATGATTCACTGCATTTAAAACACTGTGCTTTATGCCTCTTTTCTTTAAAAGTTTACTGAGCGTCTCCGATTTCTCGACCGAGATTGTACCAACCAAAACAGGTTGGCCACGTCCATAACATTCAGCAATGTCCTCAATCGCTGCGTCAAATTTCTCTCGTTCAGTCTTATAAACAACGTCCGCATGATCGATCCGTGCCAACGGCTTGTTCGGTGGAATGACTACCACGTCAAGGTTATAGATTTTTTTGAACTCGACAGATTCCGTATCTGCCGTACCTGTCATACCAGCAAGCTTATGATACATGCGGAAGTAATTCTGAATAGTAATAGTGGCCAGGGTCTGGTTTTCTTCCCGAATCCGAACGCCTTCCTTTGCTTCGACAGCTTGGTGCAACCCATCTGACCACCGGCGTCCTGGCATCAGCCGCCCGGTAAACTCATCAACAATAATCACTTCCCCATCTTTGATGACGTAATCAACATCACGACGAAACAAGGTGTGGGCCTTAAGCGCTTGGTTCACATGATGCAATGTGCTGATCTCTGCCGGATCATAGAGGTTTTTCACGCTCAGCAACCGCTCCACCTTAGCAATCCCGTCTTCGGTTAACGTTGCTGTACGGAGCTTTTCATCAATGGTATAGTCAATGTCTTTTTGCAAACGGGGAATTACGCGGTTGAGAGAATAATACTTTTCCGTCGACTCCTCTGCTGGACCAGAGATAATTAACGGTGTCCGCGCTTCATCGATTAGGATGTTATCGACTTCATCGACAATTGCAAATTGCAGTTCATGCTGGACATAATCCTCCAAGCTAAACTTCATGTTATCGCGTAAATAATCAAAGCCAAATTCATTGTTCGTGCCATATGTAATATCAGCTCGGTAAGCAGTTTTTCGATCAATCGGGCGCAGATTCAAATACCGATAATCCTTTACCAAATACGTTGGATCAAATAGGAAACTCGTATCATGCACGATCGCGGCCACCGACAGGCCGAGCGTGTGATAAATAGGTCCCATCCATTGCACGTCTCGGCGAGCCAGATAATCGTTCACCGTAATGAGATGTGCGCCACGACCAAGAAGTGCATTCAAATACAGCGGCAGTGTCGCAACCAGGGTTTTTCCTTCTCCAGTTTTCATCTCAGCAATCTTGCCGTAGTGAAGGACAATGCCACCATAGAGTTGACTATCGAAATGACGCATGCCCGTCACTCGCCGTGAAGTCTCGCGCACCACAGCAAACGCCTGGGGAAGGATTTCGAGCAGCGCCTCAGCTTCCGTTTGGCGTAACTCTTGTTCGAGTTT
The DNA here is from genome assembly GCA_050187625.1 of Binatia bacterium. Lineage (GTDB taxonomy): Bacteria > Desulfobacterota > Binatia > Bin18 > Bin18 > JBFWXH01. The sequence continues at coordinate 6,959 of JBFWXH010000154.1, forward strand.
TTCACCTTCCTCTTTTGCGTATTCGCGGGCATCCTCGTCTTCAGCGTTCACGGCACGCTCTCGCACCTCATTAAGCTGTAGGCACACAGCACTGGTGGCCTCACGAATACGAGTACGAAACTCATCGGTCTTAGCACGCAACTCCTCAATACTAAGCCCGGTAAATTCAGATTCAAAGCTATTAATTTCTTGTACAAGCGGGCGGAGTCTTCTCAACTCTCGGTCATTCTTGTTACCAAAAAACTTACGCAGAAATGCACTTAGCATTGTTTTCCACCTGTCCCCTTAACAATGAACAAACCTTTAATAAAATTATACCTCTATCGGAAGACAAAGCGTAGCGGTTTAGCGTTCAATCCTTACTGCGGATTCAATTTGCTCCCCGAGGAAACGCGCGCCAACCTTTACGAATCGATCCGGAATATCAGTCACAAAAAAACTGGCACTCCCTTTACCGCGACGCCGTGCGATACTATTTGCCAACAGGGTTTGTTTGACAACTTTGGCGGTCTCTTCTGCTGAATCGACAAGGCAGACCTGTGGTCCGAGAAACTCAGCGATACATTTTTTCAACAACGGGTAATGGGTACAACCCAGGATCAGCGTATCAATTCCGCTATGTCTCAGGCTGCTAAGATAGCGAGCAACCGCGGCACGAGCCACCTCATTGTCGACCCACCCCTCTTCAACTAAGGGCACAAACATTGGACATGCACGAGTATATACTTCCACAGCAGGATCCAGAATCCGAAGGGCCTGCGTATACGCCCCGCTTCCAATAGTCGCTTCGGTCCCAATTACACCAATCCGTCGATTCATGCTGCGGCGGATAGCCGTCACGGTCCCTGGTTGAATGACGCCAATTACAGGAATCTGATAACGTGAACGCAGAACGTCCAAAGCTACGGCAGAGGCAGTGTTACATGCCACTACAAGCATCTTCAGTCCACGTTCAAGCAAAAAATCGCTATTCTCACACGAGTAACTACGCACGACATCCGGAGACTTGGTTCCGTACGGAGATCTCGCTGTATCCCCAAGATACACCAATTTCTCGCAGGGAAGCAGCTGAGCAATCTGCTGCAGAACAGTTAACCCTCCAATCCCCGAATCAAAAATACCGATAACGTCTTCTCTTAACACCCGTCTACCTGGCTTCTGGTGGTATTAAACCGTCTTCGCCGCACCGGAGCAAGGCCGAGACGCAGTTGCACCCGGTTATCCTTTTTTTCATAATGATGCTGGTGAAAGGAGTGGAACTGACACAGACAGGACAAAGGATTCTTGTAATGCTCATGCTGTGCATGAGTTGTGCTCCTCATCAAATTCCTCGTCCTATATTCGCTCCTGAGGTTTCTCCTCCGCCAGCAGAAATGCCGCAACGGACCGATTCGGAGATCGAGCTACCGTGGGGCAAGGATGAACCGGTGCTGATAGTGGTCAGTAAGACCTGCCAAACTCTTCAATTGTATCATCACGGTGTTCTCATGAAGACCTACCCAGTCGTCTTTGGGAGTAAACCTGGGCGCAAATTGTACCAGGGAGACCGTCGGACCCCGACTGGCCTTTATGCCATCATCGATAAAGATCCACATCCACGATGGGGAAGATTCTTATTGATTGATTATCCAAGCGAAGAAGACTTTCGTCGATATCGTCAAGAACTTCCTAATGGAAAGATTCCCCATGCGAAACGGGGGGGCCCTGGGATCGGAGGGGCAATAGGCATACATGGAAGTGATCGCGCAGCGTTTAACAGAGCAGGAATCAATTGGACGTTAGGATGTATTTCGTTGTTGAATTCCGACATCAAAGAACTGGACAAACTCGCTCCACTTGGAACATTGGTATACATTCATGATTGAGAAGAATTTTTGTATTGATCCTCTATTTACCTATCCCTGCTTAAAAATAGTGCAACAACGAAACAATTACTTTTATTTTTCAATAGTTAACGTATTACTTCCCAATGTTTCACGCGAAACGAAAAAGTAATGAGCACCCCATCGGTAGAATCTCTTGAAACAATCATTCGCAAAAGCACTCATGCACTCGTTATCGGTGTTGGTGGAGGTGGGGATATTGTCGGGGCACTAGCAGCGGCTCGTTTCTTTGAATTCTGCGGACTTCGTTTCACGCTCGGGGGACTACCCTGGGAACGTTTTGTGTACGACCCTCTCCCAGGTCCCAGACGTATATCAGAGATCAACAATATCAGGGCCCTCCATCAATATGCTTGGATGGTTAACGGCACAACACAGAGCATAACGGGGGTACGATTTACCGAAACCGAGATGTCCGCCCTCTATGGCTGGCCAGTCTTACATATTGACATTAACGGGGGGACTCAAGGAGCAATCGCCGGTCTCGACGCAGCAATTGCCAATTTGAATGTCGATCTACTTGTTGGGATTGATGTTGGTGGCGACTCACTCGCGGAAGGAGGCGAGACTGGCCTCCGCAGCCCACTTGCTGACGCGATTATGCTGTCAGCGTTTGTTGAATTTGAGCAACGCGGATTTCCCACTCTCTGGGGAGTATTTGGTTATGGCAGTGATGGTGAATTGACCACCAACGAAATTGAATTCGCTTTATCTCGCGTCGCCAAGACTGGTGGTCTTCTCGGGGCCTGGGCACTTACCCCTCAAGTCGTTAGAGAACTTGAGAAAGTCATTGAAAAAGTCCCTACAGAAGCGAGTGCCATCCCAATACGCTGTGCAAGTGGCGCGTGGGGAGAAGCGAGCATTCGTCACGATGAACGCCGAGTTAAGCTTACTCCATTGACAATACTTACCTTTTACTTGTCCCCAACAGCAGTATTCCATGCTGTTGCCCGTCCAGCCCAAGTGGTTGCCCGCAGCACTTCCTTAGACGAAGCGAACGAAGCGCTCCACAAAATTGGGGTTAAATCAGAACTCGATCTAGAACGAGAACGATTAAAACAGAAAGGAAGTTAGAATGAACAAATGCATGGAAATAAATAATCTTCAATATAAATATTCATCAACAAATATTTAAAATAAAAAAGAAAAATATATTGCTAATTCGCAAACGTATCGACAATGAGACGGTGGTTTTCTATGATCCGGTCAGCTTTTACGCCGGCTGTCGGCGTGTACAGAATCGGCAAATCAACTAACCCTTCCCATTTCTGAAGTTGCTCTCGACATTCTTTCGGTGTGCCAGCAATAGCGATCTCTTCCACCATGTCATCGGTAACGGCTTCTGACATCTTCCGCAAATTGAAAGTTTTGAAGTGTTCCCAAATGGCGAGCTTCTGCTGCTCCCATCCATGCAAGTTCAGAATCCCTTCATAAGACTTTACAGAAGCATAAAAGGCGATCTGGTTCTTTGCATCCCGAATCGCTTGTTGCCGATCATCACTAATTGCGGTGATCAACAGCGTGGTAACGTCAATATTTTCCAGCGTACGTCCAGTTCTTCTCGCTCCAATCTCAAGATTCGGTTTAATAAACTCAGAGATATATCGCCGACTGTACAGTGGATGTCCCACCAGCCCATCGGCAACTTCCCCTGTAGTTCGTAACATCCCCTTCTGTACCCCAGCTAGGTACAGCGGGATGTTATCTCGTATGGCGTATGGGCGGACAAAGGCGGGAATGTTGATGTGGTAAAATTCTCCGTCGAATCGCATCCCCATTCCTTTATGGGAGGCCCAGATTTTTCTTATGAGTGCAACACACTCCTTCATTTTTGCGGCAGACCGTGTTTCAAACGGCTGACCATACCATCCTTCATTCATGGACCTTGTACCACTGCCGAGGCCAAGAATCATCCGCCCACCAGACAATTCATCGATATCCATCGCGCCCGTCGCATTTAGTACCGGATTGCGCATATAGGCATAGGCAATGCCAGTAGCAACTTTCACGCGCTTTGTCGCCTGAGCGACGGCAGCAAGCGTTACCAATCCATTGCGATTGAAAAATTCTCCATTCCAAACCGAATCAAACCCAGCCTCATCCGCCAACTTGGCGATTTCTACCATGTCTTTTATTGTCGGAGTGAACAGGGCGATTGCGTGACGTTGCATATTTCCTCGCTTAAGATCACGGGAGGTAGTCTCTGCCTATTTCCTTACTTAACGTCGAAACATATTTCCCAAAACGCTGACGATTTTACCAATATCATCAATGATTTGGCCATCGCCATCGAAATCGAGAAGCCGGGCGAGTCCGCCTAAACCCGAGGTCGACTGTTCAAGCCGCGCACGTTCCTCACTGAGGACGTTCGACAGCCCTCCGGCATCAACCCCAGTCTGTCGCTGGAATTTTCCTAAGGCTCCCATCACAATCGGTGCCAGTAGTGCGAGCAAATTCCCAGCAGAATTGGCATCCAGACCACTCACACGACCAAGAACAGACGCCATAGCATCACTCTTGCCTCCAAAGATGTGGTCAAGAATACTCTGCCCGGTGCTGATATTGCCACGGCCAAGAAATCCCTGCACATCATCCAAAATCCCACCATCGTGATCACGTGACAATGCCGCAGATAGTGATTCCGCACCTTGAGGATTTTCCGAATTACGAGCCAACCCACCAAGAAGAATCGGCAACGCTGCATTAACTGCATTACTAACTTTTTCTTCATCCGCTCCGATTTGCCTACTCATCTGCTTCACCTCGCTGCCGCTCACTTGCTGATTAATAAGATCCAGGACAGAATTCGACATATATTTCTCTCCTTCTGGTGTGGTTCCGATTCTTCATTTGTATGAAAAGCGACCATAAACCGAAATCCGCCACGTGTCCACGTAAATTTCCTACTCTGCTCTTTATTTAGAGAAGAGATTAAATTAAACAGAAGAATAATTATCAGATATAAAATCGACTCTTATTCACACCACGGATCTTCACCTGTACTATTCTAAGACTTGCCCCCCACAGACTGGCAAGTAATGTCCTGTGACGAAACTCCCCAATTCAGACGCAAAAAAAAGTGCCGCATGAGCCGTGTCTTCAACCGTCCCACTGCGACGTAGCGGTACCTGTTTCTCGTGCTTTGCCTGAGACTCTGGTGTCAGCATCGCTTTCACTTCTTCGGTTAACGTCAATCCTGGAGAAACGATATTCACCGTGATGTTGTACTGTCCCACTTCAACCGCGAGGTTCCGAGAAAAACCAGTCATCGCAGTGTTGGCTGCAGTATAGCCATGATACGTGGGAGTTGGT
>JBFWXH010000155.1:0-11981 GCA_050187625.1 Binatia bacterium
AATCGGTGTGGCGTTCCAGTCTTCCTCACTCATGCCCAGTGGTAGCGAAATGTTTGCCATGCTGGGCTCGCTGCCTATCACTAATCCGCAGCCGCCACAACCTCTTGCACCCCCTCTGTGCGGTTACTACGCAAGGAACGTATCGACACGAGGCGTGGCCCTGGAGGTAGTTCCGGGAAACGACGGCCAGGCCCACGTGACGCCGTCGTTTGTGAGTCGGGGCGCTCGACTGGGCCCGGCAAGATATCGACGACGACGCAGTCTCGTCGGTACCGTGGCCACGCGAGCGTGCTTCGTCACCCTGGTACGGACCACTTCTATCTGGGAGCGAATGGAGCACTATGACTTCGGTGTGACGAGGCGAAACACCTTCCGAAGGACCTCAGAGGCATTAACATACGGGGCGGATTGACTCATGTCACAGATTTCGTCGTAGCGGTCGCGAATCTGTTCTGGTGTCGGAATGCTGTCGGTTCCAAACAACGCCCCACGTGCTTCTCGGACCTCAACTTTCGCGTAGTATCCAGCTCCCGCCTCAATGATGTGTCCCGTCTCTTCATTCTCCGGCGCGCACAACCACGCCACCGCGGCAGTGACGAACTCCGGTTGGATCAGTTGCGCAACGCTTGGTGAAGTGACAGCTGCAGTCATTCTCGTCAGCGCCATTGGGGCGATTGCATGAACTGTGATGTTATACTTGCGCCCTTCTTCTTTTAACGCGTTCATAAACCCAATGACCGCCATCTTCGCTGCACCATAATTTGTGTGCCCGTGATTGCCGTAGAGCCCTGCTGCGGAGCTCGTCATGACGATGCGACCAAACCCCTTCTCTCGCATAGTCGGCCATGCCGCCTTCGTGCAATGGACAGCCCCCATCAGGTGCACATCGATCAACGCGCGAAAATCCCCGAGGTCCATTTTGGCGAGCGTTTTATCTCGGACATTGCCCGCATTGTTAACGAGAATGTCGATGGTCCCGAAGGCGTCGAGCGCTGTCTGGATAATATTCCGTCCGCCCTCCTCATGGGCAACAGAATCGTAGTTCGCGACTGCTTCACCCCCGGCGGTACGAATCTCTGCGACCACCGCGTCAGCTGCGTCGCGTGAGCCGCCGGTCCCGGCGACGCTCCCGCCCAGGTCATTGACGACAACCTTCGCGCCCCGCGAGGCAAAAAATTTAGCATGACTGCGTCCCAGGCCATTCCCAGCCCCGGTAACCACCACGACACGACCGTCAAAATGAATCTCTCGCATGAAAGTCCTCTCCCTTCCCTATCTTGACGAAATGGTACTACCGGATCGTCAACCCTGGCGATCCGACACGCTGTCATAGGCCAGGACCACGGTCCCAGCCTCCGGTAGCTATTGCAGCGGCGAGAAACTCGCCGGCGTGAGGATTTTGTTGTATTGGCTGACGATCATCGCCTGGGCCTTGGGCCGAAAGGCCTGTAGCTGGGGATCCTCTCCTTGCGCCTGGCGAGCTTTGGTGCGATGGGCGAGATCCTCGTACGCCCAAATATGCACGACTTCGTTGAGCGGACCAATCTCCGTCGACCACCAGCCCACGAGTTTTGAATATTTGCTGATCACTGGCAAAGCTTCTTTCTCGATCAGGGCCTGAAATTCAGGAACTTTTCCCGGTTGCAGCGTATACACCCGCATTTCATACACCATCATGTGCCCCCTCCTTTGCACTACGTGAAGATTATCCTTGGCTTGTAAGCTCTGTACCGCCTGAGTGTCAATCGGAGGGCTTGCTTCTTTCCGCTGTCCGACAATGATAAGGGAGAACGTGCCAAAGAATCTTTATCAGGAGCATGAGCATGACGTATCAGCAATTACGTGTTGACCAGGTTACCGTTGCCGCCACAGGCTTCAAAGGCCCAGAGGGTGTTACGGTCGATCGCGAGGGGAACGTCTATGGCGGCGGGACCGATGGTGTAATTCGAAAACTCTCGCCTGACGGGAAGGTGACTGAGTTCGCACGCACTGGAGGCCGTCCGGCGGGAATGGCGTTGGACCGTCGAGGGAACCTCTTCGTGTGCGATGTCGGTAAAGCGGCGGTACTCAAAGTAACACCTGGCGGTGACGTCAGTATATTCGCTGACCGCGCCGGCGACCTCCGCTTGTGTCTTCCTAACTTTCCGGTGTTCGATGCGGAGGGTAACCTGTATGTCTCTAATTCCACAGACCATCAGCTCTCTGGCATGGAGGACGTCATGGCGGAAATTCGGACCCCGGTGCCAAAGGGAGCGTTGGTGCGCCTGCGGCCCGACGGTCGCGGTGAGGTGGTCACGACCGGCCTGTATTTCGCGAACGGCACTGCGATCGATCCGCAGGAGTCCGCGGTCTATGTGTTGCAGTCGACCACGCACAACTGCGTCCGGATTCCCCTACGCAAAGACGGCACGCATGGGCCAGTCGAGGTGTTCGGTGAGGACTTGGGCGGTCTGCCCGATGGTATGGCCTTCGACGCTGAGGGCTTCATGATTGTTACCTTGCCAATGATGAACCGCCTGGTGGTCCTCGATCCACAGGGAACCCTATCAATGCTCCTCGACGATCCTGAGGGTAAGAAGACGCAGGGACCAACGAATTGCGCCTTTGGTGGTCCTCAGTTCGACGACCTCTTCATCGCCCACCTCGAAGCCGATCATGTGGCGAAGGTTGCTTTGGGACGACGAGGACATCCGCTCTACGATCGCCGCTAACTCAAACGCTTTTCCCGTAGAGAGTGTGGGACTCTGACTTCTCCGTTGTCACGACAGGTAACATAGCATCGTTGACAACCCTCAGAAAAAATCCTTAGCGCTGATGGGCCCAGGATTTTGTTAAGTTTGGGACTCGCCGTACAATCAGAGCGCTGGCGGCGCGACCTGCCAGCGACCCTCGGTCCGTTCTGAAGAGTGAGGGGAGAATGACGATGAGTCTAGAACACAGTAAACACGGCGACATGCTGTGGGACTCCACGGTGAGTACGGACAGGAGAACTGGCACGTCTGCTGGTTGGTACTTGCCGTTCGTGGCCTTGTTTTCGGCGAGTCAGGTTTTCTTTCGGTGGTTCGTCGCACCAAGGACGACCAGCGAAACGCGTGTGAGAACGAAGGCGCAGGTCAAAGCTGAGACTGTTGACGTCCACTCGCGCGAGACAGCAACGCCGTCGGTAACGACGGTGCGCCTTAGTGAGATCGATTTATGTCGCGGCTTTCTTGTCGCCTTGATGACGAATACCCACGCGTTGAGTCTGGCTGGGGTTCCTGCAGACAGCTTCTGGTGGTCTGATGGCTGGCTCCCCAATGGGTGGGCGACCCAGTGCTTTATTGTTCTCAGTGGCTACGCTGTCGGGGTTCTCTACACGTCTGACCCGACCGCGCGACGTGGCGGTCGTCGACTTTTGCAACGTGCCGGGCAGATTTTTGTCGTCATGTTTGTCTCGAACATTTTTTTTCTGCTCGCGCAGTTGACCGCACACGGGGCTCTGACTGATGCCTGGGATATCTTCTGGTGGATCGGCCTCATAACATTCGCCACTCCGTACAGCATTTCGGCGATTCTCCTTCCCACCGCAGTTCTACTCTGTCTTGCACCACGTCTTTTGCATTTTGCCTCAACCCAGCTCTGGCTCTACTTCGTAGTGACCGCAGTCGGTTCCCTTATGACTGCAGTCGCCAGTGTATATCTGCTGGTCTCCAAGACCGACTCGCACCTACTAGGGATACTCTTGACTACAGGTATTGGTGGATTTCCGGTGCTTCCATTTGTCCTCTATGGTGCGGTCGGCATTGGTTTGGGCAGGTTGTTGCTTGTCTCCCCTGCCTCTCACTGGTGTCTCTGCGGATGCCTTGCTCTTGCTCAGAGCGCCCTGTATCTGTGGTCGACGGAGTCAAGCGGGCTTGTCCTGGCGATGGTAACAAGAACATTGACCGCACCAGGAAAGTTTGCCTGGGTGTTTCTTGTTGCGTTCTGGGTGTGTCGGAGTAGCTTCGGTGGATGTGTCCGGTGGTTAGAACTCCTCGGACGATTCGCCCTTGGCGCATTCGTGCTTCACCGTGTGTTTTTGCACGTCTTCTATGGGGTGGTGTCTGGTTCCCCGCTGCTTGTGTCGTCCCAGAGTCGCTATGTCGTGCTGGTGAGTGCCACTCTTCTCGCGACATGGGGAGTCATGATGCTACGACAACGATATGAGGCAATTGATCGAACACTGAAACGAGGGTATCTCTGAGGTCACCACGTTTTTGGGAGCCGAAACGGCTACCCGCGTGGTTTCTCCAATGCCGCTTGAGATCGTATCAGGCTGAGCAGGCGAATCTGAATCACGTGTTTGCTTCTCGCTCCCCCACCGCTCAACACAGCGCTAGGACTGCCGCAGCAAAGTCGTGAGGCGCTTCCTGTGGAAGGTTATGGCCGACTCCTGGGATGACTCGCCGCTCATATGAGCCACTGAAAAAGCGCTGATGCCGCGTCGCGCCGCCGATCGGTATGACGCCATCGCTGTCCCCGTCAAGCACGATAGTCGGTACGGTGATCTGGGGTTGGGCGCGCAAGCGGTCCTCGGTATCTTCGACGGCGGGATCGCCGGGAACCAGTGCGTAGCGGTGGCGATAGGAATGGATCACCACGTCAACGAAGTCTGGATTCTCGAAAGAGGGTGCCGTCTGTTCATACGTCGCCTCCTGGAAGTTCCACGTTGGAGACCAGAGTCGCCAGAGTAGTTTGCAAAAGGCGTGGCGATACTGCGTAAGGCCCGCCCGCCCGCGCTCGCTGTGAAAATAGTATTGATACCAGAAACGATACTCGTTCTCGGGCGCTTGCGGTGTATGCGACGCGGCAATATTTTGAATGTTATACCCGTTGACTGACACTAGACCTCGGACACGTTCTGGCCACAGGGCGGCGACGATGCACGCCGCCCGCCCACCCCAGTCGTACCCCGCCAGCACTGCGTTCGGGATAGCGAGCGCGTCTAGCAGGGCCAGCAGATCATGGGCAAGGACTGCTTGTTGACCAGAGCGGGGTGTGTCAGCCGACAAGAATCGTGTTGGACCATAGCCGCGCAAATAGGGAGTAATAACGTGACAGCCTGCTGCGGTGAGCAGTGGCGTCACTTCGTCATACGCGTGCACGTCGTAGGGAAACCCGTGTAACAGTATCACTGGAGTGCCAGTGTTGTTCCCAACCGTTTTGTAGGAGACACTCAGAACACCCGCCTTGACCTGTTGTAACATAAACCTCTCTCCAGATCGCAGAGCATGTATTTACAGTCGTTTAATACCTGATCCATCGCGTCTTGGCAAAGACCGACGCCTATCACGTTCCTGCCGAGGATATGCCGCTCGCTGTGTGTGATGCTACCTCCAGGGATCAAAGGGACTTCATTCCCACTGACCTGATATTCGAACATCGTGCCGGTGAGATTTACTCGGTCGTCTACAATCCCGAACAGCGCTGGTTCTATTGCCCGCGCATGCAGCCCGGTGAGGTGATGTTGCTCAAGTGCTACGACTCGATAGAGGATGGCCGGGCGCGCTTTACTGCCCACTCGGCGTTTGTTGACCCAGCCGTGCCGACTGGCGGCCCGGCACGTGCAAGCCTTGCAGCACGGACCTTTGCGTTCTTTGCCCCGAAAGCGTGAGACTCCCACGAGGATTGGCGTGGAGACGCGTTGCCACGTGTGTCGACGGGAACGCGACTTAGCGGGGTGCCAGCGCCTCTAAGGCTCGCATATCCGGGGCGCGACCACCATTCGGATCGATCGGCAGAATGCTGACGTGGGTCGCCCCAGCCGTAAATTGATCGGCAATCCGTTGCCGGATCGTGTCTTCTTTCCCCCATGCGATAAGCGCGTCAACTAAACGATCACTTCCCCCATTTGCAAAATCGCTGTCTGTAAAGCCCAGGCGTCGCAACCGATACAGGTAATGTTCGATCGCCAGATAGGTGGCTATGTATCGCCGGGCGATACTCCGGGCTTTGGCTGCATCTGCCTCAAGAATCACAACTTGCACCGCACAGAGCCAGGCGCGAGGTCCAAGGGCTTCGCGGGCCCGGGCCACCTGCTCGGTGGTGGTTAAATAGGTCAGCGTCCCCTTGGTCGCGGTGGCCGAGAGTTGAAGCATTTTGGGCATCATTCCAGCTAAGACAATTGGTGGGTGGTGCTGCGGGGGTGGGGCAACATAAGGGGTAGCTTTCATCTTTTCCAGATACTCACGCATGAACGTGACGGGTTGCTGATAGCCAATACCACGTTTCACATTATATGTGTGGTTGCTCACACCAAGACCGAGGATGAAGCGATCTTCAAAAAATTCGCCCAGGGTGTTGCTTGCCGCCGCCACCGCAACGGGCTCATACGCATAAATAATGGCGACACCGGTACCAACGATCAGTCGCTCTGTCTGACCCAAGAGTTGTGCCGAGAGGGAAAAGATTTCTCGACCCATCACGTCTGGTACCCACAATACGCTATAGCCGAGCTGCTCTACCTTGCGTGCAAATTCTACGACCTGCGGCCCACGAAAACCGTCCACGAAGCCCAATACCCCAAGTTTGCGAATGTCCATAGTAGTCTCCTGTTCTCTACGACGTTCCTCGCCACCTGCAGAAATAGCACATCCTGCCGGCCAAGATACAATGCACTTTCACTGGGCCAAACTACTTGACTGTATAATTATACAATCGTACAAATAAATCATGTCTCGTCCCAGTCGCAATATCGATCAACTCCTCATTGCCACCGCCCGCGAGCTGTTGCCGGAAACCGGGTGTCGCGGGTTCTCCATTCGTCAGCTGACGGACCAGGCCGGGGTTAACCTTGGGATGTTTCACTACCACTTTAAGACTCGAGACCATTTCTTGTCTCTCGTTCTTCGTGGAGTATACGAAGAAATGTTGACCTCTCTCACCTTCCAGGCTCATGCAGACCGGCCTCCGGTAGACAACTTACGTGCAGCCTTGAACGTCCTGGGCCGCTTTGCCCGCGATAATCGCTTCTTGGTCCGACGCCTTTTAGCGGATGCTTTGAGTGGGGAAGCCGTGGCCCAAGAGTTCTTTCGGGTCAACTTTCCCTTACATGTCAAGGTCCTGGCGGAATTACTGGTGTTGGGACAGCGCGCCGGTGTCCTGCGGAAACTGCCGGTTCTGCAAGCGCTGACGTTTCTCGGCGGCGCCATCGCCTTTCCCAATATCATGGTGACCGCGCTCGAAGAGCAGAAAATGATTCCTCCCACACTCCTCGCGCATCTCGGGGAAGACGTGCTCAGCGACAAAGCGATTGCGCAACGAGTCGATATGGCTGTCCGAGGCTTGCAGACAGACAAGGAGACGGTTCATGCGTAAGATATTCGCTCAACCTCGACGGTTAATCTTTGGCATCATCGCGCTCGGCATGGGCTGCATTGCCCTCGGGGCGTCGCGTGCGCGGGGCGTGCGTGTCGATGTTGTTCCGATACGTGCCCAGCCCTTGTTGCACACGATCCTTGCGTCGGGTCGCATCATGAGCCCCGCACGAGTAGAGATAGGCTCGGTCATTACCGGTCGTGTAGAGCAGGTGTTCGTGCGCGAGGGCGACCGTGTCGAGGCAGGGCAAATTCTCATGAGGTTGGAATCCAACGAACTCGTGGCTGCCCTTCGCCAAGCCGAGGCTAGTGAACGGTACGCGCGTGCACGGGTATCGACGGTTACTGAGGTCAGCCGTATTACTGCCGAGAAAGCCTTCGCCCAGGCACAAACCACACTCGATTGGACGACGCGCGAGCTACGCCGGGGGCGTGATCTGTTTACTGAGGGGATCATGAGCCAGGCGAAGTTCGAGGATCTCGAGCGTGCGCATGAGATTGCCAGGAGTCAATTCGAGGCTGCGCGCATACAGATGGATGCCCAAACCGCCACGGGGGCGCAAACGCGAGAGGTAACCGCGAAATTGTCGGAAGCCGTTGCTGCCCGCCAACTCGCGCATGCCAAGCTTGCTCAGGCCTCTATTGTCGCCAGTGCTCCCGGCACGGTGCTCATCCGCGAGGTTGAGCCTGGGGATATTGTTCAGCCGGGCAGGACGCTGTTGACGCTGGCTTCGAGTGGCGAGACACGCATTAGCGCACACATCGACGAGAAGAATCTGCCGTATCTCGCCGTCGGAGACGCGGCGGTCGCCTCAGCGGACGCTTTCCCTAACCTCCCGTTCGCCGCTGAATTGTATTACCTGGCGCCGAGTATCGATGTTGCGCGGGGTACGGTGGAAGCACGCTTTCGCGTGCCTGAGCCTCCTTCCCATTTACGAGCGGACATGACGGTTTCAGTCGAAATTCGTGCCGCGCAAAAAGACCAAGCGATTGTGGTTCCGTCTGACGCTCTTCGGGGCGTAAGCAACGGACGAACAACAGTGTTGAAGGTAGAAGACGGAAAAGCGGTCAGCCAACCGGTGACGGTTGGACTCAAAGTCGGAAACAAAGCCGAAATTCTCCAGGGGGTGCAAGTGGGCGAACAGGTGATCATGAATAGAACGGTCTCTCCTGGTACACGCGTCCGTCCACGCTTTGTGACCGTTGAGCCCCTATCGGACGGTGCCGTATGATGAAATTTGAACGTACGCTTGCCGTGCGCTTCCTTCGTGAGGGGCGTATGCAAACCGTGTTGATTGTTGGCGGTACGACGCTGGGGGTCAGTCTGATCATCTTTATCACGGGGGTGTTGACAGGTGTTCAGGCTGACCTGGTAACGCGCACGCTGGGGACCCAGCCTCATGTGGTGGTCCGTCCCCCTGACGAAACAAACCGGCCTCAGCTTACTGTTCCTCTCCAGCAGGTGGTCCTCTCTACCGTGGAAGCCCGTGCTCAGCGCATTCGCGCGATTGACCAATGGCCGTATCTGGCCAGCGACGTAGCCACTTTGCCTGAGGTCACAGCCGTATCGCCAACGGTATCGGGTCCGGGTGTTGTCCTGCGAGGGCAAGGCGACAAGAACGTGACCGTATTGGGCATCGAGCCTCTCTCCTACATACAAGTAACGAAGTTTGACGAAAAAATCGTCGCGGGCCGATTACAACTGAACGCTAACGATGCGTTGATCGGCATCGAACTGGCGAAGGATCTTGGGGTTCATCTTGGGGATAAAATTCACCTGCAGACCGCTCGTAGCGCGGGGAATACCTTTACCGTGCGCGGGATGTATGATCTCGGCAATCGGGAAAACAACCGGCGCTTCGTGTATGTCGCGCTACGGACTGGGCAAGCCCTCCTGGACCTACCAGGTGGTGCCTCCAGTTTAGACATTGCGGTACATGACATCTTTGCTGCCGATGGATTTGCCGCGGCCTTACAGCAGCGTACTGCTCAGAAGGTCGAAAGTTGGGAAGAAACCAACCGCGAGCTGTTTAACGCTCTCTCGAATCAGACAATTATGACGAGGATCGTGCGGAGTTTTGTCGCGCTGATTGTGGCGATTGGCATTACCAGCGTGCTGGTCGTCTCAGTCGTGCAGAAACAGAAAGAAATTGGGATTCTCCGGGCGATCGGCGCATCGCGTGGTGACATTCTGCGTGTCTTTCTTATTCAGGGCGCCATCATCGGTATCACGGGCGCAATCTTTGGCAGTATCGTGGGGACGGGACTGATGGCACTGGGGAGCCGAGTCCTCCGTTCCCCTGACGGCGAGGCGCTGTTCTCGGTCAATTTTTCGCCCGAGTTATATGGGAGCGCGATCATGGTCGCGTTGGTGTTTGGTCTCCTTGCGGCGACCGTTCCCGCGCGCCGTGCTGCTGGCCTTGATCCTGCTCAGGCGATCCGGACGTAATGTATGGGAAGACCTATTATTGCCCTTGATGATATTCGTAAGACCTACAATCCAGGGACGCCGGTCGCCCAGGAGGTGCTTCACGGGGTTAACTTCACTATTGAAGCCGAGGAGTTTGTTGCACTGATTGGGCCATCCGGTTCGGGCAAGAGTACGCTGCTTAACATCCTTGGTCTCTTAGAATCTGCGAGCAGCGGATCGTATCGCTTGAACGGTTGCGAAATGGGGAAGGCGAGCGAGGATGAGCGGACCCGCGCACGGATCTCAACCTTGGGGTTTATCTTTCAGTTTCATCACTTACTGCCAGCGTTCACCGCCTTGGAGAATGTGCTGATGCCTGGGTTAATTCGGGAGGGTGACTATACTGCCGCGCGCCGTACCGATGCGCTGGCGCTCTTAGAAGCGGTGGGACTGAAAGATGCGGTGAGCAAGAAACCCAACGCGCTCTCGGGCGGGATGCAACAGCGGGTGGCCATTGCCCGTGCTTTGGCGCTCGCTCCCTCCGTCGTATTGGCCGACGAGCCGACCGGAAATCTCGACACGAAGACCGCGGACGATATTTTTGCCTTACTGCGTCAGTTCAACCGGGAGCGCGGCACCGCATTTGTGATCGTCACGCACGATCCCCGCTTGGCTGAGCGTTGTGATCGCAAGATCTCCCTTGTCGATGGTCTTATTGCTGAGGATCTGTGAAGAGGGCCAACACCTGGAAATTCAGTGCCTCGCTTCAACAGTTTTCATATTCGTAGCCCGCGTCTTGGCGCTGGTGCCGGCTGACGAGATCACACTCGGGAACTTGTCTCGGCACCCTGCGGTTGAAACTCTTACTGTTGCGGAACATCGAAGGACATACGTATGAAAACCTGGCTCAAAGTGGTATTGGCGATCGTATGTTGTGGAAGTTTTGGCCTGTGGCTCTCAGTATCTGCTGAGAAGGGGACATCTGTCCAGGCGACCGGAGAGCAAAAACTCGCAATAGCCACTTTTGCGGGAGGGTGTTTCTGGTGTATGGAGCCACCGTTTGATAAGCTCGATGGGGTTATTTCAACAACTTCCGGGTACACCGGTGGGCACCAGAAGAACCCGACGTACCAAGAGGTGTCTGCCGGGATCACTGGCCACGCGGAGTCCGTCCAAGTAGCGTACGATCCGGCCAAAGTGACGTACGAAAAACTCCTTGACGTCTTTTGGCATAATGTTGATCCGCTGACGCCAAATGCGCAGTTCTGTGATCATGGCACCCAGTATCGTACGGCAATTTTTTATCACAATGAGGACCAGAAGCGTTTGGCTGAAGCCTCGAAGAAGGCATTAGAGAAGTCAGGGCGGTTTTCCAAACCCATTGTGACTGAGATCGTTCCCGCTAGTGAATTTTATCCCGCCGAAGACTACCATCAAGACTACTACCAAAAGAATCCGATTCGCTACAAGGTCTACCGCTATAACTGCGGTCGGGACCACATCTTGGCAGAACGTTGGGGTACGACCGAGTAACGGCCTGAGCTGAGTGGCTCTCGGGCGCAAACACTAGGAGAGTTTTCGTTCCGTTGTCGGCAGAAAACGGCTAAGCTCTGCACTCCGAGATTCGCGCGTCGAGTCAAACGGCCAACCTGCCTCGTTGTGTGAATACGTGGTCGTCAGAACGTAGCGGCGAAGAGTGGTTCACCGCTCTTGTTTTTTTATTGCGGGGTCAAGTACGTCATGAGAATTTCCGCAGGGAGGCAGCGGCGGCAATTCTCGCGGCGATGCGTTGTGACAAATGGCACGGCTTGCCGTAGCGTCTGCAAGAGACTCTTCGGGTAGACGCCTTTGCTATCCAGCACGTCCTCTTGTAACCGCTTCAGACAAATCTCTAAGATTTCGCACCGTTGGCAACCTGCACGGGATAAACAATTCGATAATGCGTCAAACGTGGTACGAAGACGAAATGTCCGTTGTTCTTGCTCACACTGTCCCATGTACACTCCTCCTTTATCGTACAAACGTTCCATTCCCTCATGAAACATACCTCACCGGTAGCCGAACCAGAGCAAAAGCCTTGCCGGTGGTGGGGGCTGGGCGTTCAGCGATGATGTGTATAAGCTACGATTTAATCTGACAGTAGGTTAAAGTCTTCGTTGTCCGAAACGCCCGTGAGGGCAGAAAGAGGCAACGAGATGAACACAGCGCAGAAGGTGATCAAAGTAAAGGTTGGCTTG
>JBFWXH010000156.1:0-11528 GCA_050187625.1 Binatia bacterium
TGAAGGCCAACGAATTGGGTCAGACGCTGTATGAGCTACGGGACAGGTTGTTTTCCTACTACCTGCGAGCTGAACTCCGGAATCCACGGATCGTGGCGTGTTAACCAAGCTGAGCGTAAGTCCTGACTAGAAAAAAATTCGCCGCTGGAATGGTCAAGAAGCGGCAACAGGGGCGACTGTGATCTTGACGGATACCGGTCCCATAGTTGCTCTGTTGGATACCGATGACCCGCATCATGCTGCATGCGTCGCGGCAGCGCACGGTTATAGGGACGCTACAGCAAGATATGGAGCAGTTAAAATGAGAGCGACGGAGTCCGGTCCTCTCTCCCCTGGCGGGAGAGAGCTAGAGAGAGGGGGCCTGAGTGCCGTTCACCCTCTCCTGGGTCCTCTCCCATCAAGGGAGAGGAGCACACGAAAAGTGCGCACAATCCATATCTTGGGGTGTTTTCCCTATAGCTGGTCCACTCCTCACAACGTGGCCCTGTTTTACTGAGGCGATGTACTTGTTGGGAGAGGTAGGAGGACATCCGTATCAGACGGCACTTTGGAACCTACGAGCAACTGCGAGACTGGTTATTCTGGATCTAACCCGTGAAGAGGCTGACCGCATGGCGATGCTGATGGAGAAGTATAAAGATGCACCGATGAACTTAGCCGACGCTTTACTTGTGACGGTTGCGGAGAGTCGCTCTCTCCGCCGTGTGTTCACAGTTGACAAAGCCTTCTATATTTATCGTCTCTCCGACGGGTCCGCGTTGAAGGTAGTGCGTTGATACTCCTATGGCTTTCCCACCGTTCTCAGTGAGCGGTGGGAAAGAGGGAGGCTGCTTGTATGCAACAGCTATCGGTTATAAGTCGGCAGCCGTGCTCACGCAGCCAGGGCTTGCATCGGTTGCGGGTTCAGTTCCTTCAACGCCGGCAGAACTTCACGGGCGAAGAGGCGCATACTCTTCTCGGCAACCTTCATTGGCATGCCGCCATACTTGAAAATGAACATAATCTCGGACGTTCCGAACGCCTCGGCCAGACGTTTCGCCTTTGTGATGATCTGATCCGGCGTCCCCCACGGATGTTCTCTGTAGAACCCACGGCGGAATAAGTCCACATCTTTACGCAGAGCCTCGCTCATTGCTCCGTAAGATTCATACCCGCGCATACCCTGCAGATGATTTCCCAGCAGTTCGTAATGCCGCAGAGCTGAATCAGCGTACTCGACCATATACTGCTCCGCTCCCGCGTTAGCCTCACTCTCAGTTTCCGCGCAGTACGTCCACAATGCGAGTTTAGTATCTGAGGGTCCATAACCAGCCTGACGCCGCAGGTCCATGTAAGTCTGGGCATTCTGTAGGGCATTTCCGAGAGAGGTTGTTGGGACGATCAGCGGTCTGATGTCATGCTTGGCAATGATCTGGACAGTCTCAGCAGTGCCACCCGCACAGTAGAGCTGTGGACTAAGATCCCCGTCAGGCTGTGGACGTATGTGTACGTCCTTGAGTTGATAATACTTACCCTCGAAGCTGCATTTCCCTGTAGCAAGGAGTTCACGGAGAATCTGTACACTCTCGTCGAAGCGCCCACGGGCTTCTCCTTGATCAACACTCATCCCAAGATATTCTCGGCGTCCGAGACCACGACCAACGCCGCAGATAATGTCACGCCCAGGGCCTAAGAGCGCATCGAGCATGACGACATCCTCAGCCACGCGTACCGGATGATGCCATGGCAGAACTACGACCATGGTGCCGAGATCAACACGTTTTGTGATGCCAGCAAGGTATGTGAGAAACTGTAACGGATTCGTCACCATCGTGTACGGTGTAAAATGATGCTCGACTGTCCACACGCTATCAAAACCGGACTCGTCGGCGATACGGGCGATGTCGATTTCTTCAAGAAAGATGGACCGGTCGGAGGTTTTTGGTCGGTTCGATACTTGCTCCCCCCGCTCCTCCGCTTCATACCGGTCCCAATCAGTATAGTTCTGAACAAATATCGTGGCTCCTATACGCATAAAGATGTCCTTTCTTTTTCTTGCTTTAGCAATAGATCTTATTTACTGTGGCAGCGCAAATATCAACAGCTCATCTCCAGATTTGTAGCCAAAGAGCGGATTCCCGCCAGCGGCAACCGCAACATATTGCGTCCCATCGACTTCGTAAGCAATCGGTGGCGCATTGACACCCGCTTCTGTTTGAAACTGCCAAAGGAGGTCGCCAGTGGTCGCATGATAGGCATCAAGACGCCCACTCCCTTCGCCGACGAAGACCAAGTCGCCCTTGGTCACGACAACTCCACCAACCAAAGGCTGCTCTACCTTCTTTTGCCAGGCGATTTTTCCTGTCCTGGTGTCGATCGCGCTGAGTGTTCCCCAGCGTGGGCCATCCGTCGGTTTTGTGCTGGTGTATTGCACTGGTGGGATCTCACCGTCTTCTGCGGTGGTATGCACGGTGTAGAGTGTGGGCATGTGTAACGCAGCAACATAGACCATGGCAGTTGTTGGATGATATGCGACTGGTGACCACGACGCGCCACCGGCGGCTCCGGGGGCGATTTTCACTCCTTGTGGAGTCGGGGGAGTAAACATGTTCTCGTGCGGCACGAATGGCTCTGACTTGTAGAGCAACGCTCCGGTTTTACGATCATGGGCATAAAACCACCCGGTTTTGCCGGCTTGCCCGACCGCCTGAACTATTTTGCCGTTGACTTTGGTCTCGAATAAGAGTGGCGGGCTCGCAACATCATAACCCCAGAGATCGTGTGGGACTTGCTGGTAGTGCCAGCGGAGCTTGCCAGTCTCGACCTCGAGAGCAACTAATGAGACTGAGTACAAGTTATCGCCAGGGCGGGTCAACCCAGACATTTGTGGAGAGGGATTACCCACGCCCAAGAACAACAGGCCTAATTCTGGATCGAGTGCGGGTGTCGTCCACGTTGAGCCGCCACCGGTTGTCCAAGCATCAGCATACGTAGCAAACGCTGCTTTCTCTGCTTCGATGTCGCGGTGAAGCGGTGCGCCATCCGGTGTGGTCGCGCGCCATTCTCCTTCCCATTCCTTCTCCGGGACCGTATACCAGCGCCATACTTCCTTCCCGGTTTCCGCCTCAAAAGCAGCGAGAAAACCCCGGCTACCATAGTTCCCAGCCATACCGATCACCGTGCCAAGCGGTTTCTTGCCCTTAGTACTATCAAGATGTAAACCGAATCCCGCTCCGGTCACACCGACGATAACTTTTCCTTTGTAAACCAGGGGAGCCATGTTCGCCCCGATACCGCTTGCGCCAGTGACGGTTGCTTGCTTAAGAGGGTCGGAGGCAGACAACACGTCAGTAGTTTCAGCCCTTCCGGTTGCTTCGGAAGCAAGGGGCGCACTCCATACGAGTTTGCCGGTCTGTTGGTCAACCGCAACGAGATGGGCATCTGCAGTCGCCATATAGATCTTCCCATAGCCTAACCCCGCACCGCGATTGGCAGTACCGCAACAAAGGTTTTCGGTATTGAGGGCATGTTCGTAGCGCCATAATTGTTTGCCGGTGCGGGCATCCAATGCAACAATATGATTCCTCGGAGTGGTGATGTACATCACCCCGTCAGCGACGAGGGGGGTCGTCTGAAAGGATTCGCGGATACCGGTGGCAAATTTCCACCGTAGCGCAAGAGATTTCACATTGCGGGCATTAATTTGCTCCAATGCCACGTAGCGCTGATTGGTGTAGTCGCGTCCAGGGAGCAGCCAATTCTTTGTATCTTTCCCAGCTCCGAGCAACCGTTCGGTATCGATCTGTTCCCCCCAGGTGAAACGCTGGCTGCCAAAAAGAACTATAGCCAGCACTCCGAACCCCAGCATTGTTCCAAGCGCTCGCGTTTTTTGTACAATCATCCGATTTCTCCTCTAAAACTCCTCTGCCTTTCTGTGACAACGCACTGTAAGTCAGGAAGATATCTGCTCGCAACTCCCTATGGGTCAATGACAGCGGGATCAGGAACAATAACCACAGCTCAGAAAAAAGTCGGGAGTTCACCCTTACACTGGCCACGCATAGACGCAGTAATAGGCACACATTATACTTGCAGTTCACAATCCGAGCGCTGGAACACAGCAACAAAAGAAAAGGGAGGTCGTATGCTGAAAGTCATTGCAACCGTCGTCCGTCGAGCGAACATCTCCCATGATGAACTCGTCAATGTGTGGGAAAAGGTTCATGCGCCACATGTGGTGAAGATCGCTCAACCCGTGCACTATCGGATCACTTTTTTCGACCTTCAACACACTCCTGATGACCCAGGGCTGGACGGTATGGCTGAGTTATGGTTTCGCGATAAGCGCCATTTCGAGACTACTATTGGGCGTCAGGCTCCGCCTGAAATTATGAACGACCATTTTAACGAGTACGCGGACTTCAACAAAGGGACTTGGCTGTCTGTCACCGAACATATCAATATCGATGGCCTGACAACACGAGAGACCACCAAACTTATCTATTTTGTGAAACGACGAGAGGGTATCGAGCGCTCTGCCTTGGATAAGTACTGGCTGGAAACTCATATCCCGAACGTCGCGGCAGCGCTCCGTCGAACGCCTGCGGCCAGACGTTACACTGTTGACTTGGTCGATCCGGCCCGCGAGCGCGTCTATGACGGCATTGCTCAAATCTCTATGGATGGTCCTCACCCCAGTTTTGCTGACGTAACGAGCTATGAGCCAGATCAGTTCAACGAGCTGGTTCAACCTCTACTCATGTCACGTGGTCACGAGATTCGTATTGTGGAGTAACCTGCCAGTGCATCCTTAAACAAGGAAGGGACAGATAATGGCTGAAGCTGAATCGGTGTCTCGGGGGCATCAAGGTTCTCATCAAGCTTTTGACGTCAATGTCCAGCGCGAGGTCATGGTTCCAATGCGAGATGGGGTCACACTCGCAACGGATATCTATTTCCCTGCGATAGCTGATAGATCTGGGCGTGGCCCGTTTCCCGCCATTGTTGAACGCACGCCGTACGATAAAGATGCTCCTCGTTTCGTCCGCCACGCGCGCTTTTTTGCCCGCCACGGTTATGTTGCCCTGATGCAAGATGTGCGAGGGCGAGGTAACTCGGAAGGTGTCTGGTACCTGAAGTCTGGACACATTTGCTAAGTGAGCGAGTGGAAACGAGAAAGAACTCGTGCAAGGGTTGGGTTTGCTATGACACAACACTCGCAATCCACTCGCGTGGCACACTATATCAATACCTTGATGCCTGAGGCACATGGCCACCAACGCAAAGCCTTTAGCGACTTTGTCGCCGCCCTGCTGGTCGTGCGGACCTGTTGCCAAGCTACGCTGGCACGGTATTTTTCGAACTTTGAGGCGGCCAGTCGGCGCCTGACGCGTTGGTTGCACAACGCGCGCGTCGACGTGCAAGTCCAAGCCCATGCGCATGCGCAGCTCCTCGTGCACCAATTGCCGTCCACGGGGCAGGTGCGTGTGGCGATTGACTGGACGACCGAAGACCAACAGCACCTGTTGGTCGCCTCGATGATCGTGGGCCGCCGCGCGGTGCCGCTGTATTGGGAAGCGTATACGACCAAAGAGCGCAAAGGACAGCAACGTGCCATCGAAGTGGCCTTTTTGCACCAGGTCGTCGAGCAAGAGTTGAGCACGGTAGCGCGGGACCGGCTGCTGGTGACTGCGGATCGGGGCTTTGGCGATGGCACCTTGCTGACCGAGTGGGCCCGTTTGCAGCTCCCCTTCGTACTGCGCTTGGCGGCCAATATCACCGTCTGTCTGGACCAGCAGTGGCAGAAATTGGGCAGCCTGCGCAGGCACCACACGACCCGCCGTCGCGCGTTGGGCCGCCTGTGGTGCCTGCGCTCCAATCCCCAGCGCTGTTGGGTGACCCAGGCCCGCGCTCGCAATAAGAAAGGACACTGGGAATACTGGCACTTGGTCAGCAATCACCCCCTGTCGGCCTTCACCATGGCCCAGGAATATGCCCGTCGCTTCGGCTGTGAGGAAGGGTTTCGCGATGCCAAGCGCACCTTGGGGTTTGCCGCTACGCGTATTGCTCAGATTGAGGCGTGGGCCCGTATGTTTGCGTTGGTCGCGGCGGCCTTGATCCTCACCCAATGGGGGACTCGCCTGCTGACGCATCCCCAGCGGCAAATCTGGGTGCAACAAGTGCGCTCGCGGCGGCAGACCCGCTCGGAACTTAGTGTGATTACGGTGGTATGCCATCTGCTTGATCAGGGCATCACGTTGTGGTCGTTGCTGACTCCGCATGCGAAACTCAACCTGGAGGCCGCTTTATAAATGTGTCCAGACTTCAGGTCGTAAGGGAGAATCCGGGCTCCTTGTAAACAAGAATAGCAGGACAAGACAAACCTCTAAAATCGCAACGTCCCCTAAGGTGTTTTAAGATCATTCCCTCAGGTGCCCGTAAGCAATCTCAATGTCCCCTTTTGTATCCACCAGTAGCTTCTCTGACCAGAAGAAGCAGAGTATTTGCCAGACCTCGCAGAGGATTCCTTGAGCCAGAGCTTATGGTATAGGAGCGGTACAGCCCGACCTGAAAGGAGGGATTCTTCATGGCACAAACCCAAGAGTTTATGGTCAGTTGTGGCACGGGGAAAGTTGCCGTCCATCTTCCGATTGAGCGTACTCGGATTCCCCCAGGTCCACCAACATCGGCAACACCATTACCAGATGCCGCCGATGCATTCCGCCGTGCACTCGCCAATCCCGTCGGCATGCCGCCGCTGGAAAAACTGGTGCAGAAAGGTGCAAAAGTCACCATCGGTATCCAGGATGGCCGAGCCTCCCATTACCATCCTGAAGATCAAGACCTGCGTATTCTTGGATTGCCGATTCTTCTGAGTCTCTTGGAACAGTATGGGGTGCGACCAGAAGATATTCAGATCAAAGTCGCCAATGCGCTCCATCGGATGTGGACCCGCAAAGAGATGACCCACATTCTGGGACCGAAGCTACCGTATACGTTGGGAGGCCGGTTGGCATGTATCGATGCGACCGACATCGACCAGTTCGTTCATTTAGGCATGACCAAACGTGGGATGGAGGTGATGGTCCACCGCGCAGTGGTCGAGTCCGACCTCTTCATCTTCATGTCCACACCACAAGGTTTTTTCCAGGGTGGATGGAAGTCTATCCTTGTCGGCATGAGCAACTGGGAATCGATTCGCTACCATCATCGCCCCTGGCCTTTCGCCTCTGGTCAGTCGGTCCACGACCCAAAGAACAGCTCGTTTCACAAACTCTTGAACGAAATGGGCGCGCTGGTTGATGCTGAGTTAGCACGGCGGGGACATCCGCCAATTCTGAAAATCGAAGGCGTATTGACGACGACCACACCACAAAAATTTGCTGCAATTGACGCAGGTTTGATTACTCCGGTGCGCGAGATGCATCTGGATATGTTGTTGTCAGAGTTAGTCACCGAGGTTGACGGGCAGACGGATGTGTTGCTCATGGGCATGCCCGATGGTGACGGTTATTCACGCCTGTCAACTTTTAACCCGATTCACTGTCGCAACAAGGCGCTTTCCGGGCTGTTCAATGCTTACCATGAGAATCCGTTAGTACGTAAAAACGGGATTTTCATCGTTGCCAACCCCTTCGAGCCCAAGTTTAGCCTGTTGAATCATCCTTCTTATCACTCGTTGTATCATGAGGTTCTGCCCACCATGACCGATCCGGTGGAAGTATGGGATACCTACTCCGAAGAGTATGCCCACCGACCAGAGTTTGTCCACAAATATCGCAACGGCTTTGCCTTCCACGGCGCGCATCCTTGCATTCTCTATGGTCAAGGACTCTACGCGCTGAACCATCTCAGTGCAGTATTTGCCGCGGGGGTGCCAAAAGAGAATGTCGCAGTCGCGCGACAGATGGGCTTTGAACCCTTTCCCACGGTTGACGCTGCGCTCCAAGAGGCCGAAGCTCGCTTAGGAAAGGAGTGTACTATTACGTATCACCCACATATCGAAGAGCATGGCTATTTCACACGGGTGCAGGTGAAAGGAACGTAAGATGACCATGTTCATGGCCGTGGGTTTTCATCCTTAAGAAACCACGGCTTGCAAGGTCTTTTTCAGGGAATTACTCTACCTCGGCACGAACACCCAAACGTACCAGGTTCTCCTGGGCCGTTGTATATCCTTGCGCGGTAGCTTTGCGGTACCAGGCAATCGCTTGCTCTCGATCCTTGCGGATGCCTCCGAGCCCACGATCATAGAAATCCCCCAACGCATTCTGGGCCCCGGCATGCCCTTGTTTCGCCGCCATCTGATACCACTTGGCCGCGAGCGCAAGGTTTTGCCCTACTCCCTTGCCAGATTCGCACAACACTCCAAAGTTATATTGCGCAATCGCATTGCCTTGTTCCGCTGCCTTACGGTACCATTCCGCCGCTTGTCCGCTGTCTTGCTGAACGCCTTGCCCATGTTCATACATGAGGCCGAGATTGGCCTGCGCGCTAGCATCTCCGGCTTCCGCAGCCCGCCGGTACCACTGGACCGCAAGCGCGTCGCTCTGATTTACTCCTCGCCCCTCATGATACAGCTGACCTAAGTTAGTTTGGGCGTACACATGTCCTTGCTCTGCTGCTTTCCGATACCACTGGGCTGCTTGGACGTAGTCCTGTAGGACACCAGTACCTTTATGATACATCAGGCCGAGGTTAAATTGCCCCCAGGCGTGACCTTGACCCGCGGCCTTGCGAAACCATCTCACGGCTTCATTAGGGTCCTTGCTTACTCCCCAACCATTTTCATAGAAGCGCCCGACTTCGTTCTGAGCTGCGGCATGTTCTTGTATTGCGGCTTTGCGTAACCATCGCAGTGCCTCAATGTAACTCTGCTCGACCCCCTGCCCGTTTCCATACAGCACTGCCAGTTGGTACTGGGCTTCAGGATGGTTTTGCTCCGCAGCCTGCCGGAACCACCGGGCAGCTTCACCCAGGTCCTGGTTCACCCCGTTTCCGTGCAAGTACTGTTGTCCGCGACGGAATTGCACTTCGACATCGTCCTGATCCGTTCGTGGTTCAGTATTGACAAACGGGCTCCGTGTCGCAGATTCTTCTGTCGAAGGAGAATGTTGAGGGAGCAACTGCTCCTGCAGCCCCGTACCTGCTCTTCCTGCGTTCTCTCGCTGCTGAATTACGCGGAAATAGTCTTCTTCTTCTGGTGTTCCCCACCAAACGCTCACGATCATGAGCAAAAGCACTGCAGCACCGATGTGGAACCCATATCGTCGGAGCAAGAACGAAGCAATGTCCTGGAAGGAAGACTGAGACATTGGGAAATTCCTCACTTTATTGGAATGGTGAAGCATCTGGTTGCGAAAATCGACGGTGCTCCCGCCCGTCCCTGTGAGGGGACATGGAGTAGATACGTACGAGCACGGCCGGCATGCGTCACCGTCAGGTCATAGTCTCCAGCCACGAGCGTACGGGGCACCTCAGCCGCACCAATTGCCACATAACTCAGCAAGAGGGAGAAAAGGAGCAATAGACACAAGGCCGGAGACGCGCCTCCGGCGGTTGCTTTCTGGCAGAATTCTTTTTTCATACTCTCTCTGTTAGAGTGAATGGAGTGAGCAAGCCATAAAGCGTAGCAGGTTATGAAGCGAACTCAGAGAGTAGGTGATACACCGCACGCTGAGGTTCTTATCGTCCTTTCCAGTTTGGTTTGCGTTTCTCAGCAAATGCACGCGGTCCTTCCTGGGCGTCTTCGCTGCGATAGACATGCTCGAAGAGATGTCGAGCGGCTTCAAGACCTGCCAACCGTCCCATGTCGGTGGTCATATACACCATCTCTTTAGCTGCCGCGACTGTGAGCGGAGCGTTCTCGGCAATGGTTTCTGCAATTGCCATTGCTTTCGCCATCACCTGTTCCTGCGGAACCACATGATTCACAAAACCGATCTCGTATGCCCGCTGGGCAGTAATTGGATCACCGGTCAGGAGAATTTCCAATAACACTTTTTGTGGGATCATATGAGTAAGCGGGACAGCCCACGGCATACCGCGACCAACTTTTGCTTCGGTAATGGCAAAACGTGCTGCTTCTGACGCGATCACAATGTCACACATTTGCGCGAATGCCCAACCTCCAGCGTAGGCAACTCCGTTCACTGCGGCAATGACTGGCTTGCTGATGTGCGTATTAACGTTGAGCGTCGGTAAGAAATTACGAGGCAAGTTCCCTAATCCTTTGTGGGCCATTTCCTTGAGATCTGCCCCTGCACAGAATGCTTTGTCTCCTGCGCCAGTGAGGATGGCAACACGGGATTCTTGCTCTTGTGCAAAGCGTGCCCACGCAGCAGCCAATCCCTCGCGTACCCCAGTGTTGATCGCATTTCGCGCCTCGGGACGGTTAATCGTGATGACCGCAACGCGCCCACGGTTCTCATACAAAATTTCCTCCGCCATTATTGGGTGCCCCTTTCTTTGTGTAAAACCTTGACAAGTGACGCCTCACAGCGACAATACCTGTTGTAGAATTGCTATTTGCTGCTGTCGAGAGACAAAAAGTAAAAACCTACAGGGAGGACGTTATGAGTAGCGAAAAAACCTGGGAAACGGCAAATGAACAGGGAGCACGATTATACCAACGTGGGCACTACCATGCCGCCGAGCAAGCCTTCCGTGAGGCCCTTCACCAAGCCGAGCAATTTGGTTCGACCGATACTCGCGTTGCCGTCGTCCTCAATAACCTCGCCAGCCTGTGTCATAATCAGCGGAAACTCGATGAAGCGGAGGCCCTGTACCAGCGGGCATTGGAGATCCGTGAGCAGGCGTATGGGCCGCAGCATCCCTGGGTTGCACAGAGTCTCAACAATCTCGCGTCCTTGTATCGTGAACTTGGAAAATATCAAGAAGCTGAAGATTTCTTGCAACGTGCGTTGGTCATTGCCGAGAGGCTGGTAGGACCACACCATTGGAGAATAACGAACTGTTTGAACAATCTCGCGGCAGTCTATACTGCGCAAGCACGCTACCAGGAAGCGGACTCGCTCTTTCGTCGCTCGCTAACGATCCGCCAGCGGTTCTTTGGGTCCAACGACCCTTCTGTGGCAACGACGTTGTGTGGCCTAGCTGAACTCGCGTTTGCACAGCAACAATACACGGCAGCGGAGCCCCTTTTCAGCCGTGCTCTCACCATACGAGAAGAGCAGTTGGGGGCTGAACATCCAGGGGTAGCCGTCCTGCTTGAAAAGTATGCGGTCTTACTGCGCCTGCTGGAACGCGAGAACGAGGCAGACAACATGGTAACACGGGCGCAGACCATTCGCCTGAAACAAGCACAGTCAAGTTCTGAGGGGGAAAGCATGTAAAAAACATACAACGAGATTAGATTGCCGTGTCGCTTGTCTGAAGGTTATATAGCTTCCCTGTAATTTGGATCTATCAGAAAATCGGCTGAGGACGCCGGGCGTGAGCCCGGGGGTGAAAGCCGCCAGCCGAAGGCTGGTAGAGGAGGGAGAGGAGAGAGTTTGCTACCGTTAAAGGATGGAGATCAGATTCAGTGC
>JBFWXH010000157.1:0-10939 GCA_050187625.1 Binatia bacterium
ACTCGCCAACTGCACCGCACCGCCCGGCAAGAAGCACGAAAGGAGATCCGTCGACACCAGGCGGCTGAACCGCCCCTATTGCGGCTGGCAGCGTGAGAACATCGGTCATCCTGTCAACTTTGAGTTAGTAAGCCAGCGGACGCGGAGTGAGCCCAGGAGAGTGCGACAGCGCAACGCAAGCAGGTGGCGCAGGGGAATCCCGCGGTCAGTTCCCTCGCCTTAGGGGATCATACGGTGGCGTTGTTACTCGATCCGCCGGGGACCGTCGAAGAGACCTTGGCCACACTCCACTTCCTCTTCAAAACCAACCCGACCTTGCAGCGGCCCGGGCGACGGTTCTCCCGCCACCGACGGTCGGGCTTTCGCCGCGCCTGGTTTTATCGGTATGTGCTCCGCACCGTCGCTTAACTTAATGGCATTGGCCCGCGATGCGGGGGCGCGTGTGGTTAGCCCTTGTGTAGGTCGGTGTGGTCTTAGTCAACATGGCTATGAGTCTTTGCTTGGCAACTTTCTGAATCGGTGCCCACCCGGCTCGATAACGACAAAGGCTTTCTTTAATTCTTCTTCGGTATAAGTTGTAAGAACTCGTGCCAACTCTTGGTGAACTGCATTCTGAGTGGAGGGTAGGATGCGCAAGTACAGGACCCCGGCTCCGAGTGCGTTCACGAATACCAATCCGCCAAAATCTCGATCCCGGGTCATAAACAGACGGTCCTGAGCTTGGGCAACCTTGAGCAAGTCTTCGTCCTCGGCTTGGGCGAGGCCAACGTGGCCGACTTGGATAATTTCGTGTCCCAAGCCTTTCAGAAAGCGGGCAGTCGCCCCGTACACGTCGTGATCAAGCAGGAACCTCATGGCTGAGTTGGGGTGAGGTGAATTTCTTCTGCCGCTACAAGGGCAATGGCGTAGCGCAAGCACGCGCGAATGTCTTCAACTTGCAAATCGGGATAGTAATCCTGGATAATCTCGTTAAAACTGAGCCCTTCATAAAGTAACTCCAGAACGGTCTGTACGGTGATACGCGTCCCCGCGATGCAAGGTTTGCCGAAGTGGATCTTAGGGTTCACTGTGATTCTGTCTATCATATGATGACCTTACCCTGTGGCGAGTTACCTCACACTTTACTCTTCGAATGAAGAGAGAAAAAGGTCAAAAGAAAGTGACCGATTTTCCGGTTGTCGTGGGATGAGTCAGCCAACTCTCTTTGCCATTATCTTGTGATGTTTTACGAATTTTCTCTCAGTGAAAGATCGACTTCTAAGTCGAAGTCATTTGAAAACCTCATCTAGGAGGAGTAGGGTTCTTCTTGCGTTTCGGCAACGTCAACGTAGAAAGGAAAGCCTATGAAATTCATTCTTCATCTTGGTCCAGTCGTTCCTGCCACACCTGAAGAACGCGAACGACTACGTCCGATAGCGCATCGCACGGATAAAATTCAACTCATGCTTGATGAAATGGTGGAGCTGGCGCAGATGGCTGAAGATGCAGGGTTCGAGATTCTCACTTATTCCGAACACCAGTTCTTTTCCGACGGATTGATTGCTGGCTCGAATCCAACGCCGCACCTGATTAACCTGGCCGCCAAAACGAAACGGATCAAGCTTGGACCGCTGGGGTATGTGCTGCCGACCTGGGATCCGATTCGCCTCGCGCTCGATGTTGCTTGGGCTGACCAGATCACCAGGGGGAGAGCCGTGGCAGGTTTTGCTCGTGGCGTCTTCCCGCACTGGGTTGGGACTCTTGGACAACGCTATAATGTCCAACCCTCTGTGATTGGCAAAGAGGAAGAACTCCATAATCGTGAAGTGTCACAAGAACTATTTGAGATTATCAAGCTGTGCTGGAAAGACGAACCGTTTTCCTTCAATGGCAAGTATTACAAAGTGCCGTATCCACCGGAAGGAATGAAATGGCCTGCAGCGGAAGCCGCGCGACGGTATGGTGCACCCGGCGAGATTGATGAGCAAGGTTGGTTCCGGAAAATTTCACCAGTGCCGAAACCTTACCAAAAACCTCACCCATTGTTACTGCAAGCGATGACGCTCACTCCCGAAACGATTGCCTGGACTGCTCAGGAGGGAATTGTACCAATGATTTTCCTTCCTTTTCCAGATATGGCCATCCGAGGCGCGGAACACTACCGAGAAGAAGCAGCCAAAGCCGGGCGTAACCTGAAGTTAGGAGAGAGTGTCGGGTTGGCCCGCGTCGTGTCGTTAGCCAAAAATAAAGAAGCGGCGCTTGATATTGCTCGCAAAGGGATCATGTATCTGCTTGGCCTTTATCATTCGCATTTCTACCCCAACATTCCAACCACCATTGAACCGGTGGTTGAGGCTGGCGTGGCCTTCGTTGGAACACCCGACGATGTCCGCCGGCAAATGGCAACAGTGCAAGAGCGATTAAATCCTGAATACTTTTTAGTCTTCTGCGATCAAGGATTACTGCCGCTGGCTGAAGTCAAGCAACAAGTCGAGATGTTTGCCAAGCTGATGCCGGAGTTTCGTGGGTAAAAGCGTTAGGTAGCGGTAAACCAGAATGAGAAGTGCTCGATGCTGCTTGGCCTGAATGTTCGAAATTCCTGGAATATACGTTCAAGACTTGGTTCCAAACACTACTGGTGAGCGGAGGCAGTTGCTATGAACGCCCTCTGATGAGGCCGATTGCAAACGAGAGCATCCCACCCAGAGGGCCATAGACGAAGATACTCGTCATGGCAGCTTCAACCGCCCGGTCGTGGTTGTTGGCAGAGAGCTGTAACACGAGAAAATACCCCGCGAACGCTGCGATGAGGTACCCCCCGATCCCATATAGCAATCCGGTCCCAAATCGTTTCATACTCGGTTCACATGATCTATTGCCCATAACGCCGTGACAAGTCCCGTCACGACTAAACGACGATGCGGAGCCACGAGGGACTGTTACTGATAGGTGTCATCGCACCATCTTTGGAAGTGCTAAACTGTGAGAGAATACCTTCGTGGTCGTAGGCAATGCTCTGGCGCGGACGCTGGCAGGAAAAGCGGAATTCCCGAATTCCGCTTCGTTCTATTCAGGTTACGTCACGTCGAAAAGTCGTAATTCAAAACCCGGCCCCAAACCCCTTCTCCAACGGCTTTGGTCGTAATTCTGTGCTGTCAGGGAACTGCAGACCTCCGAGAAAGGCCGTCTTCCTGCTACTTCCTGGATAAGCGCTGGGCCGCATCAAGATAGATGGAAGCGCGTGGACCAATCGCCCCGACTTCAATTGCGGTGCGCGTTTGACGGTAGATAATCCGAACGCGCCCGACGCGGAAACTTCTCCAACCTGTCAGTTCTTGTTTTAAGGGCTTTCCAGATTGTGGATCTTTAAGAATTTGGTCAAGCCCAGCTCGGACGCGCCGCTTGAGCGTTGGATGCATGACCCGAATAGCTGCTTGGACCTCGGTTGGCAGACGTATCCTGGGTTTACTCGGATTCATCGGAGAACAGCTGATCGAGGTCGTGCGAACTGAAGAGCTTTCCACGGCCCTTCTTCAGGTCTGCAATGCCTTTTTGGATCTCAGTGAGAAACTCCTGATCCGACAGAATCTCGGTCGTCTCTTTCCAGCTCTCGAATTCCTCATAACTGATTAACACGGCAGTTGCCCGTCCATTCTTGGTGATCGTGACTTCCTCATCCGTTGCAACAACGTCTGCGACGAGCTGGCTGAGTTTGGCTTTGGCCTCGGCTAAGGGCAGGATCCGCATGGTTCTCTCCAGAGAGTTAAATAGTCTGAATTTAGACTACTTTAGTTCGCTCAAACGGATTTGACAATATCAGCAATCGCTTCTCTGAATTTCTCAACCACTGAGGTGTTGACTTCGGCAAGGGAACCCAGCAGACGTTTGTATGGATATCGTCCGAAACCTGGAGCATTGCCTCAGCCAAGCCAGGAAAGATCAGGACATTCTTGCCGTGATTCTTTTCAAAGACCGACCGGGTTCTGCGACCACTGATCCGCATCGCAACTCGTTAAGCTACGCTTGTCCTCTGCTTTGTCCTCATGCCGCAACGTCCCCAATTTTCTTTTCAGCTTTGGGTCGAGCCGAGGGGCAGATGATTCTGGGGCAGTACCTGGATGTGGCTATCGGGTGTCTGCCAGCCGATTGAGGGCATACACCCCCGGCAGCCCCACGATCGACCGCGGCCGCTTGGCATGGCGGCTGATAAAATGCCGCTCGAATATCTGGGCGCAGCGGGCCACGAATGCCTTCGTGCCAATCACGCCACTGTCGGTGAAATACCGCGTGCGATACCGCAGGCGATCCACAGGCGTCAGAGCAAACCCTTTCTGGGCTTCCTTGTCCATACGCTTCGGATCAATGAGAGCGCCCTTCATGGCAGGTTGGGCCCCGTTCTCGTAGACGTAACGGCGATAGTAGCGGAGCCGGGTCTGAGTGTCCCAGTTGCCGAAGACCCCTAACCCAAAGTCAAGGGAGAGAAAGTCGTCCTTATTCCCTGTCTGGACATGGTAGGCCAGCGAGCACCACCGGTAGTCCTCCGGCAGCGCTACCAACCCGGCCCGTACCGGATTGAGATCAATATAGGCCAGGCAGTTGATCAATGTATCCCCATTTTCCACGAGAACACTCTTGAAGCGCTCGCTCCAGAAAAAGCCTTTGCGGCCGTAGCGTTTATTGTACCAGCGCGAGAAGCGCTGTTTGATTTCCTTGACGTACTCAGACAGACTAGCCCACTTGGCCCGCAGGGTAGGGATCTGTCCATCCATCAATTGCCGGGTGCTGTCCGAGCCATAGTAGCGCTGAAACCGGGTTCGGACCTCCGCGTCCGAATACGCCATCTCAGGGAGCATGCGGACGAGCAAGTGAAAGTGGTTGCCCATCAAGCAAAAGCCTAACACTTCGGTGAAATACACTGCACTGAGCCGCTGGATGAGGGTGAGAAGATAGTCCTTCTCCACCTCTCCCAGCACGAAACCGTCCAGGGCCGTACGCGAGATGACGTGGTAGACGGCCGGCTCTCCAGCCATAGTCAACCGTGGAATGCGGGCCATAATTTCCCCTTCTATGGGTCGTCATGAGAACATACGCCTTGTCTTTATCCGCTACCATTGCAGATGTCGAGTATTATTTGCCTGTCCCTTTTATGATGACCGCAGCCTCATCTGCTGGCGTGGTAGCCTTGATTATCGGAAGCGCCATGAGTGTCCTCCCTCCGGTTAATCCTTTCGGGTGTAGCGAAGGCTAACGCCCCCGCCTCAGCCGCCGCGGCCCCGCCGGGTTCTTTCGGCTTCAGCAGAAACCGCAAGCGGGTCGCGGTCAGGCTGGTGGCGGTTGTTAGCCAATTCCCTTTTGTCCTGAAGTAAACATAATACGGATGCACTTACGCTTGCTTTAACTCCTTATCAAGGAACCACTCTACAACGCGCAGAAAAATTGGAAGCACAGCTTGTACATCTTCTTTTGATCCTGCTCCTTCATGAGCGCCGACATTGCCCGTCAGTCTGAGCGTATTGAGATAGATGTTGATGAAGGGCGGAAGGATTTTTGATTCATTCAGCTTCTGCAGTTTACTGGATAGTGAGATTTTAGGAGGGTGGTTCGGAAATGCTCGCAGGAAGATAAGAGTCACAATTTTTTCAATGATTACGCGCACCTTTGTCAGGGTGCTTGGGGGGTCGACCTTCAACAGTTCAATTATCTGCTCACCTTCATTCCTGTCCGCTACACCACTTTGCTCAAGTAGTTGCCAGTCGAGCTGACTGATCAAGCTTGAGAAACCATTTCCAACTTGCTCTGCGCCCTGAATGAACGCTTGTAGGTGGGTTTTCCAACTTAGGTACACAGGTGAGAAGCGAACTAGGTTCGAGTAAAGATTGTTCACCTCCCATTCAATAATCTCTGTCCGTGAGGGATATCGCTTCTGGAGGACGCCAAGAGCATAAAGTAAGCGTTGTTCCTGTTCCTCAATCTGTTTCAGTCTAGCATTCTGGATGAGCGCATATCGGAGGGCTTCTTCTCTTGAGAGCTTGCTCGTATGTTCTTTTGCAAGAGACCAGTTGAGATGCAGAGAAGCCCCTAATAGTTCATTAAGGACTTCGAGGAATGTTCCCTTTCTTGCTCTGATAGAAAAATGGTTCAGTAGACTAAAGAGCTGTTTCTCTTCCGTTGCACCAGCAACAGAGAAAAGTTGGAATGGAAAGGCCTTCGCAAGCTCAACTTGGTTGAGGCTCGATGGGTCTTGAAGTAGATCAACAATTTTTTGGATCAGCAATTTCGATGAAAGTAGACTCAGGGGTCTCCACTCAAGGCCTGTATCTGCATCCTGTATTCTCAGATCATATTTTATTGGTGGATCAACGAAGATAATGTCTCCGGCAAGAGCCGTTTCCCTTGGTAAGTTGCTTGTACACTCAAGATTCTTGGAAAGTTCATGATAGCCATACTGCGCGAGCGCGCCCGCGATCAAAATTCGAGGAATGGCAGATCGGTAAGTATAATCTCCGACCTCAGAAAGAATATAACGCGGTGGTCTGCCATATGGTCCAAGTTGTTCAGGATCATGGGTGCTTGCGAGACCGAACAGTAGATCGTGTTTCGTTGTAACAATAAAGAGGTGCTGAAAAAATTCTGTAACCAGCCACACCAATTCTTCTTCCCAGTCGGCAAACACCTGCTTTGCGAGTTGCTTCGCAAGGGATTTGTCTCGAATGTCGAAGAACTTGGCTGCGGCACTCTTGTTTGGTGGTGGAATTAAATTGAAACCGCTCTTCTGTAGCGCACGTGTAATCTTCTCGATTTGTTCGGGAACAGGCTCAAACCCTAGTCTTTCCAGACCAATGATTTCAAATCCAATGATTGTATAGCTGGTGTCGTCCATAATCGAAATTCCAGGGTCATGGAGAAAATTGCTAGTTGCCTCGATAGAACAGGCTAACGGCTCGCCTCAGCCGCCGCGGCCCAACCGTATCCGTTCGCTTTCACTTAGAGCCGCTCGCGGGCCGCGGTCGCGCTGGTGGTGGTGGTTAGCCGTGCCCTTACCGTAACACGCCGCTTTCATTTCTGCTCGTTTTTGTTTGTAGTTGCTTTTCAATTGCGTCACACGCGGCTCCTACACCATCCTCCTGCTGCATTTGTTGCCCTATAGCCGTAGCGCTCGTTTGATATGAGGGATTCTCAAGCATCTGTCGTAACTCAACAGCGACCCGATCCGCTCGATAGTATTTCCGTAGCAGGACTCGCCCAGCCCCCAACCGCTCCACTCGCGCCCCGTTATCAAACTGGTCACCGCCATAGGGTACAATCAGCGCGGGCTTTCCGGCGTGTAACGCTTGCCCGGTCGTCCCAATGCCGCCGTGATGGACGACTACGGAGGCCCGGGGAAAGAGGTGCGCATGTGGGGCATAAGGAACCGCAAGGACATGCTCCCCTAACGGCGCCTGCGGGAGATTAAGCGGATCGTGGCCGGTCAGCAGTACCGCGCGTTTGCCGAGCTTCCGCGCCGCAGCGATGCTCTCAACGTAAAAGTTGCCCGCGTCCCACACGATGGTCGCCCCCAGCGTAAAGACTATCGGAGGTTCTCCACCGTCCAAAAACTGTCGGAGTTGGGGAGAGAGACTTGAACCAGGCTCCTGGTAAAACGGAAAGCCGGTGACTAGCGTCTGTACCGGCCAATCCGGCTGTGGTTCTCCAATCAGGTGAGAGAATAACGCCAGCACGAGCCGGGGAGAATGTCTTTCTGCAAAGATTGGGTCGGTCACCGAGGATAAGTGGAGTTCCCGCCGTAATTGTCTCACCGGCGTACTCCAGAGCCGCGGGGGGAGCATTAATAAGCGGAAGAGCGCCTTATGAAAGCCGGAGCCGAGCCAGCGCCATTTTGCTAACCCAGGAATCGGGGCGAGGACCGGGGGATCATAGGCGGAGACAAACGCGCCAGGCTGCAGTTCGGTGGAGACCCAGCGGATACCGGTCTGTTCCGCAATAATCGGCGCGGCAAAAATCAGCAGCTGGGAAATGAGCAGATCGGCCCTACCATTGTGTTGCACCGCCGCCAGTAGATCCTCATACGTCAGACGGAGAGCTGGGAATATGACTTCGCGGACCGCGCGTTCAAGGCCACGTTTGGGTTCGTTCAACCGTCGATGTCGCTCTTTATCCGTATATGTAATATCCGGCCTGATGGCATGAAACTCCAGGCCCCCTGCTTCAATCGTGCGGCGATAATATTCGCTCGTCGCAACGAGTGGCTGATGCCCTCGGGTTTTGAGGCCAAGCGCAAGAGCAAGATAGGGATGCAGGTCTCCAAGCGAGCCGTGCGTGGTCAGAACAATGCGGTACCCCATTATCTTCTCTCTGTATTGCCATCTTTGCGGTCACTTACTTACCATAATTTGCCTGTTGTTTACGTGGCTACCCGGCTTGCTGGGAGCACGGCTAACGCCCCCGCGCACCGCGAGCGGCCACAATGCGGCCTTTCAGCTTGAGCAGAAGCCCAACGTGGCCGCGATGCGGTGGCGCGAATGGTTAGGCCTTCAAAGCTTTTGTTTAGTACTATTGCTTGGATTAACGAGCAACGTTTCGTCCTTTCCCACGCTACTGTATTGTTTCCTTTTGTGAGTCGCTCACCTTAGCTCTACACTCCGAATCTCCGCGCTCTGCGCTCTTCGGAACCCGTCTTCGTCGTACACGATCGCAATTTTCTCGCTGTCAGGAGAGAATATCAATTCTGAGGCGTTGGTGGGAAGGTTCTTAATAGTGTGGACCTCCTTCCTCTCCTTCACGTTCCAGAAGCGGACTGTCTTGTCCTTTGCAGAGGTAGCAATGATTTCCTCGTTCGGCGAGAAGGCAATAACCCGCACGATGTCGAGGTGTCCCTCTAGCTTGTAGATATTCTTCCGTCCGTTTATGTCGTCCAGGACAACGGCATCCTCTGCGGCGCTGGCGATGAGATTACCTGTGGGGGAAATTGCGAGCGGCATCTGGCCTCTCGCGAACTCCTTCCTCTTGCGGAAGCTCTCAGACTTGAGCGTCTCCACCACTTTCCGCGTCTTGACGTCTATGACAGTGATCTGATCATCGTCCGACTCGTACGCAACCACGTGCGTCTTTGCCAAGGCGAGCGAGCAGTAGCCGTTGCCGCCAAGGCGCCACTCGGCAACTGTCTTCTTCCCTTGGATATCACGGAGGACGAGATAGTAGCCGTTGCTAGGTCGGAACTCAGTGAACGCCAGGAACCGCCCGTCTGCAGTGAACGCCGCTTCATCGATCTGACCTCGGATGTTCTGCTCAAGCTCTCCAGTCTCCCGAGAGAAGACCTTCACTGACCTGCTGAACATGTCACCGTCCGTTACTATGGCGACGATGTCCTTACCGAAGGCTGCTGAGCGTGGACTGCCCCAGTCCCGATCCCATATCGGTGAGGGGAGTTGCTGACCAACCTCAAGATCAACAATCTTCACTCCTTTGGGATCTGATGCCGCGTAGACTTTGAAGTCTGAGCTGATGCCGAGGAAGGAGTCGATACGGATGATATCGGATGACTTCTCTCCTGTTATTAGCGAATCAGGTTTCGGGGCATGGCTCTTCTCCAGTTCTGTTGGCTCGTTAATCTTCCCTGAGGAGAGGCTAGAAAAAGTAGAGTCGGGGACTTGGGGAGACGGCATCTTAGAGGGGAGAGAAGCAGAACTCCTCTTCGAGGGTAAAGATTGTGGGGTCTCCAGGAAAATGAAATTGTTCAAGATGCCCAGTGCCCTCAGACGTCCGATCTCCTCTAGATTCGTCTCATAGAGACTGAAGAGGAAGTAATTCGTTCTCTCTGTTACAAGCATCAAGCCCGAAGCTATGAGGGGAGCCGTAAAAAGCGACGCGCCTATGCGTTCTTGTGGTGTTTTTGAATGCCGAACTACCTGTTGCTGTACGAAATCGCCATATTTTTCTAGCGTGGGATTTGTATAAACTAATAGCCCCAAGAGAGCGCTGATAATTATGGGGAAGATAAACGATTTTTTGGATTTGCTATTTCCGTTAGCAGTATTCCCTGTCTCGGGCATTGCGGGTACAAAAGGCTGGCCACAATACCCACAAAAGCGCGCCTGTGGGCGATTCGGTTTCCCGCACAGATCACAGAATTTTTGCGCTGTCATACTGCCCACTGAACTCTTTCACCATTCGGCGCAACTGGGTATTCCAGCGCAGCTTATGATAGGCTTTAGCTCTCAATGTTTTGTATTCTATTGTTACTTGAGGACTTTCTTCCCAGACCTCTTGCCCATCTATGACGCGCTGAATCTTGCCTGCGTGGACATCAACCCCTGCCCATTGTTTCAAGAAAGGCGGATTCAGGAGTATGCAAATCAATGCCCCTTCTATACACTTCCTGAGGAAAGCACGGTCTTCTCGTGGCAGCTCTTCATAATCCCAGATTCTGTCGACACAGTCATGCGTGATTGAGACCTCATGTTCTTCTGCCTGCCTTCCTCCTTCTGAACACTGGAGGCGTTTCGTTTTCCTCTGGACGGATTCTGGGAAGAGATTGGTAAAATCCCATATCTTTCCATAGGCCTTATACCACCCATGCCGATAATTCCTGTGACGTAGGCCTGGCATGTGTTGGGACGGGGCATCTTTCTCGCTGTGGACATATTCGTAGGGATGACCAAAGACGATGAGGCTATAAATTCCGTGCACTAATCCGCTTGCCATCTTCTTTTCCCTGAAGGTACCTGAAACGATCTACCCTCTCATTGGTAGTGATAGAAGGACCGAAGCTCATCGGAACGACTACAATTTCCTGTAGCTATGGATTTCCGATAGCTTTTCAATTGACTATCTCAGTCTCGACTTTGGCCACCTAAGCCGCTAAGGGGAGATCCTCCAGTAAGTACTCGAAGGCTTCCTGCGACAATTGCGCGAGGTCAGCGTGGGGAGCCGAGTTGGGCAAATACCGCGCACGCCAGAGATG
>JBFWXH010000158.1:0-10769 GCA_050187625.1 Binatia bacterium
CAAACGCACGTATGAAATGCTCTGTTTCTATCTCAGTGGCTGGGCGAATACACAGGAAGTGCTTACCCATGTCGAACGCTTACAACTTAAAGCTCCCCCAAGCAAAAAATGAGCCGAACACTATTGGCTTGCACGTCTGTAGGGGGAACGATAGGGTGCTCGCTATGTGGCTGACAACCGAGCGCGCACGTCAACGTCTAGCGAAGGAAAAACGCCTCTTTGTTGCAAATGCTGAGGGAGAGATCGCTATTTGTTTGATCTATCCCAACCGATACACAGTGGGGATGGCAAATCTCGGCTTTCACGCGGCCTATAAGATTCTTGCACAAGACCCACGCTGTCGCTGTGAACGGGCTTTTTTGCCGGAAGTTGATGAAGCAGAAGCCTTGCAGCGAGCGCAGGCCCCATTGACCTCCTTTGAGAGCCAACGTCCACTAGCGGATTTTGAGCTGCTTGCTTTCTCGCTCTCCTTCGAAACTGATTACCTTCATATTCTTGACATCTTGGCCGCTGCGCACATTCCTTTGCTTGCTCGTGAACGTGAAGCGCATCATCCTCTTGTTATTGCCGGTGGACCGGCAACCTTCCTTAATCCCGAACCGGTAGCCGACTTTATTGATCTCTTCTTGATCGGCGAAGGTGAAGAGATGATTCCCGAGTTTATTGAGCGTTATGTCGATCTATGCGTGAAGCGGAGTGACCGTTATGAAAAACTTCAGGCGCTGAGCGCAATCGAAGGAGCATATGTCCCCGGGTTCTTTGTGCCTCATTATGACGAGCAGGGCCAGATTGCGGAAGTTGAATACCGTGGTGAGCGGGAACCATGCGTGAAACGACGGCTAGTGAAGAACCTTGACGATTATCCGACCACGTCACAAATTCTCACGCCGGACGCGGTGTTTGGTGATATGTATCTCGTGGAGGCGAGTCGGGGGTGTGAATGGGGTTGTCGCTTTTGTGCGGCCGGTTTTATGTATCGACCAGTGCGGTACCGTAGTTTTGCGTCAGTGAAGCAAAGCGTGACAGAAGGGTTGAAAGAACGTTCCACTATTGGCTTAGTTGGCGCGGAGATGGCGAGTCAACCGGGAATTGCCGCGTTGTGTGAATTTATTGGACAGGCCGGTGGTCGTGCTTCGCCATCGTCGTTGAAAGCGGATGTTTTAACCAAAGATCTCGCGCACGCACTTGGCGCGCAGAAGAGCCGTTCGGTAACAGTCGCTCCAGAGGCAGGGTCAGAACGGATGCGTCGCTTCATCAACAAAAATCTGACTGAGGCAGAAATCCTCCGTGCCGCCGACTGGTTGGTCGGCAGCGGTGTCCCGGCCCTGAAGATGTATTTCATGCTTGGGTTACCGACAGAGAATATCGAGGATGTGGAAGCGATCGCAGAATTAACTGCCAAGATTCACGAGCGCTACTGCGGCAAAGGCGCAAAAGTGGGCAGTCTCACCTTATCGGTGAATGCGTTCTCGCCCAAGCCGTGGACCCCGTTGCAGTGGGAACCGATGGAAGAAACGGCTACGCTGCGGGGCAAGTTTGCGTTGTTAAAAAAACGGCTCGGTCGTTTTCCCCGCATCACCGTGGATACTGAATCCCCGCGCGAAGCGTATTACCAGACCTTACTATCTCGTGGGGATCGTCGGACTGGGCAAATTCTTCTCGAAGCGCATAAGAATGGTGGTGACTGGTGGAGCGTCGTACAACGGTTGCGGCGTTTTTATAGGGGCCAGGTTGCAGGGACCAGATCACAGAGAGCAACAATCCTGGAGTCCCAAGCACTGAACCCCGATTTCTTCGTTCA
This sequence comes from Binatia bacterium, assembly GCA_050187625.1. GTDB lineage: Bacteria > Desulfobacterota > Binatia > Bin18 > Bin18 > JBFWXH01. The sequence continues at coordinate 1,802 of JBFWXH010000158.1, forward strand.
TCGTCGTTACGATCCCAAAGAAATCCTGCCATGGGATTTTATTGATCACTCCGTGAGCAAACAGTATCTCCTGGCTGAGTGGCGCAAGGCGCTCCTCGGACTGCAAACTCCACCGTGCGATGTGACGACCTGTCATAAATGTGAAGCATGTTGAAGTGAGCCGGAAAACGGAAGATGGAAAACGTAAAAAGGTAAACTGTGGACTTTGATAGCGCCGCTTTCCCTATGATTATTGCGATTGGCAATGATCTTGCCGAAGTCGGCCGTATACAAGAAGCGGTCGCTGATCCGAAGACGGGATCACGCTTTCGCGCTCGAGTATATACGCCAGGAGAACAGGCGTACTGCGAAGGCCGCCGGGCGGCAAAGTATCAAAGTTACGCTGCACGCTTCGCTGCCAAAGAGGCGACGATGAAAGCGCTGGGAAAAGGGTGGGGGCGCTACGTGGGATGGCTTGATATTGAGGTCGTGCGGCCTCGTGGCTCGCGTCCAGAGATTGTCTTGCATGGCAAAGCCAAAGAATACGCTACTTCTTTAGGGATTACTCGCCTTCATCTCGCACTTACTCATACCTCAGTGCTTGCTGAAGCAGTGGTGGTAGCAGAAGGAGACACTGAAAGAAAAAGGAGCAGACTGTAGCTTTTTCTGCTCCTTTTTCTTGTTTCTCGAAAGCTTATTCCAGCATTTCTGAACGTCCCCACAGGAAGGTTAAGGCAGTTGCTCCATTCTTCGTTGTCACCGTATGAGTACAGCCATTCGGTCGATAGCTAAGATTGCCTGTTGTGACTTCTCCGGCCTCATCAGCATTGGCTCCTTCAATGACAAACACGAACTCATCACCGACATGGCGATGCAACGGCAGTTTCGCCCCTGGTTCAATCTTGCTAATCAGCGCTCGCCTTTTTGTCCCTTCATCAACCCAAAGCTGCTTCATGCGAACGCCTGGTTGCATCTCCTGCCATTCACGCTCCTGCACTGCAATCAATTGTGAGAGTGGACTCGTTGCCATCGTGTAGCCCTCCTTTGGACGAGATATTTCCCTGCGTGAGCCTATGCACAGCTTCGGTTCTTTCGTCAAGACGACAAGTTCGTTGATATTGATTGAGAGCGGAGTAGCCGCAGGTGCGTTGACAGGGGGCGAGAAAAGTAACTCAAGTGCTCGGTTGGCGGGGGCACGCTTGGACGAGTGTAGCAAAATCCTCTTTCTGTGTAGTATGGCGAAGTGTCCGGCCGCGATCACTAGCTGAAAGGGCGAGGCTAAGGAGTTGATGAAAATCGACCTGTTGCTCTGCCCATGAGCGAACTGCGTAGAGCTTGGAGAGCAACTGTTGTCGCACTTCGTACGTGTTGATCTGTTCGTCATCATATTGCAGCGGCGGATGAAATGCTCGCGTTTCGGTCAGGAATATCGCTGTTTCATTCGGAACCTGGGAATGAATCGTGTTTCCGGCAGACAAAGCATTGCGGATTGCCGTGGCTGAAAGGGCGGTTACCTCTGCCGGCAACGTAAAAAACTGGACATGTGAGCGGAATGGTTGATTTTCTGGTTGCTCGAAGAGTTGAGTAAAACTCTGCTCATCCATGTCGCCGCGATTCGCCACAATGAGTGAAGCGGACCGAAACAGCTGCTGCAATGCAGCAGTACGATCTTGATAGTAGCGTGGGTCAAAAATCTGGAGCAGCTTATCCATACCGATAAGAAAGCTCAGTTGTACCTGCTCGCCAAATAGGGAACGGAATGCTTGTGCTTGCTCGAAATACAACCCACGATTTGCGAGGGTGACGCCGAGCTGCTTATGCTGCTGTGCGTAAAGAGTCAGCAGCAGGAGACGATCTGCCAAGCTTAGGCCTGTGACCTGCTCTTTATTGATCGTGACTTTGGCGAGGGAGAAAAATACAGAATCAAGTGCGAACGTGTCGCGGGCGTGTTCGGCAAGCTTGGTGTGAGCGAGCGTTAAGGGATTAAACGATCCGCAAAGGATGCCAATATGACGCAGGTGTAGATGGGGAGGTGAAAAGATAAGTCGGGCTGTGGGTAGAGCTTTACCATCGAGATTCTCAATAGTTTCGTGAAAAGCAAAAATCAAGGGAAGATCATATATCGCCTTGCGCAGCTCTTGCATTCCCGTTCCTCCGCTCGTAGTAGGGGTGAGGTCTAAACTCCTGCAGAATAAAGGCAGGTCACATAGCATCAGTTACATACATACAAAACCAAGTCCACGGAGGGTGCATGGTAGAAGTTCGTAGTTTTGATCGTGTCAAAGTCATCATCGGAGAAAAAAACGGCAAATATCCTTATGGAAACTCGATTGTAGTTGAGGATGATATCACCGCGCTTATTGACCCGTCGCAGACAGTATACGAGTTACAAGGGCGGGTGGCTGAGCGCAACATTGATATGTTGTTAAACAGCCATTACCACGAAGATCACTGGATCGGGAATTACTGGTTTGCCCATGCTCCTTTGTATATGCATACCCTAGATGCACCGGCGATGCGCTCGCTCGATACGCTTTTCGAATACTATGGGATGGACGAGGCGGCGAACAAAATATGGAAGCCGGTACTGCTCGATAAGTATCGTTACCAACCGCGTCCCTCCATCGAAGAATTCGCAGATGGACAGATATTTGACTTTGGCCATACGCGGATGCGCGTGATTCACTCCCCTGGACACACTGGCGGGCATTGTTGCTTCTTCTTTGAGAATGAAAGTCTTTTGTTTCTTGCCGATTGGGACCTGACAAAGTTTGGACCTGTCTACGGTGATGCAACCTCAAGCCTTGTCCCGACGGTCACCTCTCTTGAACAGATTCGGGCGCTAGGAGCGGAGACGTTAGTGAGTTTTCATCAGGTTGGCATTTGTCAGGCAGACCAAGCAATGATGGTGACCCAGTATCTGGACGTTGTATACAAGCGGGAACAACTCTTATGGGAATTTCTTGCTGAGCCACGAACCTTGGAAGAAATTGTGAAGAAACGTATTGTCTACCGTAAAGACTATGACAATGTTGTGTGGATTGACGCGGTCGAGAGAAATTCCATGCGCTTGCATTTGCAAAAGCTCTTGGACGAAGGACGTATCGTGCAAGATGGTGAACTGTACTGTCGCCGATAAGTGCCGAAGGGGAATGACAGCGTCCTTCACTGTCGTCACTAGAAGTTGCAGAGAATTATCCCTTTTCTTTATAGTGAAATCGACATTCACGAACGGAATCCCCTTCCTGTGACAGCACGTAGCCAACGTCGAGCTCTGGTTCGCACGGGAACAGAGATTTTCGGCCTTGATGTGCGGTCTCTCGCACTGTTTCGCATCTGTCTCGGTGTTGTCCTGTTGGTCGACCTTCTGTGTCGCGCGGTAGATTTGCGCGCGCATTATACCGACTTTGGCGTGCTCCCTCGTGGGGCTGCGCTTAGTCAATTCATGAATGAATGGTATCTTTCTATTCATTTGATAAATGGGACCGCTGTTGCCCAATGTGTACTTTTCAGTTTTTCCGCCTTCTGGGCGGTCGCGTTATTGGTTGGCTACCGAACGACAGTAGCGACCCTTCTCTCCTGGTTTTTGTTGATTTCTCTACATAACCGTAACTCAATGGTCGTTGATGGTGGGGATATTATTCTTCACATGCTCCTGTTTTGGGCGATGTTTCTGCCGCTAGGGGCAAGTTACTCGCTCGATACGGTTTTCTCGCAGTCAGAACAAACGACCGCCGAACATGTGGTCTCGCCTGGAAGCGTCGCGCTTATTTTACAGATTTGTTTTCTTTACTGGTTTACCGCCATACTCAAGAACGATCCGTCGTGGCGACAAAATGGCTTGGCGGTAACATACGCATTGAATATTGATGCCTTTGCGACGCCGATAGGCATGTGGTTACGACAGTTTCCCCAGCTGTTAATGTTTCTTACCTTTGCGACTCTTGTACTTGAATTCGCCGGCCCGTTTCTGCTCTTTGTCCCCGTTTGGACTTCTGTGGCACGGTTAGTGGCTATGAGCCTTTTTCTTGGGTTTCATATCGGACTCGGGTTGTGTCTGACGCTTGGCATTTTTCCAGTCATCATGGGAACTGCTTGGTTATGTTTGCTGCCTCCGTGGTTTTGGCAGCAATGTTCCGTTCCCGTTGATTTCTCTCTGGAGCAGAAACAGAGGATTCGCCGCTTCGTTTCTACTTCTCTTGGCGTAGAGCCACGAGAAGGGCGCTGGCTAGTAGAACTCCCGCTCCGTTGGTTTTCTCTTGTGAAGGGGATCTTTTGTTTGCTCTGTTTACTTTACGTGTTTCTGTGGAATCTTCGTACGATAAATTTTGAACGCTATAGTCGCTATTTGTCCAGTGATTACAACTGGTTCGGCTACACTTTACGACTTGATCAGATGTGGGATCTGTTTGCACCGAAGCCGCTGATGGATGATGGTTGGTATGTCATTCCTGCACATCTGCGGAATGGAGAAGTTCTCGACCTTATGACCGGAGAGCCGGTACGGTGGGAGAAACCTGCGCTAGTGTCGACAACATATCGTAACCAACGATGGCGTAAATATCTCCTTAATCTCTGGGAACGCGAGAATGCTGGTCATCGACTATATTTTGGTCGCTACTTGTGTCGCGACTGGAATTCGCGGCACCGCAGTCATGACTGGCTGCAAACGTTTCAGATCTATTTTATGAAAGAAGAGACGTTACCCGGAGGGAAAATTGCTCCTCCAGAGCAAGTGCTACTTTGGGATCATAATTGTTTTGCTCCGAGCGATTAAGAAATTTCTTCTTGCTCTCGTTGAGTGATTCGGGTACCGTCTAGAAACATTATTTTCTTTGCGCGGTCACCTTCATGGAGAACATTGTTGAGTGTTCATAGCTAAAGAGTCAGGAGCAAAGAAAAGCTGAACGTGAGGGAGTCGGACGCAGAGTCCTACGAAAGGAGTTGGCATGAGAATTGGCATTCAGATGGTGATACAGAATCATAAGGACTACTCTGATCGTGACATGTATAAGCACGAACTGCGTCTCGCAATTGAAGCTGAAAACTGGGGATACGATATTCTCTGGCCGGTCGAGCATCATTTTTTTGATTACTCTATTTGTCCGGACAACATGCAGTATTTGAGCTATGTGGCGGCTCGGACTGAGCGGATTGAGCTGGCGACCGGCGCAATCATCGTTCCATGGAACAACCCGATGCGGGTCGTGGAAAAAATGGTCCTCCTCGATCACCTCTCTGATGGTCGTGCAGTTCTCGGCCTTGGGCGTGGACTGGCGCGACGCGAGTACCGTGGGTTTGGCATCGACATGTTCGAGGCGCGTGATCGCTTTAACGAGGCAGCTGAGATTATTGTGAAAGGGCTGGAAAGCGGTGTCGTTGAAGCCGACGGTAAATTCTACAAACAATCGCGGGTCGAGATTCGCCCCCGTCCGTTTAAGAGCTTTAAGGGACGCCGGTATATGGTGTGTATGTCCCCCGAGTCTTTTTCGGTGGCGGCTTCTCTCGGGCTCGGTGCGATGTTGTTTTCGCAGATGTCGTGGGAGAAAGTTGCCGATACCATTTGGGCCTATCGGGAAGAGTATCGCCAAAAGAATAATAGTGAAGAAGCCCCGCCAATCCACATCGCGGATTTCGTTGCTTGCTATGCTGATAAGAAGAAAGCAGAAGAAGTCGCACGGAAAAATATTGTTGGATACTATTGGAGTGTCATGGAGCATTACGAAATGATCGGTGACCATTTTGCGCAGACTGGCAACTCTTATCAACACTATGCCAAAGCAGCCGAAATGATGAAGGCCGCGGGGCAAGATGCTGTGATCGAGGATTTTCTCAGCGCCAATTTGTGGGGCACTCCGGACATGCTCGTAGCCAAACTGCGGGAACGGCGCGAACTCATTGGTGATTTTGAGGTGAATGGAGCTTTTAGTTACCAGAGTCTCCCCTACGATCAGGTCGAAGCGTGCATGCGGCTGTTTGCCAAAGAAGTTGGCCCAGAAATAAAAAGTTGGCAGCCACAACCACAGCCAAGACGCACCGCTGTGAATGTGGAGTCCTCTTCTGCACGAGTGGGGAAATAGAAGCAACTCTTTTTCGGTTTGTCGCCGTTTGTTTATCCAGGATGAAGAAGCCCCTGAATTATCGGGGCTTCTTCGTTATGTTGTTCACCTTCGGTCCCAGCTGAGAGAGGACTTATGCCGGTGCGAGAGAACTTGCGTAAGTCGGGATAAAGAGGGTACGATTAGCGTCAATGTAGAAAAACAGTGGTAGGTCTGAGTTAGGGTAGACTGTGTCCTTGTGATTAGTAACTAAATGTTAAATCCTCTAATCGAGGTCAAGGGCTGTAACTGGAAGATGTTATACATTGACCGTATATTTCTTGCCATGCTAGGGTTTTCCCATGTTCTTTAGGAATGTCACGGGTATGTTCCGTGTCGTTTTGTTCATTACTTTGAGCTTTTTGTTGTCTTCCTGTGCTGCCTCTCGCCCAATACCACCACCTGCTCCCCTTGTACCGGAGCCACCGCAGATCTTGAAGATTCCAGGTGAGCCAGTCGCAATTTCTCCGAAAGAGAAGGCCTTAGGGCATTTCTTGAGGGGGAAGGTTGCGTTAGATCGCGGAGACCATGAGATTGCACTACTTGCCTTTGAAAAAGCAGTGCAGGGAGACCCGACCAGCACCCACCTGCGACTCCAATTGGCAAAACTATATGTGAGAAAAGGGAAGCTTGCGGAGGCGTTAGAGCATTGCCAAAAGGTCCGGGAACAGGACCCAGAGAATGCCGAGGCTGAATTGTTGATGGCAGGCCTGTTGTCGTCCATGAATAGAGAGGAGGAGGCTGCTCAGGTTTATGAGTCCGTCCTAGCACGGAACCCAAAAAGTCAAGAGCCGTATCTGTACCTGGGGACCCTCTACGCAAAACAGGGAAAATTTGAGAACGCGGTTGCGGTATTGAAGAAGCTCATGGAGGTGTACCCTCGTTCGATATTGGGGATGTATTATTTAGGCCAAGTGCATGCCGCAGTCAATCAACTTGACAAAGCTGAGACGTATTACCAACAAGCGCTCAAGCTCAATCCGCAGTCCGAACTCGTTCTTCTGGATCTCGCCTTGGTATACGAGCTGCAAAAAAAGCCGGACAAAGCAGTGAGTATTTACCAGAAGGCTCTTTCGCTGAATCCTCAAAGTACGCAAGTGCGGAAACGACTCGGCGGATTTTATCTGGGACAGAAAAAACTGGATGAAGCGCTCTCTCAGTATCGTGAACTGGAAAAAATTGAGGCTGATCCCCAGGAAACGCGGGTGAAAATCAGCCTCATTTATCGAGAAAAAGGCGAGTATCAAAAAGCAGAAACGGAACTCTCTCTTGTGCTTGCCGCCCAGCCGGAGAATGATCGGGCTCGTTACTTTCTTGGTGCAGTGTATACGGAGGATAAGGAATACGAAAAAGCGATTGCAGAACTCTCTCAAATTCAACCAACCTCAGAGTATTATGCAGATGCGCGTCTGTACCTGAGTTATGTGTACCAGCGACAAGGCAAATTTGATGAGGCGATCAAGGAAACAGAATATGCGTTGTCGGTGAAGAAAGACGATTTGGATCTCCTGGGATTTTTGGCGTCATTGCATCGCGAAAAAGGAGATCGAGAAAAGGCGATCCAGATTCTTCAGAAAATGATCGCGCTCAGCCCGGATAACGATCAGTTCTATTTTACGATCGGAGCGATCTACGATGAAAATAAAGACAAACCAAACTGCATTCTGCATATGGAAAAAGCAATTGAACTGAATCCCAAAAATGCTGCTGCTCTTAATTATCTGGGGTATACATGGGCAGAGCAGGGGACGCGGCTAGATGAAGCAGAAGAATTAATTCGTCGTGCTTTAGCAGTTGAACCTGACGACGGCTTCTATATTGACAGTTTAGGGTGGGTTTTTTATCAACGTGGAGAGTATAGTAAAGCAGTTGAACAATTGGAAAGAGCGGCAGAGCTTGTCGGGCAAGACCCGACGGTGAACGAACACCTTGGGGATGCCTATGGGAAAGTCGGCCGGGAGATGGATGCTACTCGTGCTTATCGTGAAGCTTTGAGCTATGCCAAGGAGGAAGAACAAATCCAACGGTTACGTATGAAGATCAATACCATTTCAAGAGAGAAGAATGTCACAACCGACGGAATCTGAAATGGACTCCCGTGTCTAGTGTTTTGTTATGCAGTACCGTTCGGAATGTTCTTATTCTCTTATGCTCCTTCTCTCTCCTTCTCTTTATAACTAGTTGTCGATCGATTACTCGCCCATCATCCTCGTTGTCCTCGACAACCATTCCTTCTCGTTCAGAACGCGAACTGCCTACAGTTGAGGAGCTACTCGCTCCACTCCGAAATCGACAGCAACAGATCCCTGCTCTCCGTGGGCTTGCACGCGTAGCCTACACGGACAAAGAAGAGAAGGGAACTGCTCGGCAAGCAGTTGCAGTACGATCTCCAGATCATTTTCGTATCGAACTTTTTTCTCCTATTGGGATCGCTGCTCTTGTTGCGACCGACGGGGAACACTTAGCTGCCTATTTCCCACAAGAAAAGACAATCTACCGTGGAGAAGCGAGTGCTGTGAATGCAGCCCGGTTCTTGCAGATTATGTTGTCCGCTAAAAACATTACGCAGCTTCTTCTTGGTCTCCCGCTTTCCTTTCCTTACGCGAATCAGGGGGAGGTCATGTGGAACGCTGATCGGGACGAATATCGGTTGTCTTCCTCTCTCTACGGAGGGCAAAAACAAATCCTCTCGTTTGATTCTCGGCACCGACGATTACAGCGATGGGAAGTGCAGGACAAGGATGGGCGAACACTGGCGCGAATGAATCTTTCTGACTATCGCGTAATACAGAAACAAGAATTTCCCTTTGAAATCATCCTCTCTGACCTGCAAGGAGGACAAGAAGCTCGTGTGTACTATGAACAGGTGGAAATTTTCCCATCATTACCTG
>JBFWXH010000159.1:0-10159 GCA_050187625.1 Binatia bacterium
TCCATCCTCTCTTTTCCTTGACCAATAATTTTTGGGCCAGCCAATTCTCTAGCATCATAGCTATAAACAATGGGTGACCCTTTGTACGCTGATAAATGACCCGTGCTAACTCTTGTTGAAGGGGCTTGTGAATCGTTCTACCACCGAATCTCAGGGGAAGGTATGCCGCGATGTGCGTCTCGCTAAGTAACCCCAGTCTTAGTTCTGAACATAGTCTGTGCATGTGGAGTTCTTGCATGACTAGAGGAAACGGATGGTCACGTTGCACGAGGTCTGCCGGACGATAGGTTCCCAGCATCAGTAGTCGAGCTGGTTCCCGTCGCCGTGCCACAGCCGCGAGGAGGTTGAGCGTGGACACATCGCTCCATTGCAAGTCTTCTAACAGCAAGATGAGTGGTTGCTCTGCCGTCAGCACCTCGAGAGCCTCAGCCAGCTCTCGCAACATCCGTTCGCGCGTAGCCCCCACGGTCCGGCGTTGTAATACTGCCAGGTCTCTGTCACTCAAGAGGCCTGGCAGCTGCACCAGCCACGTCGGTGCGTGCTGGGTAAGGCAGGAGACAATGGTTTGTTGCTCTGGTCCACGTGCGAGTCGCCCCAAGACCTCCAGTATCGGCATATAGGGTTCGCTGCCGCCATAATGATCAATGCACTGTCCACGCCCTACCCAGAAACGCGAGTCTTGGGTCTGGTGTCTAGAGTCTGAGGTCTGAACAACAGGGAAACCCTCGCGGGAGGTTTTCGGCTCTGGACTCCAGACTCTGGACTCCAGACTCTTAAGAAAGGCGTCAACTAACGTTGTCTTGCCGAGCCCTGCCTCGCCAGTCACAAACACCACTTGGCGCTCACCGCCGAGGGCTTTGACCAACCATTGGTGCAGGTGGGCGAGTTCGCTCTCACGACCCACCAGATACGTGTCAGGTTTCACGTTCCGAGCGCCAGATTGCTCAGCGTTGTTCCGTTCTTGGACGACTGGAATTCGGAACTCGGAACCCGGAACTGGTTGGGTAGTGATCATGATGGGAGCAATGAACCGATAGCCTCGCCGGTGGACGGTTTCGATGAATTGCGGGGTACGAGCCTGGTCACCCAGGGCCTGTCGTAAACGATTGATACACGCTTTAAGCACGGTCTCGGTGACCACAACTCCCAGCCACACCGCATCGAACAACTCCGCTTTGGTGACCAGTTGTCCGGCGTGCTCGGCCAGGTAGCGCAGGACGGAAAAGTCTTTCGGCTTGACGATAATCCGCTGCTTCCCATACCAGAGACAGGCGTTGATCAAATCCAGTCGGATCACCGTCTTGTGTTTGCGTTTGCTGTCGTTCATGACGCATGACCCAAATATGACCAAAATACTACCTTTTTATGACAACTTTGTCTTGCAAGTATGGCATAGACCTTCAGTCAAGCGTGTCGATTTTTTGCACAACCGCTCGGAGATCCTGATGTACATACCTATTCCTGTACCTGGAGGTGCCTTGTGTGGACAATCTTCTCTCTCAGTGTCTGCCGGAGTCTCGCAGGAGGGTTGCTGATTCTTGGTGTGACCAATTCGGCAACCGCAAGTGTTCCGCTCACTGTAGATGTTAGTGATGGCTATACCTTTAGTGGAGTCCAGCGCACCACCAAAACGGGGGCGCTCGAGTTTTTCGCTGAGCAGGCTATTGGACCATTCGCAGCGCTGGTGCAAACTAAAGCAATGAATGCAGATTCCAAGAATCTTGATGTAGAGGGGCAGGTGATTATTGATGCCACCACTGATCCCCCTACAACCAAGCCGTTCGCGGCAACTGTGACCGTAAAAATTGAAAAAGAGAAAAAAGAGAAAAAGAAGAAGTAAACGGACATCTATTCGTAAGTGAACATGACTGATGGGGATTTGGTAAAGGAGATGGCGATGGACAACATGAAGGGACAGGGTTTCATGGTCAAGCCGCAACCGGCGCGACCAAAGGTCGGTTGCTGGTTATCCTGGATTTTGTGTACCACAGCTTGGTACGCTCTCTTGGTTATTTTTCTCAGTGGTTGCGAAAAACGTACTGACATCCCAGAGACACCGTACGCAACGACGACGCACGAAATCAGCTTCGAAGAGCTGTGTAATCGCAAGACTGGCGATCAGCAATGTACCTTAAAGATAACTGGTGCAGCAAACGATTCGGCGACGGTGACGATTCTCTGTGGTACACGGGAAGTGGCAACGTGTCCGACCCCTGCGACCATTCCAGCTGGGGGAACGGAAGCGACCTGTACGATTCCGCGAACAGAGGTGGTCAACAATGAGGGTGTCTTGACGCACAAGGTCACGGTGCTCGTTGGAAATCCAACGACAGCGGTAGCCTGTGCCACACTGTAGTGTAGTTCTTCGAATTCATCTCCGGAAATGTCTGGGGCTGATCTGCAAGCGGCCCTCTCTTCTCTGGACGGCAGCAGCTGGAACATGACTTTGTCTGCACACTTGGTATCACGGGCAACAGTTGTCAGCTATAATGCTGCCATGGGTGTGGTGCTTGACGAGGAACCAAGTTTTCTTCTTTTTTCCTTTTTCCCTTCTTTCTCACCGACACCAAGAGCTTGCCGTTTGTCTTAGCAGTACCCGTTCAGGGTCGAACTGAAAACAGAACGTCAACGATGGATACGTCTGGCAACCACATCATTGTCGTCGCGTTCAGACCGGTTCCAGCGCTTCCCTGAACGTTGAACATCGTGACGCCTATCCTCTCGGGCTCTTTCTCCTTTGCTTACGCCGGGCAAACGGTATTCTTTCCTTTCTTTCGGTTGAATCCCCAATCTGACGATAGCTGGGGAGGTAGACCCCTTACCCATGAATCGCATAAATAACACAGGGCGAGTGCGCACGTGAGGAAACGGAAAGGCCGTAAATGACTTTTTATGGAGGTACACAATGAATGTCCGGGCAGCTGTTGCTCATAAAGCGGGAGCACCATTGGTGATTGAAACGGTAAATCTGGATGGGCCAAAAGCTGGGGAAGTGTTGGTTGAGTTAAAAGCGACGGGCATCTGCCATACTGACGAGTTTACACTGTCAGGTGCCGATCCAGAGGGGCTCTTCCCCGCGATTCTTGGTCATGAAGGGGCGGGCATTGTCGTTGACGTCGGCCCTGGGGTGACGAGTGTGAAGAAAGGCGATCATGTTATTCCGCTCTACACGCCGGAATGCCGACAATGTAAATCGTGTCTGAGCCGGAAAACCAATCTATGTACCGCCATTCGGGCGACCCAAGGGAAAGGGGTCATGCCGGACGGAACGAGTCGTTTCTCATTGGGGAACACGCAGGTGTTCCACTACATGGGATGCTCGACCTTTTCGAATTTCACTGTCCTGCCGGAGATCGCGGTGGCGAAAATTCGCGAGGACGCGCCGTTCGATAAAGTTTGTTACATCGGCTGCGGGGTAACGACCGGTATCGGTGCGGTGATCAATACGGCGAAAGTCGAGCCAGGTGCAAATGTAGTGGTGTTTGGTCTTGGTGGCATCGGGCTCAACGTGATCCAGGGAGCACGAATGGTCGGGGCCAATATGATCATTGGTGTGGATATCAATCCTGGACGGAAAACCCTGGCGGAAAAGTTCGGCATGACCCATTTCGTCAACCCAAAAGAAGTTGAGGGAGACCTTGTCCCCTATCTGGTCGACCTGACCGGCGGGGGCGCGGATTACAGCTTTGAGTGTGTTGGCAATGTGCAGCTGATGCGGCAGGCCCTTGAATGTTGTCATCGCGGCTGGGGTGTCAGCGTGATTATCGGCGTTGCCGGAGCAGGGCAGGAAATTTCGACGCGACCATTTCAGTTAGTGACCGGTCGTGTCTGGAAAGGAACCGCCTTTGGTGGTGCGCGAGGGCGGACGGATGTCCCAAAGATTGTCGATTGGTACATGGACGGGAAAATCAACATCGATGATTTGATTACGCATGTGTTGCCGCTTGACCGGATCAATGAGGGCTTTGATTTAATGCACGCCGGGAAGTCGATTCGCAGTGTGGTGACGTATTAGGGCGTGGTGCGCGGAACGTGTTGCGTGATACGTGTTGCGTGATACGTGTTGCGTAAAGTGTAGCGGTGAAGGCGAGTTGTCTTTCTTACGTATCACGTATCACGTTATTTTTCCCCTTCCTGTAGGTCCCGATTCTGCACGAATTGCCAGCCAAATCTGCCCTTGATGCAGAGATGCCCATTACCGACGTTGTGGTCGAGCGGAGAAGTGACTTTGACAATCTGGTTATCTTGCACATGCAGTGTCAGGGTGCACCCCACGCCACAATATGGGCAGATCGTATCGGTCGTCGTCTGCTTAGCCTCGTCCCACTTGTCGGCCTGGCGTAACTCGTATTCACTGCTGAACATCAGCGCCCCGGTTGGACACACGCCGATGCAATTGCCGCAATACACACAGGCCGAGTCAGGTAAGGGCGTAGCGAATTCGGTCGAAATCCGAGCATCGAATCCGCGCCCAGCGACGGCAATGGCAAACGTATTTTGCGCGTCTGTACCGCAGGCCTCGACGCATTTGTAGCAGAGGATGCAACGCGAGTAGTCGCGAATGTACAGGTCGTTATCAATCTTCACTGGTTGCGCGACTGTGGCCGCGTTTGTCCCGGTCGGGGCTTCATGATGGCCCGCATGCGCATGGTCACGCGCGTGGGAACCCTCCGCGGGGCCAAACCGTTGAGGTTGAGCGTCATACCGTTCGAGGTACTCTACGACGGTTGGCGCAGCGGAAAGATCAACCGAGGAGGCGAGAAATTCTAGGACCATCTTGCGACTGAGACGGACACGCTCGGAATCGGTCTGTACCACCATGCCATTTTCGGCCTGGCGTGAGCAGGCCGGAACCAATGTTCGCGAGTTTTCGACCTCGACCACGCACACGCGGCAGACATTGACCGGCGTCAAGTTCTCCAAATAACACAAGGTTGGAGTAGCAATGTTATTGAGACGACAGGCTTCGAGAAGCGTCGCCCCTTCCGGTACGCGGACCTTGTGCCCGTCGATGGTCAATTCGACTATACGTTGAGTGACAGCAGGAACAACATTCGTCATGCGTTTTTCTCTCTACGGGATGAAAAGTTTCAAGCGCAGGGCCGACTCCAGTGCACTGGCGGCGGTATGCCCGAGCCCACAAATCGAAGCGTCGCGCATCACCTGCCCAATATCCGTGCGGAGAGCGAGTTCGGTCTCGATCGATCCCTGGACATGCCCTGAAAGCAAACGAGAGAGTAGTTCCTCTTGTCGTACTGTCCCAACCCGGCAGGGCACACACTGCCCACAGGACTCATCGCGGAAGAAGGCAGCAATTCGTAGGAGCATTTGTTTGAGATCGATCGTATCATCAAAAACCAGTACGACACCCGAACCCAAGGTAGCGCCGATGGGCCGTACTCCTTCAAAGGTTAGCGGCGTGTCCAATTGCTCGGGAGTAACAAAAGTTCCGGCTGCACCACCGAGGAGGACCGCTTGAACTGCGCGACTGTTGCGAACTCCACCCGCAAGAGTGAGAAGTTCGCGAAGTGTTACCCCAAAAGTGACTTCATAGACGCCGGGACGCGTGACACAACCAGAAACGCAGAACAGCTTCGGTCCTGTCGACCCAGCAGTGCCGATGTTTGCAAATGCTGGTCCACCGTACAGTATGATGTCAAGCACATTAACTAGGGTTTCAACATTGTTGACCACCGTCGGTTTGCCGAACAAACCTTCTTGGACGGGGAAAGGCGGCTTATTCCGTGGTTCACCACGATAGCCTTCGATCGAGTTCAGGAGCGCAGTTTCCTCGCCGCAAATATAGGCGCCAGCACCGCGTCGCAGTTCGAGATCGAAGCGCAATCCTTTGCCCATCACGTTATTCCCTAAAAGTCCGCGCGCACGGGCTTGCGTCATCGCATGCTCTAGCCGCTTGGTCGCGAGGGGGTATTCACCGCGGATATAGATATACCCCAGCTCACAACCAGTAGCGAAGCCAGCAATCGTCATCGCCTCAATGAGAGCAAAGGGATCCTCTTCCATTAACACCCGATCCTTGAAGGTGCCGGGTTCCGACTCATCAGCGTTGCAGACAAGATAGTGCGGACGGGCGGGTGCCCGTGCAACCGCCTCCCATTTCCGCCCCATCGGGAAGGCCGCCCCGCCTCGGCCGAGCAGTTTCGAATCGTTCACCTCACG
The DNA here is from genome assembly GCA_050187625.1 of Binatia bacterium. GTDB lineage: Bacteria > Desulfobacterota > Binatia > Bin18 > Bin18 > JBFWXH01. The sequence continues at coordinate 6,181 of JBFWXH010000159.1, forward strand.
AATCACACCTTCAGGGCCGAGTTCTATCGCCCTACGTAGTGCTGTATAGCCCTCGTGCGCACGATAGGAGTTGATATCGTGCGGATCGACAACCCCAACCCGACGCAGGAGGCGGAGCGCACTGTTCCCTTTCTGCGGAATTGGAATAGCTGGAGGATCATGAGGAGATATGCCCGTAGCAAGAGCGGTCACCACCGCCGTTGCCTGAGTGGGGGCGAAGACTTGAGACTGCGGTGTTTCTCCAGCTGCGAGCACGAGTACTGCCGGAGCACGTTCACACAAACCCAGACACGGACTGCGATGCCACGTGGCGGTACCAGCTTGCCCTGGCTTGCCGGCGGGGCCGAAGGTGCGCTCCAACTCGGCACACACGCGGTCCGCACCATTGGCCAGACACGCAATGTCATCGCAGACATGCGCAACCATCGGTGGCTGTTGGGACAGAGAAAATAGTGCATAAAAACTCGCTACCCCGTAGGCTTCTGCCGGGGGAATATCAAGTCGTTGGCAGATGTAATTGAGGGCTCCGTGACTGATCCAGCCGACTCGATCCTGCACCGCATGCAGCGTAGGCAATAATAAGTGTCTTTGCTCCCAGACCTCATGTCCGCCACGTGCCACGCGCCCATCCACGTCAACGTTGCGCATTCCTCCCATCCACCCCGACTCCGGCGGTCCGAGCACTGCGTCCACCGTGGTGCGTTCTGCCGAACTTGGGGGCGTGTCATGCAAACGGATATCCATGCCAGCTTCTCCTCCGCTTATGCCGCTTGCGCCGCAAGCTTTTCGATCCGGATAGCGGTGGCCTTAAATTCCGCTGTTCCTGATTTGGGGTCAGTTGCGTCAATGGTTAATTGGTTGGTGTCCACTTCGTCTGGAAAGTGCAACGTCATAAAAGCCAGCCCAGGACGTAGTGCCGTGTCATAACGGACCGGTGCGACAATCGCCCCACGACGTGAAACGACCCGCACCTGTTCACCATTTTCGATGCCGTATTTCGTCCCATCCTCAGGTGACAATTCCAGAGCTTCGCTACGGCGCAACGGCGAGCGGTACCCGCCACTTTGCACTCCGGTGTTGTACGAATCGAGGCGGCGACCGGTTGTTAGTCGGATCGGGAATTGTTCGTCAAGTCGATCGACCGGTGGATCGTGTTCCACCACGTGGAATGGAGCCTTGGGACCTTGCACAGGATTCTCCCAGAGCCGTCCATGCAAGAACTTCGAACCTGAATGTTGTTCGTCGAGGCACGGCCACTGCAGACCGTTCAGTGCTTCGAGCCGTTGGTAATTCATCCCGGCATGCATGGGGCTGACGGTGCGTAGTTCATTCCATACTACTTCGGATGACGGACGACCCCATTCATACCCGAAGCGGAGCGCCAAATCACAAATAATGGCAATATCGTCCCGGGCTTGTCCTGGGGCAGCGATTGCCTTGCGTACGCGCTGGACCCGGCGTTCGCTATTGGTTACCGTTCCTTCTGACTCACACCAACTGGCCGATGCCGGTAACACCACATCCGCCAGTTCCGCCGTGGCAGTGAGGAACATGTCTTGCACGACGAGGTGCTCTAATCCTTCTAAGAGGTGTAGGGTACGTTTGGCCTCCGCTTCCGATTGCGCCGGGTTCTCGCCGATGACATAAAGCGCGGTCAACTCTTTGCGTTCCATCGCGTCGAACATCCCGCTGAGATGCCAACCTCGTTTGGCGGGGATAGCCTTCCCCCAGGCACGTTCAAATTTGCCCCGAAGTTCGTCGTTTTCAACCAATTGAAACCCCGGGAGACGATCTGGCAGTGCTCCCATATCCCCACCACCCTGCACGTTGTTCTGCCCACGCAGCGGGTTCAATCCCGACCCGTAGCGACCAACATGTCCAGTGAGTAAGGCCAAATTGATGAGGGCGAGCACATTATCGACCGCATTATGATGCTCGGTGATCCCCAGGGTCCAGCAGAGGATTGCACGATTGGCTAGCGCATAGGCATGCGCTAGCTCACGGATCGCTACCGCTGGGACCCCGGTTTCTCGTTCGGCATATTCCAAGGTGTACTTTTCCACCGAGGCTTGATACTCCTCAAAGCCACTGGTCGCCCGCGCAATGAACTCCTGGTTCACTAATCCAGCTGTAATGATCTCCCGGCCAATCGCGTTAGCCAAGGCGATGTCCGAACCGACGTCCAAACCAAGCCAGAGTTCTGCCCATTGGGCGGAACTCGTACGACGCGGGTCAACCGCATACAACCGCGCGCCATTGTGTATCCCTTTCAACACATGATGGAAGAAAATGGGATGCGTTTCGCGCGCGTTCGAACCCCACAGAATAATCAGGTCGGTATTCTCGGCCTCTTCATACGAACTGGTACCGCCACCCGCACCGAATACTGCCGCCAGACCGGCGACACTCGGCGCGTGTCAAGTGCGGTTACAACTGTCGATGTTATTACTCCCGATGACCACCCGCGCGAATTTCTGCGCCATGTAGTTCATTTCATTGGTTGCCTTCGAGCAACTAAACAAGCCGAACGTCCGTGGGCCGTGTTTTTCTACTGCCGTGCGGAATCCATCTGCCGCACGGGTCAGTGCTTCCTCCCACGTTGTTGGGCGGAGTTGCCCATTATCGCGAACAAGGGGTTCAGTGAGTCGGACGTATGACCGTTTCATAAGAAGACCTTCCTTTTGGATGATCGTTTAACGTTCGAGCGCGACGCGCTCTGGATGGGTATAGATATTGAAATTATTGTTACGCAGAAAGCCCACCAACGTAATGTGAAACCGTTTGGCGACCTCGACTGCCAGACTCGACGGTGCCGACACTGCACAAATGATAGGCACCTGCGCCATCGCGGTTTTTTGCATAATCTCAAAACTCATGCGACCAGACACCATAAAGATAGAGTTGTGTAACGGCGTCTCTCCCGCAAGAACACTCTGACCAATCAGCTTATCGACCGCATTGTGTCGGCCCACATCTTCGTGTACCGCTAATAACCGTCCACTGACATCGAATAGCCCAGTCGCGTGTAACCCACCGGTCTGCTCAAACACGTTTTGCGACTGACGGAGGGTGAGCGGCAAATTGACGATGACCGAACGAGGAACGACTGTTGTCGATGAGACCGGAGCACACTGGACCGCAATCTGCTCAAGCGAGGCTTTGCCGCAAATACCGCAACTTGAGGTCGCATAGAAATTGCGTTGTAAGCGTGTCGCGTCAAACTCCTGAGTCAGATGGACAGTCACGACATTACACGGTTGATTGATGCCCAAGCGTGGCATTGTGTCTACTTCGACAATGTCCTCGCACGAACGGATCAGTCCTTCCGTGTATAAGAACCCAACCGCCAATTCTCGCTCGTGGCCAGGCGTGCGCATCGTAACCGCCACACTCAGCGGTTTCTGGTCCGGTCCTTGCACGCGAATTTCCAGCGGCTCTTCTGTGGCTAAGCGATCCGGTCGCTCTTGCACAGAGTCCTCGTGCACGACCAGGATGTCAGTTTTGGTCACGTGTTGTGGCGCACGATCCTTACTTTTCACTGTCAATCGCGGTGAAGGATTACGTGAAGCCTGAGTCTGAGGATCATTTTCGCGAGGGGCAGTGCTCATAAAATCCTGCTTCTCTTCGCTTTCTCCTGTTGGCTGGCGTACCACGCAGGCGGTGGAGTGTCAACGAAACATCCATGCCTGCACCTCATTACATTGTACACTGCTCTCTTCCTTAATGTTACCGTGTTTATTCATACTTAACAGGCCGGTACAGGCCAAAGTCTAGGAGGCGGGAAATGTGTTTTTGGGAAATAAGAGAATGTCCTGTCCGGTCTGCATCTTTATGTAGTTGATGAGTGTTTTTCGTATGCCCCCTCAACGTTCCTTCGTGAACAATAATCCTGCGGCGGCGGGCTATTATCTTTATCCTCTTTCAAGAAGGACAAGTGGTCCTGCAAGTACATCATTCTCTTCCGACCCAAGAGTGATTC
>JBFWXH010000160.1:0-9937 GCA_050187625.1 Binatia bacterium
CGCCAACTGCACCGCACCGCCCGGCAAGAAGCACGAAAGGAGATCCGTCGACACCAGGCGGCTGAACCGCCCCTATTGCGGCTGGCAGCGTGAGAACATCGGTCATCCTGTCAACTTTGAGTTATTAAGGGTGGCGTACGGCAAGAGGATTATCGGGATTTTCAACCATTGTGAGACAATGCTACCCAACTGCTCTTTCCCGGTGCAACTGACGGCAAGAGAAAGTCCAGATTCGGCACAGAGGGTGCCTCGTTAAACTTGCGAAAACAGCAACCCCGTCCGGTAAAAACGCGCAAACTCATCGACAACCGCTTTCCGCTCGGATGGCTACGGATACAGTACAAAGGCTAAAGTGCAAAGTATCAAGTGCAAAGTATCAAGTGCAAAGTATCAAGTGCAAAGTAAGAAAGTACAAAGTTGAAAGTGTCAAAGAAGGAGTGAATATGGCCAAGAGCTTTGAGGACCTGAAAGTCTGGCAGAAGGCGCGAGAGCTGGCCAACCTGATCTACTCTGCTACTCGGCAAGAGTCGTTCAGCCGTGATTTCGGTTTGATAGACCAGATTCGACGCGCTTCCGTTTCCGTCGTCTCTAATATCGCTGAAGGGTTCGAGCGAGGAAGCTATAACGAGTTCACTCAATTCCTCTACATCGCTAAAGGATCGTGTGGCGAGGTGCGAGCGCAGCTTTATATTGCGCGCGATCAAAAGTATCTGACGGAGGCAACGTTTCAACAGTGCCATGCGTTGGCTGTGGAAGTCTCTCGCATGCTCAGCGGTCTGGCCGACCATCTCAAAAGTAGTCAGCAGCGCGGCGACAAGTTCCGTCGCCCACAGCCGAAACCCTGGGCTGAGCAGGTCAAGGACCTCATGGACGAACTCACTAAAGAGTAACTTTGCACTTTTTTTACTTTGCACTTTTGACGGACCGGACGCGTGAAGCGTTTGTATAAAAGGAGAATGCAAAGATGCCCCACGCCATGATTGTTTCCCTGGGCGGGTCTCCCGAACCACTGATCAAAACCTTAAGTGACCAGAAACCCGCTATTGTCTGCTTTTTGGCCTCACAGGCAAGCGTAGATTTCGTCGGATCTATTAAGAACGCCGTTTCTCAAGCCGGAGTGATGTTCACTCACGACCACAAGGTCTTGGTCGATGACCCAGATGACCTGGCACACTGCTATCAGAGGGCCTTAGCCTGTGCAGATTGGGTCAGTGCGCACGGCGTCCCAACCTCCGAGGTCATCGTCGATTACACCGGTGGGACCAAGACCATGTCTGCCGCGCTTGTCTTAGCGACTGTCAATCGTGGATTTCGTTTTTCTTATGTAGGCGGCACCCAACGAACGAAGGGGGGAGTCGGTATTGTGGAAAGTGGCAGCGAAGTGATTCACCTCGGCGTCAATCCATGGGAGCTGTTTGCGGTCCAGGAACGCCAACGCCTCGCCCAACACTTCAACGCCTACCAGTTCGCTGCATGTCGAACGCTGATTCAAGATGGGCGGGCGCGCCTTAGTGCGGATGAACAACGGCGATTTGACGTGCTAAACATCTTGATAGAGGGATACGAAGCCTGGGATAGTTTTAATCACCGTCGTGGCTTGAAGAAATTGGAAGAGGCGACGGCAAAGTTGCAACACCTTGCCGATCTGAAGGCGGAAGGTTTTCTTGCCCCGTTGATTCCGCTCCTTGCCGAGAATCGACTGTTCCTCCAACAGCTCAAAGAGAACACGCAGGAGTTTCATACGCTTCACACGCTCCTGTTAAGCGACCTTTTCGCAAACGCCAAGCGCCGCCTGGAAGAAGGAAAATTGGATGATACCGCAGCGCGCCTCTATCGGTTAGTGGAAATGATGGGCCAATTCGAGATTCAGCAACTCTGTAACGCTGAGACTAGTAATTTCCCTATTGAAGAGATTCCTGAAGCGCTCCGAGAAGATTTCGTGCGCCGTTACCGTGACGAGAAAGATAAGAAAATAAAACTTTCCCTGGAAGCGACCTATCGCGTACTTCAGGAAAAGGGGAACGAGGTTGGTCGGCGCTTCTTTCAAGACCAGGGACGTTTCAGTAATCTTCAACAGGCGCGGAACCAGTCAATTCTCGCTCATGGCATGATACCGCTCGAAGAGAAACGAGTACGGGAACTTTTAGAGTTTGTAACGACCCTCATCCCTACTCACGATGCGCCTCAATTCCCGAAGTTCATTTTGTAGCAAGGAATTTGCCCGCTTGGTCAAGCAGGCCTTACACAGAACATTTGCCCAGGAATCCCTATGACAACAATCGCTCTCGACTTTGACGGCGTGCTCAGCCTCTACACCGGAGACGCTGCTCAGCCGCCCGGCCCTCCGGTGCCGCAGGCACGGGAGTTTGTCCACATACTGATGAACCGGGGGCTTGAGGTCGTGATCTTTTCGAGCTGGGAGCAGGAAACCATAGCGGGGTGGTTGCAAGCGCCCGGTTTTCCGCCACTGCCGATCTTTTATAAGCCTCCTGTGCTTGCTCGCATTGACGACCGTGCCGTGCGGTTCCCAGGCACGTTTGACGGGGTCAGTCGTGCAATCTGGAAGCCGCCATGGTGGCAGGCCTCAGAGCGATCAGAGCAACAACAGTAGATGACAGAAAAACGTGACCTATGGAGTGGCCAAATGATGGAGCAGTTTTGGACGAGTCTGAACCGCATGTCTGATGTACTCGGCGTGTTGACCGCGCTGCCGATGCTTGCGGCGGCGGTGTTGTTTGCGCAGCGAGCACGCCGCTATCGTCAACGCCTACGGGAAATGGCAGGGCAGACGACAGCGCACCCGATCGCTCTCGCCGTATCGCTTACTGGTTTGGATATCAGTGAGCAGGTACGGACCTTTCTCGCGAGCCAGGGCGTCCACTGGCCGGTGCGCACCTATCGTCAGGAGGAGGCAGTCACCCCTAGCGTGCTCCCCAGCGTAATGCACCAGCTTTCGCGGCTCAAGAATGACCTGAGTCTGGAAAGTGTGACCGAAGTGCACCTGTTTTATGCTGGTCCGGTCGCACTGGGCGTAATGCTAGGCGGATTACTACACAACTGGGTACCGGTGAAGGTCTATCACTTGAACTCCTTGACTGGACAGTATGAGTTCTGGGGCGTGCTCGGTGCTTCGTTCCCACGTTTTTCTCTTTCGACATTAAACGCAGAACCGTAAACTTTGCACTCTCAACTTTACACTTTGCACTTTACACTTTGCACTTTACACTTTGCACTTTACACTTTGCACTTTGCACTTTACACTTTGCACTTTATCGTATGGCAAACCTCTACCTCATCGAACAGGGGGCTGTGCTCCGCAAAACCGGAGATCGGCTTATCGTGGAGAAAGACGCGAAAGAACTGCTCGAAGTCGAGTGCTTTAAGATTGATACCGTCTTTCTCTTCGGGAATGTCCACGTGACCACGCCAGCCCTGACGGAACTGCTGGAGCACGGCATCGAGCTTGCGTTCTTAACCATGGGCGGACGACTCAAGGGACAACTAACGCCACCAAAAGCGAAGAATATTCTGCTCCGCATGGCCCAGTATCAAAAGGGGCAAGACTCGATATGGCGTCGGGACCTTGCTCGCACTGTGGTTGACGGAAAGATCCGTAATGGGTTGGCGCTGTTGCACCGTCAACAGCGTAATTATCCAGACCGGGGGTTCAGCCCCTATCGCGACGAATTGCAGGGGTTGCGTGACAAGGTACAAGCCGTAGAAACACTGGAGTCCCTCCGGGGCCTGGAAGGCGCAGCAGCACGCAGCTATTTTGCCGCCTTTGCGTTAGCGTGCCGCACAGAGCTGCAGTTTGAGGGGAGGCGACGGCGTCCGCCCACTGACCCTATCAATGCGTTACTCTCATTCGGCTACACGCTAGTGACCGCAGAATTGACCAGTCTCCTCGACGCAATGGGCTATGACCCCTACCTCGGCGTATATCACCAGCTCGATTATGGGCGACCCTCACTGGCCCTCGACCTGTTAGAAGAATTTCGTGTTCCAGCGGTCGACCGCTTGGTGCTCAATCTGACCAACCTACGAACTCTGCAGGCCAGCGATTTCGTTACCGACAGCGAAAGTGGCGGGTTACGACTTGATCGCAAAGCCCTGGGCAAGTTTTTTCGTGCGTATGAAGATCATCTGAATAAAGAGTTCACCGACAAAAGCAACGGCACGACCACGACCCTGCGCAAGATATTTCGCCGTCAGGCCGAACGTCTTGCTGCCGCACTAACCAAGGAGCAGCCGTATACGGCGTTTCTGGCCGAGTGGTAGCCGGAGACGTTCTAAGGTTGACGTGATCCTATGTTCTATCTGGTCACCTACGATATTGCTGATAACCAGCGCCGCACCAAGGTGGCAAAGATTCTGGAGGACTTTGGTGACCGGGTGCAGTATAGTGTGTTCGAGATGATTGTCGAGCGATCGGAACAGATCGACGACATGTGCCACCGGTTGACAAGCGTTGTCGATGAGAAAGCCGACAGTGTGCGAATCTATAATCTCTGTCAGGGCTGTCGAACCAAGATCGTCATTGTCGGGACCGGGAAAGTCTATGCAGACGAAGACGTATATATTATAGGAGCCTGAGTGCTAACCTTTGGACAACGCACAGGCGCGGGGAGGTTAGCGAAAAGGCAAAAGCTTGCGAAAAGTAAAGAGATTTGCAATTTGAAGATGCTGGAACAGGGTTCAGATTGCCTATGATTCCAGGGCCAAAAACAGAGGTTAGGTTTTCCTGGTCAAAAACTTGAGAAAGGAGGAACAGTTAGGAAGGGAGCAGAACGAATACACGACCTGATGAAGAAGGAATTGAGACGGGGCGAGGACGGTAGCGACGCGGTACCGCGCGACTACCTTATACGAACGAATACACGACCTGATGAAGAAGGAATTGAGACTTAGATAGTATCGGCGGTGGTTGTTGTGATGGAACTGGGATCGGTTGGAACGAATACACGACCTGATGAAGAAGGAATTGAGACGCTTCACATTATGTGTCCAGAGGTAGTTAATCGAGAAGAACGAATACACGACCTGATGAAGAAGGAATTGAGACTCTTCTTCCCAACTTCCCTCACCCAGAAATAGGAAAAGGAACGAATACACGACCTGATGAAGAAGGAATTGAGACATTCGGTCCGGTCTAGAAGGTTGGGAGGATTTGACGCCCGAACGAATACACGACCTGATGAAGAAGGAATTGAGACAGCCGGAACTCGACGATACACGCTCGCACCGCGTCCAGAACGAATACACGACCTGATGAAGAAGGAATTGAGACCTACGAGCGCAAGTCGATATCGTTGGGGTCTACTCCGTTTTTGGAACGAATACACGACCTGATGAAGAAGGAATTGAGACAAATAGAGCAAATTTTAGCTTTATTTCCTTTGCGCCTTGAACGAATACACGACCTGATGAAGAAGGAATTGAGACCCAAAGAATACCTGGAACATTTGGGACTGATCTATAACGAACGAATACACGACCTGATGAAGAAGGAATTGAGACCTAATCATAGCAAGCCTCCTCCCATAGCAAGCAAGACCAGGAACGAATACACGACCTGATGAAGAAGGAATTGAGACCCAATATCGCAAACATGTATCATCATTATATGTCTGAAATGGATGAACGAATACACGACCTGATGAAGAAGGAATTGAGACCTTTGGGGTTGTTGGCTGTCAACCAATCCGATGTCGCGCGATTGAACGAATACACGACCTGATGAAGAAGGAATTGAGACCATTTAATTATGATGATTATCTCAGTAAAGATGTTGTTAGGAACGAATACACGACCTGATGAAGAAGGAATTGAGACCCCGTCGGTAACCAGGCGGTCACCTCATCGCCGGAACTCGCCCGAACGAATACACGACCTGATGAAGAAGGAATTGAGACCTGTAATGATAAATTACAGCTAACGATCAAAAGCGTAGAAACGAACGAATACACGACCTGATGAAGAAGGAATTGAGACTCTCACTAGCGGTTAGTTTGGGACATTGGCATTGTCAGAGGTGAACGAATACACGACCTGATGAAGAAGGAATTGAGACTTGATTAGGTCACAGGCTGTAGGCCGAAGGCTGAAGGGAAAGGAGGAAACGCTGGGCCTGCGGAAGAGAGAATGAAAAGAGTGGAACCTGTCGACTATGTTAGCGATACCTTATGGACTGCGGCGGCACTGACGCCGCTTTCGTTCCGCGCGGAGCGCGAGGGGTACGTCAGGGATGGCTTCGCCATAAGTTACAGCGCCGTCGCCGCTGCGCTCTGCCAGCGCACTCCATAAATAGACAATCTTTCCCTGTTGGGTATAGAGAACGAAGATATGGACTGCGGCGGCGCTAACGCCGCTTTCGTTCCGCGCGGAGCGCGAGGGGTACGTCAGGGATGGCTTCGCCATAAGCTACAGCGCCGTCGCCGCTGCGCTCTGCCGGCCCACTCCATAGAGAAGGAGTCATTAGTTTGGTAAGAGAGACTGGGGTGAATAACTTCGCATCGAGGGAACGCAGGGCTACAAGAGTGTGGCTCCGCCACCAGCTACAGCGCCGTCGTCGCTCCGCTCTGCCGGCGCACTCCATAAAGCGAACAGTTGTTCCCTAGCGAGTGAAAGACATCGTGTGAAAATGACATGGCCACACGCGCCGCTGCACCAACTCTCTGAGAGTGGCACGTATTTTGTCACTGCTGGCACCTACCAGAAAGTGCACCATTTTCGCGGTGCCAACCGACTGCGCGTCCTCCATCGCGGTTTGCTGACCCTCGCGCAAGAATTCGGCTGGCAGCTCGAAGCGTGGACAGTATTTTCCAATCATTACCATTTCGTTGTCCACTCGCCGCTGGGCGAAGATGGGGCACAGAGTTTATCGAAAATGCTAGGCTTGCTGCACGAGAAGACTGCTAAGTGGGTCAACCGTCTCGACCATACGCCAGGGCGACACGTCTGGCATAACTTTCGGGACACGCGGTTGACCTATGAACGGTCGTATCTTGCTCGGTTGAATTACGTGCATCAAAACCCTGTTAAGCATGGACTTGTCCCGATGGCGAACCAGTACCCATGGTGTTCGGCGCCGTGGTTCGAGCGTACCGCACGTCCGGCCCAAGTAAAGACGATTTCCGGGTTTAAGACGAACCAAGTGCAGGTGTACGATGATTACGAAGTTGCACCGGAGTGGTGAGGGACAAAATATCATTGGGGTGTGACTTCGCCATAAGTTACAGCGCCGTCGCCGCTGCGCTCTGCCGGCGCACTCCCCTGGACGATCTGAACTATTGACAATCACATCGCAGATGCTGCGCTCGCCCCACAACAACGTTTATACTTTCGTCCACTCCCGCATGGACAGGGATCGTTACGCCCAACAACACGCGGTCGCGCCTCGCTCTCTTGCTTCGCTACGGATGGCCGAAAATGTACGAGCGCTATCCACAAGAAAAATGGCAGCAGTTGCGGAATAAAAAGACGGAGAAAAATCTCAAACGGCAGACCAGTATTGATACGTATTGTTTCAGCACCTACGGCTGCCGACGCCACTTGTGAGGCCAAGTGACGCAACACAAACGTGACATACCCTGCATGCCATAGTACAAGCACGCCAAGCGCAAGACCGAACTGTTTTGTGTATTGCCCGCGCCACATTCCAGGAGTAGCGAAAAACAACGCAAGGAGGAGGGGCAGGTTACGATGCACCTGACTGGTGTCAAACTGGAGCGCAGGCGCGCGGTCAAGCGTTGCTTCGGTCACTCCGCGCGGGTCAATCAGAAACACCGAGTTTCCTTTGGTGCGCACGACAAACTCGAAGACCTGGTCGCCAGGGCTGGTTTGTAAGGAGGGAAGAATAGGTTTCGCAACGGTTGCCAACAATCGGGTGTAGAGGAAACTCACACCTCCCCATGCCGGTAAGAGGAAACAAAACAGCACGAACGAATACAGAAAAAAGCGTCCCAAGCTACGACGCGGTTGTGTATCCATAGCGGTCGATCCACCAAAACCACACGGCTGCGACCAGGCAAATCATCACTCCCTGTGCCCAGAAGACATGGGCATCATGAAACCACGTCGGCCAGTACTGGCCAATCATCAGCAAACCAAGAATACGCGCCACATTGACGAACTGAATCGCCGGCAGGCCAACCAACAAGGCAATGCCTTTTGCACGCAAAGACGTGGGATAGGCGAAGACCGCAGCCCCATACATCACCACGGCTTCCATCCCATTACAACCACTCAACACGCGGACGCCAAAATGGGCGGTCTTCAAGACGTCTCCTTCTGTGGAAGCCACGACGCCGAGGAGTGCTAATACCTGCCCACTAACCCAGACCACGCTGCGCGTAACGATGTCTTCGATGGTCCAGGTCGTTTCGCTGCCGTGGGTACCAATCAAAAGCCAGTACAGCAAAGCAAAGAACACGACAAAGAGGAAACAAAACCGCACTTCGGGCCGTTGGCCGCGCCATATCGTCAGAAGGCTACGGGTTGCGCGTATGAATCGGTACTCCGGTTTATGTGTCTGCTGTGGCATCCCTCCCTCCCCTACTCTCTTCGTGTACAGCGGGATCTGTCGCTGACAAGAAGAACGCTCAAGAGGAACCTCCATCCTTATCCCTTAGGCAAAAACTCTTTCACAAATACACCTTGTGGACGACATAGAGATACAGTAAACGGCAGAAATTCTCCGGGAAAGGCCCCAAGAAAACCTTGTTCTTCTTGGGGGAATAAAACAGGAGGAATTACGGTCTTCCAGCGATTTCGCTCCGCACAATTCTTGCGCCAGCCACTAACGCCTGCAGTTTTGCGCGTGCGAGCCCACGTGAGGAGGCAGAAAAGCCACAGTCGCAAGTCAGGTAGAGCTTGTCCGGTTTCACGTACATGAGAACCGTGCGAATCCGTTCAGCCACGTCTTCTGGGGTTTCCAGGTACATCGACTTTACATCAACGACTCCAGCCGCCAATTCTCGCTCACCACCGTACTCGCGCCACACGTCGAGTTCTGCCATTTCTCGATTCGCATATTCCAGCGCAAACTGATCCGCGTTGACGGCGAGGATTTCTGGAAACAACGGTCGGTAGGTCCGCTTCATCGCCGGGCGGCCTTGGTTGTTGCCAAAACAGATATGTAAGGCAATTTTCGCGTTGACACCTTCGACCGCCGTGTTGAATAATTTGACTGTTTCACTGACCGGTAACACCGGAGTACGACCTGCGGCTGAGGGTTCGTCCACCTGGATAAACGACGCACCAGCAGCGACGACCTGGCGCAACTCCCGATTCACGATCGCGGCGAGATCGTACAACAGAGGGAGATAGTCACCATTGGCATAGCCGCCTTTCGGTGTGATTGGAAGCGCAATGGTCAATGGTCCCGGGCAACAGACTTTTACTGGTTTGTCGGTCAGCGTGCGAACATACTGATACTCGCCGACCAGCCCCAGGCCGTTCGGCGCGGACACTCGCTCTACTGTCTCAAAGCGCGGGGCACTGTCATAGCTCATGACGCCAAGCTTGCGTTGAGCAGGGATGAGCTTCAAACCGGACAGTTGTTCAACGATATTCCAGAGAAAACGCTGACGCCGGATTTCGCCGTCGGTCACAATATCGAGACCTGCCTCCTCTTGATCCCACACCGCGATCTTAATGGCATCTTGAATGGCCTCTTCCATGTCAGCAGGTCCCGCATCACCCGCGCGCAACACCCGTCGTGTTGCCGTGAGCCACGCAGGCGACGCATACGAGCCGACTCCCATGGTCGGCAACAAACCAAGATCAACCTCATTGAGTACAGGCATATCCCCCCATCCCTGTAAAGGTCTGTTGATTACCTGCGCATCGCCAGAATCCGCGCGGTCGATACATGTGTCTGCCCCTTGCCACTCAGCTTGTTGGGCGGTGGCTTCTTGGGCCCGCGTTTGTGTTTGGT
>JBFWXH010000161.1:0-9894 GCA_050187625.1 Binatia bacterium
TCGCTGCCGCTCATTGAGATGTGGCCAGACCCTCTCATACTTCTGGAGCAACCGGTTCTCGTCTGTCATGATGCTAGCCTATAGTCTTACTCTTCAGTTGTCGAGGTTATTTCGTACCAATTCCTAAGCTGGTCAGATAGTAAGGGACCTCTACCGTCGTTTTCCCCGCGAGGGTGCGTGTTCGCTCCACCATGCCCACACTCTGTAATCCTGCCCACTCGCGCTTGGCCAGCAACCACGTGAGATCAGAGACTAACCAAGAGCGCCGCTCTTCGACCCGTCCGTGGTCGCCGTCCAGCGTCTGATAATACTCATGTGCCACGTCGTGAAACTGCCGCTGCCGCGCCCAGGCAAAGAACCGTTGCACTTCCTCATAGAGCAGTCCATGGTTGGCTTTGAGGGTCAGGACGTAATCGGCTTCCTGCTTGATAATCGTCTGCGCAATCGCTTTCTGACAGCCCATCGCATCAATCGTCACAATGCAGCCTTTGAGTTCGAGCAGTTGAAGCAAGGCCGGAATCGCCGTGATCTCGTTGGATTTCTCATCGACCTTTTGTTGCCCTAACACTAGCCGGTTGGCACTCGCCCATGCACTCACCATATGAATCGCATTCTTCCCACGGGCGCGATCAAAGGAGCGCCGCAACGTTTTCCCATCAATCGCCACCACTTCCCCCTGCGTCACCTCACTCACGGCCTGCATCCATCGCACGAAACACTGTTGGAACTCCTCGGGGTTGAGCCGGGCGAGCACCCGCGCAAAGGTGTCGTGCGAGGGAATCCCATTGGGTAACGCTAAGAACTGCCGCAGCCATTGTTCCTTGGCACGTCCATAGGCTTCCATCTCCACCCAACTATCGGCCCCGCAAATCACGGCGCAGATCGCCATCACTAAAATATCCATCAACAAGTGCAACTTCGCCCGGTCCATCCGCGGATCGGTCACGGTCGCAAAATACTCCTGCATCGGGGCTCCGGCGTGTGTGGACATTCTTGCGCCTCCTTGGTGATTTCGCAGGCGCCCAGCCTGCCGGGCTCTTCCGCTCCCGTCACGCACCTCCCCAATTCTCCTCAGCTTTTGATGCGTTCCCCCTAGGGCACTTTCTCGCCTTTGCCATCCTCATGCTCAAACGAGTTGTGATACTGATGATGCAAAGTGCATAACACGCTCTAGACAGTGGACCCTCCACCTGATCGCGGACAAACTGGTGACGCTAGGGGTGACGGACTCCGTTTCCCATGAGAGCGTGAGGACCCTGCTCAAAAAAACAAACTTACGCCGTGGTTAAGCGAGCAGTGGTGTATTGGGGACATTACCGGCGACTACCTCTGGCATATGGAAGACGTGCTGCATCAATACCCATTGCCGTATGACCCGCGCCATCCCTTGCTCTGTTTTGATGAGCGCCCCTGTTTCCTCATTGAAGACATGGGGGGCCTCTTACCCATGCGCCCGGGCAAGGCCAAGCGCTATCATTATGAATATCAGAAAAATGGCTCGTGCTGTGTGTTCCTGGCCTTCGAGCCGCAGACCGGCTTCCGCTATGTAGAAGTGCGAGACCGCAGAACCGCGGTAGATTACGCCGACTTTATGCAAACTCTGCTTGCTCGCCATTACCCAGAGGTAGAATCCATCCGCCTCGTGCAAGACAATCTCAACACCCACCCCCCGGGGCAATGGCATTAAGTTTAGGTGAGTAGCCGTTTACCATATTTTGCAAACCGCAAGCGATGGGCCGCCGAGCGTTTCCGGCGCGGGAACTGGCGGCCCGGACGCTGGCGGGTGGGGGAGGTCAACAACAGGTGCTCAATCGCGTCGAGGGTAGACGCTGGCGAGCGCCGGGCATCGGCTAACAACTGCACGATATGGTCCAAGACCGTCACATAACTCATCGCGCGATTCACCTGCGGGGCATCCTGACACTGCCGTTCCTTCCCCTGGGCTGTCAACGTGGCTTGGGCGGGCTTACTCAGAATACTTTCCAACGTGGCCAGGAAGACGACGCCATAGAAATCTTGCGTGATGGTCTGGACACTCTGGCCACTGAACCGCTCGACTTCAAAAATATTCTTCAAGCGATCATGGTACGTTTCATGAGCCCAGCGCCAGCTATAGACCACCTGGAATTGGGTCGCAGGAGAGAGCTGGGGGTCAAGCAGGTCCGTACCGAGCACCTCCACTTCCCCATTGGGCAACACGACTTTGAGCAAGCGTACCCGCAGGGTCCTCGGCAAGTGGTACTCCGCCACCGTGGCCCGCGCCTTCGACGTGACCGCCAGCGTCACCACGCGCTCGTGGGCGCGGACGGTCCAAAACGCATTGACCGCCGTGAAGCTCTGGCGGGGAAACCGAATCACAAAGTGACAGCCTCGGGCCACAATCATCGCCAGTACCCTGTCATCCGCATAGGCCCGATCACACACCAGCACATCCCCGGGCTGGGTCGCCGCCAAGTGCGTACCAAATAACAAGTTCTTCTCCGCCTGCTTGGGCCCCAGCGCCGCACTCAGGCCAAGGTCGTTGCGCAGGTCATACAACACCGAGGCCAACGCTTGCACTTGCTCCCCGCCCAGGTATTGATTGGTTTGCACGCTAAACTCCCGCCGGGTCTCTGCGGTATCGGGCAGGTTCAGATAACTCCCATCCACCCCCAAGAGCCGGTGCCCCTGCCAGCACACGACCTCGTTGTCTGCCCCATACCGGGTGGAGAATTCCTCACACGTCACCGTGTTGAGGTGAACAAACACTTCCGGCTGCACCTTCTGTCGGGCCTGACTGTACGCACTGGCCGTCACCACGTCCCAAACCTGCCCCAATGCACTAAAGAACTTGTTCACCGCCGTCTGCAACGACACCTTCTGTCCTCGCACCATCAACACAATGACGACCGGCCACGTCAACACCCGCACCCGCGTGAAATCCGTAGCCTGCATGCGAAACCGTCGCAGGACGTCGGCGGCTCGCACTTCCTGCTTCAACCGGCGAATGATCGATGCGTTTTTTTCTCCCTCATTGCTTCTCCTTACGACAGCCGCGCGAGAAACGCCACGGCATCTGTTAACTTAATGCCCTTGCCCCCCGGAGTCCTTCTATGAGGTCTTGCCGGCGGCGGAGGCCTTCGTGCTGGCGCAGCGATTGGCCCCGCATTACACCCCCAAGAAAGGGTCATGGCTCAACATGGCCGAGATCGAATTTGCTTCCCTCTCCAAACAGTGCCTAGGCGGATCCCAGAGGTGGAGACGTTACGCTGCGAAGTGGGAGCCTGGGCGGACCAGCGCAATCACGCCAAGAAGACAGTGAAGTGGAAGTTTGCACCACCCGACGCCCGTAGGAAACTGCACAGGCACTATGAAAATGTACAAAAATTTACTTGAAAAACCACTAAGGGGGGTGGTTTAAGAGAAAGGAGCCAAAGAGGGGCGACCAATGTGGACTACCGAGAACCGTGCTCGGTACAATCGGGAACAGTTGCGCTATCCCAGTGATGTGACCGACGCGGAATGGGCGGTGATTGCGCCGCTGATTCCCCCGGCGCGGCGGGGTGGGTGCAAGCGGATGGTCAATATCCGAGAAGTGTTCAATGGGGTGCTGTATATTTTGAGCACGGGCTGTCAATGGCGGGCGCTTCCCAAAGATCTGCCGCCCCGCAGGACGATTTTTGACTACTTGGCCCGGTGGGAGGCCGACGGGACGTTACGGCGACTGCAGGCCGAGTTGTATGGCCAGTGTCGGGAGCAGGCGGAGCGCAGTCCCAGCCCGAGCGCGGGTATCATTGACAGTCAGAGTGTGAAGAGCACGGAAAAGGGGGACCTCGCGTGGATCCGCCGGGCTTTGATGCGGGCAAGCAGGGCAAGGGGAAAAAGCGTCACGTGTTAGTGGACACCTTGGGGCTGCTGCTCCACGCTCTAGTATCACCGGCCAACGTGCAGGATCGGGAGGGGGGCCGCCGGCTGTTCACGACCCTGGGGGAGCGGTTGCCGTTGCTAGCGAAGCTGTTCGCCGATGGGGCGTATCAAGGCCCGTAGTTTTTCCACGCGCTGGCCAAACTTCGCCCCCAACTACCAATCGAGATCATCACCCGAAGTGATTAAAGCACAGGCTTTACGGTCCTCCCGACACGCTGGATTGTGGAACGGACGCTGGCGTGGCTCAATCGGTGTCGGCGCTTGGCCAAAGATTTCGAGAATCGCCTGCGCTATGCTCTGGCGTTTGTTCACCTGGCCTCTATTCGCCTGATGGTCCGCAAGCTGTGTAAGCCCACGTAAACTTCTCGGATGGACTCTTACAATTTCGTCCTGCTTACGTACGTGGATCGTCTGGATATTTGTTGCTAGCGGATGGGGCGTGTCGAGATACCATCTCGACTGCGTGCCGCTGACAGCAAAGAATGGTCGATATTGTTAGTGACGTGCCTTTTGTCTTTCTCTTCAATAAGGCAGATTTGCGGACCGACTGGAATATCGATAACGAGTATGTAGAAGAGATCGAGGCTAACGGGTGGGATGTCAGGTGCACGAGCGCAAAATTTGGCCAGGGAGTTGAGGAGGCCTTTCTGCGCTTAGGAAAGAAAATGTTGGAGGGGCAGTGAGCGACTTGCCGCAGGAACTGAGACAGCATTTCCTGATGGCAATTGTGTCGTCGCGTGCTCCTGCCTATCTGTTTGTTGATAAGAATGGGGCAATTACGAGTTGGGGTGGGGATCTTCAGCGATATGGCATCGACAATCCTGAGCCGAGTATTCCTGTCAAAAAACATGCAGATTTTTTGCAAGGGCTCCTGCTTCCTAGCTATGAAGAGCCAACAAGCCTTCCCTGTGTTATAACCTCTCCTTGGGTGTTCGCCGACGTTTATATCTTTCCCTCCTTCGCTGGTTTCTGGATTTTGTTACTTGATGCTACTGAAGAAGGACAACATCATCGATTTCTCCAACAACAGGTCTAATGATTGGCATTTAGTGCAGATAAAAGATCCACAGAGTGCCGACCCCAGGACAGTCGCTGAGGTTCTGGCTACCCTCAATACCCTTGTTTTAGAACGTCAACCACGTAGAGTTTTTGCTCTTCGCGGTGCTCTTCCTCAGTGGTTTTCTTCTATCTATCCTACCGTTGTGCCGAGTGGTGGTCATTTTCTTCCAGCTGAGCACTCACTGTTTATCACAAACTTCATGATTGATGCGAAAGATTTCTGGGCGAACAATAAAACCGGAAGGTTATGTTCCAGACCATGGAGTGAAACAGATCCTGAAGGGCGTGAGCATTATTTGGAAGCGTCGGCAGTCAATATCCGAGGACGGCATATGCTTTTGGTAGAGTGCCTGCACTCTTCTTATAGACAGATGCATACGATCCTCCAGAAAGCACGTGAGAATAACCTCATACACCAGCAGCTTGTGGAAGAAGTGCAAAAAAAAGAGATTCTTTTGCACTGTATCGTCCATGATCTATCGCAACCGCTTACCGCAATGAAAGGATGTTTTACATTGTTTGTGGAGGAACAATTGTCTACGACTGGACGACGGCTTGTCGAGATTGGTAACCAACAAGTGCGGAAGCAGGAAGATCTGATTCAAGATATCTTACAAATCTTTGCCGCTGAAATGGGAAGTTCGAGAGCCGCTTTTGGGGATACGATTGAGAACCCGGATGTTGTCGAATGCGTAAAAACTATCGTTGAAAAATTTGCCCCGACGGCAGCCCTCAATCAGGTCAAGGTGCAGTTAGATCCTGTGGTGGACTGGACTGCAGACTGGCACGTTACGAGTCTAGACCGTGTGTTAACGAACCTGGTAGAAAACGCCTTACACCACACTACAGCCCGCAGGGGGCGCAAGTTATCGTTAGTGTGTACAATCAATGCGGAACAATGCTTACCACTGTTAATGATGAAGGACTGGGAATCTCCGAAGCGTTACAGGAAAAATTGTTCCAGAAATTCGTATAAGGCAGGGAGCACACTGGGAAAATAGGGCTTGGATTACATTTCCGTCGCATCATGGTTGAACAGTGGGGGAAAGATTGGTTATAGCCCCCGCGAGGGACAGGGCTCTCGCTTTTGGTTTCGTCTTCCTCGTCCTGTTCAATCGCACAGATGACCGTAAATCATGCGAAGCTCTTCCCGTAAGTCGCGAAAGGCGTCGAGCAGCTGAGGGTCAAAATGGTGAGGAAGTGTTCGTCCGTCGCCATTTAGAATAATTTCACACGTCTGTTCATGGGAGAAGGCCGCTTTGTAGGGACGTGCACTACGTAATGCGTCATATTGATCCGCGAGCATAACAATACGGCCAACCAGGGGAATGTCTTCTCTCTGTATCCCTTGCGGATAGCCGCTTCCATCCCAGCGTTCGTGATGAGTCAATGCAATTTGTCCTGCCATCTCAAGGAGTGGAGAAGGGGTGCCTTTGAGCAGGCTTGCGCCCAAGCCTGCGTGCTTCTTCATGACTTCCCACTCATCTGGGGTTAACGGTCCCTTCTTCAAAAGAATTTCATCAGGAACCCCAATCTTACCCACGTCATGCATCGGGGCGGCTGCAGAGATAAGATATGCCTCTTGCTCAGATAGACCTAAATGGAGAGCGATCAATTGCGAATAATGACTAATCCGTTCGATATGAGCAGCGCTCTCGTCGTCCTTATAGCGCATCGCACGAGTCAGCCGCAGTAGGCTTTCGTAATGGGCATGTTCAAGTTCGCGACTTTTTCGCTTCTCTGCCTCGTAGGCAATTTTCAAATCTTTTGCAAATGCTTCGAGCTGGAGATTCGCAGCATGCAGTGCCTGGGCCTTTTCTCGTTCGCGGCTCCATACACGACGGAGGTCACTGGCATAGAGAGAAAGCTGGGCGTTGGCGTGGTCAAGTTGGTGCTGAAGTTCAATAACTTGTTGCTGCAATTCCGTGTGTGATTGCATGGCCATGAGGGTTACTCGATTGTACATACCTACCTAAATCGGTATAAGGAAACTACATCTCAGGATAAGGGGACCGTAACTATAAATGTTGCGCCCTGTTGCAGCCCCTGACTCTCTGCGGAAATCTTCCCCCCATATGCTTCAGTAATTGTCCGTGCAAGAGCAAGGCTGAGCCCCGTCCCTCGTGAATGATGAAGGGCGTCGGCAATAGTAAATGGGAGGAACAGTTCGCTTGCCATCTCTGGTTGGAATCCCTCACCGTTATCCGCTATCTCTAAAATGACCTGATTTTCTAACGTGTAGAGTTGGACACTAAGGCGTATTATTGGTTGTAATTGGGAAAATTTGATCGCATTATCAAATAATGTTTCAACGACTGTGATCCAATGGTGAGGGTTGCCTTGAATGGGATACACAGTATCGAGCCCAGACGAAGTGAGCGAGACTTCAGGTGAAGACGGAGTCACCATCTTGGTAATGGTCTGACGAACCACAGTTGCCAGGTCAGTTGTGACTGTCAGATCGACCTTGTCTGCGGCCATCCAATTGAAATACTCGAGTCCTTTTTCAATAAATTGTGAAAGGCGATCATATCCACGACGGATAATTTCAATAATTTCGCCTTGCTCTTTTGGTCCTGCTTGTGGGTCGAGAATATCCACCGCACTGAGGGTGTTGAGCGGGGTACGGAGTTCGTGGGAAATAAACGCAAGAAAGTCATTCTTTAAACGGTCGAGGATCTGAAGACGAGAATTTGCTTCGGCAAGCTCTTGTGTTCGTTGTCGTTCGGTGTCGAGGGTACGGCGGAGGTCTCGAACGTACAGTGCTAGTTGGGAACTCGATGTCTGCAGTGGCTGCGCCGTTGATATGAAGTCCTGTAGTTCTTCAGCTTGTTTTCTCGCGATTTGCCCATTTGCTGATGTTGTTTGTTGTTTCCAAATTTCCTGAATTTTTTGGAGAAGCTCCAGTGGGCTGAAGGGTTTCACCAAATGCGCGTGAATGCCCGCTGCACGTCCTTGGGCTTTGTCTGCTTCTTGGCCTTTGGCTGTGAGCATAATGATTGGGACGTGAGACGTTGCTGGGTCCCGGCGTAGCTCGCGGGCGACTTCAATGCCAGACAAGCCAGGCATCATCCAATCTAAGACAAGGAGATCTGGGCGTTCCGTGCGTGCGAGCGCGAGCGCGGTCAAGCCATCCTCTGCTTCAATAATCCGATAGTCAGGGTCATCCAAGGTAATGCGTGCAAGCATACGAAGATTGACTTCGTCATCGGCCAGTAGAATTGTCTTCATACCCCCCCTGTATTCGGACAGTATCTTCGACTGCCCTTCTGTCCAGTATGAAATACTTACATCTAGTATGAAATGAAGTGGGCTACATAAGCAAGAGTCTGAGCAGGTGAGGAGGAGAACCCTGCCTCAAAAAATCGCCCCTTCTCTTGTGGCTCACTATATGTATGTTGTATATGGAAATTCATGACGATAGTTCTTCACAAGTTGCATAGCCACTCAATGAGGACCCATCTCTTTGCATCATTGAAGTGATGATTCTACCTTTTCTAGTAATTCTAAAGGACTAAAAGGTTTGACTAGATACGCGTATGCACCGCACGCCTTTCCTTGTTGTCGATCAGACTCTTGTCCTTTTGCCGTTAATAGAATGATAGGAATACAAGATGTTGCTGGGTCCCGGCGGAGTATCTGAGCGACCTCAATGCCAGTGAGCCCGGGCATCGTCCAGTCCAGCACGAGCAAATCTGGATGTTCTACTTGGACAAGTTTTAAGGCCGATGTCCCATCCTTCGCTTCAAGAATACGATATTCAAGACTATTAAGGGTAATTCGAGCCAGCATCCGTAGATTTGCTTCATCATCGGCCAGCAGTAAGGTTTTCATTGTCCCTCCATCACCTGCTGCTTGTTCTTGTAGAGGCTCGCCTACTTCGCTTATGTAGTAGAATCGACTCAATAGAGAAAAACTTTACTTAAACAAGTGCAGTTCTGAGGGAGCGAGGTTTTGTGTCGACAAAATCCATGATATTGATGGAAAAACCTTTCACTGCTGGAGTATAAGTAGTGATTCTCGGAGAAAGAATGATGTGTGTTTCTGAAACGACATTGTAATTTATGCTGCCAGCGACAGAAGATAAAGCGGATTTTGTACGAACAATGTTTGACCGCATTGCTTCGCGATATGATATACTTAATCGGCTTTTTTCTTTCCGTCTTGATCAATACTGGCGACGGCGAACCGTTCGTGCGGTGCAGTTGACGGCTCACGATACCGTCGTGGATCTAGCATGTGGGACTGGGGATCTGAGTGAGTTAGCAGTGCGCGCCGGTGCGCGTGTTGTGGGAGTTGATTTTTCTGAGCATATGCTTATCAATGCTCAGTTCCGAAAAATTTCTGCATTTTTCGTACAAGCTGATGCTTCACATGTTCCGTTGCCTACGGCGTGGGCAACGGTGATTCTCTCCGGTTTTGCATTGCGGAATTTTGTTTCGCTACCATTGGTGTTTGACGAGGCAGCGCGAGTCTTAAAAACTGGAGGTCGACTTGCCCTACTCGAAGTCGACTCACCAAAAAATCCCGTTTTGCGCTATGGTCATCGATTCTATTTTACTCGGGTAGTGCCATTTCTCGGAGCCCTGCTGGCAGACGCGCAAGCGTATGCCTATCTTCCGCGCTCGGTATCTTATTTGCCAAATACTGATGATCTTGTTGCGTTGCTTCAACAGTCAGGTTTCCGGCAAGTGCAGCAACATCGCCTTTCTGGTGGTATTGCCCAGCTCATTACCGCCGTACGAAAGTAAGTCCATCGACGAGATAGGGCTATTCCCCCACAGCGTCGTACAGCAGAACGTGTCTATCAGAAAATCGGCTGAGGACGCCGGGCGTGAGCCCGGGGGTGAAAGCCGCCAGCCGAAGGCTGGTAGAGGAGGGAGAGGAGAGAGTTTGCTACCGTTAAAGGATGGAGATCAGATTCAGTGC
>JBFWXH010000162.1:0-9866 GCA_050187625.1 Binatia bacterium
TAGAACTGAAAGATGAGACTGAGGATGGTTTCGTGGCGACTATCGCGGGAGCGGCCAAAGCGATCGCCAATAGACCAGGGTCCCTCGTAGGACTTGCCCCAGTAGAAATCCTGGGTGAGCCGAATAATCAAGTGATTAGAGAACAGATAATCCAGCGAGAGCCGGTTATAGCCCCCCGTCGCCTTGGGATCATAGGCCAACACCACCAACGGCTGCCATAACCCCCCCGGCCCATAACTGGTCGAGGCCGAGAAGGTCATCACAAACTCGTCTTCCGTAATCCGATCGGTATTCACACTGATATACCGCCCGGGAAGGACCCGGCCATCGAGGATGGCATGGCGCACCGAGGGCGAACCCCGGAAGAATTTGTTGTAGTCCAGATAATGCCGCCAAAAAAATTGCCCCGACACAAAGAAGGTCCGCAACTTATTGAGCGGCCGAATCCACGTCGGCCGATCAAACGCTAACATCACCACTGTCCGATTGGCCGTCTCATACCGGTTATGATCCGGATCCAAATGCGCGGGCAACGGCCCCGCAAACCGCCCCAGCCGCACCGGCACCCCGGTGGAGAGAGCCGTCTCTAACCGAAACACCGACTGCGTGAAGTGCTCTTCGGAATAGTTGGCCGCAAACCCAATCACATGGGACCGCGGATTGACCAGGTTAATGGTCGAGTGCACGGTGCCCGGCACCCCCAAAAGCGGGGACTCCTCCCGGCTCGACAGGTCAGGCCGAACCTTCACCCCGGTATCGCCAAACGTAAAAAAATAATTCACGCTAAAATCAATCCCCCGCCAAATCCCCTTGAACCGCAGCCCCCCCTGCCCACTCTCCAACGCCCGGTCCGGCTTGCGATCCCGCACCGCCACCTTGAGATCATACACCTGCCCATCAATCACCGCGGAGTTCGCCACCGCCCGTACCCCCTGCCCAAAAAACGCCCACGGCCGCCGCGGATCACTCGTGGCTTTCCCCCGCTGATAATCCCACGGAATCCACACCGCTTCCACAAACGATTCTTCCAGCGGCCCCAGCTTGCCAATGTCGTAGATCGCCCGCACCATCCATAACGGAATCCGGATGTCTTCCCACGACTCCCGGCTCCAATGCCACCGCAAATCTAACGGATTAATCACATCCAACGCCCGAAAATTATCCGTCTCCCCCCACACCACCTGCTGGCGCCCCAACCGCACCGAAACCGGCGGCAGGGCCAAATCCAGGTAAACCTCGCGCAGCTTGTACTCAAACTTGCGCTTCTCTTTCTCCTGCGCCGTGAACTTGTCGCTGAACGCCTCGCCGATATCGTAAATCGAATCGTACACCCCCCGCCCGATCACGGTCACCGTCCCGTCTTCCACCACCCCCGTCTCCAGCCCCCCAAATGCCCGCGACTCCTGCAAAAAATGATACCGCGCTTCCAACTGCGCGGTGTTGCGCTGCATAATAAACTTCGCGTCCGCAAAATTCGGCGTCCGCAAAATCGTCTGCGCTTGCACATACCCCTCGACCTCCAAATCCGGCCGGATCGCGATGATCGCCCCCGCCTCCCCTGCCCACACCCACAGCAATACCGGAATACACAGAACGGCTAGGCTGACTATCCCAGCCCCCTGCCCCTTGCCGTTGACCACCACATTTTCCCGATGCCGTTGCTCCCTACTCATGACCCTGCTCCCCCTGCCCGATATCTCATGCCCTTGCCCCTTCCGGAAAACCGGGGTCGGGCATCTTTCTTCCCGTCCCCCTGTCGTCCTCCCCGCGTTCGCAGCGGGTACGTGCCTTACCGTTTCCCGCTCACCATATTGCGTACCGAATAGAACTGCTTGGCCCGCCCGGGCGAGAAATCCCTCCTCACGACGTAGCAATGGGTGATAGTAGCGTGGGGTTTCTGGGCGTTAATGTCTGTCTCACCCAGGTGGAGAAAGACCTGCGTCCCTACGTTATTGGAGAAGTCCTGTTCCAGATACCGTGCCTGCTGGGCCGGCTCCTGGGCATAGCTCTCCGAGTATTTCAGGAAGTGTTGGTTCATCCGCAGCAGCTGCTCCTTGCGATCAAACGCGAACATCCACAGCGTCCAGTGCGTCTCGGCATCAATGAAAATAATCTTGTGGCTGTAGGGATGGGTCGGACTCTTCGGTTCAACTAACAACACATGCGCTTCACGCACCTCCCAGCGGGCTTTGTTGGGCACCCACAGGTGGGGCCCCCCGATCTCAGGGTTATCGCGTACGTTAATAGTGGCCAGTACAGCTTTCTTCCCCAGATAGGTCCAGGTGTTCTCGAAGACCTTCCCACCAAAGCCCATTTGGTCTTCGCGGATCATGTCCATACCCATAAGTTCACTCGTGCGCTCCGAGGCCAGGACGCGACGAGGCTTCCGCTGCGAAGGCATGTAGAGCCAGCCGTCATCCTCTTTGTAGTGGTCCACGTAATTCACGGATAGGTTCTTGGTACCGGCCATATCGCGCGGGGCGCGAAACTCCATGAGTGATTTGCTTTTCACTTCCTCATAGCCCGGGACCAGACAATTGTCGCCCCGGGAATAGCGCGTATTGACCGAGACGAACTCTAATTCACGATCGAGCTGTCCGTTTGGCCCGCGTAACCAGGTCACCATGGGCATATTGTAATCGTCAGCTCCCGGCCGCCACAGCATGTTCCAAATTACCTTGACCGCGGCCTGCGGGTCGTTCTCCTGAATATCCGGAAAGGGAATCGCGTGGCCAGTAAAACCGACCAGCACCCCATTCTCGTCAAGCTGCGCCCCCTCCTGCAGCCCTCGACCCCAATCCTCTGGGAAGGGGTACTTGGCGGTCGCGGCAATTTCCATCTCCATCCTGTCAAAGAAATAATATTCCCACGCCGTCTGGGGAATAAATGGCTCTAAGGCTTTGCGATCTTCAAGCGAGAGACGCTGCCCTGGAGCAAACGTTGGCTGATCCGGACGGTGCGCTTCAATCCAATTGCGCAGCGCCTTATAGCTTTGATCTTCCGCCGCTCTGGCGATATTGCCGAACAACAGGGTACCCAGCACCCCTACAATGAGAGGAGCCACAATCCTGAGCTTAGAGAATCGTTGTCGCTCTGTTTTCGGTTGCGCTTCAGGAAATTGTCCTCGTTCTTCCATTGATTCTCCTTGTTTATATTTAGTTAGAACTTTGGTCGCACAGCTTAATATACTCCGCATAGAGGCACTCTCATTGCATTCCAGCGCCCCTCAACGTGGCTTTCGTCTCGCTCCTCACACAGCCTCTCCTATTCAGCCGAGGCTTCCCCACCTACACCTGCGACAAGGTGTTTCACTACCGCCTCCCACTGCACCCCAGGCAATTTCCGCCCCAACACGAGGAGGGAGGTTACGCCATGGAGGGCGCAACGCAGGGCTTGAAAGATGACGTGATGGTCATGCGCTGCTCTCGTGTGTCCTGACTCACGTACCGCACGATCCAGAACCTCCAACATCCGTTTCCCTTGCACATGTTGGCCCAGGTGAGCGGACTCTCGAGTCAGGGGATGGTTCCGGAGCATGAAAATCGCTTCGTAGGCCTGAGGATGTTCAAGACCAAAGGCAACATAGGCCAGCGCGACGGCTTCCAGTCGTCGCTGTGGTGAACGATGCTTGGCAAAAGCAGATTCGAGACAGTCAGCCAGATGTCCGACTTCTTCTTCGATCAACTCGGAGAGGAGATCGTCTTTATCAACAAAGTACAGATAAATCGTTCTCGGTGTATACCCAATCTTCTCCGCCAACCGTCGCATCGATAACCCCGCAACGCCTTCCTGCGCGAACAGTTGTCGTGCAGCATCGAGAATCGCGCTGCGGACGTTCGCGTGGTTTTGTTCGCGGAGTTGGGCTTTGAGAGATGATGAAGGCATTAGTTTCTCAACACCGTAGTCTGAAGTATACACTGTATACCAACAACGTCAATCACACATTGAAAGTCCACCTCGTCCTCCCCTTCCCCTCTTTCTCATGTCGTCCCGATATGCGTATGATATCCGACAAGTAAGATTGTTTACGCCGTCCAGTTTGGCGAACAAATCAGAAACACTACAGGAGCTACGCTCATGTCAGAAGACCTCAAAAGTGTTCTTACAGAAGCACTGAACGACGAGTACAAAGCTCGCGCTACCTATCGGTTAGTCATTCGTAAGTTTGGTGAGATACGACCTTTTATCAATATCGTAGCGGCCGAAAACCGGCATATCCAAGCGTTATTACCGTTGTTCAACAAATATGGAGTTCCGCTCCCTGAAGATGACTGGGAGTCACGCGTAGCAGTGCCCCCTTCTGTCAAAGAAGCGTGCCAGCTGGGTGTGCAAGCCGAAATAGAGAATGCGGAGATGTATGAAAGGCTGCTCGACTCAGCAAAACAATACCCAGATGTGCAACGGGTGCTCAAGAATTTGCGAAGAGCGTCGCAGGAAAATCATTTGCCCGCATTTCAGCGCTGTGTGGAAAGAGGTGGAAGTACGGATGAAGGCCGCGGAATGGGACGACAATGCCGGCATGGCCAGGCTGGCAAACACCGGGCTTTTGGGAAATAAGCAGCGTGAGAGGCAAAGGTTTTGGGCTGGCTCCTCTGCTGTCCGCCGGAAAAATGATAGTGGCACCACAAGGAGCAGAAGGAAGGAAGATTTTACTTGGAGGAAGAAGAGATGTGGACGTGTAGACTCGGCAGGCATGGATTCTTAGGAAGAAACCTTTCTGTAGTGGTGCTCTTGTGGCTCATGCCAACCTCGGGACTGGCACAACAAGAGGAGGTCGCGCGAGCGGGACAGCCAACATATGCGCACCACTGTGTGGGCTGTCATGGGCTGGCGGGCAAAGGGGATGGCGCAGTCGCCAATATCCTAACGCTTAAGCCTGCAGACCTCACGCAGTTGAGCAAGAACAACGGCGGCGAGTTTCCGTTTTGGCGCGTGTATCGGGTTATCGATGGTCGTGAAGAGGCGATTCGCGGGCATGGGAGCCGGGAGATGCCGATCTGGGGAAAAAAGTTGCGCGCGACTGCAGGTAGCGGAAACACAGTCGAGGAATCTATCGTGAGAGGGCGAATTCTAGAACTTATCTACTACTTGCAGTCCATCCAGGAAAAATAACGAGTACGTTTCATGCAAGTGGCCACGACGTCTTCTGGCGTCGTGGCCTGGGATTACAGCGCGCGCATAAAGGCAACCAGGTCTGTTTTCTCCTGGGCGTTGAGTTTAAGCTCAAGCACGAGACTAAAGAACTCGACAGTATCCTCAAGCGTCAAAAGACGGTCATCGTGCAAGTAGGGCGGGGAGTCCTTGATGCCGCGCAAGGGAAAGGTCTTGATGGGACCATCCGCACTCGCCCGGCGCCCGTTAATCATCTGCGGTTTGTAGAAACGTTCTGTCTTGAGATTGTGCATGAGATTGTCCGTGTAATAGGGAGCGGGGTGACAAGTCCCACACTCAGCTTTGCCGAAGAACAACTCCTGCCCGCGTAACTCTGACTCAGTAGCTTTCTTCGGATCGAGTTTTCCTAAAACTGTGAGCTTCGGAGCAGGTGGAAAATCGAGCAACTCCTGAAACTCCGCCATCGCATGCACCTGGCTGCCCCGTTCCAGCGGGTTCACCCCTTTTTTGGTAGCGATCACCGGATCACCGTCGAAGTAAGCGGCGCGTTGCTCGAACTCGGTAAAATCTTCGACGCTTTTCAAGGCGCGCTGCGAGCCGAACAATCGCTGAATATTGACCCCGCGCAGAGAGGGCGTGTCGATGCGATGACGAAATTCCTGCGGACGAATGTCGCCGACCAGATGGGTCGAGGCATTGGTGTGACCGTTGGCATGACACTCGAAACAGGTGACTCCCCGGCTCGGACGTTCGGTCCGCCGATCTTCGGTCTGATTGAACTGCTGCTGCGGAAACGGGGTGACCAAGAGTCTGAGTCCTTCCAGCTGCTTGGGGTTGAGGATGCCGTTGAAAAGTGCGTAGTAGTTGTCGATAGTGACGAGCTTCCCCTGGGAGACATCGCCTAAATCGGGCCGTGTTGTTAAGTAGATCGGGGCCGGAAACTCGGGTAAGAAGTGATCCGGCAGATCAAAATCCAGGTCGAAGCGTGTGAGATCGCGCCCTTCCTGTTTTTTAATCTCATCAATGTGGAACTTGGGGAAAACCATTCCTCCTTCAGCATGGTTAGGATGGGGCAGCGGCAAGAAGCCTTTGGGAAACAACTCTTTCGCTTGCACCTCGTCCGGGCTCATCCCGTTGAGCTGCTCCCAGGTTACGCCGGTCGGTAGCTTGGCGCGCACCCCCTCCTGAACCGCCTTGCCACGGGACATCGTCACCCCTTTGGCGGGACGATTGCTCAAATCATAACGTTCATTGAGCAAGTCCATTTGCCGCTTCATAACCGCCGGTTTGTCCTTTTTCATCCGTGCCATGGTGTCGGCAAACTGCTCCTTGATATCTACCGGCGCGTAACTCGATCCCTTGGGGGCAGTTTCCTGGGTGTACGCAACGCTAGCAATGATGCTCCCTGCCCATAGCACCCCTACTGTCATCCAGTATTTTTGCGAGCCTTGTCTCATGTCTCATCCTCCTCTCCTTACATACGCACAGTCGACTTTTCTAACACAGATAGTTTCCTGCGAAACACGGAATGAGAGCGCAGTACGCCTTCCCTGGCGGGGCTCGGGATGGGTGCACATTAGAACGCATAGTCGTAATCGATAAGTAACAGAACGTGGTCAGAACGCTAACATTAGACCGTCTGACCTTTGGAGGCGGGCCGGAGCCGCATGATTTCTACCAACCACGGAGCATGAATTGCAACCGCATGGGAGAGGGAACCAAAGGTGTATGTGTCTAGTGTAGACATCCGCACTGTTCCTGTTCGTTGGGTGTATCGCTCTTTCCGAAAGATGGCAAGAGTTTTACCACGGAAAGCAGTAAACAGTGTAGTGAGAAGAATACAGCGTTCCCATTTATGGGAACAAAAAGTCATTTTTTCCCAAAATTGACAACAACAATACAGAAAGCGTCCTCTTCTTTCGCAACGATACCTCTCTGGTCGGGATTTTCATCTTGTTGTGTACAGAAATCATGGTCTCCCGTCCTGGCATATCTTTTGTACAGAAAGCGAGGCATGAGCTCTTTATTAGAAAAAGGCGGCAGTACTTTTACCGGAATTAAATTGTTACTGTGTGAAAACCCTCTTCCTCCCCTAGACGAGGCGATTAGGGCGGCGCAGGCTGAAGCGCCACAAGGAAATTATTACACGGAGGCCTATTCCGAACCGTTGCGCCAGTGCATTGCTGAAAGTCTTGGCGTGCCGCCACGCTTGATTCATATCAACGCTGGCTCTGAGTTGATACTCCGCCAGTTGTTTGACCGCTTTGGGCAACAGGTCCACCTGCTCACTCCTACCTATGCGCTCTTTCCGGAAATCGCCCAACAGTACACCGAGACGTGGTTGTTACCGGAGCAGAATTTTAGTTTTGATCTCGGCACTCTTGAGGTTCCGGATGGCACGACGTTAGTTGTCGTCGTAAACCCGAACAATCCTAACGGCGGGACCTTTGACATGCAGCCCTTGCCTGCTCTTCTCACCCGGTATCCGCACATCCGGTTTCTCGTCGATGAAGCCTTCATCGGCTTGAGCGGTCAGTCAGTGGCCCAGCTGGTGCCACAGTATCCGAATCTGCTCGTGACCCGTACTCTATCGAAGGCCCATAGTTTAGCGGGCTTTCGTGTCGGCTATGCCATTCTGCCTGAAAGCATCGCCGATGATTTAAACGCACATAACGATGCTTATCCGCTGGCGCGTCCGAGTCAGGCTGCTGCCCTGGCGACGTTGCAGCATGAGGAGAAGATCCGTGAGCGCGCAGTCCAGTTGCGGGCGTGGACTGATCAACTGGCCGCCAACCTCCAGACTCTGGGGGTCCAGACGTTTCCAACCGAAACCTACTTCTTTCTGGCTGACTTCTCCCCACACAACGCCAACGACTTGGCCGTGCAGTTGCGCGAACGCCAGATTCTCATCAAGCCGCTGAACGACGCACGTCTTGGGCCCGGCTATATGCGTGTAACTACGGCACTCCCGGAAGACAACGCCCGCTTTCTCGCCGTGCTCAAGGAGTTGCTCTAAGCAACCGGAGCATGCCGACCGCCAAGCTGTTGAATGATGGAGATTTCCTGTTGCTAGGACTTTCGCATCTCTGCTCGTGCATGCTCAGCAAAAGAGGTGCTCTCGGCAGATAAGCAGAGACCGACGATTTCGTGCGCGGAGAGGGCTTTCGCAGGAATGGGAAATACTCCTGCACTTGTTTCCAAAAAATGAGAACTGCTGATCGGGGGCAGAGCAGTCGTAGTGAGCGACAAGGTGCACAATATGTGGCGAATCTATTGATTTCTTGTGCACCGGAGATCTTCGTCTGTCCGCGCATGAGGCTGGCGCGTGTCTTGCAGCGAAAATCTGCCGGAAGTTGCACTATGCGAATGTTACCATTTTTCTTTGGACTCGTGATGTCGGTTATCATCGTAGATTTTGCCTTCGCGACCCCAACGCATTTGACCGTGCGGGTGAAAAGCAAGGACGCTAAATTTATCGGCACCGGTGTGGGTGGTGTTCTGATCACGGTCAAAGATGTATTGACCGGGGAAGTGTTAGCTACCGGGCGTACGGCTGGAGGCACGGGTGATACCGATCGCCTGATGAAAACGCCGATAACGCGAGGCACACCGCTGGCCGATAAGACAGCGGCGTCCTTCACTGTGACCTTGGAGCTTTCCGAACCACGCCTCATCGAGGTGACCGCGTACGGTCCCCTGGCGAACCTGCAAGCGGCGAACCGAGTGTCAGCCACACAGTGGATGGTTCCTGGCAAGCACATCACGGCTGGAGATGCGTGGCTGATGGAACTCCCGGGATTCGTGGTGGATGTCTTAGCCCCGCCAACGCATCTCAGATTGAAAAGCGCACCACAGACCGTGCAACTCACAGCCAATGTCATGATGATGTGCGGGTGCCCGATTACACCCGGTGGGGTGTGGGACGCGAATCAATACGAGGTAAAAGCCTTGCTCAAGAAGGAAGGGGCGCAGATCGGTGAGCTTGCTTTGCACTACGCAGGAATAACAAGTCAATTTGCGGGAGCCTGGACCGTCCAGGAACCCGGAACCTATGAGGCAGTGGTGTATGCCTACGACGCAGCGAATGGCAACACTGGCGTGGACAGTGTTACCTTCGTGGTGGAACCATGACTCTTCGTGTTCTCGACATGGTTCGTCTCACACACTCGACTAACAACAAAAGAGAAGAGGAGGAATAAACAATGCAACAGCATCGTCTTTGGACCAACATGGTAGCCCTGATTGGCACAGCACTTCTGCTCAGCGCATGGGGGGGTCGTCCCGTTTTTGCTCAGGCGAAGCCAGTGGTTGTTGTCCATCTGACGCACTATACAGATGACCTCCATGCTGCGTCTATGGCGCTGAAACTTGCCAACGCCATGCAACAGAAGGGAGCACAAGTGACCTTAATGCTTGACATGGAGGGAGTACGATTAGTGAGTACCCATCAACCCCAAGACCTACGGTGGGGAACGAGTGACGCGATCGCGGGGTATTACGACGCGTTTGTCAAGGGTGGCGGACAGGTGGTGGTTTGTCCGCACTGCGCGAAAGCGGCAGGGCTCGATGACAAGAGCCTCCGCACTGGCGCCAAGATTGTTACAGAGGAAGCATTAGCCAACGCACTGCTAAGGAATTGGTACGAAATAACCTCGACAACTGAAGAGTAAGACTATAGGCTAGCATCATGACAGACGAGAACCGGTTGCTCCAGAAGTATGAGAGGGTCTGGCCACATCTCAATGAGCGGCAGC
>JBFWXH010000163.1:0-8390 GCA_050187625.1 Binatia bacterium
ATACCGCTCTTGTGGGTCCCTTCGAGCCCCGCCATCACCGCTTCCACCTTAGAGGCCGGCATCGAAAATGCCATTTCTTCATCTTGCGTCTGCCCGAACATACGGTCGCCGGTACAGGGGAGGATCACCTGACACTCATCCGTCTGCATGGTTTTGACCACGATGTCTGCACAGTCGAGACGACCACTGAAGGAGGAATTGAGATAGCCACCTTGCTTGTACAGCGCTGCTTGCACCATCCGCATCACTTGTGCGGAGTTACCAAAAACTACAATGACATCAGGCGAGTCAAACGGATGGGTTTTAAGCGGTGAGGCAAATAATGACGCGTACCGCCCCAATTCGAATTTCGGTACTGCCGCCTCGGTCTTAGCCCCAGCCTCTAACGTTTCCGTGTACATCCCCTCACAAGCATGGCCTTCTTGCAAATACTCCACATTGGGTTTGAAGCCAAGCGCGACCAATCCCAGCGGGCACGAGTGATGATCCGCCGACAAGCCGATGGACCAGCCGTACCGTCGCACGACGTTAATCGTCTGACAGGTGGCAAAACGGGACCCGAGGTCAGCAGGGGTCCGCGTTTTCGGCGGCAGCGCTTCACCCGGTTTCAGCATTTTGATGCCGACGGGAAACGTCGCCGGACGAACGTAATTTTCGATGATTTCCGTGATAGCTTTGACGTCCATGGGAACCTCCGGTTCTAAAGCGTAATGTATAAAACGTGACAGAAACACGTAAAACGTAAATATGTAAAACGTAAAAGAAGAGGAGAGGTGGTTACGCGTTACGTTTTACGTTTTAGTAGAGTACTTGCCCTTCTCGCAGTTTGTTAATCTCCGCCTCTGACATCCCCAAAATATCGCGTAGCACGTAATCTGTGTGTTGGCCTCGTAAGGGGGCAGCCGCCTGGACTTCACACGGCGTACCCGACATTTGCCACGGAATACCCGCGTGAATACGTTTGCCGACTTCAGGATGCTCTTTCTGCACCAGGTAACCGCGTGCCTGCAAGTGCGCGTTCGTCGCCAGGTCTTTGTTACTCATTGATGGAAACGCAGCGACACCGACTTTCTGCAGCGTTTCCGTCACCTGCCAGCGGTCACGCTCTTTGGTCCAGCTCGTGATGATCTCTTCCAAAACATCCTCGTTCGCCTTCCGGGCGGTCACATCAGCGAAGCGCTTGTCGTTGGCCAGCTCAGGTTTGCCTATCGCTTTGCTGAGCGCCTGCCATTCACTCTCGGTGCCACAGGCAATCGTCACCCATTTATCATCATCCCCTTGGCACTTGAAACAACCGTGCGGGGCCATCCAACGGTCGCGATTGCCATCACGCTCGGGTTGGGTTTTGTTGATGGCATAATCCAGCAATGCTTCTGGTTGCAGCACCAGCAGCGCTTCCCACAACGCCAGATCAACATGCACGCCTTTGCCTGTACGTTGCCGATAGGCAAGTGCCGCCAACGCGGCAAACGAACCAAAAATTCCAGCGTTCGGGTCTCCATAGGAGATGCCAACCTCAGCCGGGCCAACATCACGGTAGCCGGAGACAGAGGAGATGCCCGCCAGAGGCACTGACGCCGGACCGTAACCCATATATTGCCGTTCCGGTCCCGTCTGCCCATAGCCACAGATCGAGATCATAATGATGTCGGGCTTCAACTGCTTCAGCACCTCATATCCTAACCCCATGCGGTCGATCGCCCCGGCGGAAAAATTCTGCACGACGATATCACTCTTCGCCACGAGTTGTTTGGCGATCTCAATCGCCTCGGGTTTGCCCAAGTCAAGTTGCAGACTCTTTTTTCCTTGGCTGTACTGATTAAAGTAACCGGCACGGTTCGGACCAGGTATATCATCGGCAAATGAGGGAATGAGGCGACTGACGCATGGGCGTTTCTCACTCTCGATACGAATAACCTCAGCGCCCATATGCGCCATCTGTAGCGTACAGTAGGGACCAGCCCAGGCCCAGGTAAAATCCGTGACACGAATACCTTCAAGTGGTCGACGTGGCATAACGACTCTCCTTATTGCCTTTCTTTCTGCTGTCAGCAGGGCGAAACGGCGAAATGGGGAAATGGAAAAACAAGAATTCTTGATCCTCTTCCCCTTTTCGCCGTTTACCCTTTTCTCCTTCATCAAAGAATTCCCTGCTTCTTCAACTCATCAATCTCAGCCTGTGAGAGTCCGATTTGACTATACACCTCGTTGTTATCTTGCCCGAGGAGCGGAGCCGGTCGGTGGAACTCGTACCCTCCTTCAGAGGGCTTGAACGGCGCACCAGGATACGACAACGTGCCTGCCAGTTGGTGGCTGATCTGTATGAAGAACTGCCGAGCCTTGAGATGCTCGGAGTGGAAGAGGTCTGCCATCGTGTTTACCGGGGCCATACAAATCCGCCGTTCCTGAGCGGCTTTGTACAGATCCGCGACCTTCCAGTTCACCGCCCACTCCTGCAGAAAGGGAAACAGCGCGTCATAGTTTTGGCCCCGCGTGACACGATCCTGAAAAATCTCCAGCGAAGCCCATTCCGGGTTCCCCATCAACTCCACCAGCCGTGCCCATTGGTCTTCCTCCACATTAATGAGAAAGATCTTGCCATCCTGGCAATCGAGCATGCACCAGGGGTAAATGGAGCGCCGTCCCAGACGAGAGGTTTCTTTCCCCGCATACGTGTAGTGCATGAAGTTCATTTCCAGGATGGCCGCGACGCATTCCTGGATCGACACATCAACATGCTGTCCCTCACCGGTCAGCAACTTGTGATAGTACGCGCCCAAGGTCGCTACCGCCGCATGAACTCCACCTTGGAAATCTGCTTGATGGCCAAAGGCTTTCAGTGGCGGAAGCTCCGGATAATCCGAGGCCCCCGGACTGATAAACGCCCAGCCGCCCGCATTTGTCCCGATCAGTTCGTAGGCATGATAATCCCGATATGGTCCTGAACAACCAAAATAGGAAATCGTCGTCATAATCAGGCCAGGATTCACCGTATGCAGGGCATCAAAATCAAGCCCCACATCTTTCATCTCTGTCGGATGGTAATTATGAATAAGAAGATCCGCGTGGGCGCACAGACTCTGCAGCACCGCGCGACCGCGCGGCTCGCGCAGATTCAGTGTCACTCCACGTTTGTTGGCATTGAGATACAAAAACAGTCCACTTTTCTCTGGGTGCGGCGTATCACCAGGAAAGGGACCGCGTTTGCGGGCCAGATCTCCCCCCGGCTCTTCGACTTTTACCACCTCGGCCCCTAAATCAGCCAATAATTTCCCCAGATACGAGGCAGATACCATATTCCCGCATTCAATTACCTTGAGTCCTGTGAGCAGTTGTTCTGCCATAGACGCTCTCCGTCTTCTACAATTATTTGATGACCGTGGGATTCACCGGCGACCCAGCCCCACCAACCACCTTCAACGGCGCCCCAACAAACAGGAACGAGTATTGGCCGTCTTGCGCACAATCTTCCGCCAGATCATCGAGCCAGTCAATTTCATTGAACACCACACCAAGGTTACGCAGCAGCGCAGCATGCAGCGGAATAAAGGTTCCGGTTTCCGGGTTCATGGTCTGTTCAGAACCCACCGTGTCAGTCCCAAACGACGGAATCTCCATCTCGTGAAACCATTTGACTAACTCAGGACTATAGCTGAGCCCTGGCTCGCTCATCGACTTGTTGGGAAAGAACGCCTCCGCGCCTTCATCATAAAAGCGTTTCAGCCAGCCAGTATGAATGAGTAAGATATCATGCTTCTCGATGGGCGACTTTTGTTTCTCTGCCGTCTTCAACAGGTCATCCAGGGTAATCCCCTCATTCGCCTGTAGATGTTTGACGCCCTTGTAGCGCGCCACATCTAGCAGCAGCCCCCGGCCCACAACACCACGGTTGGCAATCTTTTCTACGCTACACTTTTTCAACCCGCCAATTGTGGTCTTGGCGTCGTAGCCATTGTACAGCTGATCATCGTACCAAACATGGCCTAAGGCATCGTATTGGGTTGTCCCTTGCAGATACATGAAAATCACGTCATCGGAGTATTCCATCCCGCCAGGAAACGCATGCGCATGACCGTTGATATAGTGTCCCTTGTCCACCGCCATCGTGCGCGTGGTCTGCCCACGGCCGGGGTAAATGGGATCACCTCCCGGTCGCGCTACCGGTACCCCAAGCATAAACACCTTGCCTTGCTGCACTGCTTTGACGCCACGCAGAATCTCGGCATTGGTCAGGAAATTCAATGCGCCAACTTCGTCCTCAGCCCCCCAGCGGCCCCAGTTTTTCGGACTCTCTTTCAATAGTTCAGTAAATGATTTTGCTGCCATGAAACTCTACCTCCTCCGTACGACATCCTGCGTAAAACGTCAGGCGTAAAACGAAGAAAAGATCTTCAGCCATTTTCTATTACGAGTCACGTATCACGCCTCACGTTCCTAAATCACTCCGCGCCTCGCTAGCGCCTCGATCTCTGCCCTACTCAACCCCAGCAAACTACCATAGACTTCGTCATTATGCTCCCCCAAGGTTGGTCCGGTGAAACGTACCTCACCGGGTGTTTCGCTCAGCTTTGGTACCACCCCAGGCATGCGGATCTCACCCAACAACCGATCATGTACCGAGAGCAGCATATCGCGGGCCTGAAAATGGGGATCATTGACAATATCAGCAATGGAATAGACTGGACCGACGGGGATCGTCGCCTCTTCCAGCCGCGCGAGCACGGTTGCCAGGTCCTGATCCTGCGTCCATGCGGCGACGATCCCATCGATCACCTCGCGATGTTGCCCGCGCACTACCTGACCAACGAAGCGCGGATCAGTGAGCAAGTCTTCGCGTTGCATCACCGCACAGAGCCGCTTAAACAAGTTATCTGTGTTGGCCGCAATCACCACCCATTGTCCGTTTTTGCACGGATAGAGATTCGAGGGTGCAAAGCCTGGCAGGGTCGTGCCGGTACGAGTGCGAATGAAGCCAGTGCGGTCGTACTCGGTCAGCGTCCCTTCAAGCAGGGCAAACACCGCTTCGTAGAGGGCAGTATCAATGACCTGTCCCTGACCGCCGTTTACATCACGATGATACAGCGCGGTCATAACTCCAAAGGCCGAAAACATGCCAGCCAGGGAATCACCCAGGCTAATACCCACACGAGCCGGCGGACGGTCAGGAAACCCCACCACGTGACGGAGTCCACCAAAGGCTTCGGCCACCGCCGCGAATCCCGGCTTATGACGATACGGGCCAGTTTGCCCATAACCAGAGACCCGCACAAACACGAGACCAGGCTGAATCTGCCGTAGGGTCTCGTATCCCAGTCCCCATTCTTCAAAAGTGCCGGGGCGAAAATTCTCGATTAACACATCGGCCTGCGCAATCAACCTGCGCAACATTTCCTGCCCCTCGGCGACACGCAGATTCAGCGTAATGCACTTCTTGTTGCGGGCGATATTCGGCCACC
Organism: Binatia bacterium; assembly: GCA_050187625.1. GTDB lineage: Bacteria > Desulfobacterota > Binatia > Bin18 > Bin18 > JBFWXH01. Next base: position 5,457 of record JBFWXH010000163.1, read on the forward strand.
ACAGACTTTTGCCATCCTCCAACGCCTGACCAGTGGTCCGCATGGGGTCCCCGATTCCGGGTGCTTCCACTTTGATGACCTCAGCCCCAAAGTCAGCGAGGAGACGAGCGCAGAACGGACCAGCGAGCAGCACGCCAGTTTCGATCACGCGAATGCCCGCAAGCGGGCCGCCTACTTTGCCGGTAGTCTGAGTATCTGCAGTCATTGGGGTTTGCGCTCCCGTGAAGAACTCACTGCTTTGTCAGTGACATTTTCGCGGGCACGATAAGACGAAAACCGTGGAGGGTCAAGGCGGAATAAGGATTGATGAGGTAGTCTGGAATAAGCAAAACGTTTCCGGCGGCGGTCATACTGGGCGTGTGCTGTAGCCTTATTTCCGCCTCCCGATACGGACGCGATACGCAAGAACGGCGACGCGAGCCTTGCGTGGTTCAAGTCGGGCGGTAACTACGACTTCCTCTGATCAGCGGGATACCAGCCTCCTGGCTGAACGTGCAGAGTCAACACCTTCTTGAAATCCGCCAGGTGCTTCAGCATGTCACTAGTCTGTTGCCCTTTTCCTTGTAAACCTTCTTGCCAGAACTTCTTCTCTACCGTTCCTAGAACCAAATACTCGTTTCCGACCACCTCAGGGGCAAGCTGACTGAAGCTGTAGGCAAGCTGGGTTTCTATTTCATCCTGGTGGGCCATAATCAACTCGCACCGCGAGCAATACCGACAGGTCTTGCCAAGGGCCATTGGTCCCCAGTCTTGGATGTGAATAAACAGCACAAACTTGCGCAGGTGTGTCAGTTTCTTGCACTTGGGGCATTTACTCAGCCGCTCTGTAGCGTACTGATTCAAAATGAACGAATAGCGTGGGGGTAACTTTCCAAGTCTCTTGGTCGCCATACAATTCTCCTGGCCAACACAACTCAATCAAGCCGGAGAAACTTCGCCTACCCCTTCTCCCGCAAATGAGCGCTGTCCCGTTCGCCCTGAGTCTGGTGCTAGACCTGTGTTTTGTAATGCCTGATCAGTGCCAAGTCATGCTCTGCTGCTGTATAGGAGAGCTTCTTTTTCTTGGCAATGGTCAGCGCTCGACGAATAAAAAATTCCGCTGCTTCCAGCTCGCGTTCGAGGATCAGAATAGAGCCTAGCCCATTCAAAGCAGAACAATCCGTCGGGTCAACAAATAAGGCTTCAAAGAAGAACTGCTCCGCACGCCGCAGGAGCGGATCTTTTGGGGGACGTCCGGCTTGAATCGCATCCCAATGCTTCAGCATATACGCATTCTTGCGGTGATACCCCGCAAGGTTGAGGACCGTCAGCTCCCAGCGCCAGCGCTTCTCAGCCTTTTTCATCGTGACATCAACGAGGGCGTGCATCTCCCGCGCACCAGTGAGGTCACGCTGTCCAAGCCGGGCTAATTCTACATCCTGTTTCTGCGCGATCTGTTGCACCATGTCTTGCAGATCAGGGCTTTGACTGCTCATGACCTTTGAAAAGCTATTCGCGGCTCGTGGGACTTCAGTGATCGCTCGGCTCAGGCTACGCAGCGATGTCTTGGCGTTGGCAAGGAAGTTCAGATAGACAGTGTTATCAAGGAATTGGGGCAGCGGCGTAGTATCGACAACACAGGGAACAATAAAGCGTCGCAAGTGAAAGGCGGTGAGGATTTCGGCAGCAACCCAACGTGAGGCTGCCGCGGCTTTTGACCACACCAGCACGACCGCCCCACTCTTGCGGATCGCTGATTGCAACTCCGCACGCAGCAACACGCCCAGACGAATATCCGAGCGATCTAACCACACCTCGTGACCATCCTTTTCGAGCACTCGTTCAATCTGCACGCAGAGAGGCGTGTCTTGCGATGCATGGCTAATGAAGATATTCACGGTCCACCTCAGGAAGACAGAATATCAACAAAACCAAGCTCGTCGATGAGGGTTTCTACAATAACTATGTACCAGTAAAGACACGAGCGCCTATCGAGTGCTTGTGACAGTTTCGCTCTCGTCGACGTAGTTGTTCCAGGCATGCAGGGCATAATAGAGTGGGGTGTGGTCCGTCAACTGGTCGAGAGGAATTTCGTTGAGAAAACCAGAGCGCACGTGACCTAAAGCATTAAATACGTGGGCGAAGCTCCCACGAAAACTATCGACCAGTCTGTTCCAGAGCATCGGGTTATCGTGCAGCTGCCCTTCACTATCGATGTATTTCAGCTGACCCACATGGTGGTAGAAACCGGCAGGCGGCAAGCGCGTCACAATGTCCGTATTGTTAACGAAGCGATACGTATTAACGTGGAAATCTGCCTGAAAATCACGATCCCCAACTCGTGGGGACCCGTAGGTGTACAGTCCCTGGACGTTGCCATACCGATCCGCCGCCAGTGTTGCTACAGCAGCGCCAAGGCTATGAGCAGTCATCCAGATGGGGCGCGGTTGTTGCTCCGCGTTCCGGCTTACGCGCTCAAGACAAGCTTTGAGCCCCTGGCTTGGGGCGGGCGATGCTTGAGGAGCCCAGAGTTCATCTAACGCTTCTTTGAAACCCTTATGCACTTTTCCGCCCTGTCCCGACTCGACCAAGATGCAGTTGACGTCAGTCAGCACATCGGCAATCACATTATGATAGTCTCTTTTTCCTTGTGGTCGCACTTCCGTGCCACGAAAGGCGACGATGACAAACGACTCACACGTCGCCATAAAGCACTGCGTACTCCTGCCGCTGAAGAACTCGACCTGAAAACCTGCCAGTTGCAGGTCCTCGCGTTGGAAGACGCCGCGGATAAACCCTTCGTCCGCGTACGCAAGTAGAGCAGCATCCGCTAAGGATTTGCTACGAAATAACTGCCATAACTAACGAACTATTTCTGATACATAGGGCAGAATGGAATAGTTCCATTCGCCATGAAAAGCATGGGGGCGCAGTTGGACTTGGGCGAGTTGCTCA
>JBFWXH010000164.1:0-7951 GCA_050187625.1 Binatia bacterium
GCGACAACGCGCAGCAAAGGAGGCCTGGATGAGTATCACTGCGCGCCACCGCATCGCGGCCACGTTGAGACTCTGCTAAAGCCGAAGGGGCACGTTCTGGCCGCTCGCGGTGCGCTCGAGCGTTAGAACGCGAACGCATCCCATAGTTAGGTTAGAAAACGCATGATCTCGAAACCCATTGAGCAAATCAACTCCGCTGATCTGGACGCACTGTTGACCGGTCCAGTACCCGAAGGCAGAACCTTAGACTACAAGCGCGACCTACCCGGATCTACCGATGCAGACAAAAAGGAATTCCTTGCCGACGTTTCGTCGTTTGCAAACACAGTGGGCGGCGATCTGATCTTCGGCATTGAGGAAGCCGCTGGAGTGCCAACCGCCATTGTCGGCTTGGGTCAGGCTGACCTTGATGCCCAACAGCTACGCCTTGACAGTATGATTCTTACGGGCATTGAGCCGAGGATTCCCTACCGCCTGCGTGCTCTTACTGCATCTAACGGTGTGCCTGTACTGATCCTCCGAGTTGAGCAAAGCTGGGAAGCGCCACATCGGGTGATATTCAAACAACATGATCGCTTCTACGGACGTAGCACCGCGGGGAAATACGCGCTTGACACGGGAGAACTTCGGCAAGCATTTCTACGAACCGCGAGCATCGAAGAGGCAATCGCAAGGTTTCGTGATGAGCGTCTCGTTGAGATTCACTCAGGCCGATCACCAGTAAATCTTCCAGGACCAGGGCGGCTTGTATTGCACCTCGTACCCCTTGAGGCAATCGCTGGTCGACGTCGCTTCTCTCTTGCGTCTCTACAGGGCTGTCAAGGTCAATTGCGTCCGATGGGCACGAACGGCTGGAATAGTCGCATAACACTGCACGGCTTTATGACGGTCTTTAATGCCGGTGCAGAAGCATGGGCCTACACGCATCTATACCGGAGTGGCATCATTGAAGCGGTAGATGGGTTCATTCTGAACAGGGAGCTCAGCGGTACGAGAGTTCTTCCAAGCGCTCTCTTTGAGAGGCAACTGCTTGAAGCGACGAAGGACTACGTAGCTGTACAACGCAACCTCGGCATAGCACCTCCAATTTACTGCTTCCTCAGTTTACTCGGAGCAAAAGGGCTCATAATGGACTTAGGAGCTCGCTTTTTCCCTGTTCATAAGTCAGAACCCCTGTCCGACGATGTCGTTCCGATTCCAGAATCCGTTCTTACGGTGTACGACGAAGGGCCAGAGAAACTGCTTCGTGAGCCCATTGACACTTTGTGGAACGCGTTCGGGTACGAAAAGTCACCCAACTTTGATGCCTCAGGGTTATGGAAGCCACGCAATTAGCGGAGTGTCATGGACATGCGTTCTAACTAGTCGCGCCACCGCATCGCGGCCACGGTGGGGCTCTGCTGAATCTGAAAAACCACGTTCTGGCCGCTCGCGGTGCGCTTGAGCGTTAGATGGCAGAACCAATGTCAAACAGGCAAGACGATCATCCAATTGCAGTGTGGGCGCGGTCAATTTCCCGAATCTTTGCCGCATACCATGAGTTATCGTCTGCAATTGCCACCCATGGTACAAGTATCGGGAACGCCCGTGAATTTTTCGTCACAGAAGCGTTACGTCGTTTTCTACCTCAAGCTCTCCATATTGGAACGGGACAAATTATTGGAACCGACAATTGTCTATCGAACCAAGTTGATCTCGTTATCTACCGCTCTGACTGTCCAGTCTTATCATCGTTGGCCATGCCGAACGTTTATTTTTCTGCCGGTGTATTGGCTGCGCTGGAAATCAAGTCCAAATTGAGCGGAGGCGAAAAAGGAACCTTATGGGAGGCGCTCACGAATTCGATGTCCGTAAAGAGGTCTGAGTTGAACTACTCCACTAGAGGCGATGATCCAACGAAAAACTTCGTTGACCTTCGTCACCTTCTACCATCAACATATGTGTTCGGTTACCAGGGCTACAAGGCCGACTTGGCTGCTCTAAGACAGACGCTAAGCGAGTGGCATCTCAAACATGAGGTCTCCTCACTGTTACATCTTCCCGATGTAATTGTTTCGGACGGGTGTATAGTACTAAAAAATGATTACCGATTTTTTGACTCTAACGCGTTTCGACGGCGACTGGGGTTTAACCCAGTCTTTCTCGCCGCACGGGATGACAATCCTCTACAATGGCTACTTTACCATCTTCTTAGTCATATCACCCAGTGTTTGGGACCCGTTTTACACTCTTACAGTGGTATCAGGCTCATGCTCCCTCGAAACTACTTTGGCCGAAAAGCATTGGAAGAAAAAGCTGAGTTTTGGGGAAAGTGGGACTTCGAGAAAGACCAGGGCCAAATTCTTGAACTTAGTTAAAGACCGACCATCTCACCAACACCGTGCTCGTGACCGCCACCCGCTGGCGGATGCTGCCGAACCTGAAAGGTCTCAGTTGGGCGGCGGCCCGAGGGCGGGCGTTAGATGTCCCAGGCCAATTAAGCTAGATCCACGAGTGATACGATGAAAGAAATCCGTGGCAACGCCAAGAACGTCCGGGCACTCCTAAGCGGCGCAAAATACACCGTGGATTACTATCAGCGAGAGTATAAGTGGCAAACCAAGCAAGTTTCCGAGCTGGTCGATGACCTCGCCGATAAATTTCTTGAGAGCTACGAGGAGGAGCACGAGCGCTCCGCCGTCGAGACCTATGGTCACTACTTCCTTGGTTCCATCATCATTAGTGATAAGGATGGGAAAAAGTTTATCATCGACGGGCAGCAGCGGCTTACGACACTGACACTTCTGTTGATCCATATCCACCACCGACTCAACGATCTAGAGCAAAAAGGTCAGATCGCGGAACTGATCTTCTCGCAGAAGTTTGGTAAGCGCTCCTTCAACCTCGACGTACCCGAGCGAACTGCCTGCATGGAGGCGCTCTACTCTGCCCAACTCTTCGATGATACTGACCAGACGGAATCAGTCAGTAACATCCTGGCTCGTTACCAGGATATCGAAGAGCGATTTCCAAAGGAGCTTGTAGGCCATGCGCTCCCCTACTTTGCAGACTGGCTCATTGAAAACGTGCATCTCGTCGAGATTACAGCCTACTCCGACGAAGACGCCTATACGATCTTTGAAACCATGAATGACCGTGGTCTTTCTCTGACGCCGACGGATATGCTCAAGGGCTACTTACTGGCCAATATCACCGATTCCACACAACGCACAGCAGCAAGCCACGTTTGGAAGAGTCAGATCGGCAAACTCTTGGATCTCGGCAAGGACGAAGATGCAGATGGGATTAAGTCGTGGCTACGAAGCCAGTATGCGCAGAGCATCCGCGAGCGTAAGCAGGGTGCTGCGCCGCAAGACTTCGATCTTATCGGAACTGAGTTTCACCGCTGGGTACGTGACCACGAGGAAGCATTCGGGCTGCGAACGAGTAGTGATTTTGCTCACTTTATTGAGAAAGACTTCGCCTTCTATGCCCGGCAGTATCTCCGTCTGCGGCAGGCGGCGGAGATCCCTGCGCGAGGGCTTGAGTGCATTCACTACAATGCCCAGAACAACTTCACGCTACAGTACTCGGTACTGCTGGCTCCGTTGCGCATAGAAGATACAGAGGAAGAGATCCTCAAAAAGCTAAGAATCACCGGGTCCTATCTCGATATTTTGATCGCGCGACGTATCTGGAACTGGCGTGCCATTGACTACTCGACAATGCAATATGCCATGTTCCTCGTCATGCGAGAGATCCGCCGGAAGAACGCATCCGAAATCACCGAGTTATTGTTGAAGAGACTCGCTGCAGAGACAGAGACTTTCGCTTCCAACGACCGTTTCCTGCTCAACTGGGGGAACGGCCCTCAGATCCACCGGCTACTCGCGCGGATGACAGACTACGTAGAAACTTCCTCCGGGATGCCCTCACGCTACACCGAATACGTACAACGTAAGGGAGCTAAGGGCTATGAGATCGAGCACATCTGGGCAGCGCATCCCGAGCGTCACACAGACGAGTTCGATCATCCGAACGATTTTTACGAGTACCGGGACCGAATAGGCGGTCTTCTACTGCTCCCCAAGAGCTTCAATGCAAGCTACGGTGACTTACCGTACACGGAGAAGCGCGAGCACTACCTCAAGCAAAACCTTCTCGCTCAGAGCCTCCACGAATTGGCATATGAGCGCAGTCCAGGATTCCTTCGGTTTGTGAAGGAAACTGGCCTGCCTTTTAAGTCGCACATCGAGTTCAAGAAAGCCGATCTTGATGCTAGACAGGAACTCTATGGCAAGCTCGCTGAGGAGATTTGGAACCCTACGCGACTAACACGGGAGCTGATGTCATGAACAAAAGAGTATAGGTGAACACTATAAGTTATATTTCTTAGAAGGCTGAGTCGAGCACAGACCGAAACATGAAGGCCATCTAACCACGCGCGCCACCGCATCGCGGCCCTGTGGCGTGAAGGACTGAACCCGAAGAGCCGCGGGTGGGCCGCTCGCGGTGCGCGGGGGCGTTAGCCAACTAATCACTGCCCTTTCTGAAAGGATTTACAATGACTGTCCCGCGCGCCATACCTGACAAGGCACTGTACGCTGACTTGCGCAACGAATCGGCGCAAGTCGTCTACGCCGCGGTCATTGCTCAGGGATTGCTGAACCGTGAGCTCCCATCAACCGCAATATATTTGATTCACGAACACCGTGATCAAACTTGGTTGAACACGATTCAGTCTCAATACCCCAGCATAAATTGGCAAGCAGTATCTGCTTCGGCGATACCGCAAATTGCGATCGACGCTGGCATAGCAGTGGGGCACGTGTTATATGCTCAAGACGAACAACACGCGTTCCACAACGTCACAATGTTGTGTTCGGCGAAGAACGCGATCCCCGCTCTGGACGGCAACGGCCCGATATTCGACACTCGCGGGCGTTGGCGGGATCGTATAGATGCAACACGTTGGGCTCTTAGCAATCTGTTATCCGGTGCGAATAAAAACCTTCTCGCCTGCCAAAACCCAGACATCCGGCATCTAGACGACTTCATTGTTCACAGCCGGATGTTTTCATTTTACTTGAACGGCGACATTGAGAATGGAAGTGCTGGTGACGAGCGTCGTACGTTTCTCGACGTAGTTGACAATGACCATTTTAGTCCTGATGCGTCCGTTATGGGTTATCATCCGAAAGGCATTCACCCTGGAAAAGAAGAGGTGATCGCAAGGATGACAGAACGGCGCTCTCAGCTCACTTTGGTCAGCGACTACTCGACAAATCTCTCCTTCCTTTCGCGGTTTCCTTCCATCGACCACCTGCAGCAACCGCCTATCGCGCGAGTAAGCTACGACCCTACAAAGACGTATGTTGCGATCATTTTTTCGGATGGCGACAATTTGCAAATGGTGACCGGCCGCACGCGTAGCGACTTTGATTCCCGCCCGTCAAATATGAAGACTCCGATTGCATGGACCATCTCAAACCGCTTGGCCGATTTCGCTCCTCCAGTTATCAAGTATTTTTTTGACAAAGCCAAGGAGCGAGAGACAGACACGTTTCTAATGGGACCATCTGGTTATGGATTTCTAGACCCCGGAGTCAACCCGCGTCACAGTGATTTTGCTCAAGAGACAGCGACAGCCGCATCATCACTCGACATGCTTGGTTACGTCCACTGGGACCATAATACAGATGGCGCTCGTCGCAGCATCCCAAAGTATGCCGATCATGTCAGCATTCGTGGGGTATTCAATGCCCATGGCCTCGATGGGATGGAACATGGAATAGCCATGTTGCCTGAGCTGATTCGCTGGAGAAGCGATGACACAACAACGGCGATTGCCGCAGCGCTCAGCGATCGAGACTGGGTTGGCAAACTAGGTTACGTATACGTTCAACCTGGACCTAACCTTGTTCATGTGCACGACATGGTCAGCCGCTTGCGACCACATGTTAATGTCGTGGGTTATCGCGAACTAATCTGTCTTTCAAGACAAAAGGAGCGTCAAATGGTCCGTGTCGGTGCCCTAGACGGAAACAACGGCAAAGTAGTGTATCTTCATGAGTCGCCGGATTCAACGAATCAAAATCATTTGTGGAGCGTACGCAAAAGTGGTGACTCTTGCTTTTTGGTTTTGGCCTCAACAGGCGGAGCGCTCGACGCGGACAACGATGGGCGCCCTTACGTTGGCGGTTCTCCTGATTCGGGTAACCTTAACCACAAGTGGGAACTTGTCCGCGTTGGCAACGTCGGAAACTGGCACCTGATCAAAAGTCAACGAACCGGTCGGGCCTTGGATGCCAACAACGGCACTGACCACATATATCTTCACGAGCGCCCGGACCCAACAAACTACAACCATCTGTGGTGGCTTGAGGAACATGGAGATAAATTCATGATCCTTTGGTACTAACATAACAATATCAATTCCGGAGAAATTATGAAGCACTTGGGAGTCACAATTATGATCGTCAAGCATTAAATTTGTGCCTGGCTAACCCGCCGCGCCACCGCATCGCGGCCACGTTGGGGTTCTGCAAAGTCCGAAAGAACCCGGTCTGGCCGCTCAATCGCTATACGTTAGGCACCGCACGACATCGGAGGTACTGAATGTCTGAGTTTTCGTATCGTCTCAAGATGGAGAAAATCAATCGAGAGAATCGTGGTTTCAAAGTGGTTCTTAAGGACTCGATGGATCCAGGCCAAGGCATTCATATTAAAACTGGCGGAAATACAATGCGAGCTAGTCACGTTGGGTTTCGTGACGATGGAGCCTTAGAAATCTCTAGTCTCCTTCACTGTGCAATTTCCGAATTTACTGTTTTCATTGATGGTATTCCGAACTACTCACCTCTAATTATTGAAGGAGCCGACGATGTTGAACCTGTAAAGAAAGTAACAACTCGTAGCAGAAGTAAGTCTAAGGTTAGACCTTCCTCAAGTAGCAGCAAAAAAGGAAAGAAGACTTCAAAAAAATTGAGCAAGAAAGCATCCTCGACAAAGCCGGTTGCCTAACTTCGCGCGCCACCGCATCGCTGCCCTGTTGCGGTTCCTGCTGAAGCCGAAAAGCCTCAGTGTGGCAGATCGCGGTGCGCTTGAGCGTTAGGCTGTTTCCCTCTACATCTTGCTATCAGCAAGCCAGATAGATAGGCTTTCGATATGAGTACTATTCAAGAAATTCAGACGGCTGTCAGTGAGTTACCCCCTGAAGAGCTTTCTGCGTTCCGCGCTTGGTTCGCAGAGTTCGACGCCAAAGTTTGGGATCAAGAATTTGAGGAGGATGTTACCGCAGGACGGCTTGAAGCGTTAGCCGAAGAGGCGCTGCGGGACCTACGCGAGGGGCGGTGTACTGACCTGTGAGGCATCGCGCGAGTCCCAAGTTCTGGCAGTTTTATAACCTGCTACCCGCCGAGGTACAGAAACTAGCGGATGAAAACTATCAACTTCTCAAGCAAGATTCTTCTCATCCGTCACTGCACTTTAAGAAAGTTGGCAAGTTTTGGTCAGTCCGGGTGGGGATTCATCACCGCGCCTTGGCAGTTGAGGCAGGCGCTGACGTTGTGTGGTTCTGGATCGGTCGACACGATGAGTATGAGCGACTGATTGGCAAGCGTCGCTGATGACAGGCACAGCCTAACAAACGCATTGCACGTGACCACGGCCCGCTTGCGGTTCGGGAGAACTCTGAAAGGCTGCGGTTGGGCCGTGGCCCGTGATCGCGGGCGTTAGGCCTTCGAGAAGGAATATGACGGACAGATTATGAGCGCCAATGCAGAGCATCGCCGTGCCCATCGACGAGAGAAGTATCGCGAAGAGAAAAAATCTGCGAAACGTACTGACTCGACTTTGGCCATATTTGGATAGCAGGAGGGGCGAGCATCCTTTAGGATAAAGTTGCTGTCTCACGGCGAACTTTGTCTGAGGAGGTTCTCGATGCCCTCGCTGCCATCGGAGATGATAATGC
>JBFWXH010000165.1:0-7918 GCA_050187625.1 Binatia bacterium
GGATGCGACGTTACGGTGGGATGCGTTATTTCCGGCGCATCGGCAGTACACGACGTTCATTGGTGGGACGTCGGCCGAGTAAAGGTGGTGGCCGGGGAGAGCGGGCTCTTCTCGGCACTGTGGGCTGGACAGGGTGGGGAGTCTGCTCCCCACCCTGTTTCTGTCTGTACTCTAGGAAATAATCCAATTTGTGTCGTCTTTAATTTTAACGACAGAGAACCTGGGAAAGTGCTATCGTCTCTACTCGCATCCGACTGACCGTTTTAAGGAATTGTTATTGCGGAGGCGATATCATGAAGAGTTTTGGGCAGTACAAGGGGTGCGGCTGACCGTTCAAAAAGGGATTTCTCTTGGGATTCTCGGAGAGAATGGTGCCGGCAAATCAACGCTGCTGAAACTCATCACCGGCGTACTGACACCAACCATCGGGACTGTTACGGTTCATGGTCGCGTTGCATCAATCATTGAATTAGGTATGGGGTTTCATCCCGACTTCAGTGGACTGGAGAATCTATTCGTTGGTGGTGCATTGCTCGGATTCTCGCGTAAACAGATGGAAAAAAAACTTCCCGAGATTCGGGAGTTTTCTGAGCTCGGTGAGTTTTTAGGGCGCCCATTGAAGAGTTACTCGACCGGGATGGGGATGCGGCTGGCATTTTCTCTTGCGGTGAGTGTTGATCCGGATCTTCTCATTGTTGATGAAGCTCTGGCTGTTGGTGATGGGTATTTTCAGAAGAAATGTATTGACCGGATTCGGGCGTTTCAGGAAAAGGGGGGAAGCCTTCTCCTCTGTTCCCATGCGATGTACAGCGTAAACATGCTGTGTCAGGAGTCGCTGTGGCTACGGAATGGTCAAGTCGAAGCTTATGGACTTACACCTCAAGTAATTGCCGCTTACGAAACGTATCTGCAGTCTAAAACGGAACATCTTCCAGAGCAACATTGGCGGGAGTTGCACACGGGGGGGGAGATCGAAGAAGTGAGCCTTGACGGAGGATCATCGGACGGTTCGAGAATCGTCCTCAACCCGGGTGCTGAACTAACGGTGCGAATTCGCTGGAAGAGTGATCATCCTGATCGGTTATTTCACCTCGGTGTTGCCATAGATCGAATCGATAACCTAACCTGTTTTGCCACGACCACGCTCAAGGATCAATTACCTCCATTTGTAGGACGCCTATCGTATGAAGCTACGATCCGCTTTCCTCAGCTCCCCTTAAGTAATGGAACCTTTCGAGTTGTGATTTTTTTACTCGATGAGCACGGCGTGCATATGTACTATCAAAAGGCGGCAGAGCAAACATTTACGATGATGTGTGAAGAGAAGGAGTGGGGAGTTGTTCATTTGCCGCATATCTGGGTGAGAGATCTCGAAAAAGCAGAAAGGGACACACACTCCCACGAATGTGTGAACGCAGATAATGACCATGAAATCGAGACCTCAGCTCGACGATAGCGGAGCTTGAAGGTGAGCGAGTCCACGTCTTTCATTTATGATGAAGCATATTTTGATGGCCCATTAGTAGCGTGGCACAAGCTTAGTCTCCCGACGTTTGCGGCCTTTCTTCGCGAAGTTTCAGCAAAGGCCCGGCCTCGTCGTATCCTTGATCTTGGGTGTGGTGCCGGCACCTATGGCCAGATTTTGCGCCACATGGGAGACATCGTCGTTGGATGTGAGAGTGCACCTGAAGCTGTGAAGCGCGCACAGACGACGGGATGGTATGAACAAGTACTCTATCTAGATTTAGAAACAGTAATTGCTCCTCAGCTTGCCGGGCCGTATGATCTTGTCTTTTGCACTGAGGTCATTGAACATCTTGCCGATGAGCAGCGCGCCTGCCGGTTGATGGCTGAGGTAATCGCGCCCGGTGGAAGACTTGTGCTGACGACCACAACGTATCATATTTACTTGTTTTACTATTTGCTGTGCGCTGTCCCGCGACAGAAGGGGGCCTATAGGAACTTTTTCCGGGGTTGCTGGAACGATGCCGCTGCGGATCGTTTTGTGCAAACATTGTGGGCTTTAACTGGGGGTCACTATCATGGATTCCGCGCTCGGCGTTTGCTTTTGTGCTTAACGAAGAACGGCTTCCTCATTGAACGGTGGAACTACACTAACGTTCAGCCTGTGTTTCCTCTGGCTCCATTGGAAGAGTCGCGCTTTCATAGAGGACTCTGGCGTATGCTAGCTCCGGTGTTGAAAAGTGTGGGGCGATTTATCAATGAAAGTTGCCGACGAACAAATTGCTATGGTGCAAACATCCTTGTTGCGGCGCGCAAGGCATAGATACGATATGGTGACATTTCGGCGTTTGGTTAATGCTCTCCCGGCTTGGCGTCGATTTGAGAGCTGGTGGAAACGGATACTGCCCGGCAGCCCAAAAACTTCTTCCTTATCTTCTCATCTTGGGCGCAAAGCGGAGATTGGAAGCGTTGGGCCGCACATTGTTTATATCACGCCCACCTGTCGCCCCTATGGTGGAACACGCATTATTTTTCAACACGCTGAGGGGCTCCGCCAGCGAGGCTATCGAGTCTCCGTAGTTGGGCCTGATCCTGCCCCTGAATGGTATCCCTATCAGATCACATATATCAAAGCTCCTCTCGATCAACCGGGTATGGTTCCTGCTTCTGATATTTGCATCGGGACGTTCTGGAACACCGTAGAGTCAGCGTATCGGTCTGGTTCGCGTTATGTCTTTCATCTGTGTCAAGGATTTGAAGGCGTTCATAAAGAGTATGCCTCGATCCTTCCCCAGATTGACGCCGTGTATCAACTGCCAATTCCAAAATTGTTGATCTCTGCTCATCTCGAACCGGTACTCATGCAGCGTTATGGTTGCCGGTGCTACTTGTTGGGACAGGCGGTAGATAGCTCTGTCTTTACTCCTGGAGATTTTCGCTCAACGGCTCACCCGTTGCGTATAGGAGTTGTTGGCCCTTTTGCTGTTCGTTCCAAAGGGATTCCGGAGCTTCTCCGTGGGCTCGCGCTTGCTCGACAGGCAGGGTATGCAATAGAAGTGCATCGCGCGTCGATCGATCCGCTAAGCCACGATGAAACTCAACTTGGAGTGACCGATCATTTCTTTGAGAATCTTGATACTGAGGGAATGATCGCGTTTTATCGCCGACTGGATGCTCTTTTCTATTCCTCTTACGATGAAGAAGGTTTTCCCTTACCTCCGCTAGAGGCAATGGCCTGTGGTGTTCCGGTAGCTCTTACGCAGATTCGCCCGTTTGCCGTATTGCCCGATGCTGCCGTGCTGCGTTTTCCTCCAGGAGATCCTGAGGCGGTCGTACCAGTAATTGCAGCGCTTACAGATTCTACACTGCGACGATCTCTCCGCGAAGCAGGCCTCCACTGTGCACTGACGTGTAAGATTGACAAAGTCCTTGACCGGTTGGAGGCTGCGTTCTGTGCTGAAGAGGGGCTATAGCTAAGCACTGTAAATCAACTTTTGAGCAAGTCGGGTGAGCCTGAATGGAAAATATTTGAGAAGGAACTTTTCTCTTCTTCATCATGGATTTCACGTAAAGGATAATTTCTCCCTCTCCTGCACTCGGAATAAACCAGAAGACCGGGTTCGCAAGTCATTAAAGCGACTTTTCTCGTAACGTCTAGAGCTGACCAGTATCTACGTCTGTGTCCCGAAACCATTGCGAGAGATAGCTGTCTCGATGGTGGGTCTCTTATACGTCATTTTACTGTCAATGTGCTTTCAAAATGCTTCCGGAACAATAAAGAGTGATAGTGTAATGGACTAAATGAAGACACATTGAATGAAAAGTGTTAGGTATTTGACATTTACAGAAAACGGATTTTCCAACCATATGGAACGCGGCGGGTAACTTGTCCATGATGGCTCCTGAAAACCTTAGCACTTTCCATGGAGTGGACTTATTTGGGAAACCGGAGAGCAAGTGCATATTCAACAACATCGTTGAGAGATTACTGATATGTAAACTGCAAATTCTTCAGGTTGTGGAACTTTACCTCACGTCAAGACCGACATAATCTCCTCTTGAGAAAATTCCTTGACAAATTCCATTATTGCATGCGATAAGGCTTTCAACACACAAGGGTCCCAAAAAAAGGAGGTAGTATGACTAAGAAGGGATGGCTTATCGTTGCTGTCCTATTCCTTTTCTCGCCGATTCGTTCAGATTCTCAGACCTTGCTTAATATGCCCCCTGCTCAAATCCCCAATTTTAAGATAGTTCTGATTCCCACTGGGGTGGGATCTTATGATGCGGAAATTTGGTTTTCTGTCGATACTCCGAACCCCACGGGGAGTATTTATTATGATTTCACGAATACTTCAGGCGTATGGCAATATCCGAATGCGTCTGTGCCGACAGTGGTTTCCATATTGACGAATAAAGCTGAGCTACCTAGAGGGTCTACTGTTGCGATGGGGACAGTATTAAAGAGTGTGATTCCTCAATATAAAGACGTTCGTAATGGGCAATATTACAAATACATGATGTATGTGATTGCTCAGCCACCAACTTGTGCCGGAACTTTCACTGGATTTTTAATGGTGGCATTCTCGAATGACGGGCGAAATTGGACGTCCCTGGCCCAAGTCAATGAATCTGGGGGACCGACCGCCTCATGCTGGCCGTACCTTGACCCCACTACTGGTGAACCAACTGGGGTCGTCCATACAAGCACCCTGCCCGTCCAGTCTGTCGCTGCTATTCGGAACCCCTCGAATGATACAGTGTATATTGTGGCACTTGAGGGTAGAGTTACTGGAACCCCGGGCGCATTGGACAATGTTAGTAATTATAATCGATCCTTAACCTTTCTGTATCAGGCAAACAGGAATAATCCAACTTCTGTTTCGTTCTTGACGGAGATCTCTCCTAATGGAATTTCTAAGCCCCAGGGAAACTGTAGCACTTGTGGGAGTGCTCATAGCTATTTTGTAAACTTGGACCTAACCTATGAAAGCGGTAGCGGACGGATTTATATTTCGAGAGGATATCCGTATCCTTTTGATGGGACGAATCCATATGCAACGCCATGCAATCCTGTAGGAAGTGGAACTAAGGCTCAATGCGCAGTGGGGATCGCGCAATTTGCAAATAGGGTTCAGATGTATTACCAGGTCGTTGGACCCATTTGGAATATTTCCGCTATTGGCTCCGGAACGTGGACTATTGTTGGCGATTGGGGTAACGGGTCAGGTTACCCTAATAATAGCACGGGAAGTTGTCAACAAACCCCATTATTAGCCGGCCAAACTAATTACTTTAACCGTGACTATGGATATTTAAGTTTTCGCAAAGACGGAAATGGATATTTTTCGATACACTCTGCTGGAAAGCTAGCGTTTCTTGGGACGGCATATAATGGGCAGCGTTCCACCGGAACGGAGTGTGCGATTACCGGAAACGAAGGGATGTATTATCTCTGGTATTAAGCTGGGAGGTGGCAGGAGAAATCCTGTTTTATCAACCTTAACTAGGAAGAGACGCGGTCATGGATATAAAATGGTGTTTGTTTGCGACAGCTTTGCTCTTTCTTCGAGTAGCCACTCTCGATGCGCAGACTTTATTGAATACGCCGCCTGCACTTAGGCCGAATTTTAATTTGATCCTCATACCGACAGGGGTTGGTTCCTTTGACGCACAAGCTTGGTTCGGGGTGGACAGTATCACTCCAACCGGAAGTATCTACTATAATTTCACGAATACATCTGGTGTGTGGCAATATCCTAACGCATCAATCTCAGTCGTAGATCTCGGGACGAATACAAGTACTGGGCCAGTAAGCGTCTTAAGGGCGGCAACTCCTCAGTATAAAAACCCGAGCGATAATCTATACTACAAATATCTTATGTATGTTGGGTCACAGCCTGCTCTTTGTGATGGTAAAGTCGGTGCATTTTTACTGGCCACGTTTTCGAACGACGGCAGAACATGGACTCCCCCTTTGCAAGTGACGCGGATAGGAGGCCCTTCTTTTCCTTGCTGGCCAGGTCATTCAAATACTGTTCCTATTCAGTCTGCAAGTGCCTTGAGAGATCCCACAACGGATAATATATATCTGGTTGGCTTAGAAGGGGATATTTCTATACTAAGTAACTCGGCGAATTTTAACTCAACCCTAACATATCTGGCGACGGCTAGCAGACATAACCCTACTATCATAACTCTGTCTGGCCCTCTTAGTGCGACAAATATCTTCAAACCGAATTGTACAGCCTGTGGAACTGCACATAGCTATTTTGTAAATATGGATATGACGTATGAGGCCAGCACTGGAAGACTTTATTTATCAAGAGCGTATGCATATCCATTTGATGCGTTCTTACCGTATGTAACTCCCTGTAATCCTATGCCTGGAGTCGGTGGCCTTAAACCTAAATGTGAAGTCGGAATCGCAACTCTGCAAACCCGTGTCCAGATGTACTATCAAACAATTGGACCCCTTTCTAATATAGCAGCCGCTATGACGGGAGCATGGAATTTGGTTGGAGATTGGGGGAATGTTTCAGGCTATCCTAATAATAGTACAGGAACATGCCAGCAAACTCCTCTAGTAAGTGGACAAAGTAATTATTTCAATCGTGACTATGGGTACCTCAGTTTTCGAAAAGATGGGAATGGCCATTTTTCTATGCATCCCTCCGGAAGGCTTGCCTTTCTCGGTACGGCATATAATGCTCAACGGACACAAGGTGATGAATGCGCAGTGACAGGAAACGAAGGAATTTATTATCTATGGTACTAGTGTTCATTGGTGAGAAAAGAAGTTAAAAATTTTGACGAATGAACAAGTTATGTAAGTTGATTTGTGTCCTGTCGTTTGCTTATATCGATGATATAGGAAAGGGGGCAGGATGACTAAGTGGTTTTGGTGGGGAACAGTAATATTCCAGCTAATACGGGCCTTTGACGGAAATGTGCATTTGCGCTTGAGGTAAAATTGCCGCCGACACCTGATGAGTCTACTGGTGGTCTGTCTGTTCTGGTTGTAAACTACAATACGACAGCGTTGACGCGCCGTTGTGTTGCCTCGTTACACGCACAAAAGCTGAGTTTCTTCGATGGGGTGCGATCGAGGATCGAAGTGATCGTTGTCGATAATGCCTCTCGAACGGAGGAGCAAGCCGCTCTCGCGGGAATCAATGCTACGATTGTGTATAGCAATGATAATCACGGTTATGGGGCTGCCCTTAATCATGCACTGAAAGTGGCGAACGGAGAATATATTCTTTTCTCCAATTCCGATACCTGGTATTTCCCTAATGCTCTTCAGGCGCTCCTTGACTGGTTTCGCCAGCTGCCGAGGTGTGGCGCGGTAGGACCGCGACTGTGGTGGGATTATGATCGCGCGTTTTTGCTTCCACCGAGTGATCCAGTGACGCCAATGCGTTATATTCGAGATGCTGCAGTGCGTGCCAACCTATGGTGGCACCAACAGTCAGAACGACATTGGCGACAGCAAGCGCTACGCTATTGGAAAGTTCAGGAGCCTCTAGTTCAGCCTATGCTCTCTGGCGCATGCATTCTAACCCATAAGAATGTTTTAACCGCTTGTGGTGGATTTGATGAACTGTTCCGTCTCTATTACGAAGATACCGATTGGTGTCGGAGGGTAAGGCAGAAAGGATACCGCCTGTATTATATCCCCGAGGCCGATGTCGCCCATTTCTATAACCAGAGTGGTCGGCAAGATGTGATGGAAGTGCAGCGGATCGGTCGGGAATCGGAGGCTCGATACTTCCAAAAACACTATGGTGTTTGGTCGTGGAACGCTTTGTCATGGGTGGCAATGAAGCTTGAGGCTTGTGATACTCAGGCAGAAAGGATTAATGATTACGTTGATCTAGGGATCTGTGGTACCTCTCCAGAGTTTTGGTTTTCGCCTAAGGGAACAACAACATACCTTTGGCAATTATCTCAA
>JBFWXH010000166.1:0-7901 GCA_050187625.1 Binatia bacterium
CGCTGCCGCTCATTGAGATGTGGCCAGACCCTCTCATACTTCTGGAGCAACCGGTTCTCGTCTGTCATGATGCTAGCCTATAGTCTTACTCTTCAGTTGTCGAGGTTATTTCGTACCAATTCCTTAGGGTTGAGGGAGCGCGATTGACATAGTCGCCACAACTGTTTGCACCTACCACCGGCCCGGCCTCGGCGAGAGCGATGGAAGCGATAAAAGCGATGGCGAAGGCTGCTGCTCCCAGCCGGACGGCAAGTCCTCCAAGCAAATTGGGTGCACAGCAGCGTTTCGACATCGGATGGCTCCTCTCAGCGAGGCTGTTTCTCATTAAAGAACTATTCTTGCTAATGGCTGGGCGGTGCTGAACCAGGTATAAACGAACACTCCGAGTTTCTCTCGCCCACTGCGGATTTAGGAGCAGCAGAACAGATTGGTGTGGATGGCGTATCATGCTTCGTACCTCACAATTCCTTGACCTTCATCGGCAGATGTCCACCGGGGGTGACGGGAGTAAAGTGACAGCCCATGTTGTCTATCTCCTCGCCGTTCCGTCATCCGCCGTCACGGCAGGGAGACCGGCGACGAGCAGACCTTGCCGCCGTCCCCGAGTGTGGGCACAACTGCACAGACGCGGTAAGTAGTCAGACCTGTGTCGGAGGAAATGAGAGACCGGGGGAGATCCATGCTAAGGGATGTCGGGTCATCCTGCGCGCTCACTCGTCTCGCTTCGATCCAGCGCTGCTGGGGGGCGGTGCGGAGGACGCCCCCGGCGACGATGTCGCCGGGGATGTGGGTGTCAAGACCCTCCACCGTGAGGAACTGCCCTGGCACGTCGGTATTCCGCCAGGTTACGTCGATAACGGACTTGGGACGGAGTCGCACGGCACCTCCGAGCGCAACACTACCGGAGCGCTTCGCCGTGGCAACCCTCACGTCGGCCGGCGCTGTCGGCGGGACCGGTGCGCCCATCGCCGTTACCGGTTCGCTGCACTTGTCCTTCTCGTCGGGATTGGAGAAGCAAAGCTTATAGGTGTACTCGGTGTTGAACCGCAGCACGACGTCGCCGTGACTGCGCGTGAAGTTTCCCGGTATCGCCCCATCGAAAATGAACTGGCCATCCCGGTACAGCGCCATACTCGTCAACCGGTCTGCATAGCTGTAGTCCCACTCAAGATAGATGACCTTACCAGAGTTTGGCGTTGCCTTGAGCACCGGCGTCGAGAGCGGCGGGGCCGAAGGCGGCGGAGGCTTACCACCACCCGCTTTGCTGGACGACGGCGGAGGCGCTAACGTGCTTGCTCGGGCCCATTGTGAGCACGTCCGGTGATAGTCATAGACAGCGCACACTCGGTGGTTGTAGGTAGTGCTGGCCTGCAAGTTCATATCCGTGAATTCTCTCGTCGGGTCGTTTAGGGTTGCAACTGCAAGAATGGCTTCCTCGGTGTAGGGTGGACCTTGCCGTTCGACGACAAACCCGTACACACCCTTGCCGGAATGTTCCCAAATAACGGTGATCCAGCCAGGTGCGTTGGGAAAGGTCCTTGCGAGCGGGGCCTCATCGCCTTCCGCCGAAGTCTCACCGCCCAACGGCCTGAGAACGGAAGCTGGTTCGTTCTTGGCGGTGACAGTGACCGAGGCTAAGATCTCGCCTGCGTCGGAGAGCCTGAAGATATAAGTCTTGCCAGCCTCGACTGTCATTTGTCGCATCCCTTTGCCACTCTCGACCACGAATGTCTCGTCGGCATTGTCCACCTGTTGCCACACCTCAGCGTAGGGATGATCATCCCCGCCGTCCCATTCCAGCGTCGTGGTGCCGCTTGGCTGCCCGGCGGGTACCAAGGCCGGGTTCGGGCTGGCCGTAATATAGGGCGGGTTCTGTGCCTGAACGGGCGGAGTCAGGACTGTAAACATCAAGGCGATGAGAACGGTACTCGTCCGTGCCCACCGGACGATTGCGACCGCTGGTCGTTGCTGTCGCGTTAAAATTGGTCTCATGGTTGTATCCTTACTGCAGGGGCATTTCGAAGAGCGGATTTCGACGCGGGCGCGGCTCCACAAACTCGCGCATCGGGGCGTATACCATCTCAAAGGAGAGTGAAATGCGTGGTTTACGCTCAGTCAGCATCACGGTTTTTGTCCCGTTCGAGACCTCGCGTCGCCAGCCTGATGGCGGTTGCGACTGGCTGCCACCCAGCCACGCCGCGGTCGGTGATACGTCCTCACCTAACTTGGCGCTAATCGTGATGTTCCGGTCGAGCGGCAGCGCGGAAATGAAAAAGTCACACATATAGTAGCCGTCCGCCTCACGCATGATGGGCTCCCTAGTAAGGGGGATAAGCATCTCCTGCTGTGCGGGTGGGTCCACTACGAAATCGACGGAGAACGAGCCGCACGAACTTGATCCCGTCTCTCCGCCGAAGGGCGACCCCGATGATCCAGAGTAACCGTAGTCTTTATTGTAACGGATCTCCACGTGGACAGAGTTGGGCGGTTGCCTGGTTGCTTCACGACCTACGTTCGGGTCGAACAGCTCTGCCGCAGGTTGCCGCGGGCGCCGCCGTTCCTCATCCGGCTGCTCCGGGTACATCGGATCTCCACGTGCCGGTTGAGCGTGGGCACTTGGTCCACAGCAAACCAGCAACAGCAACCAAAGCAAGAGGGTAAACGGTCTGTGGTCGATCTTCTTCATATCCCTGTCCCTTTCTTCACAGGGCTATAAGAAGAACGAATTGGCGTTCTTATTGACCGGGGCGCTGGTCGGCGCACTTGTTCTGCGAGACATCATTACTGAGGAAGCACGGGTCGAAGTTGAATTCAGTTTCCGGTCCTTCCTTGAGACCATCCATGCGAAAATACGCCTGATCGGTCTCACCATTGTCGAGCCGGATGCGCGCCTCGCAGTAACGCGATTTGTTATAGTGATCCTTCGAGGGGGTGTACTGATTCACCGAAGGGGGCGGCGGACCAAAACCGGTCTCACGTACCTCTTCGGCAGCCTGAAACTGGCGGCTCGACTTCGTGCTCATGAGCGTTACTTCATAGGCTTGCCTGAGGTTGTGGAGAACCCGTTTATCGTCGCAAGGCAGTGGCTCGGCAGCATAGGCGCTCAGGGTGAGGGTCAAGCATACGAGGTTCAACAGAAGAGACCGACGCATTAGCCACCTCCTATCGTTGCGCTGTGGCCGGTCTCCTGACCGTTCCACAGGCCGTGGATGTAACAGCGTTCTCTATAAAACGGAGAAGTTTGACACGAAGGATTTGCAAGAAATAAAGACTCTGCTCGACAGTCTCAGTGAAAGCATAAAACTGTAGCTTTTTCCAGATAATTCAGTATCGAGATTTTGGCTGCTTCCGTGTATGTACAGAACCCGATTCCAGATAGACTGGAACCACGATTGAGACACCACTAGCTGTCTGATCCGTAAGAGGAGGAGCCTGTTCATGCAACTCAACTATTCCCGCTTGCTCACTGATCTGCGGACACTGGCAACGTTCGGTCAGGTCGGTAGTGGTGTAAATCGTCTGTCTTTCACCCTGGAGGATCGGGAGGCACGGCAGTGGATGTTGCAAAGGATGACCGAAGCTGGTCTCGATGCGCAAATCGATGGTATTGGCAATGTGTATGGGCAGACCAAAGGTGTGGCCAAAGCTGTGCTCATTGGTTCTCACACTGATTCCGTTCCGAAAGGGGGGTGGCTGGACGGTGCGATGGGTGTCTTATACGGCCTGGAGATCGCCCGGGCACGTACCGAGGCTGGTGTTCACTCAGATCTTGGAGTCGATGTCATCTCCTTTGCCGATGAAGAGGGGACCTACCGAGCGTTGGCAGGAAGTCTTTCGTTCTGCAGACAGCTATCTGAGGCGGATATTGAGGTAGCGAAGAGTCAACAGGGCAAAACCCTGCGTGCGGCCCTGAGCGAGGCGGGTTTTGCAGGTCGACCCCATAGTAGGCTGGACCCGAGTCGGCATGTTGCCTATCTCGAAGGGCATATCGAGCAGGGGCCACGTCTGGAAAGTGAAGGTAAAAAGATCGGGATCGTAACCGGTATCGTCGGTATCCGCCGCTGCCACGTAACCTGTACCGGGCAAGCAGACCATGCTGGCACCACCCCAATGCACCTGCGTAAAGATGCTGGTAGCGCTTTGATCAAGTACTGTCACAACCTCATGCACCGCTTTGAACAAGTACGCGGTCCCAACAGCGTGTGGAACTTTGGCCATATAGTGTTCGAGCCCGGAGCTGGCAATGTGGTTCCCAGTATGGCTCGTGCCCTTATCGAAGTCCGTGATGTATCGGAGACGGTACTTGATCGCATGCAAGCAGAAATTCAGGCAGCAGCCGCAGCTGCCAACGGTCAGGGTGGGGTTACCGTGAAGACGACTGAGCTAATCCGGATTGCTCCCGCTGAGATGGATCACACGCTGGGTACGCTGATCGAAGCTGCTGCCCGCGATCGTGGGGTGTCAACCCTCCGGATGCCCAGTGGCGCTGGTCATGACGCAATGGTACTGACTCGCCATGTGCCGACGGCGATGTTGTTTATTCCGAGCATTGGTGGCCGCAGCCATGATATTACTGAAGACACCGACGAAGCGGATATTTGTCTGGGGATTGACGTGCTGGCGGCTACTGTTCAAGCGTTAGCTAAAAGGAAGTGAACCGAAGCTATTGTTGAACGAGGAAAGACTACAAGCAAATACAAGACCTACCGTCCTCCGGAAGAAAAAGCCTTTTCAGGCATGTTTGCGAAATTCGAAAGGTCGTAATCAGCTGGAGAACACACTATGCAGTATAAGCCGACTCTGGCAAGAGAGGGGAATCACGTATGAAGAGATCGCAGATCGGAGTGGTAAAAGTGTTATTTCGGTATCCAGTAAAATCAATGCTGGGCGAGCAGCTTCCTGAAGTTGATATCGGTTCCATGGGCGTCATTGGAGACCGTGCCTACGCTCTGCGTGAGGCCAATGGCCGCGTGGTGACGGCCAAGAAGTGGGCTCAGATGTTCGAGTTCTCTGCCCGCTATGACGCGCCACCGTCGTCGACAGAACTGACGCCGCCCAGTATTACCCTGCCGGATGGTCGGCGTATTCAGGCGCAGGCCCCTGATGCCTCTGCTGTACTGTCTGCTGTGCTTGGACGCCAGGTCGTGCTCGAACGCGCTCAGGGCGATCAGCGCAATCAGGCGGAAATCGACCCAGGGACGGTTTTTGGAGACGTGCCGCCTGAGCAGGCGGCGCCCAACTTTGCAACGCCGCTCCCTGATTCGTTCCCTTTGCCGCCCGGAACGTTCTTTGACTCTGCTAGCATTCATGTCTTGGCCAGCGGCACGCTCGTCCATTTGCGTAAGCTCATAGGTGACGATGCGCAGATTGATCCGCGTCGTTTTCGCCCAAATATTTTTATCGAGACTGAACCTGGACAAGAAGGATTTCTCGAAGATAGTTGGCTGGAGGGAACACTGGCAGTCGGAGACCAGGCCAGGATCGCACAACTCAGACCGGCGCTCCGCTGTGTCATGACCACCCATCGTCAGGCTGATCTCAATCGCGATATGCGGATTCTGCGCACAACCGCCCAGCACCATCAGAATAACGTGGGTGTCTTCGGCGCTATCGATGCGCCAGGAAAAGTGCGGATTGGCGATCCCGTGTTTCTGGTGACGCCGTGACACTCCTTTGCTGGGCACGCGAGGAAAGACTATGTGCCAGCCGAAAGGATAGGGGCTTCAGAAGTGAAGCATAGCTTTTTGTGAGGGACGCTATGAGCGTGCAGCATCCCACATTTGGAACGACCTTAGGGTCGTTTGGCGCTGGACTGGTGTCTGGGCCAGTCCTCTGTCAGTGGGCTGAGGAAATTGAACGACTCGGTTTTGATGTTCTTTTCTACCGTGACCATGTGCTGTGGCACAGCCCAGTGTTCGACCCCTTTACTGCGCTCGGGGCTTTTGCCGCCCGGACTACGCGAATTCAGATCGGCACTGGCGTTCTGCTCCTTCCGTTGCGCAGTCCCACTCTTGTGGCAAAAGCCGTAGCAACCCTCGATCACTTCTCTAGTGGTCGGGCTCTTCTTGGGATTGGCGTTGGCGGAGAATTTCAGCCTGAGTATGAGGCGTGCGGCATCCCGCTGCGCGAGCGCGGCAAACGCGCGAATGAAGCACTCCAGGTCATAAAAGCCTTGTGGACCACTTCTCCTGCCAGCTTCAGCGGTCAGTTCTATCAGCTCAACGAGGTAGTCATGCAGCCGCGTCCGCTGCAACAGCCGCATCCGCCCATTTGGATTGGCGGTCGCTCCGACGCCGCCCTGGCTCGGGCAGGCAGATATGGCGACGGTTGGTTTGCCTATTTTGTGACGCCAGAGCGCTTTCGCACCAGCTTCGCCAAAGCGCAGGCACATTGGCAGCGACGCGAGACGGCTAAGACGACATTCACTAGCGGTATTGTCTTGTATTTCTGCGTGGCACTGACCTATGAGCAGGCCAAACAGGAAGCCATCCGTTATTTATCGACTGAATATCATCAGCCGTTTGATCAGTTGGTCGAGAAATACTGTGCTCTAGGCCCAATCTCCGAGTGTATCGCTGCGATTGAGCGGTATATCGAAGCCGGGGTTGAACACGTCAACCTTATTCCGATTTGCTCGCCACCAGCGGTGATGGACCAGCTGCAGCAGATCAGCACAGGGCTTTTCTCGCGTTTTCGCACCCCGGCGTCAACAAATTAAGGGGGAAGTGTCACCACGTACTCCCTGTGAGCATGCGCTCATGGTTACGCTCCTTTAACACCACCAAAAATGGCCAGGTTCAGAAACTTCCAAAAGCAGTCCACCGATTGAAAGCCGGCCGCCTCCAACCAGTTCAGTTGCTCCTTGAGGGGAGCGAGGGGACTGTGCTGGCCTGCCGTTCGGAAGCCGGCATTCATCTCGGCCTGAATTTCTGCCACCGATCTTACGACTCCGCGCTTGCGTCGTTCTTGCTCTTGGATCTCACGATATTGGATAGTCTCGAAGCGCTCCTTCAGCAGCGGCGGGGTAGTGACCGCGTCATTGTTGAGAAACAGGCCACCTGGGCGGAGGAGGGCAAACACCTCCCGGTACAGCGCTTGCTTACGCTCGTCGGTTAAATGATGGATGGCTATGCCTGAAACCACTGCATGAAAAGGAGCGTGTAAGTTGTCAAGCCAGGAGGCAGCAGCAAGGTCAGCGAAGTGCAGGCGAACCCGCTCACCATACTTTGCCAGCCGTTCCCGCGCCAGCCGCATCATCTCCGTTGAGCCATCCACACAGGTCACTGTAGCGTGCGGATACCGCGCCAGGACCTCTTCAGTAACGGCTCCAAAGCCCGCTCCAAGATCAAGAACGGCGATGGGCTCTTCAGGCGGCCACACAAAAAGGTCCACCAGAAAACGTAACTGCTCGTGCCGCTTGGGGATGAGCGTGTCGGCGTTGGCAAAAAAATAGGCGACCTTTCCTTGCTCTCCCCACCCGCATAACGTATCGTGGTCGGCCATCACTTCTCCTTTCCTTGGCGGTTGCCCGGCAGCGTAGACTTTTCGTCATACATACCAAGGCAGGATGCCAATGGTGCGCAACAGCACCTCCTTCTATAGCGCATACGTGACGAGCGTGGGAGAGGAGGACAGAATTGCCTCCTCAGTACGACCGGGAACCACATATTCAGCTGAGGTAGGACTCGCCTGGCTGCAAAATGATTGTCTGTTAGCCTTGACCGCTCGCTACACCGGCGCTGTTTTTCTCACGGCTGATGGTCACTTCGATGTGAGCTAAATCGAACCACGCGACATTCGTACACTCAGGCGGCAAGTTGTGAGAGCGCAGCAAGTGAACTGTCCGCAGTCTGTAGGGCTTCGACCGCTGCCGTCACCTCCGGTGTGTAGTAGAGGTCCGA
>JBFWXH010000167.1:0-7263 GCA_050187625.1 Binatia bacterium
CTACACCATCGATCCCATCCTTCCTTGGCCGGCCTCCCACACCACCACAGAAACTATCCATCACCGCAAACTGCGAGCCATCATCCCTATGACCGGTAAAGTGCAGAACATCTCCACCTTCGCCCGGAATCGGCACCCGATCTGGCAACGCCTTCGCTAAGGCCCGGAACAAAATGTCAAAGACACGAAAGAACAACGGCGCACGACCGCCAACCGCCGCCGGAAACCGCGGATTCACCAGGGTTCCAAGCGGAGCCACCACATTGATCGGCCGCACAAAGCCAACGTTCGTTAGCACCTCGGTCCCGACAATACTCTTAATCGTGCCAAACACCGTCGCCTTGGTCATACTCAGCGGCAGATTAATCGCCCCACGCGCTTGCGGTGCAGTCCCGGTGAAATCGACGGTCAACGTCTCGCCTTCCGCACGCAATACCACTTTAAGGGGCATCGCGACCCCATCACTGCCAAAACCGTCGTCCTCGAACACATCCTCGTAGACATACTCGCCTGCCGGAATAGTCCGAATCGCCGCCCGCGTCGCCCGTTCGGCGTAGTCAATCAGATAGTCACAAGAAGATTGGTAGGTCTCCAAGCCATACTTATCCAGCAACGTGCGGATCTCCATCTCGCCACGCCAGCACCCGGCAATCTTGGCCTCGACATCTCCAAGCCACTCATCCGAGACACGCACGTTCGCTAGTATGGTCTCCACTAACGCGTCATTCCGTTTGCCGCCTTCGTATAACTTGAGAATAGGAAGCCGGAGTCCTTCCTCAAACGTTTCCGTGCACTGACTACTGAACCCGCCGGGAAAGCGTCCTCCAATATCCGTATGATGCGAGTACGCCAGGGTAAACGCGACCAACTGATCCTTCCAGAAAGCCGGGGCAATGATCGCTACATCCGGCATATGAGTGATCCCCGCGTAAGGATCGTTCGTCACAATGATATCGCCAGGCTTCAGACTATTGCCAAATTTCTTGATAATGAACGGCATCATCTCAATGAAAAAGGCGAGCTGAAACGGCGCCGCGTACCCTTGACCAATCAGCCGCCCCTGGCCATCACAGAGGGCCGTAGCAAAGTCTCCCGTCTTCATCATCGCCGACCGACCAGTTTTCCATACCGCGATCGCCATTTCTTCAGTAATCGAGGCCAGTTCATTCTTAATCACCTCAACCAGAATAGGATCAAAGGCTCGCTCCATATGCCCGACCTCCACTGTTATTCTTTCACCATTGCCACCGCTTCGATCTCAATAAGCAGCCCCTCAAAGGCCAGTGCGTGTACCCCAACCAACGTACTCGCGGGCATGTTCTCAAACTGAAAATACTCGGCGCGGACCTCCCGAATCACCGTGAGATCCGCAGGCTTGAAATCGACGACATAAGTATTCATCTTTACCACATCTGCCGTCGTCCCTCCCGCTGCCGCCAAGGCATTCTTGAGATTTTCATACACCTGCCTGGCTTGCGCTCGCAGATCTCCTTTGCCGACCACTTCGCCTTGGACATCAAACGCCACTTGCCCGGAAATGAATACCATTTTTCCGCCGGTCGCCGTCACGGTGTGGGTATAGCCGCGCGGTGTAGCAATGCTCGGTGGATTTATAAATTGCTTTTCCATAATGGTCCCCTAAGGTCGCACTTCGTAGTATGCATTCAATGGATTTTCAAAATCATGCCGCGTGAACCGGGTAAAGCCGGCCTCAGCCGTCATACGTCGCGCTACTTCTTCATTAAACCCCAAGGTGCCAAGCCCCGCTCCGCCCGGTTCAGACAACGCCGAGGACATACACCCCATTACCGAAAAAGCGTACATCAAGGCCGTCATCGGGTTTCTTGCTAAGTTTTCCTCAAAGGTCGGAGCACTCTTGGGATCGGCAATAAACCAGGTACCATTGGGTTTGATCGCCTTCCGAATCGCTTGAATCATATCCATCGGATGCGTCATGTCATGAATACAGTCAAAAGTGGTAATGAAATCGAAACTACTGTCGCCAGGCAATCGATCAACCGCCACATCATGAAATGTCACGTTCTTTACGCCGGCAGCAGCCTTGTTCGCTTCGGCTCTCGTTAACGCATGCTTCGAAATGTCATAGCCGTGGAACTGACTGTGAGGAAACGCCTTTGCCATTTCCAGCAGTGCCATTCCTGCCCCGCAGCCAATATCGGCAGCTTTCGCTCCGGCACGCAGTTTGTCCGTCACTCCCTCTAGCTCCGGCAGCACTTTTTGTACAAGAGTAAAACGATACCAATTGCCAAAGACCCGCTCGATACCGACCGCCCCCTCCGGACCTCGCGCATCATAATTCAGCCCAATACCCGTCCGGAACGATTCTGGCAGCCGTTGCACGACTGCCATTCGCTGCGGCAGGTCGCTAAAAATTCCCACGGCCAATTTTGGACTCTCCGGATCAGCCAAAAACATCCCAGTCTCTACTGACAACTCAAACCGTCCATCTCCAGCGTAGTCCAGGATTCCAGCCGCCGCCTGCCCGCGCAGCCACTCACGGACCCAACGTTCGTGCAGTCCCGTTTTTTGTGCCAGCTCGTCACTTGTCAACGGTCCAGCATTCATCATGGCCCGATAAAGTCCGAGCGTATCACCGAGATAAATCATCGCTGATACTCCCATTCCTTTCAGATAACTAAATATCCGCTCACCACTGACTTTGACTTTCGCCGGATCAATCGCACGTCCATGTGTCATAGTTTCTCCTCTAGCTGACAGCAGGCCGCTGAGCGCTCTGGGTTAGGTAAAATGCGGAATCACTTTTTCTCCCCACAAGCGAATTGACTGCATCGTCTTTTCGTGCGGAATGCCGTAGTTCTGCATGAGGCACAACAACTGTTCTACCCCTATATCTTTGTATTGCCCGACCTTCTCGATGCAGTACGCAGGATCACCCACGATTACCATGCTATGTTTGTCGACATATTCAAAATCAAACTTCTCCGGTCGTGCTTGATTGAACTTGTCATAGTACTCATAGCCCGAGCCTTG
Organism: Binatia bacterium; assembly: GCA_050187625.1. Lineage (GTDB taxonomy): Bacteria > Desulfobacterota > Binatia > Bin18 > Bin18 > JBFWXH01. The sequence continues at coordinate 3,013 of JBFWXH010000167.1, forward strand.
CTGCACGAATGCCGATACCGACTGGCCGAGTTGCTCGAAAGATTTTCTGTTGTACCAGAGCACTCCTTCCTCGGCCTCTTCTCGTGCCTCCTTCGTGGTCCGTGAGCAATGCACCAGGGAAAACACTGCCGCCTGATTATTGGCAAAATCACCGACCGGCTGAGCGTGAGCAATCGCATTCTTATACAATTGCAGGCGCCGCCCAACTTCTTGCAGGTGCAGCGCAAGTGTAAACGACAGCAGTCCAAGCCCTTTCTTGCCGGCCAACTCGTGGCTCTCAGGACTTGAACAAGCCATCCACAACGGTGGGTGCGGACGCTGAATCGGCTTGGGAATGACATTGCGTTGCGGGATGGTGAAATACTTTCCTTCATGTCCCCGAAATGGATCTTCTTTCCACATACGCGGCAGGAGGGAAAGCGACTCCTCCCACATACCTCGTGTATCAGCTGGATTGATTCCGAAGCCACCGAGTTCGGTCATCGTCGCCGAGCGTCCGGTTCCAAACTCCAGGCGACCATTCGAAAGAATATCCAGCGTCGCTGCAGCTTCCGCGACGCGCACTGGGTGGTTGTACGGAAAGGGCAAGAGACGAACACCGTGACCAATACGAATTTTCTTTGTCTTTGCCGCGATCACCCCGTAGAGCACCTCTGGCGCCGAACAGTGAGAGAACTCATCTAAAAAATGATGCTCCACTGTCCAAAAGTTATCGAAACCAACTGCTTCGGCCAGCACCACTTGCTCCACCACCTCATGAAAGATCTTGGCCTCAGCCTCACGGCCCCATTTTCGCGGCACCGTGATTTCATAGAAAATCCCAAATTTCATATAGCCCTTGCCTCTTATCCACTTCCCCTTTTCCCCTGCAGCCTTCTTACATCCCACTAATCAGTTCCAGAATTGTCCCATCCGGGTCCTTGAAGCACACCACTCCAATCTTCGCTCCCCCCGGACCATCGATCTTCTTCAGCGGAGCGACAAAATCAACTTTCTTCGCCTTGAGATCTTCATAGGCCTTGTCGATGTCTTTCACTGTGAACGCAATACGACAAATGCCCAAATTATTGAGACTGGGATACGGCTGCCCTTGAGGAGGCGGATCGATGAACTGGACCAGGTCGAGCACCGGCGCGTTGGCATCATCCCCCAAGCGCATGAACACTCCGCGCAATTTCTTGGCCTTCAGTCCCAGCGCATCGCCGACACTCGGATCATCAAGTGTAAAATCGTTCACCTTCGTAAAACCCAGGTCTTGATAAAAGCGAATTGATCGCTCCATATCACGAACACACACGTTGACGTGAAAAAGTCGCTCTAACATCACTCTCCTCCTTGTGAAAAACTCTATCAGCCGTCAGCTTTCAGGTTCTGAGTCAGCAAAAAATCAAAAGCTTGCTTGAGTCCCCAAACGAGTAGGGTGAGCGAACGCTCACCCTACCAACTGCGAACTACTGACGACGAACTACGCTAGCTACTGTTTTACGCCTGCCCCGATCGCAGCACCTGCCCCGGCAGTGCTCCCGTGTGCTTGCCACCATCGTACAATACCGTGCCGTTCACTACCGTGTATTGCACGCCTTGTGCTGGCATGATGAGCCGTTTTCCTCCACCCGGAAGATCGTTGACCATATCGCCACGTTTTTTAGAACCGACCGTTTTCAGATCAAATATGGCGAAATCGGCCGCCAGTCCTTGTTTGATCATGCCTCGCTGGGTGATACCGAAGAACGCCGCGGGCTCGGATGTGAGTCGTTTCACTGCATGTTCCAAGGTCATCACTTGTCGGTCGCGGACCCAGGTCCCCAACATGTAGGTGCAATAGCCCGCATCGCACAACATATCCACGTGCGCACCACCATCCGAGAGCCCAACCATGACCCGCGGATCAGTGATCAGTTCCGGAATGCGATCTTCGTTGGCGTTAAACAATTCGTAGGTGTACAGCAAGTTGAGGTCATCTTCGATGGCAAGATCAAGGAACGTATCAAGTGCATCTTTCCCGCGATCTCTGGCAATTTGCGCCACGGATTTCCCGACTAACGATTTCATCGTCGGGTTTCCCACCTCGTGAACGATGCATCGTTCCCATTTGCCGCCGAACACCTTCGGCGCTTCCATCTCTTTCCGAAATCCCGCTCGGAAAGACGCATCACGATAAAAGTTCTTCTGCTCTTCGACTGGCCGCTGGAACGCCGGGGTCCAACACGGCAGATTAGCGAAGATAAAGGGGCTTTTCAGATCAATCTGAATAATCAAGGGACGGCACGTCACTTGTGCAACCGCCCCTTTCTTAATCAAAGCGTCAGTCGCGCGTAGCGTCTGCTGACATGCGTCTGGCTTATCGTCTCGGTTCAGCAACGCCAGCCAAGTCACGGGCCGTCCGCTCTCGGTCAGGAGCAAATCTAACAACGCGTATTCATCCTCATTGACAATAGACACATCATTCGTCAGCGCCAGCTCCATACAGCCTTTGCCCAGCTCTTTAAGGGCATTTGCATAGGCAATGAACTCTTCCCGGCTTGCCTGGCGGCAGGCGATCGGTCGCCCTTTATACCCGATATGTTGGGCCACATTCGTCGTCGACCAACCAAACGCGCCCAACGCAACAGCTTCCTTGATCAAGGCTTTGATCTGTGCAGTTTCCTGCGGTGTCGCCGCCCTGTCCATGGATTCTTCTCCCATTACAAAATGACGAAACGGCGTAAGCGGAGCCATAAAGCCAAGGTTAATACCACACCCTCGTTTTCCTGCAGCGTTCATATACTCAGGAAACGTCTCCCATTCCCACTTAATGCCTTTGGCCAACACATCGAAAGGAATCGCCTCAACGTTCACCAAATCCCACGCCGCAACTTCATGGACCTCAGGCTTGCACGGCGCGATTCCCACTCCGCAGTTCCCCATCACCAGGCTGGTCACTCCATGCCACGAGGACGAAGTGATGAGTGGGTCCCAACAGATTTGGGCATCATAGTGAGTATGCGGATCGATAAACCCCGGCGACACGATCAGATCTGACGCGTCGATAGTCTTCTTCGCGCTTTCACTAATCTTACCGATCTCGGCAATTTTGCCGTTCGCAACCGCCACATCCGCTTGATATTGTGGCGCACCAGTTCCATCCACAACCGTCCCATTTTTTATTAGTAGATCATAAGACATCACGGACCTCCTTTCAGACTACAAGGGCTGGTATCTCGATATCGTGTGCCAGAAGAGGGGCTTTTTTTCACTGCACCCCGAACACCCAACCCTTAGATTACACCCTCTTTCTCCAAATCTGCCTTCTCTTGCTTCGTGAGCTTGAGCAACTCGTCATACACATAGTCACTATCTTCGCCGTAGCACGGTGCCGCCCGTTCGGTCGGCCCGCCTTGGTTGACAATGCCATGGGTAAAGTGAAACGGAACATCTTTAATCGGCCACTCACCAATCTCCGAGTGACGCAGCGGGATCAACCATGTGAGGTGTTGAAGCTGCGAATCGCGTTCCACGCGATCTTGCGCAGTCTGGCAGACCCCAGCCGGAACTCCAGCGCGTTGCAAACGCGCTTGCAACGCAAACGGCTCCAACCCCTTCGTCCACTGGTTCACACGCTGGTCAAGTTCGTCTTGGTGGACCAACCGCGCCGTGAGTGAAGTGAATTTTGCATCCTGGCTCCATGCCGGAGTTCCCATCTCACGGACGAGGGCTCTCCACTCTTCGTCATTGGTCACGGCGATGGCAATCCAGCGATCATCCCCTTGGCAACGATAGGCACCATGTGGCGCAGCAAGCCTGTATGGCGAACGATTTCCGGTCCGTTCCCACGAACGTCCGTTGATCAGCGCATCAAGCACTGCTGTGCCTGTCATATAAATTCCCGGTTCAACCTGCGAGCAATCCAGATACTGCCCTTTGCCTGTGCGCTTCTTGTAATAGATTGCACAGAGCATAGAGATTGCGCAGTAATACGCTCCGCTCCAATCCATATAGGAAAAGCCCCAGCCGGCCGGCGGATACGGCGCCGGCAGCCCAGACTGTTCGGTCAAGCCGCTCGCCGCCTGTGCAATCGGGCCATACGAAACAAATTTGACATACGGACCTTTGTATCCCCAGCCTGGTTGTTGGATGTAAATGATATCGTACTTCATTGCTTTGAGTAGGTCGAACCCCAAACCCCACTTGCGCAACGTCTCAGCGGTGAACGCATCGACCACGACGACACAAAACCCCACCAGACGAAAGAAAATATCACCACCAAATGGA
>JBFWXH010000168.1:0-7216 GCA_050187625.1 Binatia bacterium
AGGACTCGTCTCGATCCGCGCCTTGTGGATTTCACTTCACTATCCCTCCTGAACCGCCTAGTGCGGACCCGCATGCTAGGTGGTGTGGGGAGGGCGAGCAGCAATGTTCGCCCTTACCCGATTAGCCCACGGCTATCTCTTGAATCCTTCTGTACCGATCATCTCCGTATTCTGATCCTGTGTGCCTCCACTACCAATAACTGCCCCTCGTAGTCGCTCATGTCTGGATGAGTGGACAGATACGTCATAAGGCGTTGCATGAGTTGGGGAATCACTTCTGGATGGTCCTTCACCTGAAGAGTGATGATACCTTTGTAGCTGGACGGTGGATATGTCACGATGTCAGCAAAATCACCATTCAACGACACCAAGATCGCCTCCAGCTCTTGTGCCTTCACAATCACAATAGGATCGTCTGAATCGGGCGAGATTTGTTCCTTGAGAATCAAAGCCTCGTGTCCAGCTGCGCGTAGCGCCTGGATTACGGCGTTAGGAACACAGTGATCGGTAAAGAAGCGTAACGGCATTAGACAGTTGCCTCAAAGTTCGCTAACTCCCGCGCATAATCCAGGCAGGCGGCAATGTGCTTGGGCTGCAAATCAGGAAACTCCGCGATGATTTGGTCTGGGTTGTATCCGGCGGCCAGGTAGCCTAGGAGCAGGCTCACCGGAATCCGGGTGCCTTTAATCCGCGGTTTGCCCCGTAGTACCGTTGGGGTGCTCTCGATATAGTCTTGCCAGGCGATAGTCATTTTCATCCTCATTTCTCCTCATGGGGCGTACCTTTTCCGCGTTCTCACTTCAACCCCGCCTTATGCAGGGCAGCAAGATATCGCTCGAGGTCTGCTGGGTTTTTGAAAGGAACTCTCTGCCCATTCACCTTCAGGGAGAACTGAGGACTGATCCTCAGTATCTCTGCCACTTCAGCCCGGGCCTCTGCCTCTCGTCTTAACTCACTAGACAGAACGGCCAGCACCGTGTGGGCAGACAAGAAGTCAGGGTTGCGAGAGAGCGCGCTCTTCTGAGCTGCAATCGCTTCCTCGTACTGCCCAATTAATGGATAGGCAAAGCCTAAGATCGAGGGGTAATACTCAGGATAATGAGGATTGAGGCGCATCGCCTTTTCTAGCAACCCAATCGTTTCCGCTGGCCTCCCTGCATAATTGAGAATTTGTCCCAACCACGCGTAACTTTCTGCATCATTCGGATCGAGGCGGATTGGTCGTTCTCCTTCAGCAATAGCCTGGTCGTGCTGTTTCTTAGACAGATAGAAATTCCCCAACAGGACATGAGCTGTGGCCAAGGAATCATTCAGGGTGATAGCTCTTTGCGCTGAGTCAACGGCCCAATCAACACCCTGGAGGTCCGGGTTCCATTGCCAGATCCAAGCTTGCCAATGGACAACGGCTAGTGAAGCGTATGCCTCCGCATACTTGGGGTCTATCGAAATAGCCTTCTCAAATAGTTGTCTCGCTTGGGCGTTGGCCTCTTTTGTGAAGCGCAAATATTGTTCGATCCCCCGTAAGAAATAGTCATAAGCTTCCAAATCGCGTGCGGAAGTCCGCCGAAAACGTGCTTGTTCTTCTGGCGTGAGCGTGACCTTGAGGGCGAACATGATCTTTTGCGCCACTTCATCTTGCACGGCAAAAATGTCCTGCAGCTCCCGATCATAGGTCTGCGCCCATAAATGTCCTCCAGTGGCGGCCTCGATTAACTGCGCCGTGACACGCACTCGGTTGGCCGCTTTGCGGACACTCCCTTCTACGACATAGCGTACCCCCAGCTCACGGCCCACGTCCTGCACCTTCACGGCTTTCCCCTTATAGGTGAAGGCTGAATTGCGGGCGATCACAAACAGACTGGAGAGCTTAGCAAGCGTAGAGGTCAGTTCCTCAGTCATCCCGTCGCTGAAATACTCCTGTGCCGGATCATTACTCATGTTGACAAAGGGCAGCACGACAATGGAGGGTTTGTCGGGAAGTGCGAGAGGGGAGGACCGCGGAGAGGGAATAGTTGCGGATGGTGTGGGTGGGCGCAACAAGAGATACTGCAGGACCACCACAGCGGCAAGGAGGAGCCCCCCAAGACGAGAATGTTTTTCGTCTATTCCAGGGAGCGATGGTACTGCGGCCTGGCTGAACCACTGGTTTTGCGGCCTCTGGCTGCTGACTCACATCGAGTGCAGTCATGCCAGAATTGAGCTGGATATTGTAGGCACGAACGGGTTCTGCGATGTTCTTTACTTGCTGTTCTCCGATGTACTCATAACCGAGCGCCAGCTTATTCTTGATCTGGGTATAGGCGGTCTCTGAGAGACAGATACCCCCAGCCTCGGCTAATCCCTCCAGACGGGCGGCAATGTTGACCCCATCTCCATACAGGCGTCCGTCTTCGGTGAGGACATCACCGACATTGATGCCAATCCGAAAGGCCATCTGCCGATGCGGGAGCAGTTCCGCGTTGCGTACCATCAGTTCTTTTTGAATCTCGGTGGCGCACTGTACGGCGTCAACCACACTGGCAAACTCGGCCAATAGATTATCGCCGGGCGAGTCGACGACCCGGCCCCGATACGCCTGGATCAGGTTCGTCATGACTTCTCGATAGGTGGTTAAGGTACGGACGGTGGCGATTTCATCGTCGCCCATGAGGCGACTATAGCCTTTCACATCGGCACTAAAGATTGCTGCCAACTTCCGTTCCATACAGCCTTCGTGGATGCTTCATCATTCTGGACGCTCAATCGTAAGGATTACAGGTTGTACAGAGTGGGCTAACGCCCCCGCGCACCGCGAGCGGACCACCGTGGCCTTTCAGTTTGAGCAGAGTCCCACCGTGGCCGCGATGCGGTGGCGCGGCAAGTTAGCCTGCGTGTACCGGCTTATCTTCGGCGATCGTTTGTTCCTCTTCCATCCAGGCTGGCGTCAACCCCTTGTACAACACGTCGGGGTCAATGTCGGCTCCGTTGTCCCAGACGATCGTGCCCATTCGCGCATCCACCTGCACGGAGCGAAATAGTTGTCGGTCCTTTCGGATCGGCTCAAAGATGGGACCGTGTAGGTAGGGCTGTAGATCAATCTCTTTTGTTGTCCCATCGGTAAACTCAAGCTGCACCGTGAACCCTTCCAGGGGTTTGACGGCGGTAATGCGGACTGGCCGTGGCATATGCTGACTCCTCATCTTTAGTCTAGCGGCTCAATGGACTGAAGCGGTATCCCTCGTCGGGCGCGCTCCCAATTGGTGCGTAGCTCCTCGCGGTGAAGAGAAGCCCATTCGATGACGAATGCCCGTGGACGGCGGGGCAAGTCTCCTTCTATGATCTCCAACGTGTCACTGGCGAACAACGCTTCGCGCTCGGCATACTCGGCGTGAAAGTGGGCGGGGCGATGATCGTTATAGTACATGTAAATGACGACTCCAAAGAATTCGCAAATACGCGGCATCTCTCTTCTCCGGAAAGACTTTTTTATCAGAGTCTGCAAGATACCGCGATTACCATCTCAATGCGTGAGGGATGGTGCAGGCTAACGTTTGCCCTCAGCGCGAGCGGCCCGGACGCTGCCTTCCGACTTTAGCAGGAACCGCTCGCGGGCCGCGATGCGGTGGCGCGAACAGTTAGCCTGCCTATCTCTCTTTAGAAGAGAGAAACTCGCTAATGGTGTTCTCTCTCCCTTTACCTTGTTCCATTACCGCCTTTTCTGCTTCCCTTATTGATCTCCTCGTTTTCTTCTTCTTTGACCCGTGCCATCCGCAAAGAATGTCTTCACTCCACCGCTAGGCTGCAAATACTAGGCAATCACGCGCGGTTTACTCCCACGCAAGGCATCGCAAAGACGAGTATGCAACTCCTCAAAAGTGATGGTCGCATACTTCTTCCCTGTCAGTATCAGCAGCGGATGCTCATATTCTTGTCCGCTGCGACGTGTTCCCTTGCGTGTGCTTTCGGTAACAAATACCACCGCTCGCATGTACTCGGCTTCGCCATCCTTGTCTGTTTTAACGGGTGGGGGAAGAAAGTCGGCATAGGGGTCTCCATCTTCATACCCGCAGCCTGGAGTAGGTGAGCCGATATGGGAAGGAACGCCTTGGGCGGTGACTGTGATCCACTCACAGCCGAAGTAATCATCTCCGTCTTTGGGAAATTTGAGGGTCCACAGCGTGGCATAAATGCTCATGGCTTTCTGATTTGGGGTAGCTTTTGTTTTCGTTCTTCTTTCGAGGTAATCTCTTCACTCTCGTGCAGGCTAACGCCTCCGCCTCAGCCGCCGCCTGCCCAAACTGTGGCGTGTCAGATTCGGACAAACCGTAACCGGGCAGGCGTGCGCGTGGAGCAACAGGTTAGATGCGTCGTTACCTTTAGGCCCTGCCACTCTAGCTTTGCTCGTACGCCTTCAGGAACTCCTCTCGCGGAATCCCCGCTTGCGTGCAAATGGCGCGTAAAGTTGAACTCTTGAGGTGGAGGTGGTTGGGTAGCGTGAATGGGGTCTGTGTCCCGTCCGGATTGTCTCGCGCCATGGCGATATGTTCTCGCTCTCGCACCACCCGAAAGCCGAGCAGCCCCAACGCCTTTACGACCTTGCTCTTCGGTGCGTCGACTGGAAATTTTGCCACTAAGGAGCCACTCCGGCTTCGACAATAAAGGCTTCCAACACGGGCGACTCTTCCTCTAAGACTTCCGTGCCGAACGTTTCAATGTGAAAGCGGATGGCTGACTTTACATCCGCCAGTGCCTCTTCATACGTATCCCCTTCGCCAACCACAACACCTTTCAGGCCGAGCGGGTAGGCCACATAACCATCGGCATGCTTCTCAATGATGATTTTGATAGATTTCATCGTTCCTCTTTGCTCCTGGAAGGCGATCTTACCACAAGGAAGTGAGAGCATCTAACGCTCCAGCGCACCGCGAGCGGCCACAACGAGTCTTTTCAGATTGAACAGCACCCCACCGTGGCCGCGATGCGGTGGCTCGCACAGTTAGGCATCGCTCTTCGTCTCTTCCAGCGGCGGCTTACTGGCCTTCGTGATCCGAATGAGAAATCGTAGCGCTTCATTCACCGACTCTGCACTCGGAAACATCTGAGCGACATCCGGTTCTAATCGAATCACTCCTCCGCCGAAGCTCTTCCTTTGCGGTCCTAACCGGCGCACCTCTAACTTCTTGAGATCGTATTCAGGGCGAAGCTCATCAGCCATTGCCGTCTTATCCGTTTTCATAGTCTCGCCTTTCTGCTGGCGTTGCTTCTCGGGCACTAATCAAGCGGGTGAGGTCACCTCGTTCGGTGTATGACACGATCAGCAACCGCTGCTGCCGTGACCCACCAATAATCAAGTACCGCTCTTCATCATAGGAATGATCAGGATCATAGAAATCGACGTAGAGCGGATCATCAAAAACCGTCTTGGCCTCGTCAAACGAGACTTGGTGCTCTGCGAGATTGATCGCCGCTTTCTCATCGTCCCAATCGAATTCCATGACGGGAGTATACTGCAAACTTTCTGGTTTGTTGACTCACTGCTTACGGCAGAGGATTGCCTTGCAAGGGCAGTAAATGTGAGGTCTTCAGTTATGAAGGCTCGGCTTGGCGCACTTCCTGGCTCCCCTCATACACGGCCAGTTCCTCATGCAATCGTGCGATCATCTTCCGAATCCCCGCCTTGGTGAACCCCTTCGCACCCAAGGGGTGACTCTGCTGTAAGCGATGGAGTCGCTCCTCTAATTGACGGAGTTCGTCTTGCGCTTGGCGGTATTGCTCGGCAGTAGTGATCATAGGTGTATCTCCACCAGTCCTTTGCGCCGTCGATCGGGTTCGCGTGTCTGACTGAAGAAGGCCACCCATTCTTGCCAATCGGTCTCGTCTTCGGCTGCGAAGAGCTCCTCAGGACGGCGGGTCAGTAACATTTCTTCTAATTCCAGTGCGGGGGCAAATTCCCGCTCCAGTTGTTGTGTGAAATCCTCTGGTAGGAAGATCACACTGTCAATATCATGTGGTTCTGCTTTTGTGGTAACGAAACTGCCATCGACCAACAACCGGCGGACTCCAACCTGCCGCCCTAATTCAAGCCAGCGTCGCAGCCGGAGCACCAAACGTCGGCGACGACGATTTGATGAGCCAAACCGAAATATGACTTCGGCTTCGGAACACACGTAGACACCTTCCGGCAAGTAGCCATCTAGGCGAAACGGAGGAATAGCGAAAGACGATGGAGTCTGTTCCATAAAAGCTCTCCGATTATCTCAGATGCTGGAAGGAAACTCCACTTGAAGCGTCTTCACTGCCTAACGCCGGGCTCAGGGCGAGCGGCCCAACCGTATCGTTTCCCATTCGCTCAGAACCGCCCGCGGGCCGCGGTCAGGCTGGAGGCGGTCTGTTAGGCCGCATGTTTACTCGGTGACGAACTTAAATGTCGAACTAAGTCGCGTCTATTCGCACCTAGCTTCAGTAGGCAGCGCACCAACAAGTCAATACTGACGGTGGGATCTCCAGCCTCCATCTTCGCCACGCGGGATTGACTCGATCCGAGCAACTTGCCCAATTCCTCTTGCGTCAGGCGACGACGAACCCGCTCGGTCCTCACGGCTCGCGCCAGATCAAGTTTCAATTCAATGAGGGCTTCCTCTTCATCCGTGAGCCCGAGAAACTCCCTCACCGTGTCCACACGCCAGCCCGCCGCCTCAAGTCGCCTTTTCTTCTCTAGTTTCATCTTCGACTCCCTCTTCGTGTCAGATCGTCATAGGTGTTGAGCCGCTTCTGGCTCATCGTTATCACCTCTGACGGGGTTTTCTTCGTTTTTTTACTGAACACCTCAGTGATAATGATTGCGTCAGGATCAATCCGGTAGATGATGCGCCATGTCTGGCTTTGATCTTCGATGCGAAGTTCGTGGCAGTGACTTCCGATCTCCGGCATAGATCTGGAGTGAGGAAGCGCCAGCAATACTCCCTGTTGCACTTGCCTCAAGAGAAACCCGGCCTCTACGCGCGCTTCTTGTGAAAAGGGCGGAGTCTTGATCTCGCCATGAAGCCACACGAGCGGCTTGTCCAAGGAAGTAGCCATCGAAGAAAAAATATGTCATATCTGACATGATTCGCAAGCACGGCCTAACGCTCACGCGCACCGCGAGTGGCCAGAACATGTCCGTTCAGGTTCAGCAAAACCCGAACATGGCCGCGATGCGGTGGCGCGCCTCGTTAGGCTGCCGTCTCTTGGGTAACTT
>JBFWXH010000169.1:0-7168 GCA_050187625.1 Binatia bacterium
ACTCAGCTGCATACGTGGGTCCTCCTCTACACAGACGCAAATTCCCGCTCCGTCTCCGGACCGAGTGTGCTCATCTTGCGCCTCTTTTATGGTGAGAAAAGAACGCCGCTGAATCACCGCTTACGCAGAACCTACAACGAGCGCGAAACTTGTGCCAAGAGCTGGAAGGGACAGCCGACCTCGTGCCAGTGCTGATCGGCCTAACGCGGCTGTATATGGGGCGCGCCGACCGCATAGCGGTCGAGGAGCTGATGAAGCAAGAACGGACCCTGGTCGCGCGGCTTGATGACCCGGCCAGTCTAGTGCAACTTCATACACAGCTAGGCACCACCGAGATGCTACGTGGAGCGCTCGCTCAGTCGCAGGAACACCATGCACAGGTGCTCAAGCTATACAATCCTACGCAGCACGCGGCGTTGAGCCTTACCTTCGGTGCTGATCCTGCGGTGATTGCGCTTGTCCTTTCCGGCTTGAGTCTCTGGCTGGCTGGATGGCAAGATGAAGCGTGGAACCGAGCCGAGCGTGGCATTGCGTACGCCCAGAAACTCAATCACCCTCTATCTCTGGCTGTTGCTCTGGCCTATGCCGGGTGGGTCCGACAGTGGCGCGGCGAACGAGATCAGGCCTGGACACTAACGCAGGCGCTGGCAACGCTTGAGCGCGAGCACGAATTTGCACTGAATGTTACTTACGCACCCATAGAGCAAGGGCGCGGATTGATGCAGCGCGGCGAGTTTACTACAGGCGTCATGCTATTCACTGAGAGCTTGGCGCAGTATCGCGCGACAGGTAGTCGCCTTCTGCTGCCGTACTTTCTATCCTTCCTCGCTGAGGTCTACGGAGAACAAGGGAAGCTACAAGAAGGGCTCGCCATTATCGACGAAGCCCTACAGTTCACGGAAACCAATTTCGATCGCTTTTGGGCGGCAGAGGTGTATCGAATTAAGGGCGAACTCACACTTCAGTCTCAAGCAAGTCTCAACCGAGTCGAAATAAATCCGCAGATACCGGTCCCCGGTCCCCGACCCCCGATCCCCAAAACGAAGCGGAGGAGTGCTTTCTCAAAGCCATTGAGATTGCCCGCCAGCAAGAAGCGAAGTCCTTGGAGTTGCGAGCAGCGATGAGCCTGGTTCGACTACGCCAACAACAGGCTTTGGAATACCAATCACGCGCCACGGATCACGAAACGCGTGATCTGCTGGACGAAGCTCACCTGATGTTAACCAAGATTTACAACTGGTTTACCGAGGGCTTCGACACCGAGGACCTGCAAGCAGCGAAAGCATTACTGACGAGCTCTGTAAAGGTGATCGCAATTTCCGTAGCAAATTCAACGGTTATTTTTTCAACAACGATTTGACAAAGAAAAAATCAAAGTGGGAATTCAGTTGGTTAGCTCCTGCACCTTTACAGGGCTCGCACTACTGACCACGTTCACCTGACAGCAGAGGGAGGCTTCGTATAAGCCCCCCTCTACCGCCCTTCAAAGAGCACTCGTCCATTGTAGGGAAGAACCAGTGGTCAACCTTGCGACCACGCATCTCATAGGTCCCTACAGCAAAGATGTCTTTGCGCGCGCTTTGCCGTAGCTCCGCCATATAGAGCCGCCGCGATAGAACTGTTTCATATACAGTTTATGACATTGGACCGTATGAGCACAGGGCTCATACGTCAGCGCTCGGGACTTTTGTCCGCTCTCGTCTGGGTGGGAATCAGCAACAGCTCCTCCTTTTGTTGTCACCCTTGCAAAACACAGCCTTCTCATCAGCCTTGTTGTCTTTATGATCATACCTGGTCATTGAATCTGAACCGCAATCTGAATCACCAAACCCTATTCCTGAACCAGGAGACCATCTATAGCCACATAGTAGTGAAACGTCATCCGCAGCAAGGACAGAAGAAACACCCATGAGGCTGAAGAAAGCAGGTCGGTACAGACTAAATCGGACCTCACAACATTGGCACAGGTGCTGCCCGGTGCTCAAGCACCGGGCTCACAGACCAAAGGGGACTCAAGTCCCCTGCCAGCCTGGTTTACCAGGCTTTGGGGCCTGAGCCCGATGATTCATCGTCGGGTGGCAGGAGGACACTGTAGGTGACGGAGTGTACGAATCTTTTGTGGTTTGATTTAGCAATCCGTGTGCTTGGGTATCAGTAGCGAAGCTGCGAATTCTTACGCTTAGGGGTGTAAGCTACTGAATGTTGACAGAGAGGAGGTGAATAGCTCGAAGCAACAGGGGTTAGAACTTGGGTTCTGAAGTGGACGATGACATTCAACAGTAGTCTTAAAGAGGTGAGTGATGAAAATTTCTAGATACGTGAGTTACCTGTTTACCGTCATAGCATTTGCCTTCAGCGCGACCTTCGCGTCGGCTCAAGTGGAGTGGAACCACAAACCGACGAGCGACATAGGTCCAAATTTCTGGGGAGAACTGGCGCCCTCCTTCGCCACCTGCGGCGCAGGAGATCCGTTTATTGAAGTCGGCAAGAAGCAGTCCCCGGTCGACATTGTCACAACGAATGTCGTCGACGCGCGGCTGCACCCGCTACAGTTCAAGTACGACGCGACACCGTCCGTGGTGGAGAACACCGGCCACGTTGTGGAAGTGCCCTACGAGGCCGGCAGCCACATTCGCGTTGGCGTGGAGAGCGTGGATAGATACGAACTTTTACAGTTCCATTTTCATGCGCCCAGTGAGCACGCGGTGAACGGTCAGTTGGCCGCCGCGGAAGTCCACCTCGTGCACCGCAACGCCCTCCTTGATCTTGCCGTCGTCGGCGTCTTGATTAACGTTGGGACCCCTGTGAACCACGTGATCGATAAAATTCTGCGCGAGGCCCCTCTGGAGGAAGGGGAAATCGAACTCGACGAATCTGTCAACGCGAAAGACCTTCTTCCGCGATTCGATAAAAAATATTATCACTATTCGGGCTCACTGACTACGCCGCCGTGCAGTGAAGGAGTCCGCTGGTTCGTGCTGCAAGAGCCGGTCTTCGTCAGTCAGGAAGCGATTGATCGTCTGCATGAGGTCATTGCCGAGTTCCCACATTATGAAGGCTCTCCTAACAATAACCGCCCTGTCAGGCCGCTCAACGGTCGGGCGATCCTGAAGTAACGGCACGTAACAGTACGACAACAAGCGCGAGCCCAGAAGCCTTCCTCCGGGAGGGCTTGTAGGGTTTTGCACGAAAGCACTAAAGAGCGTGGGCGAGAGGAATGAAGGCAGTCATTTGTTTTCTCCTAAAATTTCGAGTTTTACCAACTCAGGCAGCTAAAAGAAGCGGGGAATTGGCTTGATCTTGAGCTGCGGCGAATTTGCGATAGGTTCGTGGAGTAACGCCTTGCAGAGCAAGTGTCACAAAATGCGAGACGTGAAGGTTCAAGTAATTTGCCAAGCGTCCCGCCGAGCGAGCGGGCTTGCAGTCCCAAGGCCCCATGGGCAGCGGAGTGCACGCGGCGGCAATGGCCTTCAAGAGCGACCCGGAGAGCAAGGCCAGGCTAATACGCCGTTCCACGGCCAGCGTTGTCCAGGCGCGGGGCCTGTCCATCGCGCACGTCCCTTGCGCGACATAGAAGTTGGTCTCGATGGGCCAGCGATGCGCATACGCCTGGCGAATCTCGTCGGTGGTCAACTCCTGAGCGGTCGTGCCAATCAGCAACGGACGTTTGTAGGCCGGATCATCCACCCGCACGACATCGAGCGGAGTCCGGGGCGTTTCACGAAAGTGCAGGTTGCGCCAGCGGCGCACGCGGACCAGACGGTCTTCCACCCGGCTGAGCGTGTCCTCATCGGGCCGACCTTCGGGACGCTTCGCCCCGGGATGCACGACAGGCCCATGCAGCGCAGAGCGCCCGCGTTTGCCGGGACGTTTAGGAGCGGGCGCTTGCCGCAAGGTGACGTTCTTGCGCAGCCGTCCGACCAGCGCATCGTGGTCGGTGGCGGTGCGAAACTGCTCGATCGTCGCAATGCCTGCATCCACACTGAACAGCCGCTTCTCCGGGCTGGGCGGCAAGTCAGCGAAAAGCTGGGCGACCGCGTCTTGGCAGGTCGCGCCAAAGCGCGTGCGCCGCACCACGCCCACACGGACACCATCAATCCGGACGACGCTTGTGAGCGCTGCGACAAGATTGGCTTGCACCGCGCGCTGGGCGCGATGACAGTAGCCTTTGCCCAGGCAGGCACAGCGTTGCTTGTTGGCCCGCAGCCGCGCCACGGTCGAAGTATCAATGGCATGCATCGTCCGCTGCTCCCTTCCCACGCGAAGCGGCGCCACTGCCAAACTCTCCATGCACCACGTCAGGGCATGCTCAAACAGAACATCCAGCGACACCTTCCCGCGCGCCATCGCCCGTTCGACTCGATGCCAGCCCCAACGCAGATGGAGCACGTAGGGCAAGACCGCCCGAGCCAGGCTGCCTTGGTGGTGAACCAATTGCCCTGTCAACATGGTGATCAGCACCATACCGATACAATAGGCGGTGCCAACGGGCAGAGTACGCACCAGGTTGTTCACGGCACTCGCCGCCAGGTACACTGGCAACGCGGTCAGCTGTTGGGATGGATGAGATGGTTTAGACACCCATTCAGCATCTCAGAATGCTGGTCGCTTTGGCTACTCCTTTGGTAAAACTCGAGTTACGCTCCAAACCACACATTCGGAAAGTCAGAAGAGGCCATGTGAAAGGTGAACATGTCTATGCGGCCTACGGGCAATCGGCTACAGGACGCTATTTGATGGTCTTTTACATTCGGAAGTTGACCGGAGCGCTCTTGCCCATTTCCGCCCGTGACATGGATGATGCTGAGAGGAGATATTATGAGCACCACAAATAAAGGTCGTGATCCCTTGCCGGAGAGCTTCGCCACAGAAGAAGAGGCGGGAGAATTTTGGGACACACACAGCACGATGGAGTATGAAGAATATCTGGAACCGGGAGAGGATGAAATTGACATTCGGGAGCGAATCTTTGAGGTGCCAGTAGAGGCCGATGTTTTTCAACGGCTCCAGCAACAGGCACGAAGTTCACACGAAAGCGTATCCAAAGTCGTAGACCACATTTTGCGAGAACGACTCGCCATGAACAAACCCTGATGATACACGTATTGTTAGTTTCTTCTGACTTTTCTTCGTAAGGAGAGAACTAAGGGGGAATAGAGAAGAGAACAGCTAACCATTCGCGCCACCGCATCGCGGCCCGGTGGCGGTTCTGCTGAATCTGAAAAACAGCGGTTGGGCCGCTCGCGGTGCGCGGGGGCGTTAGCCTGCTCGCATGAATCTGTTTAGAGCGTTGATAAATCGGCAGAGGAGGTTTCATGGCTACACTTGAGAGATGTGTAAAGCCAGTATTCGAAGCCATGTCGCCCGAAGAACGTGGGCTTCTTCATCTGCTTCTTGTTCATGGTAAAGAGCTTGAGGCTCAGCTGAAAGCTCTCGGTGCTGACCTCAACGACCCAAAGGTGCTCGACGGATACGGCCAAAGGGAAACGGTCGCTGGCGTAGTCGACAAGCTACAGAGCGCTTTTGAATCCGGCTTTTGAATCCGGCTCTGGCTTACTCGACGCTCTTGCGGGACGTTTCGACGATTACGGCGCTCAACTTGATTACGTGATTAACAAGGTTCTCGCCAAGGCACTGAAGGTTGCGCGGCCTTTGTTTGATGAACCTCCAGATTCCTTCACTGGTGCTCTCCTGCGAGAGCAATGGATCACGGAGAAGCTCCTTGAGGCCCTGTGGGATCGGTTACCGGAAGAAGCGAAACGCGACATAGCCAAGAAGACTGAAGAATTACTAAAGCGAACTGGAGTTGATCCTGCATTGGCGGGCCGAGCAGCTGGAGGACTTCTCACAGGAGGTTTCTCGGCAGCCCGGCTCATTCTCGGCTTCCGGTTCCACATCCTCTTGGCCCAACTAGCTAACCTTCTGATCCCCAGCCTCAGCCTAGCAACAAACGCCGCCTTACAACGCTTCGCGGGACTTCTCTTTGGCCCGTGGGGATGGATCATCTCCATCGTACTCTTGGTCCCCACTCTTATTGGATGGCTCTTCCCTCGAGAATTGGACAAATACATTCCCGCGGTCTTTGTCATGGGGGTGCGAAGATTACAGACCGAGGTCCCAGCAATGAGCTAACCGACGGATTACCATCTCGTTCCACCGCATTGCTGCTCGGTTGCGGTACTGAAAAATTTGAACGGTCACGCGGCTGGGCCGCTCACTGTACGCCTCGGCGTTAGCCTCTGCTCCCCGCGTTACGGTGCAGGTGCGAGATGCGCTGTCCGTGAAGCAGCGGGTGGCAGCAGCTTGATAGTGACTTTCACGTCGATACGGCAATGGAGACGGTTGATGATGCTCATCAGCCGGTCAACAGTAAATCGTTCAAGACGCGCATTGCGGATGCGCGAAAATTCACTGGCTTTCACACCCGTTTGCTCTTCCGCCTTCCGTACCGATAATCCCCGGTCGTCAAGGATGCCAATAATCTTCGAGGCGAGAATACCTTTGAGCTGTTCCACATCAGCGTTCGGGTGGTTGAAGTCCCTGAAGACATTCCCGCTGCCTCTCACCAAAGCGATTTTTTCAGTCATTTCAGCATTTCTCTTAAACGTTTCAGCCGTGCTTCAATCAAGTCGATTTCCTGTTTCGGCGTTTTGATGCCGGTCTTAGATTTCTTCTGGAACGCATGCACGACCCAGATGTCACGCCCCAGTTGCACGGCGTAGACGGTTCTATAAGCATCACCGCGCCATGCCAGAGCCACCTCAAAAACGCCAGAGCCCAGCCCCTTCACGGGTTTGGCAATATCGGCCTTCTGACCTTCGGCGGCGATAGTGAGGGCACGTAGAATTTCCACCTGTGCACCTGCGGGAAACTTCTCGAAGTCCTTCCGTGCCGCCTTGATCCATGAAATTGGCCTTGTTTCTCGCACCATCATGATAGAATACGTCTCTGTCGCTCATGGGCGATCGTCTCCTATTTCTTTCATCATGATGCCAGGATGTTGACAGTATTGTCAACGGATGTAAGGATCACCTCTCCGTAGGCTAATCGGGTAAGGGCGAACATTGCTGCTCGCCCTCCCCACACCACCTAGCATGCGGGTCCGCACTAGGCGGTTCAGGAGGGATAGTGAAGTGAAATCCACAAGGCGCGGATCGAGACGAGTCCT
>JBFWXH010000170.1:0-6999 GCA_050187625.1 Binatia bacterium
CACCAAACACAAACGCGGGCCCAAGAAGCCACCGCCCAACAAGCTGAGTGGCAAGGGGCAGACACATGTATCGACCGCGCGGATTCTGGCGATGCGCAGGTAATCAACAGACCTTTACAGGGATGGCAACAACGCCCCATGTCGCCAGGGTTGGAGTTGTGGTTCTTTCTTCTCACTCTCTCCTTTCGGCATGGGCTTACGCAGCACCTTGAGGTTGGCTTCCTTGCGCTGCAACAGTTCGCCAGCCATGCACAAGGCCAGGAAGTTGACGAAGGTAGTCTTGCCGCTACCCGGATCCCCGAGTAATACCAGACGTGCATTAGCGTCGAGCACCGCTAATGCAGAAAGATTCCACCCAGGGAGGAAATATGTCTTTCCATCTCCTCGTGGTCGTCGCTTGTGAACCACGTTGACCATGTGCTGTTGCGTCATCAACGCGGTGTAGACCGCGGCCAGGTCGAGGTCGCGCCGATCTTCTTCACTAATGCTCTTGCGGTCCACCCCACTGAGCGGCACGGCCCGGACTTGTTCCATCAACCAGTTGAGGTATCCCTCACGGAGACTCTTTTGTAAGGCCGGAGAAAGAGGCGCTGCGGGAGTCGCGTCAGTGCGTGGAGTCGAAACAGAAGGCGATTCAGTCGCTAGGACACTCGCACGTTGACGCAACCAGTTGGTGATATGTCGCCGCACGAGTTTTTCAAACTGAGCTTTCCCCCTGTAGGGCCACCATAACCCGTCTTTGGGAAACTGCTGCTGAAACTGTAATACCTGCTTCCACTGGTCGGCTTCTTCTGGCGTTTTGGGCGTCGCGGCTTTTTGATTGAAGTAGACCATAATCTGCGGACGCCGCGTCTGCTTCCAGGTTTCGTACGCTAACTGGAATTCATGTTCCGTTCCCGTCGTACCCTCTGTGGTCGGTGTGCCAAAGCGTTTCCAGAAGATGCCGAGAAAGATGTCACATTCAGGGATACGGAGAATAGCATCGATTAAGCCCTGCGGCCCAGCGACGTGAAATCCAGCGTAGGCATCGTCTTCCCAGCGGGATATTTCCAGTCGCACCTTACGATCCAATGCAATATCGTGGTTAACGTCCTCGATAATGTTTTTCAGGGCATCACGCTCAGGCTTCACATCGCTGGGTGAGGCCACGACCACTCGCAGAGTTTCCACCTTCTCCCCCATCGGTAGGACTCCTTTCCTTGACGATGGAGACTATAGCACATGCCGTCCCGTTTTCTTGACAAAATGAGGCCGAACATCTACTCTTAGTGACCAAAACCACGGTTGTACGCCGATGTATCCCCGAGGAGGACGGCGAAGAGGAGGAGGTTGTATGGCAAGGGGGAAGGTTAAGTGGTTCAACAACGCCAAAGGCTATGGGTTTATCGCCCAGGATGATGGCGAGGACGTTTTTGTCCATTATTCTGCGATCCAGCAGGACGGGTATCGCAGCTTGAATGCTGGAGAAGAAGTCCAATTCGACATTGTCTCCGGCGAGAAAGGGTTGCAAGCGACGCAAGTCAGTCGATTGTTCTAAGTGTCGGTTGTCCGTCCCTCGCTGGCCTCTCAGGTGTTTTCTGAGGGGCCTTTTTTTTGCCTGCCGTCCGATACAATATCGCTCATGCCAACCGCCACATCGATTCGCGCTGAAGTCCTACGCTTACGTGAAGAATTGACGCTCCACAACTATCGTTACTACGTGCTTGACGATCCCCTGGTGAGTGATGCCGAGTATGACAAACTGTTTCGTCGCCTCGTCGAGCTCGAAACCACCTACCCAGAGTTACAAGATCCCTATTCGCCCACACAAAAAGTTGGGGCTCCACCACTCTCTGAGTTTACTCAGGTTCAGCATTCGGTGCCGATGCTCTCCCTGGCGAACGTCGTCAGTCGCGAGGAAATGAGCGAATTCCAGGAACGTATCCAACGATTTCTCAAGAGCGATGCACTGATTGAGTATGAAGTAGAGCCCAAGATTGACGGCGTCGCGGTTGAACTGGTCTACGAAAATGGGAAGTTTATAGTGGGTTCGACACGTGGCGATGGCGTCACTGGCGAAGATATCACCCAGAACCTCAAGACAGTACGATCTATTCCTCTCACGCTCCACCACCACCCCAAGCATCCGATTCCACGCCTGCTTGAAGTCCGTGGCGAGGTCTATTTGCCGATCGCGCCCTTCCGCAGGTTCAATCGCGAACGGGTTGCCGCGGGCGAACCGCCTTTTGCTAACCCCCGCAATGCAACCGCTGGTTCGTTAAAACAACTCGATTCCTCGGTCACGGCGAAGCGACCGCTTGATATCTTTTGTCATGGGGTCGGACGCCTCGACGGAGCCGCTTTTGCCACGCAGTGGGAGTTCACTGACGCCCTGGCAGGATGGGGGCTTAAACCCGTCCCGCATCGACAACTGTGTCGTAACCTTGATGAGGTATTTGCCGTCTTTGACGACTTAGAACAGCAACGCGATGATCTGCCCTATGAAATCGACGGGGTCGTCATCAAAGTCAACAGCTTTGCTTTGCAACGGCAATTAGGAGAAATCTCTCGCTCTCCCCGCTGGGCAGTCGCCTACAAGTTTCCCCCCCGGCAGGCAACGACCCGCGTCCTCAATATCGCCCCGCAAGTCGGACGTACAGGTGTACTCACGCCGGTGGCTGAATTGGAACCGGTCGGGATTGGTGGAGTGACTGTGCGCAATGCCTCTTTGCACAATATGGATGAGATCAACCGCAAAGATATCCGCATCGGCGATACCGTTGTCGTCGAACGCGCAGGAGACGTGATTCCGTACGTGGTCAAAGTCATCCCTGAGAAACGGACGGGGCAGGAAGAAAAATTCGTCATGCCATCTTCCTGTCCGGTCTGTGATGCGGAGGTCGAACGTGAAGAGGGCGAGGCAGCGTATCGCTGCACTGGGTTGGCCTGTCAAGCCAAACTCAAAGAGAGTCTCAAATTCTTCGGTTCGCGTGGTTCGATGGATATTGAAGGATTAGGCGAGAAAATTATCGACCAATTAGTCGACAAAGGGTTGGTCCACGACGCAGGCGATCTCTACCGGCTGAGCAAAGAGCAAGTGGCCTCTCTCGATCGGATGGCGGAAAAATCGGCACAGAATCTTCTCGCTGCGATTGAAAAAAGCAAAACCACCACCCTGCCTCGTTTTGTGGCTTCCCTTGGTATCCGTCATGTTGGCGAAGCCACGGCTAAGCAACTGGCGGAACACTTTGGTGATCTTGCCCACATCATGCATGCGAGTGAAGAACAGCTCCAAGACGTACGCGATGTGGGACCCGAGGTTGCCCGCAGCATCGCGCATTTCTTGGCGCAAGAACAAAATCGCCGCGTGATTAACAAACTGCTAAGCGCTGGAGTGCATTTTCCTCAAGTCACCGCCAGACGCGACGGTAAGTTCAGTGGACAGACGTTTGTGCTGACCGGCACGTTGGCGTCGATGACACGTCCCGAGGCTCAGAAACGCATCGAAGCCCTCGGGGGCAAAGTGTCGTCGAGTGTCTCGAAGCTGACCACCTATGTCGTGGCCGGGACTGAGGCGGGTTCGAAATTGGACAAGGCGCAACAGCTTGGGGTAAAGATCGTCGATGAGGCGAAGTTTCTGGAGATGATTGAGTGAGGCTATGTTCAATGTACTGACTCCGCTGGGATTCCACGTTCGCTGCTCAGAAGAGTGGTGGCGTTATGTCTCCACGGTCAAGCACCCTGTATTGGAAACTCGACAGGCGGATGTCATTGCGACACTTTCTACCCCTATGGAGATTCGCCGCAGCACGAAAGACCAAGCCGTGTTACTCTTCTATCGCATGGCAGTTCCGCGATTTCTCTGTGTTGTAGTCCGTCAGGAGAACGGCGAAGGCTTCTTGATAACTGCTTATCCGACCGATAGCCTCAAGAAAGGAGCAATTGTATGGAGCGAATCAAGGTGATCCACGACACGGTCGGTCACACGCTTACGATATGGTTGGGAGATCCACGAGCAGAATATGTCAGTACCCTTACTGACGATGAGGTAGTTGTAATGAAGGATGAGCAGGGGCGAGTCTTGGGATTCGAGATCCTGCACTACCACCCCGCGAACTCCGACACCGGCTTGTCTGTCGAAGCAACAATACAGGCACCCGTCGTGCGTTGAATGACTATTAAGAAACGCGTAGAGAAGCTCGACTGGCAAGCCATCGAGCAAACCCTTTGGGAGCGTGGGTACGCCAAGACACACCCACTGCTCACTCCAGACGAGTGTACCAAGCTCATTGCTTTGTATGACCAGGAAGCAAAGTTTCGCAGCCGAACTGATATGGCACGTTACCGCTTCGGACAAGGTGAGTACAAGTATTTTGCCGATCCTCTTCCGCCGCTAGTCCAGCAACTGCGCGAGCAGACGTACCTTTTCCTTGCTCCTATCGCCAATCGCTGGATGGAACTGCTGCGCAGCGACGAGCGTTTTCCTGGCACGTTGCCAGAGTTTCTCGCTTATTGTCACGAGCAGGGACAAACGCGGCCAACGCCGTTACTGCTGTACTATGAGGTTGGCGGATACAACTGCTTACATCAGGACCTGTATGGAGTTGTCGCCTTTCCTCTTCAGCTCACGTTCTTTTTGAGTCGGCGCGACGAAGACTACACGGGCGGTGAATTTCTCTTGGTCGAACAGCGACCCCGAGCGCAATCACGCGGAGAAGCGATTGCCACCGAACAAGGCGAGATGATCATCTTCACGACGCGTTATCGTCCTGCCCAAGGCAAACGTGGCTACCACCGGGTGCAGGTCCGCCACGGTGTCAGCACTGTGACCTCAGGCCGACGCTACACGCTAGGGGTGATTTTTCATAATGCGAAGTGACTATCTCCCTCCACCAAATTCGACCAGGGGCAACGCCCCTGGACCCCAGAATCCAGAATTCCAGCACTCAGAATCCAGAACCTGAAAACAGCTACTGGGCACAGCGAAATCCGAGGTGGCCGCGCCTGTAGCCAGGCTCGGGCCAGAGGCGGAAGCCTACGCGGACATCCCTGGCTTCATTGTTCCACGAACCGCCGCGCAACACCCTATACTCCCCTGAATCCGGTCCCCGAGGGTCTCGGTCGGGATTTGACCGTTGTCGATAATAGTCCTCAGCAAACCAATCTTGCACCCATTCCCACACATTCCCGTGCACATCGTACAACCCCCATGCATTAGGCTTCAGCTGGCCGACTGGATGCGTTGTGTTATCAGAGTTCTCATCGTACCACGCGTAGTCCTGCAAGCGCTCCACATCATCGCCAAAACAATACCTCGTTGTCGTTCCCGCCCGTGCCGCATATTCCCATTCAGCTTCAGTCGGTAACCGATACGGCGTCCCTTTCTTGCGCTCGTTTAATTTACGCAAAAATTCTTGTACGTCATCCCACGATACTTGTTCGACCGGTCGATTCAGATCGCCAGTGAAACGACTGGGATTGTTCCCCATCACTACTTGCCACTGAGATTGCGTCACCGGATATTTACCCATGTAAAACGGCTGACTGATCTGCACGCGCCGAACCGGCTTTTCCCTGTCCATCCCTTCCTCCGATCCCATCAGGAATTCTCTAGGGGAGATCAGAATCAGCTCCATGCCGATGCTACTGGTAATTGTTGGGGCTAACGGCGGAGTAGTCGCAACAGCTATCCCCAAAGCACTCGCGCGAATTTTCAGTGTTTGCACCAGCCGTTCATAGCCACGCTCGGTAAACAACGCTCCTGCCTGCCACTTTTTCAGCCGCTCATGAATCTCACAGTCCTCTAACCGCAACGGAATGATGAAAATCGTCCCAGGGGGTTTCTCTTCGGCTACGTTCAGGGCATCGCTAATCTCTCGCTGCACGTAGCCTTCTCTGTTAATCGAACTATGCGAGAGGCAAACGATAATTGCATCGGCTGCCCGTACAGCCCTAGGTATCTCTCGCTCCCATTCATGTCCGGGGAGAATATCCTCCTCATCCAACCACGGATCAAAGCCGTCCGTTTGCAAGCGTTTGTACAAGTCACGCACCGCAGGCTTGTCACCTGAAGAGTGGCACAGAAATACTTTCAGCTTGCGTTCTGCAGACATGAATATCCCCCATCATTTCTTTGTAGGCAAAACTTTCGTTGTAATTGCACGATCCCCTCGCCGCACAAACACCGTTTTCTGAAACACCCTCGTCCGTAACCGCCATGTCGTACCATGTGCGGCATGCACGTTCCAGGCTTGCAACGATGCCTTCACGTCACTCCACGTCGTCTCCCCTTCTGTATAGGCTCGTTGCAGTCGTACCACCCGCCGTCGTTGCCGCCGTACCGCCGACTGATTGAGACGTTGCTCATAGGGTGTCACGACAAAGCCAAGAAACTCAATTCCTTCTTTGACTTGGCGTAGCCGACTTTTTCGTTCGTTCAAACGTAACCGTAACCCGAGGAGAAAATCAACGATTCTCGCTCGCAGCTCAACCAGCATCCGCTTGTCATCGTGAAAGCAACAAAAATCATCAACATAACGAAGATACTGTCGCACCCGCAATCTTTCCTTCACAAAATGATCGAGCCCGTCAAGATAAACATTGGCAAAGAATTGGCTTGTTAGGTTACCGATAGGAAGTCCGCGTCTGCGCGAGAGCGGAGAGAACAAGTCGTCTCCAGAGAAATATTGCGGCACGAACTCCTGTTCGTTGGAGTAATCAATAATACAATCACACAGCCACAAGACATGCGGGTCTTTAATGGTCCGTCGCAGTCGTTGCTTGAGGATATCGTGATCCAGCGTGGGGAAAAACTGTATAAGCTACGATTTAATCTGACAGTAGGTTAAAGTCTTCGTTGTCCGAAACGCCCGTGAGGGCAGAAAGAGGCAACGAGATGAACACAGCGCAGAAGGTGATCAAAGTAAAGGTTTGCTTGTTAGAGTTGGCCAAGCAATTGGGCAATGTGTCTCAGGCGTGCAAAGTGATGGGGTACAGTCGGGATAGTTTTTATCGGTTCAA
>JBFWXH010000171.1:0-6760 GCA_050187625.1 Binatia bacterium
CAGCGTCAACGACTGCCCCACGGTTGCAAAGAACTTTGGGATACGACACCCGCTGGTTGTCACAATACCGAGCATCGTTACTGTCCGTCTGCTGAGTCTTATGTGAAATACTCCCTCAAGCGTGCTGATAACTATATGCGAGCAAAAGCCTAAGAGCGTGTCTAGAAAGCCTAAGAAACGAGTCATTGCGAGCGCAGCGAAGCAATCTTTGCTCGAAAAAGAGATTGCTTCGTCGCTTCAGGCTCCTCGCAATGACAGGTTCTGCGACTTCTTAGACACGCTCTGTATGATGGGAACACTTTGCTTTTGGTCTCCCTCCTTTACTGCTTTTCGCCTGCTTCGCGGTGCCTTCACTTCAACCCCCGCTTTACGCAACGCGGCAATATGCCGCTCCAACGTCGCTGGGTCTTTGATCGGCATACGCTGTTTGTGAACTTCAAGTGAGAAATTAGGATTCAGCCGCAGCACTTCTGTCGCTTCAGCGTGGGCCTCCGCCTCTTTGCCTACCTCGCTGTAGACCGCGGCCAGCATGAGATGGACAGGCAGTACGTTGGGATAGCGGCTGCTATAACGCTGCAAAGGGGCACGTTCCTCTTCATAGCGCTCGGCCACCGCATAGGCAGCGCCGACGCTGTCTAAGTGGGCGTCCACAACTTCGGACTTCAGGCGCAGCGCCTGGGCTGCTGCTTCCAGGGCGTTCTCCGTCCTGCCCGTATAGCTCAGCACCATAGCCAGAGCTGCGTGGCTGTTAGCCTCGGTAGGAGCGAGGGCCACGGCCTGCTCCATCTCTGCCAGGGCCTGGTCATACTGCTGATGGTAGAGAGAGATATATGGCCCAAGTATATGCGGTTCCAGTGCCAGGAGTCATTGAGGGCCAGGGCCCGTTGTATTGCCGCCACTGCCGGCTCCAACGTCTGGGCCGCCGGACTCTGTTGAGCGATCCACTGTAATAGGTAGCTGACAGCCAGGTTAAATAGAAACACATTGGACGGAAAGTGCTACCTGCTACGCTCAACAGGCGCATGAGCTTCCGAACCGCTAAGAGAGCGACGTAGAGCTAGTTTTACGGTTATGCTCAAAAGATTATCACTTTCTATCGAGTGTGGATTTATTTAAGGTGGGCAGCGATAAAATTAGGGTCCCGGCGGATGACTTCTTTCAGTGTGGCGATCGCCTCGGCATACCGCCCGTTTATGCGATAGGCCCAGCCCAATTCGTATAAGTACCAGTATGGACAGCGGGGGTTGAGCCGCATTGCCTGCTCCACTGACTGCAGAGCCTCCTCTGGCCGACCCGCGATGTTCAGCACCTGCGCCTGTCCTACATAGCTGTCCGCATAGTTGGGATCGAGGGCGATAGCCCGTTCGCCCTCGGCTATAGCCTGGTCATACTGCTGTTGCTGGGCATAGACATAGCTCAAGAGCGAATGAGCTGTCGGCAGGGAATCATTCAGGGCAAGAGCCTGTTGCGCGAGCACCAACGCGCGTTCCATAGTCTTGGGGTCGGCACTCCAGTGCATGATCCCCTCCGCCCAATAAGCGTAACCCAGCCACGCGTATGCCTCGGCATACTGTGGGTCCAGGGCAATAGATTGCTCCCACATTTGCCGCGCCTGGGCATTGGCCTCTTTCGTGATGCGCCAATAGTACTCCCAGGTTGATGCCGATGCGGAACTGCATCTGCCTCTTCTCAGGCAGCTCTGCGTTCTTACCCTTGAGTTCGTTTTGAATCTCCACGGCACAACGTACGGCATCGACCACACTGGCGAACTCAGCCAGGAGAGTATCTCCGGGAGAATCCACCACTCGCCCACGGTGGCGCTGAATGAGGGAAGAGATGAGGGTGCGATAAGCAGTGAGAGTGTGGATAGTGGCTTCTTCATCGTCGCCCATCAGGCGACTGTAGCCCGCGACATCCGTACTGAAGATCGCCGCGAGCTTGCGTGCCATCCCGACTGCGGGCGTTTGATCGGGCATCGTCCACCCTCCTTGTCGCTGATTATCCGGCTGGTGCCGCAGGGTTGTCACCGGTTGGGTGATCGGACGTACGTCAAGACTTATACTGTCCAGTCCTCGATTCCCAGGCCAGGGATGAGTTGGAAGTCTTGCTGGTTACGCGTTACAAGTATGGCATTATGAGCAAGGGTGATTGCGGCAATAGGCAGATCCATGGTGCCGATACGGAGCTTCAGAGGCCGCAACTGCTCATAATGGTTGATGGCTGATTCTGTAAACGAAAGGATACGAGTGCGACTGAGGAAAGTGACCGTCTCTGCCAAATGATCATAGATAGAAGCTATATCGGCAAGGGTCTTGGCGCGGCGCAAAAGCGCGTACCACCCAGAAAGCTGGTCCTCAACGGTTATGACGGTGACCGCCAATGCTTCTGGGGGATGCGTCAGCGTGTGCTGAACAACTGCCGCATGGCCGTGCCGATACAAACTCAGGGTGTCGGTGTCAAAGACATAGAGACTCATGATGCATTCAGATCGTCATCGATGCTCGCACGGTATTGCGCCATCGCCTGGACCCATTCCTCGAACAAGGGATCATCCTTCAATGTCCCGGCAAATGGTTTCCACGGATGTTCGACCGTATCAACCTCAAGCGTAAGGATCTCAACGCCAGATCGAATCTTCTGTTCGATCAACGCGCGCAACTTGCCCAGCGCCTCCTCACGCGAGGCGCCTTCCGTCTCGATGCCCAATGGGGAGCCGCATGAGGCGCGATATTTCTGCCCGGCGGCAGGCTCTAGTAGAATCGTGAGGTGCATATTCTTCTCTCCGTGGAATGAGTGTCCTTGTATTACAGGGGAATTTGTCCCCCAGTTCAATAGACTGGCTTGTCTCTTCATCGGACCTGATCGGCAGCGTAGCCCGGCTAAAGCCCGAAGAATGCGATTCCTGTGTTTCTTCCCTTCAGTCTCTAGCCTTGTTCGCCGTTTCCCCATTTCGCCCTTTCTAATTTTCCCCCTTCAGCCTTCGGCCTATAGCCTTCAGCCTATTTTTTTCATTCTCCATTCTCTATTTACCTCAGTCCCGCCTTGCGCAACGCCGCAATATGCCGCTCCAACACCACCGGATCTTTGATCGGCGTTCTCTGTTTGTGCACTGCCAGTGAGAAGTTGGGATTGAGTCGTAGCACTTCTGCACTCTCCGCCCGCGCGCTCGGCGGGACACTTGGCAAATTACTTAGGGCTCCACGTCGCGCATTTTGTGACACTTGCTCTGTAAGAGGTTGCTCCCCGAACCTATCGGCAATTCACGGCTGCTCAAGCACAAGCCGATTCACGGCTTCCTTTAGCTGCTTGAGTTGGTAAAACTCGAACGGTTCAATGTGGGTTGAAATTGGATTCAATTTGAGGACGCCGTTTACCAGGGCCTGAAATGCTTAACTTGCTGACGGACGTTTATTATCCTTTTCTGCTGTGATTCCTGCCGAGTTTCGCCCGCAACAGTCTGTGTCGTCCAGTAGTATAAAGAATGAGTGTCGACTGTGATTTTTGTTGACGAGACCTGTTTCTTGATGCTATGGACGCAGACCAGGTTTGTCTCTAAAGGAGCCCTTCGCGTGTCTCTCATTCCCCTCCCTTTGCCTCTGTGGGAACGCCGGTACGCTGTCACACTCGCCTTGGTATTAGCAATAATACTGCTCTGCTCTTCACTCATACGTGCTCAGGACCCGTTCACCACTCCGCAGGCCAGCGAACAGAAGCTCGTCGCTCCGACGACAGGCGCATTGGAAGAGGTGCTGCTGCTGCTGCATGAAGAGACCGTCGTTACAGCCGCGCGTCACGCACAGCCGTTGTCCGAAGCCCCGTCAAATGTCTATGTCATTACTGCTGAAGACATTCGTCATTCTGGGGCTACAGACGTGCCAACAATTCTGCGACGTATCCCTGGAATCGATGTCCTGCAGATGAACAGTGCAAGTTTCAGTGTCAGCGCACGGGGAGACAATCAACTCAGCGCCAATAAAATGCTCGTGCTTGTGGATGGACGCTCGATTTACGAGGATGTGCAAGGCGGAGTTTCCTGGAAAGCGCTGCCGGTGACCTTACTGGAAATTCAACGCATCGAGGTCCTTAAAGGCCCTGCTTCAGCCGTCTACGGCTTTAATGCGTACGATGGTGTCATTAACATCATTACCAAATCACCGGAAGAGATGCGGGGCGCAACCTTTCAATTTGCAGGAGGAGATTTAGGAACAATCGCGGCTGCGGCCACGCTTGCTGGTACCCATGGATCCTGGGGCTATCGATTGTCTGCGAGTCGTGACCAAAACGACCAATGGCGCAGGCGACATCCCTTGGCATTCCGCTCCCATACCTTTAACCTACAGGCCGAATATCATTTGCCTGACCATTCCTTTCTCCGCTTACGAGGAGGAATGATTGACGTCAACCGCGATGCGAACCAATTCGCCAGTGATATTATTATGTCGCGTGTCTATACTCATGGCTCCCTCGATCTTGCGTATGAGCGAGAAAACTTCACGCTGCGCACGTGGTGGACAACCCAGGATGCAACCGGGAATGTTCGCCCGCATCCATTACTTCCTGCTGGTTTTCTCCATATTCACCAGCGCACTGACGAAGCCTTGAGTCAAACTGGCACACAGACGTATAACGTAGAGTTCCAACACACCATAACGTGGGGTCCAACCCAGCGATTGATCTACGGAGCCAATTACCGACATATCACGCTCTCGGCGAACTATACCAAGCCACATTTCAACACCGAGGAGCGCCTGGGACTGTTCTTTCAGCATGAATGGCGGATAGCCCCACAGCTCTTGCTTAACCTGGGGTTGCGATATGACCTCGATGATGAAATCCCCCCAACCGTCAGTCCGCGGATTGCGCTGCTCTACACGCCGATTGCCGGGCATACGTTTCGCATATCAGGCTCAGTCGCGTTTCGTCCACCGACGTTGGTGCAAACGTACCTTTTCTCGACCGCGGATATCTCTCTACCTTTACCGCCGCCATACGATAGGCTGACCAATTCCAATCGGGGCTCACATAGTGTTGACCCGGAAAAAATCATCACCTACGAGATTGGCTACCAAGGCTGGTTTCTGCGTCATCGGGCACGTCTTCGCGCTGATCTGTTTCTGAACCATCTCTCTCAGCTCATCGATTTGAAGCAAACCGGACCCACAAGCGTGACCTATGCCAACCAAGGTAAGGCGGAGATTGGGGGCGGCGAGATCGGTGGAGAGTTTCAATTCACTCCCTGGCTCAGTGGTTTTGCCAACTACGCTGGTCAAGCCATTCTTTTCCAAACATTTATCAATGGGGCGCGGCGGAGTGGTCCACAGTACAGGATTAATATCGGTCTGCGTGGGGAGTGGGACAATGGCCTGAGTCTCAATGTCTTATGGCATTATGCTGGCACTGGACGCTCTG
Organism: Binatia bacterium; assembly: GCA_050187625.1. Classification (GTDB taxonomy): domain Bacteria; phylum Desulfobacterota; class Binatia; order Bin18; family Bin18; genus JBFWXH01. The sequence continues at coordinate 5,410 of JBFWXH010000171.1, forward strand.
GCATTTCTGGCACCTTTAGAGAATTCGCTCCGTTCGGAGTCGTACGGCCCAAACCGACCTTGAGCCCCTATAGTCTTCTCAACCTCCGGGTAGCCTATCGCTTCTGGAATGATCGAGTGGAAGTTGCTATTTCAGTCTTTAATGCACTGAACGATCGGCATCGAGAACATCCACTCACTGAGGTCATCGGTCACCGTGTAGTAGGATGGCTCAATATGAGGTTTTGAGACTCAGAGGAATTGCACGTGCCATGACCATACGTTTGTGGCAATTGATTTGCGTCATTCTCATCGTTTGTTTCCTGCCAGGGACGCTCACGGCGGTTGACATCGCAGAAGTCGCGATCCTGAAATCTGCTCCCCTCACAATCTACGACCGATCCATCCAGGAATTCACCGCTGCGTTACCGAAAACCACAACGACCACTGAATACAATCTCCAAGGAGATATCGTGCGCGGACGTCAGATCGCCGCGAAAATTCGCGCGTCTTCAGTGGGACTGGTGTTGGCAGTCGGGGCGACAGCAGCACTAGCGGCAAAATTAGAAATCTTTGACACTCCCGTGGTCTATTGCATGGTGCTCGATCCACTGACCGCAGGTTTGACCGCCCCCAATGTGACGGGGGTCTCGTGGCAGGCTCCGGTCGAACTCCAACTAAAAAAAATGCATTCTTTATTGCCACAGCGAAAACGGATCGGCGTACTGTACGACCAAAGACGAACCGGCGGGCAGGTGGAGGAAGCGCGTCGACATGCTACAGAAGTCGGCTTTGACCTGATAACTCAGGCAGTCCACAATGAAAAAGAAGTTCCGCCTGCACTGCGAACGCTCCTCTCGCAAGTTGACGTGTTGTGGCTGCTGCCGGATAGTACCGTCCTTACCGAGGACTCCTTGCGCTTCTTCCTGGGCACGGCTTTGGATGCCAATGTTCCCGTTATCGGCTTCTCTGTGGAGCAAGTGCGCAGTGGCGCACTTGCAGCATCATATGTCGATTATGTAGATGTCGGTAAACAAACGGCAGCACTCGCAGACGCCCTCTTGCGTGGGGGGCATCAACACCTGTCCTCCCCACTTCCTCCAGACCGGGTACGGTTGGCGCTGAACCTCAAGACTGCGCGATTTCTCGACATCTCGATTCCTCCTGAAGTCAAGGATCAGGCTGACCTCGTGTACTGAGGGGCTATGGGCGCGGTCACGACAACCTCTTCTCTCCAACGGCCACCAACCCGTCGCGTCATAAGTCTACGAACGAAGCTCGTTGGGTTCATCAGTCTCATAATCATCACTATTTGTTCTGGATTGAGCTGGTACTTCATCAGTCGGCAAGAGCACAGTTTGCGTCAGGCTCTG
>JBFWXH010000172.1:0-6393 GCA_050187625.1 Binatia bacterium
ATAGCGCCGCACGGCTTCCTGATAATCCTCGTCACTTAACATGGGGAGGTGCTCCTCCTTCCTGTGAGTCTTCCAGGAGTATACAGGTTTCTCTCAAACTCCACATCTTGCTGTAGCGTCCCTATAGCTCCCATAAACAATTTGCCCTTAGGGATTCGTCACCACCACAGGAGTGACGTTATCGAACGCGTTGCAGCCATTGCCGTTCAGCACTAGATCCCCTCTCGTGTTGAAGGTCGCAGTATTATTTTTGATGTTGCTGGGACAAATGATCGACATACCAAACCCTGGGTCCGTCTCTAAGACAGTGTTCCCAAGCACCGTGCTCCCTGATGACGCGAACAGTCCGGTGCCAATCGAACTCCAGATGGTGTTCCCAGTGATCGTACCTCCTCGTCCTGCCGAGAGCGCAATGCTGTCGGGGGTGCTACCGTTTAAGCGCAGGACGCTATCTTTGACTGTACTCGCGGTGGTCACAACGATACCAAAGTGCCGGTTGTTCTGCGCAACCACGTGATCCACAAGGCTGCTGGAACCAAGAAATATTCCGGTATCGGTATTATTATCGACCCGCAGGTCTCGGACGATATTACCCGTGCCTGCAAGCGACACCCCGACTTTAAACCCCTTCACAGTGCCGTTACGGATGGTTATTCCTTCAACTGGCGCATCGGCAACGATGCCAGTCCCAAATCCGACACCAAAAATGGTAAAGCCATTCAAATCAATCGTAATATTGCTGGTCTTCACAATTAGACACGTTTCGCTCAGAGAAAAAACATTTTGCACGAGGACAAACGACGACTGCGCGTCTGCAGTCAGAGTGCCACAGTTGTTAATTGGTTTGATCGAATCTCCCGCCCAGGCTATGCCGCTCAACCATAACGCACTAAAGACTGCCGCCGCGATTTTGAGTAGTTTTCCCACCTGTTCCATAGAAGGCCTCCTTCCCTGATTTTGTTAGTGTAGCATATCGGCAGGAGCAGAATAAACAGAAGTCACAGCAAGACATCGAATGACAGACCCAATACTCAGAACATTGAGAGAAGTCCTTCTCCCACTGCGAGTGAGAACCGCAACTCCTAGTATTGACGTCTGCCCAGTATACTAGATGTAGGGGACAGTGTGATCACCCCATCTTTGAGATAAGATACAAAATCACTTCACAGCTAACAACAACACTTGCTTGCCTCGATAGTGGAGACTCTTTATGGTGCAAGAAACGGACATGGCAATGCAATTCGCTTCTGTTTCTGATGCTCGTCGCCATACTCCCGAATCCCGTGGGGCCGGACCTGACAGTCGCTCAGAGTTCGAGCGTGATCGCGCTCGGATCATTCATTCGGCAGCCTTTCGGCGTCTCCAGGGCAAAACTCAGGTATTTGGCGTGTATGAAGGAGATTTTTTCCGTACCCGCCTTACCCACTCACTGGAGGTCGCACAGATCGCTAAAGGAATAGCGCTGAATTTAGGGGCTAATACCGATTTAGTGGAAGCGGTGTGCCTGGCTCACGACCTCGGTCATCCTCCCTTCGGACATACCGGTGAAGCGGTCTTGCACGACATGATGCAGGTCTACGGAGGATTTGAAGGCAACGCACAGACGTTTCGCATTCTCACCCGTCTAGAACGAAAACACGAAGCCTACACTGGCCTTAATCTGACATACCACACGCTTGACGGCGTCTTGAAGTACAAAACCTGTATTGATGGCGCGACAATCTCAGCGGCCACTGGTCCTGTCAAAGGATTTTATGCCAACGACCGTGACCTCGTAGAGACAGTGATTCAGTACACCCGAACTGGAACACAGCGGAGCTTTGAGTGCCAGATCATGGATGTCGCCGACGATATTGCCTACTCTGTTCATGATCTCGAAGATAGTCTCAAGGCTAAACTGCTCACGGCTACAGATTTTCGGCGGAAGCCCCCGGCGCGGGTCATTCGCGATGTGAACCAAAAACTTGCCCTCTTGGGAAAAACGGTGGGTGAAGAGTCGCTTGAACATGAACTCGTGCAGATTGCCGATCGTCTTGAACGCTTAGAGCACACTGCCGGACGCGCAGCCTGGAAGATGCTCACCCGCGATTTGATTCATGAGTTCGCCTCAAGCGTCACCTTCCAATCAGAGGAGCGGATCGATGCTGACCTCCCAAATCGCGTACGCATCGAGCTACTCAAGGCGTTTGAGTCTCATCACGTGATCTACAATCCACGCGTAACGACCCTTGGATACAAAGGCAAAGAGGTCCTCCGTCGCCTCTTTGCTGTCCTCGACCAAGGAGAGGATTCCCTCGGCCTGCTGCCGGAGCATTGGAGCGAGGAGTATGAACGCACGCTTATCGAAAACAATGAACCCGCCCGTAAGCGCGTGATCTGTGATTTCTTAGCCAACATGACCGATGCGTACGCTATGCGCTTTTACAGCCGCCTGTTCGTACCTGGGCAGGGAAGTTTCTATGAAGTCCTTTGAGAGCGGAACCGAAGCATGAACGACACGGGAAAAAGGAGAACAGGCGAAAAGGAAATGAAAAGCATTTTTTTTGGGGGTCGACCTTTTCGCCGCTTCGCCATTGCGCCTTTGACCCCTTTTTAGCTGGAGCCCCCTTCAGTCCGTCTTCACCGTAGAGCTACCGCCGGATCTTTCAATCGCGGCAGGTCAAACCACACCTCGTTACAAACGTTCATTTCTTCCTCATCCAGCTTCAGGTCAACCGCGGGCAGCGACTGGCGCAGTTGCTCCACCGAGGTTGCCCCCACAATTGGTGAAGTAATATCCGGCTGGGCGAGCACCCAGGCAATCGCTACTTGTGTCAGTGACTTGTTCCGTGCCGAGAAGAATTCCTGCAGATGCGCCACCGCCGCGAATTGGGCTTCTTGCCAGTAGCGCTGACGATAAATATGACCTGCGCGTCCAGCCAGACCAAATCGCCTATCCGTCGCGGGTTCAGTGTCAGGTTGATATTTCCCCGTGAGAAACCCACCGGCCAACGGATTGTAGGGAATCACCCCGACTCCATACTGTCGACACAGGGGTAACAGCTCATTTTCAATCTCACGGAACATCAGGTTATAGCGCGGCTGCACACAATCAAACCTCGCCAACCCCAGCCTATCGCTGGTCCACAAGGCGGACGCTAATAACCACGCCTGAAAATTCGAGCATCCGATATAGCGCACCTTGCCCTGATGGACGAGGTCATCCAACGCCCGCAGCGTTTCATCCAGTGGTGTATTGGGGTCAGGAGCATGCACCTGATAGAGATCAACATAATCGGTTTGCAATCGCCGTAAACTCTCCTCGATTGCCCTACAAATATGCTTGCGAGAAAGTCCTTGATCGTTTGGCGCCTTGCTCATCGCGCCCCAACACTTGGTCGCTAAAACAATCTTTTCACGTTTGCCCTTCAGCCATTTGCCAACCACTTCTTCCGTTCGCCCGACCGAATCGAGTCCACCACCGACCGGATACACATCGGCCGTGTCAAAGAAATCGACTCCAAACTCGACCGCCGTATCCATAATGGCAAAGCTCGTCGGCTCGTCACACTGTCGACCAAAGGTCATCGTTCCTAAGCAAATCTCCGAGACTTTCAACCCTGTCCGTCCCATACGTTTGGTTTTCATGCGTGCTCCTCCTTTCTCTGTTCGTGTTTACGTTGGACAGGCAACGAGATCAAGTAAAAACGGAGCATACCACTGCTGGGCATTCACTCGTAACTCGTGTATGATCCCTTCTGATTCAGTATCTTTTTTCCATCGTTACCAAAGAAAAACTCGGCGACCAAATAAGGAGGAAAACCATGCCTCAGAAAGCGAAACTATCAGCAAAAGTCGTTCAGATACGACCACGGAAAAAAGCTTCCAGTCCAGCCGTTGATGCACGCATCGCCAAAACCCTCCATCAGCAAGATCGTGATCATTTGGTGCATGGCTTCGTGCCCCTCCAGTTACAGCAACAGAAAGGGGTCCCGATTTTCGTTAAAGGTCAGGGCGTGTATTTGTGGGACACCGAAGGGAAAAAGTACATCGACGGTCTGGCCTCACTATGGAACGTCCATGTCGGCCATGGGCGTAAGGAAATTAATCGTGCCGTCGTCACACAAATGGATCAGCTTGCTTTTGCTCCTACGCTCATTGGTCCGACCTCGGTGCCAACCGTGCGACTGGCCAGCAAACTCGTGAAGATCGCCCCCAAAGGGCTCACTCGTGTCATCTTCACCTCTGGCGGTTCAGAAGCCAATGAAGCGGTCATTCGTCTTGTCCGCGCCTACTGGAAAGCCAAAGGTCAACCAGGAAAAACGAAATTTATCAGTCTCAATCAGGCGTATCATGGCTCGTCGAGTGGTGCCGCTGTTCTGGGTGGTATGTCTGTGTTCAACAAACAGATGGAACCAGGATTACCCGGGATGATCCATATGGCCCGCCCTTACTGCTATCGCTGCGAGCTGGGCAAAACGTATCCGTCTTGCCAGGTTGACTGCGCAACCGAGTTAGAACGCATTATCAAACGTGAAGGTGCAGCAACAATCGGGGCTTTCATCACTGAGCCGATCCAGGGTGTGGGCGGGGTGATTATTCCACCGGCCGAGTGGTTGCCAAAGATTCGTGCGATCTGCACGAAATACAACATTCTGATGGCCTGTGACGAGGTCATTACTGGCTTTGGTCGCACCGGCGCGATGTTTGCGTCTACCGGCATGGGGGTCACACCCGATATCTTGGTGAGTGCCAAAGGAGTCACTAGTGGTTATCTACCGCTGGGACTAGTCATGTTCAAAGAAAAAATATTCCAGACCTTCCTGGCAACTGGCGACGATTACGCCTTTTGGCATGGGTATACCTACACTGGACATCCAGCAGTGTGTGCCGCTGGGTTAGCCAATTTGGAGATCATCGAACGCGAGAAGCTCGTGCAAAAAGCCCGCGAACAAGGGAAGTATTTGACAAAAAAACTCAATACGTTGAAAGATCTCCCCATCGTCGGTGATGTACGGAGTCAGGGACTAATTGGTGCAATCGAGCTAGTGAAAAACAAAGAGACGAAAGAAATGTTCCCGGCCGAGATGCGACTTGCACAAAAGGCCTGGGAAAAAGCATTGGACATGGGCGTGATCACACGCGTCGCAGGGGGTAATAACATCGCCATCTGCCCACCGTTGATTATCACCAAAGAGCAAATCGATGAACTCGTCGCCGCGTTACGTAATGCCATTCTTGCTGTGATGGCCGAGCTTGACGGCCAGTGGCAGATGGCGAGCGGCAAATAAGTCAGGATGGGGTCACCGTTTGCGTGACCCTTGTTTTGCTCGCTCCCGGGCGACTGAAAATGAAACTCCACAACCAATCAGTTCTCTCCCTTGCTACGTATGCCTTTTCTTTGTATGGTGTATGCCTGTACAAAAGCCTCGTAAAGGGCGTCGTTATGTCTCGAAACGCCAATCGGCAAGCAAAATTAAAACGGAAATCTTTCTTCGTCGACGATCAAACTCTTCGACGGGCAAAACAGGTGCTACAAGTTAAAACCGATGCTGAAGTCATCCGCTTGTCCGTCGAGCGCGTTGTCGAGATGGAAGCATTCTGGCAATTTATGGAGAAGAGCAAGCAGACGTTGCAAGCCGGTAGCCTAGAAGAGCCATAACCATCCTTTCCAGGGCCTTCATTTTTTCTTCCCATGCATGCTGCTATTTTAGATACCGACATCTATATCGGACACTGGGAACGTGGGTTGTATGGGGAAACGCTTGAAACGGTCCGCCGTGCCTACATTATCCGCCAATCAGCGGTCGTTCTTTCAGAATTACGTCGGGGAGCACGCACCCGTGAAGCCCAACGCCTTGTCACTGCACTTTTCAGAATTGCCGCAGTCCGTTGGGAACCTACAGCTTTAGACTGGTGGGAAGCCGGCAAACTCGTTCAACAAATTGGCGACGCACAAGATTGGGACCGTCACAAACGGCGAGAGTTTCAGAACGATGCTCTTATTGCTCTCACAGCTCGCCGACATGGAGCGACGGTCGTAACCGCGAATGCCTGTGATTTTACCTTGCTCGCACGAGCAGTACGCATTCACGTTCTCGCAGCGAAGTAAAAGATCTGTTGGCTGCATTTCAAGAGACTCCGCACAAGATACATCTGGAGACGAAGATAAAGAGGAGAGTCGTCGTTACCCGCCTCAATCCTCCGTGTCTCATTTTCTTTACCCCCCAATAGGTGACTTCGGAGACAACGGCTCTTTGCCTCGCAGACGTAACAACTCCTTGAGTGTAACCGCACACGTGGGGTGCAGGCTACCGTGCTACGAGCGGAGGAGCAGTTAGGGGCAGGAGCGAGGGGGCTGGGCTTTTGCAGATGGCTGCCGAGCAAGCCGCAGTTAAGTAGTCCAACACGTCG
>JBFWXH010000173.1:0-6192 GCA_050187625.1 Binatia bacterium
CCTGAGAGAAGTGATTGAACAGTCCGGAGCAACATGACCTGCCTGAGGGGCTTGGTTAGCGTAGGGATCCCAAGAGCCTGACAGCGAGTTATGGTATTCCTCTGCCCAGAGGTCGTGAGCATCAGGATATGAAGATTACTCAGGCTAGCTGTCTCTTTGCATGCATGGGCGATCTCAAAGGGGTCTTCATCGGGATGTGAACTATCAAGAATCAGAAGTTCGTAGGGGGCCCCCTCAGTGCGAGATGTGATCAATTCAGCAACCCCCTGTGCACCACTTGTAGTGGTAGTGACAATAGCTCCGTGCGTGGTCAGAATTTCACACCCGAGTGTACGTGTTGTGTCATTGTGATGAACGAGAAGGATCTTTCGTCCGGTCAGGTTCGCTGATGGTATGTTGAATGGGAGGGGCGTCATGTGAGGTTCAAGTTGGACAATAAAGAAAAAACAGCTTCCTTGCCCGGGCTGACTTTCCACCCAAATTTTTCCGCCCATGAGTTCGACAAGTCGTTTTGTTATGGCCAGCCCAAGTCCCGTGCCACCATATCGTCGTGTAGTGGAAGAGTCGGCTTGAGCGAAGCTGTCGAAAATCATTGCTGCTTTGTCTGGTGCGATACCGATCCCTGTGTCACGAACGGAAAACAGCAAAACCGAGGAATCCAAAGTTTCGCGTCCAAGGGCCAAAGCCTGAGCTAAGAAATGTCCATTGAGGGCTTTAGATTTTGGCCTCTGGACTTCAACAAATACTTCTCCCCGTTCAGTGAACTTAATGGCATTCGTGATCAAATTGACAAGAATTTGTCGTAGTCGCGCAGCGTCCCCCACAACGTGCCAGGGTACTTCGGGAGCAATACGACAGTTCAGTTCAATTCCCTTTTCATGAGCGCGGACTGCCATAATCTCGCACGTACTTTCCAAATGTTCGTGCACATCAAACGGGAGCTGTTCCAGTTCTAACCGTCCGGCTTCAACTTTTGAGAGGTCAAGAACATCATTGACCAAGTCAAGGAGCGTCTCGCCTGCGGCCCGAGCAATGCGCACATATTCTCTCTGCTCCGTGGTGAGGAGAGTTTCATGCAATAGATCACCCATCCCAATGACTGCGTTTAAGGGGGTCCGGATCTCGTGACTCATACTTGCGAGAAAATCACTTTTCGCCCGGTTTGCGACTTCTGCGGTCTCTCTTGCTGCGGCGCTTTCCTCTTCGGCTCGACGACGCGCGGTCAACTCATGGCGGATAATCAGCACTCCTATAGAGATCAGAATGAAAGCGAGCAGATTTCCGACAATAATGACAATAAGCGTCCGAAAGGCACTGGTCTTGGCGGTTTCGGTGCGGGCTGCGAGGATTTTCATTTCGTCGTACTGCATATCCCAGATGAGACGGGTAATATCATCCGTTCCCTTCTTGATTGCGCCCCGCTGGAGTTCTTGTACGGCGTTCGCGGCACCCTGGGTCGTATAGATATCAATTTCTTCCTTAATCTTTGCCAGGGTTGAGGCGAGGAGTGGCCGCAGTTGACGGAGTCGCTGTTGGTGTTTGGGATTCTCTTGCGTAAGGTCGTGAAGTTTTTCTAGTTGGGGTTCAAGGACATCGATTGCAGCATGATACGGTTCCAAATATCTCAGGTCTCCAGTGAGAAGAAACCCATACGCTCCTCGTTGCGCATCTTTCAGCTGGGAGAGGAGTGCCTCAAACGCGCGGATAACAGTGTGGCTATGAGAAACTTGCTCTGCCGTTTCTGCTGAACCAGTTGTACTGCGGTATGACATGACGCCAATAATTCCGACAACAAGCAGGGCGGCAATAAATCCGAGCGTGACTTTATATAGCCAGCGGTCATTCATAGAACGAAATTCCTTGGCGGAACTAGGCACTGCCAGTAAGTATGAGGAGCATTGTTTGTTTTAGATATGCTCGGCCACAAAGCCATGAGCTTTTGGCCTTCCCGCCTCCGCTCTTCTATGGTAGTGGCCTAAGTGGGGAAAATGCAAGAAGGAGGGTTTCATCTATGGCCCAGGGCAGAAATAAACTCGAATACGAAGTGCAACAAGGTTGGGAGCAGCTGCCAGAGGGATGGTCCTTTGTCGAGGTCGCTGGAGTGGCTACGGATTCTCAGGATCGTGTGTACGCTTTCAATCGTGGCGTACACCCAATGATCGTCTTTGATCGCGATGGAAAATTCCTCAATGCCTGGGGCGAAGGGGTATTTACCAATGCGCACGGCATTTTCATCGGTCCTGATGATCGGATCTACTGCGCGGATAACTTTGACCACACCGTGCGTATCTTCACGTCTGATGGAAAGTTGCTGAAAACTCTTGGGGAGAAAGGCAAGTCAGCGAACACGGGCTTCAAAGCGTGGGATACTCCAGTACAACAATCGGCAGGTCCGTTCAACATGGTGACCAACGTTGCACTGGCGCCGAATGGGAATTTATACGTTGCCGATGGGTACGGCAACGCGCGGGTGCATGTATTTTCGCCTACCGGCGAGTTGCTGTTCTCCTGGGGAGAGCCAGGAAGTGGGCCGGGGCAATTCAGACTTCCACATGCAATCGCGGTTGATCAGCGCGGGACAGTGTATGTGGCAGATCGCGAGAACTCGCGTATTCAGGTGTTCAAGGGAGATGGCACGTACATAACGGCCTGGACGCACGTCCAGCGACCAGACGATCTGTATATTGATGCCGACGAAAATCTCTTTGTCGCTGAACTTGGCTTTCGTGCAGGGGTGATGCCTGCCGGAATGGGGGCTGCAGTTCCGCCACACCAACCGCATGCATGTGTGAGTATTTTGACCCTTGATGGCGAGGTGCAAACCCGCTTTGGTGGGGAGGATGGGCTTGCACCTGGGAACTTCTTTGCTCCTCATGGTATCTGGGCGGATTCACGGGGCGATCTGTATGTCAGTGAGGTCAACTATAGTGCTGGCGGAAGACAAGGGTTGATCCCGCTCGATTGTCACTCCCTGCAGAAGTTTGTACGAGTCAGGTAACAAGAACGGAAATAAGGAGGGCACGATATGGCGACAACAACAGATCTTGAACAGCGAGTGCAGGAACTCGAAAAACAAGTACAAGAGCTTGAAGACCGCAGTGCGATTCAGACTCTGCGCATGCGCTTTCACGAGTGTGTGAATGAAACGAAACCAGACGAAATCGGTAAACTTTTTACAACCGATGCGGAGTTACATTACTCAAATCTTGGCACTGCGGTCGGACGGGAGACAATCACTCGCTTCTTTCAAAAAGGATTGTCTGAACTGGTGCCATTCGTGAAACAGTATCTGCACAACCACTCTGTGACCGTGAACGGCAATACTGCCACCGGCCTCAGTTATCTGGAGGCCACGCCTATACACAAAGATGAAAGTTATCTGGTAGCAGCACGGTTTGATGATGAATACGTTAAAGAGAATGGGCAGTGGTACTTCAAAAAAGTGACATTGACACCCTATTTCATGGTGCCGTTAAAAGAAGGCTGGGCACAGGAAGATCGGCTAAAGATGGGACGATGAGGGGAATAAGAAAGGAACTATTATGGCAACGCTTCTCCATATGTCGTTTCGTGTGAAAAACCCTGAGCGGTCCGCCGCGCTCTACGCGGAATTGTTGAACGGTAAAGTGACCGACCCCGGACCGGTCCTGCGACCAGCAGGGGTGAAAGCGGTCACTTTTGGGCGAGGACAACAGGACCCCTTAGCAGATTACCTGGAATTCTGGCCGCAGGATAAACACTGGCAGGGAGGATTCACGACGAGTGATCCCGCTCGCCATCAACCTTTTGGCCATGTCGCTTTTTCTACTGATCAGTCGTATGACCAACTCGCCGCAATTGCCCAGAAGCATGGGGTTGAGATCCGACGTGAAGAACGCGGCCCGTTTGGTTCGGTGCCGGTGGTCTACGATTACGAGGGAAATTTCTTGGAGTTTTTCGCAGTGAAATAATGTAGCCCACGGCGTGAGCGGTGGGGCCGAAGGGGCGTCAGTAAGGTAGCCGACGGCATGAACCGTGAGACCAAAGGGCGCTAACAAATGCGTTGTTCCGATTGTGGTTTCGATAATCGCGCCCGCGCAAAGTTTTGTAATGAATGCGGTGCGCCGTTAACGTTACGCTGCTCCTCATGTGGAACCGAGAACCAAGCCGGGGCGAAGTTTTGTAATGAATGCGGCATCTCCTTAACTCAGGGGGAAATGGGGAAAGGGCGAAACGGCGAAGCAGAAGTTGGCAGTTTGCAGTGGCCAGTTCCCAGTTCCCAACCCCTAGCCCCCAGCCTCCAGCGGCGGAACGCCGCCAACTGACAGTGATGTTCTGCGATCTCGTTGGTTCAACTGCCCTCTCTGCCCAACTCGATCCCGAAGACTATCGGGCGGTGGTGCAACGCTATCATCAGACCTGCGACGCAGTGCTTCAGCGCTATGATGGCTTTGTCCCCCAGCATCTCGGTGATGGGCTGCTCGTCTACTTTGGCTATCCCACGGCCCATGAAGATGACGCTGCCCGCTCTGTACGCGCGGGGTTGGAAATTATTTCCTCAATGCGAGACAAGGTTCCCTCTCCCCTCGCGGGCTAACTTTTACCCACATTTGTCTCACTTAGCGGAGGCTCCAAAGTGGCGATGGGAAAATATGGGGGGGTTCTTCAGTATTCCTCATCGTGCCCCTTTCTTCTCCAGCTTCCTAGTCGATTGTCCGCCACACAATCTCTTTGCATGTCTCGAGGTTAGCGGAAGTTGCAAAGATGTGGGTAATGATAAACCTCGCGGGAGAGGGACAGGGTGAGGGGGCGCTTAGTTTGTCTCGTTCCCTCCAAGTCCGCATCGGCATTCACACCGGCTTAGTCGTGATTGGCGAAATTGGCAGCAGCGAGAAGCGCGAGATGCTAGCGCTGGGCGAGACGCCCAATCTGGCCGCCCGGATTCAAGGACTGGCCGAACCCAATACGGTGATCGTCAGTGCTGCCACCCAGCGCTTGATCGAGGGGCAGTTTGACAGTCAGCCCTTTGGGTCGCATCTGGTCAAAGGTATCAACACCCCAATTGCCGTTTATCATGTGCAAAGCGAACGACAAGGTGTGTCACCGCTGGCCGGACGCACGACCCTCACCCCGTTGGTCGGACGTGAACAAGAAGTGGGCTTATTGCTTGATCGTTGGGAACAAACCAAAGAAGGGCGGGGACAAATCGTATTGCTGAGCGGCGAGCCTGGCATTGGCAAATCGCGGTTAGCGTACACCCTCCGAGAGCATGTCACCAACGAAGGCTCGTTACTGTTTGAAGCCCGGTGCTCGCCCTATCATCAACACAGTGCGTTGTATCCGTTGATCGAGGTGCTACAGCGTACGCTCCTCTTGACGCACCAAGATAGTGACTCTGAGAAAGTGAGCAAACTGGAACGGGTGTTAGCGCTTTATGAGATGCAGGAGTCTTTACCGCTGTTTACGGCTCTGCTCTCCCTGCCAACCCTGACCCAGTATCCGCCACTCAATCTCACACCACAGAAGCAAAAAGAACGGACCCTAGAGGCCCTGCTGCAACTATGGGGCGCGCAAGCCGAGCGCCAGGCGACGGTGTCGGTGTGGGAGGACGTGCACTGGGCCGATCCGTCCTCGTTAGAGTTTTTCTCCTTGCTGATTGACCAGCTGCCGACCACCAAACTGATGTTGATCCTAACGTTTCGCCCTGAGTTCACCCCACCGTGGAAACCGCGGTCGCATATCTTGCAACTGGTGCTGAATCGCCTCGCAAAGAAGCAGGTTGAAGTGATGATCGAGAAAGCGGCGGCAGGACAGGGACTGTCCACTGAGGTGCTTGAGCAGATTCGCCTCAAGACAGACGGGGTACCGTTGTTCGTGGAGGAATTAACCAAAAGCGTGATCGAAGCCATGACTGGCGTAGGGGCGAGGCATGCCTCGCCCCTACAAACCATCCCCGCCACGTTACAAGAGGCATTGCTGGCGCGGCTTGATCGCTTGGCTGAGGCACGGCAAGTGGCCCAACTTGGAGCGACATTAGGACGCGAGTTCTCGCATGATCTCATCCAAGCCGTAGCCTCACTCAGTGAGCATTTCCTTACCCACATCTTGCCAACTTAGCGAGATGGGCGCTAGAGGAGAAGCACAGCAGGAGGGAGGCGTGCGATGGGAAGAGGAAGCGTAACCACAGAGGAGAACTGGGCAGTGACGGAATTT
>JBFWXH010000174.1:0-5983 GCA_050187625.1 Binatia bacterium
CGAAGACGTAGCCACGGCGCTGTGTGAAGGGTTTGTGTATCATGGCCAGTTTTCTCCTTTTCGTAAGCGTCCCCATGGTTCGCCGGGCCGCCATCTGCCCGGCGAACGGTTTGTGATCTGCAGCCAAAATCATGATCAGGTCGGGAACCGTGCGTATGGAGAGCGGCTTTCGGCATTGGTGCCGTTCGCTGCCCTGAAAGTCGCCGCAGGACTGGTGCTGTGTGGCCCGAACCTCCCTCTGCTGTTCATGGGCGAAGAATACGGGGAAAGCGCGCCGTTTTTGTATTTTACCAGCCACGGCGATCCCGGCCTGATCCAAGCGGTTCGCGAAGGTCGCCGACGTGAATTTGCCCATTTTGCGTGGCAGGGAGAAGTCCCAGACCCACAAGACCGTGCCACGTTCGAGCGCTCCCAGCTCGATCACACGCTGCGGCACCAACCACCACACGCTGGACTGTTACGTCTCTACCATGATCTCATCGCCCTGCGGAAACAACATGCAGCCTTGCACAACGGCAGCAAAGAGTGGCTTACCGTCACCATCGTTGCGCCAACTCTGCTGCAGCTCCAGCGCTGGCAGCCTGGTACGGAGGAGATTTTGCTGTTCGCGTCAGTGTCTCCTCAGGAGGTCTCCGTAACACTCTCTCTCCCAGCCGGCGTGTGGGAAAAACGGATCGACGCTGAAGATCTCAGCTATGGCGGTTCTGGTCGGAGTAGTCTGCCGGCCCGACTGTCGGCGGAAGAACGTCGGGCTGTGGTGTTTCCTCCCTTTGCCTTTGCGTTATATTGGCGGGTGTCTACGTGAAGGTAAGAGGAGAGGAATGGAAGAGAAACATTTGCGCGATAGTCTGCCCTCAGTGTTCCGTGAACGCTCTGACCCGCTACAGGCGCGGTTTCCACTGGCAACCTACCGTCTCCAGTTCAATCGTTCTTTTACCTTTGCCGATGCCACACGGGTGGTTCCTTATCTTCACGCCCTAGGTATTAGTGACTGCTACGCTTCCCCGTACTTCAATGCCTGTCCAGGAAGCCCGCACGGCTATGACGTCATCGACCACAGCACCCTGAATCCTGAGGTCGGGAGTGAAGAGGATTACCTCGCCTTTGCGCAGGAACTGCGACGGCACGCAATGGGACAGCTCCTCGACATGGTCCCGAACCATATGGGTATCGCTAAGGAGCTCAATCCGTGGTGGGCCGATGTGCTAGAAAACGGCCCGAGTTCCTTGTACGCCTCGTGCTTTGATATTGACTGGGCACCGGTGAAGAACGACTTGGCGAATAAAGTCTTGTTGCCGATTTTAGGCAACCAATACGGCCAGGTGTTGGAAAATCAGGAGTTAACGCTTTTGTATGAGGAGGGGGCTTTTTTTCTCCGCTACTTTGACCACCGCTTGCCTATCGCTCCACGCTCCTCGATTCCCATTTTGTCGCATCGCTTAGGAAGCCTCCAGCTCACACTGGGTGGAGAACATCCACATTTCCTGGAGTTACAGAGCATTATTACCGCCCTCACCCACCTCCCACTGCGTACCGAGACAGATCGCGACAAGGTCATTGAGCGCAATCGTGAAAAAGAGATTATCAAAAGACGCCTGGTTGCCTTGACTACTACCTGCCCAGAGATTCACACATTTATTCATGAGAATGTGCATTTTTTTAATGGGGTCAAAGGAGATCCTCGCAGTTTCGATCCGCTCGATGCTTTACTGGCCGACCAGGGGTATCGTCTTGCCTACTGGCGGGTGGCGGCGGAAGAAATCAACTACCGACGATTCTTCGACATCAACGAGTTGGCGGCGATTCGCACTGAAGATCGCACAGTTTTTGCCGCCACTCACCAACTCGTACTGCGGTTGGTGGCTGATGGCATTGTCACGGGGCTGCGGATTGATCATGTTGATGGCCTCTACGATCCTGCGGGGTACCTGCGGCGGTTACAGCAAGCAGCTGCGATTGCGTTACGCACCCCAGGACAATCACCGCCGACAGTTTCTCCCTTCCCAACCGATCAACTCCTCGCCCAATTATCTGGAGAACCACCGCCTCTGCCGGCAACCTTGCCGTGTTATACCGTCGTAGAAAAGATTCTCGAGGCACACGAACCGCTCCCTGAGCATTGGCCTGTGCACGGCACCAGTGGCTACGATTTTCTCGGGCTTTTGAACGGCATCTTCGTTGACCAGAGTAAGGAGCGGCGACTGACAGAAATATACACCCGCTTTACCCGCCAGCGTGAGGATTTCCTCGACTTAGTGTACCGGAGCAAGAAGCTCATCATGGAGGTATCGTTATCGAGCGAAATCAACGTGCTCGCGTATCAGTTGGACCGGCTGTCGGAGAAAAACCGTCATTCACGCGACTTCACCCTCAACAGTCTCACCCATGCGATCAGAGAGATCATCGCCTGTTTTCCCGTCTATCGGACCTACATTGACGAACATGGAGTGACCGAGCGTGATCGTACGATCGTGGAAACAGCCGTAGCACGCGCCAAGCGACGCAACCCTGCGACTGACGTATCAATCTTCAACTTCGTCCGCGACATGCTGCTACTCCGCTATCCCGACGGCACCAGTCCAGAAGATCGTGAAGCTCAGCGCACATTTGGCATGAAGTTCCAACAATGCACGAGTCCAGTCATGGCCAAGGGAATGGAGGACACGGCCTTCTATATCTACAATCGACTCGTATCGCTTAATGAAGTCGGGGGGGCACCTGAGCGCTTCGGTACGTCGTTGGTGACGTTTCACCAACACAATCACGAGCGTCAGCAAAAGTGGCCGCATGCGTTACTCGCCACTTCGACCCACGATACCAAACGGAGCGAGGATGTCCGCGCGCGAATTAACGTGCTCTCAGAAATTCCTGACGAATGGCAAGCCGCGTTACGCCGCTGGGGTGCCGACAATCGAAAAAAGAAAACCGTGATCGACGGTCAACGGTTTCCTGACCGCAATGAGGAATATCTCCTGTATCAGAGCGTACTCGGGGTATGGCCCCTGACGCCGATGAGCCCAGAGGAACAGGCCACGTTCAAGCAACGTATTCAGCACTACATGAGCAAAGCCACCAGAGAGGCCAAGATCCACACCAGTTGGATCAACCCTAACCAGGCCTACGATGAGGCCGTCCAGACATTTGTCGGTGCAGTGATCGATGATTTTCTCGGGCGCCAGGACTTTCAGGTGCTGCAGCACTGCGTCGCGCGCTACGGCATATACAATGCACTCTCTCAACTCCTCCTCAAGCTCACCGTTCCTGGGGTTCCTGACATCTATCAAGGGAATGAATTGTGGGATTTGAGCC
Organism: Binatia bacterium; assembly: GCA_050187625.1. Classification (GTDB taxonomy): domain Bacteria; phylum Desulfobacterota; class Binatia; order Bin18; family Bin18; genus JBFWXH01. The sequence continues at coordinate 3,310 of JBFWXH010000174.1, forward strand.
TGGTCGATCCTGACAACCGCCGCCCGGTCGATTATGCCCAGCGTGAACGTCTGCTGCACAGCTTACAGGAACGACTCAGCAGTGACACCGCAACACGCCTCGACCTCGTGCGCGAATTGCTGCAGACGTGGGAAGATGGCCGAATAAAATTGTATATCACCTGGCAAACGCTTCAGTATCGACAAGCCCATCCGCAACTATTTCTTAGCGGCACGTATGATCCGGTATCAGTCACAGGGGCAAAGGCTGCGCATGTTTGCGCCTTCCTGCGCACCGTCGGTGAGCAGCAGATTGTGGTAGCCGTGCCCCGGTTGTTAACCCAGGTCATCCCAGACGAGCAACAGTTTCCTCTAGGACCAGAGGTATGGACCGACACTGCCCTTATCCTTCCCGACGATACTCCCAATCAAGACTACTTCAACGTCTTCACTGGAGAACCGGTACGCATCGACGCGCACGACGGCAAGCCGAGTCTCTTAGCTGGTGATGTCTTCAGCGAGTTTCCTGTGGCGCTGTTACAGCGAAGGTAGTGACAGGGAGGAGGCGCGGCGCGAGCACGATAAAAAAGATCGATTGGTCACCAAGTGTCTGTCTCTCTTGTATAAGTAAAGACCTGACCCTCAGTCCCTGGGTGCTCAGTCCCTGGGTGGTCAAGAGGCCGTACTGGCCAGATTCCTTCTTCTCTGCGAGGAGCAGTGGTCAACGGCTCTGTAATCTCTGGCGAGCGTCTGCCCTTTTACCGTCAAACGGATAACTCAGGGCATGCACTAAGGCCACCATTCGAGAATCCAGTTGTTTTGCTGGCATCCTCACCTATAATGTCACCAATCCAGAACGGAACTTGCGGCAATGACAATTCAGCCCCTTCACCTTGAACTTCCAGAGAAGATTTATCGGCGCCTGCAACGCGTGGCAGAGGTAACAAACCAGCCATTAGAGGCAGTTGTAACGCAAACGATCTGTGGGAACTTACCGCCATCGCTTGACGATCTCAATCCCGAATGGCGCGAGATTGTTGCCGACCTGTCATCTCTGAGTGATGATGCGCTCTGGGCAATCACTCAGGAGGCGTTACCGGCTTCGCAGTGGCGTCGCCATCAACGCCTGTTACGCAAGGGCCAAGAAGGAACTTTAACAGAGGCTGAACAGACAGAGTTGACGAAACTGCGGACAGCTACCGATCACTATGTTACACGACGCTCCTATGCCCTTGCTCTGCTCAAGTGGAGGGGGCACACGCTTCCGGTTGATAGATAGACGATGCCCAAGCGTCTGCGGCTTACCGCAGCCCTCCGCCAACAAGTCATAGAACGGGAGAAGCAGCGTTGTGCGTACTGCCGTAGCCCAATGCTCGTCGGGGTACCGATGGTCGTCGACCACATTGTTCCCCTTACCGCTGGAGGGACGTCAACGCTTGAGAATTTGTGTCTTGCCTGTTACCGCTGCAACGAATTTAAGGGCTCTCGGACAACAGCCAGCGACCCGACCGACGGGCAGCAGACGGCACTCTTTCATCCACGTCAGCAGCAATGGCGTGACCATTTTACCTGGCAGAGCAACGGCGAGATACTACGAGGGCTGACGCCGTGTGGGCGAGCTACCATCGAAACCTTGCGTCTCAATAACAACTGGCTGGTGCAAGCTCGCCGCATTTGGATGCGCGTAGGTCTGCACCCACCATTAGCAGGATAGAGCAAAGGGTGTAGGGTGCGCACCACGCACCGCTCACACTGTCTCCATTCTCCCACTTTTGCCTTTTGCTCCTTCAACGATGCTCAGGACTGACTTTTGCACTTCGATCTTTGACTTTTGATTTTCCTCCCGAGAAGTAAAAAGACCGCACAGGACCTCAGCTAGAGGCAGTATTGAACAGCAGCAAAACGATCTTGCGACGTTAGACGACAATCACCAAAGATGACAAAGCGCGGGTGCGCGCACAACAAATTGCACGCTTCTGCTAAAGTAAAGACCTGACCCTAAACCACACTAATGGGTGTCTAGTTTTTCCTCTTATTTTCTGTGTTATCCTGAGATCGTGAGTAAGCTGTTCTTTGGCCATACCTCACCATAGGTTGTCGCAACATAGTTCATAAACTGCTTGGCTGTAACACGAACGGACTCTTCGTGAACAGGCAACATTTCCTGGAAGAGGCTGTGAATACGTGCAATGTCCTGTGCAAGCAGTGCAGAGTCTAAATTTTCTCTGAGTGCCCACCATTTGTCATAGATCTGCTGAATTTTCTTCTCTTCCTCTGCGGCATCTTTAAATGATTCATGGAGCTGATCAGGAGAGATGTAACGCTGAAATTCAGCGGCTTGTTCGATATTGGTAAGCCGCCGTATAATTTCTTCACAGCCCTTCTCCCTTTTCGCTTCGTCGGTCCATCTCAACATGCGCGGCAAGAAGTACTCAATGACCTCCCACCGTATCCTATAAGCCACAAGAATAGTGACGAGGATGGTGTTTAAAGGTTCTGGGATTTCTTCCCCTATTGCCAAGTCTTCAAAAAATACAATCATGAATTTCCGAGTGTCAAATAAAACTTCCGTGTCCCTCCGGCAGCCATGCTTGACGGCTGTCGTAAAAAGCCCAAGGAACCGTGATCCTGAGGGAACCCTGTGAGTGCGGTCAAGTCGAAAGATTCCTCTTTGTTCCTCGTTTCCCCTCGCGTGC
>JBFWXH010000175.1:0-5898 GCA_050187625.1 Binatia bacterium
CAGAGCAGACAAATGCAACGAGCATCAATATCGATACCTTCCAACCTAGCGGAGGGACACAGCCGGGACTCGACTCCGGAGTTTCTACGTAACATCTCGATCGCCATGGGCTCACTGGCGGAATTGGAAACCCAACTACTCATGGCAGAGCGACTGGGCTACGTGCCGAAGACAGAATTGACCCAGCTTCTCACCAAGACCGACGAACTAGGCAAGATGCTCCGTGGCCTACAAAAATCCCTGAAACTGAGGCGGGAGCGGGGAGGGAGGAACTAACCCCTAGCCCCCAGCCCCTAGCCTCTAATCCAGTCCCTAGTCCCCAATCCCTAGTCCCTAACCTAGCCTCTAGTCCCCAGCCCCTAACCCCTAGCGCTATCTGTGCAGCGATCCTCAACAACAACCTCTTCGGCATCGACATCGACGAACGCGCCGTACAGATCGCAGAGGCCGCATTGTGGATGAGGGCAAAGGAAAAAGCCCCTAACCTGGACCCTGCTGCGCTCGATAGTTTTCGCGATCATCTCGTTGCGACCAACATCCGTCTGCCGAAGGGCAAGGATCATCTACAATCCTTCCTCAAGAAACATCCAGAAGATCAACTCCTCCATTCCGCGTTGGAAGCGGTTTTTCAAGGTTTAGCAAACGCCCATGAATTAGGCTCTCTGCTCCAGATTGAAGAGCCAGTGGAAAAGGAGTTGCGCTACCTCAAAGCAAAGGCTGAGGAGAACAAGGGCAAACTTGAACAACAAGCCCTTTTTGCTGAAGTGGCTGAGCCAAGGCAAGGCGAATTACCTCTTGGAGTTGGGTCCTACGAACAATGGAAGACTCATACACTGGACCGCTTGAGAACCCACTTCGGCGCTGAGGCGGAAGCTGCTGATCCCGTGCACGCCTTCTTTAGTCAGTCAGCGGAAAAAGGACTGGTGCTCTTCGACCTGCTGTCCCGGCGATACGACATAGTGGCGGCGAATCCGCCTTACATGGGCTTAGGCAACATGGGACTCATAGTCAGGAAATACGTTGAGCGGCACTACCCCTCTGGCAAACGAGACCTCTATGCCGCGTTCATTCTCCGCTGCCGTGAACTCGCCCAAACGAATGGTTATGTAGGAATGGTGACACGGCAGAGCTGGATGTTTTTGCGCAACTATTCTGATCTCAGAGCTTTGCCTGAAGAAAAAGTCAAAAAAAACAAGGAGATGTTTTCCGGCTTACTACGTGAGGCATCAATTGAGATAATAGCTCATCTCGGCTCAGGGGCATTCTCTGAAATCAGCGGGGAGGTAGTTAGTATCGCTCTCTTTTGCTTCCGTAAAGTTGCACTCACGCCCGAGCATCGTCTTTTTGCTATCAAATTGACCGGTGTAAGTGGGAGTGAGAGCAAAGCTCAGACTCTTGCACGTCTAGATCATCAATCAACATCCACTTATGTACGACTCCAGGCCCAGCTACTACGGGTCAATGAAAGTCCGATACTCTACTGGTTTAGCGAGAACACTCTCGTTCTTCTTGCCTCAAGCAACTGTTTGGGAGACGGTATTCACTTCAAGGAGGGGCTGAATACAACCAATAATACGCGGTTCGTGCGTTGGGCGTGGGAAGTGTCTTCCTATGGTAACCGCTGGTTTCGGTACGCTAAGGGAGGAGGGTATCGCAAATGGCATGGGTTGGAATATTGGGCTGCCGACTGGGAACACGAGGGAGCCCGCATGAAGCGTTATGTTGTAGAGAAAGCGGGAAATCAGCATTGGTCGAGACGGCTTATCGGAATAGAGTATTTTACTAAGCCTGGATTAACATACAGTCTCATTTGCAATGGCAACCTAAGTGTCCGCTTCACTCCTGGTCATCCCTTCGATTCAGGCGCAGTTTTTGTTTCGACAGAAGACATAGAAGGAATAGCAGCCCTTCTAAATTCACGTTTCGCATCCTACATTCTTAGAGGTCTTTGCCCAGATTTAAAATTCCGAGAAGGCTATGTGGGGCTTTTCCCAGCTCGACCTATTCCTAAAGAAGTTAGGGTACTAGTGAAGTGGCTTATTGAGGCTAAATGTTTCTGCTCTTCTAAAGACCTTTGTGAATACGTTTTTTCCGATTATGGGCCACATCTCATTTCTTATCCCAGCGAACAATACACCATCTATGCTTTGATTTTGGCTATTGAAAGTATACTTGATGCCCTCGTTTTCCAGGCATATGCGCTGGATGCTTCGACAATCTCTTCTGTAAATAATGACCTGGGTCTCCCTGCCGGTCTGCATCCTCTTATTGTGGGCTATGATACACTACCTAAACCTCCTTCTGATCTGCCGTCACTTCCTCAAGAGCTGTTCGATCACCTTGGTGCACACAAGCGCGTTTCGCTGTCGTCCGAGAAACTGACCTCCATCAAGGATCGTTTGCGCGCACTCTACGTAGCTGGTCGCGGTGCGAAGCTAGAAGACGGAGCAGAAGATAGCGAGAACAGAAATAAGGAGACGGATGAAGATGAGGAAGACGCGATCGGCGCTCACATACCAATCCCTGCAGAAACCTTCATTGAAGAACTCTCTCAGAAGTTAGAATTCCATCCCATCTCAGTCTACTGGCTGCTGGAAGAGATGCAGCAAAAGGAGGGCTTGGTTTGTCCACCAGAACTCAGACGACACACTCAAGACGATTTCTCCGTCAAAGTTCTCCGTCTCCTCGGCCATCGCTGGCCAAAGCAGATCGAAGCAGGTGAACAGATCCCAGACTGGGCTGATAGAGATGGAATTATCCCGATCACTGAAGGCAGCGGCGAGAAAACGCTTGTCGAGCGGGCGCGTGAGCGCATCTCTGAAGATTTTTCCGGTAGTAATGTAGCCAGCATCGAGCGTGAGTTCGAGGAAATCATTGGTACGAGCCTGGAGAAATGGCTCGCCGGTCTGTTCTTCAAGCGCCACATCTCGCAGTTCAAGAAACGCCCTATCGCTTGGCAGGTTGAGCTAGGGACTAGGGGTCAAGGGCTAGGGGCTAGAGGAAAACGAAAGGCGGCTGGTTATAGTTCCGGTACGGTGTTTTCTTGTCTTGTCTACTATCACAAGCTCGACACCGATTTGTTGCCAAAGATTCGCAGTCAATATATTGGCCTGCTCAAGAGTGGCTACGAAACGGAATCGCGCGCTCTGGGGCGAATCGAGAGCCCGACCACTGATCAAAGTGCTCGCAAGGTCCAGCTCACCAACTGGATTGACGACCTCAAGGCGCTTGATGAGAAACTCAGTGAAGTCATCGTCTCGGGCTTCGGTCCGGAGGGCTTACAGAGTCAGTTGCGCCAGTTCGCTGTCGATGACGCCATGCTCGCTCTCAAGGCGCGCTGGCTGCAAAAACTGGCTGACGTTGTTCAAGCAGGTCCGCTCGAAAGCTGGAAGCAAGCTGCCTGTGAGACCGAACTGCACTCTGAATTCCTTGAGTGGATACAGGACACTCTGACGCATCTCGATCATTACTGCTCCGCTGTTGGTCCTAAAGCTCCAGACGGAAAAACACTGAGCCAAGATCCAGATTCCACCTACCTGTCTGCCCTCATCTGTCGAGAGGCAGAAGCTATGGTCAGTGGTACACTGACGCGCGCCTGCCAGAAGTGGTGGAAACAGTTTAACGAGGCGGTGATCGCGCCGATCCGCCGGCAAATCGCTGAGCGGAATGAACAAATTAAACTGCGCAAGGAAGAGCGCGAGCTGGTGGATTTGCAGACCACGCCGTACCGGCGAGTGGAGATAGAACGCGAGATCGAAGACCTCAAAGATCAGGTCTCAGCACTGAAAGACGAACAGGCGCAAAAAGTTGCCGCAGGGCAACGCGTCCGCGCGCAGATTGAAGGCTGGACGTGTCCGGAAGCCGAGCGGTGGGAACCCTGGCTCGCAGCGCAGCCGCTGTATGATCAAATCTCCAGCCTCGACGAACGGCGGTCTCCGCCGCACACCGTGGCGGAGTTCATCGCACAGGAGAGCGCCTACGCGCCAGACATTAACGATGGCGTGCGCGTCAACATTGCTCCCTTACAGCGAGCTGGATTGTTGCCCGCCGAAGTCATTGCCAAAAAAGATGTAGACAAGGCGATTGCCGATCGCGCGGAGTGGCGTGCCGATGAGCGCCGCTGGTGTCGTGAAGGCAAACTACCGTATCCTGGCTGGTGGAAGAAGCAACAAGAAGAGGCGCCGCTTACCTTGGAGGCTGCAACATGAGGACGATTGAAACCCAAGTGACCGTTACGCCGGACGGCCAATTAACCGTCCAGGTCCCAGTACCAGCCGATATCCCACCTGGCGAACACAGGGCCGTGCTGGTCATTGATGAGCATGTCGCTCCGGCTTCGGTGCGTGTACCAAAACCGCCACTGAGACTCAAGGTGTGGAAGTGGGAGGCCTGGCCAGCCAACGCCACATTCCGGCGCGAGGATCTCTATGAAGATGACGGGCGTTGATCGGCTGTTTGTCGATACCAATGTACTTATCTATGCCACGAATGAGTCGTCTCCTTGGCACGGTCTCGCCAACGCCGCGCTCCAAGAAGCGCGTCAGCTCGGGATTGAACTCACCATCAGCACTCAAGTGTTGCGCGAATATCTTGCGAGCGCCACGCGCCTCAATGCCACGGGCAGCGGCATCCCGTTGGCGGACATCTTTGAGAACCTCCAGACCTTCCAGCGCGAGTTTACCGTAGTCGAAGATACGCGGCCAGTGGCGGCTGCGTTGGAGAACCTCGCGCGTAATGTTGCTGTCGCGGGAAAGCAAGTGCACGACGCCAATATTGTCGCCGCCATGCAGGTCTATGGCATTCGCCATCTGCTCACGCACAACGGGGACGATTTCGCCCGCTTTGCCCAGTTTATCACCGTCGTGCCATTGGCAGACCCCGCGCCTCAGGAGGCCGTTTGATTATGACAACCGCGCCTGACAGCCTGCGCGTATGGCTTCGTCAACAGATCACTCAGACGCTGATGAAAAGAGGGACTGAGTCGCCATTCCTGATCTGGTGCGATCCCCAACGAGTCTGGCGAGAACTGCTGCTGGCGGCCGCCGAGGGCAACGCATTTGAAGTCTGGGCTGAGGATACCCATGAACTCATGCTGCGTGAACGCTTTTATACCGCCCCACGGGCGCCGCGGGTGATCTGGCTACCGGTCGCTCGCGATGAGATCAGCTATTTCAAGGTCTTCACCCTGGAAGCAGCCGACGTCCGACAATGGACATTGCCTGATGCGTTGACTTCCTATGGCGTGGAAATTTCTTCTGAGCAACTCATCGAGTTGAGCCCGCTGTTGGCGGCGCATGTCAAAGAATGGCTTGATCGCCCGAAGTCTGCCTGGAAAGAGCTGACACCAGGCAATGCGAAAAGTACCCTCGTTGATGATGAACGGGTGTTCGACCTGCTCGCTACGTCAGGAGCCGCCTTCGAAGAATCCCTACCGCACGATCGCTTCCCGGTGTTCGTGCGACGCGTCACCGAAGATTTTGGACTGCCTACTCCCAAGGCAGATGACGCACAAGGCTGGCGACTGCAGGCTGTTGCTACTCTACTGTGCACAGATGCCGCAGCGAAGTGCCCCAACACTCCTCCCAACGAACGAGACCGTATTATCCCAGCGAGCGCTCTGCGGGCGCGCGCTTTACAATTGTTGGCGCGCTGGCAGAAGCACGTTGATCTTTTTGACGAATTCGAAGAATTGGCGCCTCGTGCTGACAATCTCACTACCCTGCAATATTGGGCCAAGAATCTCCCGGAGATTCCTGCTGCGCTGGCCTCTCCAGCAGCGGAAAACGCGCTGTTTCAGGCGGAAGTCGAACGGCTCACCTGAATCGATGAGTGTGTTGTACGGGTACGCCATCTCGACGAACATGTCACTGTTGATCATGACCACGCGCGGTCGTGCTG
>JBFWXH010000176.1:0-5783 GCA_050187625.1 Binatia bacterium
TCGCTGCCGCTCATTGAGATGTGGCCAGACCCTCTCATACTTCTGGAGCAACCGGTTCTCGTCTGTCATGATGCTAGCCTATAGTCTTACTCTTCAGTTGTCGAGGTTATTTCGTACCAATTCCTTACTGCCGCCAGAACCATAGGTTGGTGCTCCTGATGGAGGCGATCTTCTTGAGCGCATTCTTCAGTTTTGTCCTCCTCCGCTGGGCTAACCCTGACCTTTGGCATCCCTATCGGGGCGGCGAGAAACCAATGGATTTCGCGTACCTGAATGCGGTTACGCGATCGACCATTATGCCGCCCTACGATCCCTGGTTTGCGGGCGGATACCTGAACTACTATTATTTTGGCCAATTTATCGTGGCGGTATTGATCCGTCTCACCGGCATACCGCCGGCGATTGCGTATAATCTTGCTATTCCTTTGTTCTTTGCTTTAACCGCAGGGGGCGTATTTACTATTATTTACGCGCTGGTTGCTGGCACGAAGAACGCTGAGGATGGCACGGGAAGCCTGTGGGGACCGGTGATGGCCGGACTGGTTGGGGTCGTATTCGTTGCGGTGGCTGGCAATATTGATGGTCTGATCCAGGTCATCCAGGGTGCACCAAGAGTGCTCTTTTCTGACCAGTCGTTCGGAACCTTTGATTACTGGCACAGCTCGCGGATGTTGGCTCCGGGGAACGAGATCACTGAGTTTCCGTTCTTTACCTTTTTATTTGCCGATTTGCATGCCCACCTCATTGCGATCCCCATCGCCTTACTCGCATTGGGACTCAGCTTCACGCTGTATAACGGTATCGTTTCCGGCAAAGCTTGTAGCCAAGAGCAGTGGGCTGCTGTCGTGGCTTTGGGGATTACTATTGGTACGCTTCGTATCACCAATACCTGGGATTGGCCGACGCAGCTAACCCTAGCGAGCAGCGCAATCATCGTGGCGCATATGTTAACGCGGTACGACTCTCTCTTGCCGCGACTCCGCCATGCACTAGGGATGGGTAGTGTCGTCATAGTTGTAAGCCAACTGACGGCTCTCCCGTTCCTGCGTCACTTCGAATTTTTTTATCTCGGAGTACAGGTGAGTCAAACGCAGACGCCCCTGTGGCGCTACGTAGTTATCCATGCGCCTTTCCTGTTCCTCATTCTCAGTTACATCGGATGGCGGGGAAAGATAACGCTTCACCTTGTCTTGCAACGGACTGAGGTACCGTTGCGGCGTGTCGTTCGCTTTACCGTCGTTCCTCTTGCCGTCGCAGCTGGTATTGCATTCTGCGACTATGCGACGGTTGCTTTTGTTGGGTTAGTAATGCTGGCTATTGCTGTCGTGATGGTTGGGGAACTTATGATATTGTCGAACAATTCCGGTGCTGTCCCGCTACCGCCTCACAATCCTGCCGTGTTACGCACGGCCCCCTTATCGATTATGACTCGGTTCCCGCATCTGCCGTACGAGTTGTTTGTCTCCGGCCTGATGCGTCTGGGACTGGCTATTGGTGCTGGTGTAGATGTGATGACGGTCAATGGTGATATTGGTCGCATGAACACGGTCTTCAAGTTCTACCTGCAGGCGTGGACCTTATTGGGAATTGCTTCGGCCTATCTCGTCTGGCGCTTTGTCTCTGCTGGAATGTTCTCTTTGCGTGGCCTCAGCATCGGGCGCGGGCTCTGGTTGAGTGGTGTAACGGTCCTGTGTCTGGGAGTGCTGATTTATCCGGTATTAGGAACCCCGGCTCGACTGCACGATAGGTTTACTGCTTCCTACTATGGTCTTGACGGCTTAGCCTACATGCGCGATGCGACTCACGAGGAAAAGTCACAGTCGATGGCGCTCCGCTATGATTTGGCTGCGATCCAGTGGCTGCAACAGAACGTCAAGGGCTCGCCGGTGATTGTCGAAGGTGTAGCCGATCCGTATCGTTGGGGCAGCCGCATTGCTATTAATACTGGTTTACCGACAGTTGTGGGGTGGGACTGGCATCAACGACAACAACGCATGAAGTACGCGAATGCTGTCGCCGAGCGACGACGTGCAGTAGAGGAAATTTACTCGACCACCGATCCGAGGGCTGCAATCCGACTCCTGCGAAAATACCAGGCTACCTACCTTTATGTTGGCGCATTAGAGCGCATCCAATACTCACCAGCTGGAATTGCGAAGTTTGCCCATATGCAAGCCCAGGGGATTGTGCCAGTTTATACTAATGACGAGGTAACGATTTACAAATTGACAACTCCCGACTTGGAGGGGACCGCAGGTGACGAGCAGGAATAGGTTGAGGAGTTTGTTCTCCCGGCAACGTCCATAGTAAATGAATCTCTGACCGTGGCAAGGTGTCCTGATAGAGAACACGAACCTTGTGCAGTCCGGTTGTCAACGACGCGGCAACGTCGGTGTACTGATTGGGCACGTCAGCAACCAGGATACGCTGGTCGTTCACAAAGAGCTGGGTCTTGCCGACCGACCGGAGACCGAGGCGATAGAGACCTGTCAGGGGTGCCTCCAGTTGGCCGGTCCACTCTACAGCATAAGGACGAGACAAGGGGAGCAAATGGAAATAGGTGTCCAAGAAGGGATCAATTTGCTGAAATGCCGGACTGCCCTGCCAATCGGGACTGATGTAATACGAGCCTAACAGACCATGACTCGTGACCGGCGGTCGGTAAAAGGCCTTGGGGGGAATGAGGTGCTCGCTTTGTCCCGGCGGCTGCCAGGTGAGGCGAACCTGTTCCTGGCCGGACTTCGCATAGATGTGTAGCCGAAACAGATGGTTTCCACGCGCCAAGGTCTGCTCAACGCAGCCACCTCTCTGGTTCGCAAGAATTGGGATGCCATCAATCTCTAATGTCCCGTGTGCCGCGGTGTCGAGCTGAAATCGGTAGGGGTCATATTGTGCAGTGTACATCACCCCCTCCCACTCGGCGATAAACGGAGGCACGACCGGTGCCGTTGTCCAGTCGAGTTGCACCGTGTCCACGTGCGAGGTGTGCACGGGTGCCTGATCAGGATGCCGTTCTGCTCCAGGCCAGTATCGCAATATGAGGCCCTGGACCGAGGCACTATCCTCTCGCGATACCATGACAAGATGCAGAAGCGGCTCCTCGTTGGCGGTACGGGACAGACTGGCAAACGTCGCATGCGGATAGATTTGCCTGGCGACCTGCAGCACCCAGGAATCAGCGGGATGAAGAAAAATCGCCGCTGGCCGGTCCGTTTCCTGGCGGATGGGCAGGGCGTCAGGCAACGAAAGAACAAAATGTTCTGGCGCCTGTGGTGCCAGGAAGAAAAGCGAGGGATGGTTGGCTAAAAATGGTGAGACATAAAAATTGTACTCCGGCCCTAGCTCGGCCATTCTCTTACCGGCGAGTGTCTCAGGAGTAGAAAATTCCCGCCACACGGTAAAATCATTGGCTTGTCGGACAAAATATGTGTGAACATTGGCTCCGAGAATGTACGCACCAGCAATACCAATGGTGCTGAGTCCCCACCGCCGCGATGATCGCGAAAGCACCTGTTTGCCGATAGCCATAAGAGCAAGAACCGGGACGCTACAGAGGTAGGCGACTGCTGGGAGCACCGCGATGCTTCGCAGTGATTGGGGTGCCTCAAAGTCGACTGCCAAGATCCCGCCGAGTAAAGCCGTTGGCAAGAGTATCAAGAAAAACAAGTGGCTTGGCTGTTTGGGGTTACAGATTGCCAAGCCGAGCCCGAAGACGAATAGGACGCCCATAGCTGGATCAAGCATCGGCTCACCTGGCAGATTGTGACGGCCATTCCTGTCTCCGGCCACATGGAACATGGCTATATGTTTTGTCAGGTTTGCCTGGAGGGCGTGGCCCAAGCGAGGGGTGTCTCGATGAGTAAAGATCGACACTTCGCGCACGCGGGACCAAAATGCGTTGGGGTTGTTCAGGGCAAAATGCACGAGCGGCATGACTACGACCCAGGCGGCGAGAACACTGATGCCGCAGCGGACTCCTATGCGCGCCCACCAGCGACCTTTGCGCCGGTGAGTCCACCACTGTGGCCACACTATCATTCCTATGAGGGTAACAACTCCCAACGCGAGCACAAACAGACGAAACGCCGCATAGAAACAGAGTCCTCCACCGAGTGCCAGGCCAGCGAAGGCTGCATCACGTAGGTGCCCCCACCGTAATAGCCGCGTCAAATACAGCAAACTCAGCAGCTCGAAAAAAGGCGTATCAATACCGGTCATGGCAATGCGGCTGAAATTCACATCCCAGCGCATGACCGCCATAAAAAAGGCCATACTCAAGCCGAACACTGGGCCGCGTAACTCCCGACCCCAGAAGGACGCGACGATGACCCCGCCTATCCCGAACAGGGCAGAGATCAACCGGAGGCCGAGCACCGAGTCAGAAACAAAGCGGAGACCGGCGCTATACAAGAGAAGCAGGTGTCCGCTGACATGAATGTCCGGGACAAAAGCTGGCTTGAAATTTGGTTCACTCAGCCCCTGACGCGCATGGAGCCCGGCGCTGGCCTCATCGTACCAGACCCCGAACGGGAGCGTTCCTAAATCCCACACGCGGAGAATAGCGGCACTCAGGATAATCACAACCAGGATAAGAAGGTGCAGAGAACTGCTGAAGGAATCAGATTGAGGTATGCCACGGGTAGGGCTTTGGGTGAACAACAATACCCCTGCAAGGAATGCTGCGACACTCACTCCATACAACCACCATGCGTCGCTGAGCGACTCAGTGTGACTGAAAAGCCACCAACTTGCCAAGGAGAGGCCTATACTGACACCGATGAGGATGATTCCGACATACCGCCGTGGACCTACAGCTAATCCCCACATCGCATAGAACCCGCGATACGGAGGAAAAAAACGAGAATCGACTGATACTCGGCCAGCTGCCCAAGCAAAGAACAGTGCCGCAAATATGTAGAGTAGTAGACCTGTCCAGATGGCATGGGAGCGCAATGCGGTCTGAGCAATCCCGCCAAGGCTAAGAGCCGCAAGTGTGTACCACAAGCTGCGAAGATTGAGAGAGGAACTCAGACCAGGAGTAGTGCAGTCTGGAGTGAGGGAGCGCTTACTCATGCGGGTTACCCCCCCAGAGGGCTGAGGAATTGCGACACGAGTCTCCCGACTTTGCGTCCTTCGCGTACAGCGTAATTTGTCCCTCGGTCTTCCGGATAGATTTGCGCCATCGTAGCGATATACAAACCTGCCACCGGCGTCTCGTGCGGCGGGATGAGGCTACTATAGCCGCGCTCAACAATGGGCTGGGCATACTGCGCTCGCCACGTGTGAACGTCAAGAATCCAGTGGCGATGAAAGGCCGGGAACATGCGCTGCAGTGCAGGGAGGGTATATTCTAATAACTCCTGATCTGGCAAGGCAAAAAAAGGATCGGTGATAGGGAGGTATTTGGAGAGATAAACGATGTGGCGACCCGCATACGTATCAACCGGCTCAAAGTTGGTATGCTCGATGACCCCGACAAACGGAAACCCGGGATCGTTGACGTTCAGCCAGTAGGTATCCGAGAGCCTCCGGTCCAGTTCCAAAATCAGACACACATTGGCGAGATATTTGATCCGTCTCAGCTGAGTAACGTACGCGGCTGAGACGTGCGGCGCGACCAAGTCAGCGAGAAGGGGAAGCGCAGGGGTAGCAATGACCATCCCTGTAAAGGTGGGAATCTTTCATGATTTCAGCGGTTTTGCTCTGATAGAGGCTTGCAGGGGAATGCCCCACAGAAGGGGCGAGTCCCAGGAGCGAGCGCAATGATTTTAGGCGAATGTTTT
>JBFWXH010000177.1:0-5611 GCA_050187625.1 Binatia bacterium
GGTATCTCTTGGTCTAAAACTCCAGAGGGACGGTCAAAGTGGCCACGCAGGTTTTCTTCACGCACCTCTCGTTGCGTACGTTCACCTTTCGTCCCAATAACGTTGTCGAGAATCACATCTGGTGTGATACCAGTTACCTGGATCGAGCGGCCACTGGGAGTAAAGTACATCGCAGTGGTTAACCGTAACGCAGCACCGTTCTCCATCGGTAAGATTGTTTGTACCGATCCTTTCCCAAAGGTCTTGGTCCCCAGAATCACCGCTCGCCCATGATCCTGCAACGCTCCAGCTACGATCTCTGATGCACTTGCACTTCCACCATTGACGAGAACAACGAGCGGCACCTCAACCTCTCCGCCAGGATGGGCAAAATATTTCTGCTTTTGGTTATCAAGCCGACCTTCGGTATAGACAATCAATCCAGAGTCCAGAAACGTATCGGAAACTTTTACCGCCTGACTTAAGAGACCCCCGGGATCGTTGCGGAGATCCAACACCAACCCCTTGAGCTTGCCGTGCTCTTGATTCAATTTCAGGAGGGCCGCATCAAGATCTACGCCTGTACGATCCTGAAACTGAGTCAGCCGAATGTAGCCATATCCTGGTTCTAAGGTTTTGGCCTTTACACTCTTGACCTTGATGACTTCCCGCATCAGGTTCACATCAATCAAACGAGAAACCCCTTCCCGCCGAAGAGAAATGCGGATTTTACTGCCTTTGGGTCCGCGCATGCGTTTGACCGCTTCAACCAGGGTCATATCTTTGGTGAGTTCGTTTTCGATTTTGATAATCTGGTCACCTGCCTTAATACCCGCCCGATGCGCAGGAGTGTCTTCGATCGGCGCCACCACCGTCAAAACTCCATCACGGACGGTAATCTCAATCCCCAGGCCGCCAAAGCTTCCCTCCGTGTCGACCTGCAGTTCCTTGTAGGACTCTGGCGTAAGGTAGGAACTATGCGGATCGAGAGCGGTTAACATGCCGTTAATCGCCCCTTCCATCAGTTTTTGGGTTTTGACCTCTTCCACATAGTTTTTCTGCACGACTGCAAGGACATCAGTGAAGGCTTCCAAACCTTCATATGGGTCAGGTCCGACCGCTAACACCTTCTGTAATCCTTGCCCTCCAAAGAAGACGACCACTATGACGCCAGCACAAGCAAGCATCCCCCAAAGCGTTCTTTGCCGTCGTTGTTGCATAACTCTCCCTATCTAAAGATAGAAATTCTGCAGCTCTCCGCATAACAAAAAGCACTCATATATTCTAGCATACTTTTTGCCAATGCAGGGCACGCAAGAAGAGAGACCTCAATCGAAAGGAGCTTATAATATTTTGATTGACAATGAAATTGAAAATCATTATCATTTGTCCTTGTGAACAAAACACTCGCAGATCTTTTACCAGCTCAAGAAGGGCGTATCCACTCAATTAGCGGTTTGGATAATATCGCTCAACGTTTATCAGAGCTGGGATTTACTCCAGGACAAGCAGTACAGGTTGTGCGGTTTGCGCCACTCGGTGATCCCATGCAGATACGGATTCGCGGTTTCAACATTGCCCTTCGGCGCAAGGAAGCGCAGCGTATCGTGCTTGATTCTATATAACGCGACTCGGACACGATCATGGCCCTAACGGCCTCTATCCCCCCTTCCCCTGTCAATCAACTAGACGCAACTCGTCGGTCTCCTAAGCAGCGTCCAATTATCGCGGTTATTGGGAATCCTAACACTGGGAAAACCACTCTTTTCAATGCGCTCACCGGACTTACGCAGCATACAGGGAATTATCCTGGCGTCACGGTTGAAAGCGCTATGGGAGAATTTACAGTTGCAGGCGAGCGTTTTCTTGCGGTTGATCTGCCAGGAACATACTCGTTAGCTCCACGGGCCCCCGACGAAATGCTTGCGGTCAGCATCCTCCTTGGATACGGGAAAGACATTCCAACACCGGATGCGGTACTGTTTGTTCTTGATGCAAGCAATCTCGATCGCAATCTCTATTTGTTGACGCAGGTCATCGAAACCGGTCGTCCAGTGGTTGTCGCCTTAACAATGGTCGATCTCGCGCAAAAACAGGGAATCATCATTGACTACGAGGCGCTAGGAAAACGGTTGGGAGTCCCAGTTATTCCGGTCCATGCAGTCCGTCGCATTGGCCTGGCTACGTTACAACAGGCCTTACAACAGGTGATCAAAAATCCCTCCCCTAGCACTCCATGTATCCATTTTCCTGCGGAGTTCTCTCGCGAAATTGAGGCCCTGACAGAGACATTGCCTCCGCTCAACGGTTCTCCTTCGATTTCACGATTTTTGGCCACTCGGCTATTGATCGACGCTGAAGGCTCGATCGAGCGAGATCTTTCTACGCGATTTGGTGAGTCCCTGATGCAGGCGACGCGTGCGAGCCGAGAACGTCTCACACGCGCAGGCACGCCGGTCCCACAGATTGAGACTAACGTCCGTTATCAATGGATTGCCGAGACGGTCGCAACCACTGTCCGTCAACCACTCACTGCCAATCCGACCTGGACTGACCGCATCGATACTATCGTCACCCACAAGGTATGGGGTCTCGTCGTGTTTTTGGTCGCGATGGCTCTGACATTTCAGTCGATCTTCTCGTGGGCCGCGCCTCTGATGGATGCGATCGATACATTCTTCCAAGCAGCAGGGGCGTATGTGGGAAACCTCCTTGCGGACGGCCCACTGCGCAGCCTTATCGTAGACGGTCTTATTGGTGGGGTTGGTGCAGTTGTTGTCTTCGTACCACAGATTGCCATCTTATTCGGGCTCATCGCGATACTCGAAGATTCAGGCTACATGGCACGCGCGGCATTTCTCATGGATCGTGTTATGGCCAGTTTCGGCCTGTCGGGGCGTAGTTTTATTCCGCTCTTATCATCGTTTGCTTGTGCAGTACCAGGGATAATGTCGACACGCTCGATCGATAATCATCGTGACCGCATCGCTACTATTTTGATTGCACCGTTAATGAGTTGTAGTGCACGCTTACCTGTTTATGTGCTGCTAATCTCTGCCTTCATTCCCAATCACACCCTGTGGGGTATCGTGGGGTTGCAAGGGGTTACACTGTTTGTCCTGTATTGTCTTGGGCTCATTGTTGCTCCACCAATTGCGTTGCTGCTCAAGCAAACTGTGTTACGTGGCGAGTCGGTGCCATTCTTATTGGAATTGCCACCGTTCAAAGTCCCAGCGTGGCGTGTGGTGCTATTTCGTATGTACGATCGCAGTCTTGCGTTTCTTCGTCGTGCCGGAACTATTATTCTGGCAACAACCATTGTGGTGTGGGCACTTTCCTACTATCCACGCCATGCAAGTACAACCCTTGCATTCCAGGAAAAACATGCAGCCGCAACGACAGAAGAAGAACACGCCCAGATCTCTACGGAAGAGGCGGGAATCCATTTGCGCGAAAGTTATCTGGGACAAGCAGGTCACTTTATTGAACCGCTTGTCCGTCCCTTAGGGTGGGATTGGAAGATTGGCATGGCCACTTTAGCGAGCTTTCCTGCTCGTGAAGTGATCATTGCTGCACTTGGGACCATCTATAATCTCGGTAATGAACAAGACGAAAGCAGCACCGAATTACGTTCAGCTATGCGGGCGGAACGATGGCCAGATGGTCGCCCCGTCTACACACCAGTCGTGGCGCTGTCGATTATGGTATTTTTTGCTCTTTGCTGTCAGTGCGGAGCAACCTTGGCAACCATTAAGCGTGAGACCAACTCCTGGGGTTACGCAGGGTTTACCTTTCTCTACATGACCGGCTTAGCTTATCTCAGTGCATTGGTGGTGTATCAAGTCGGCAGCAGAATTTGGGGCTAGGCACAGGACTAACCAATTATGGACAGCCAAACCTTCTTTGTTCTCGCAATCGTTGTCGCCGCAATTCTCTACGTTGGCCGTTCGTTGTGGCCTACGCCTAACGTACAATCAGGTTGCAGTGCGTGTCCGCAAAATCGCGGTCAGGTCCGTGATTACGTGTAGAACTTTTTTCGAGACAAGCTCTTACTTCTGGAGCGGCGAATGTTCGCCAGCCCCCTGGCCATCTGACCACGGCACCCAATCACCTTGATTGAGTAGCCGACGAAGTGAAGCTTCAACTGTTGGCAACGACCAGTCGTTATAGCCAATGTGGTGATGTACGATTCTTCCTTGCCGGTCAATGATGAACGTCTCTGGATAGCCCGTAACCCCGTATTTACGCCCTAGCTCTCCATTCACATCGAGCACGACAGGAAAGGTGTACCCTCCTTCTCGCAAATACGGCAGGACAGTACTCTTACCATCAACATCTTGACTAGCGGCCAGCAAGACGAAGTCGCTGTCTTGAAAGCGACGATGAAGCTTTTCCATCGTCGGCATTTCTTTGCGGCAGGGTGGGCACCAGGTGGTCCATACGTTGAGCATCACGATCTTGCCTTTGAGCTGAGACAAGCGCACCACCTGTCCTTGTAAGTCAGGGAGGACAAACTCCGGTGCTGGCTTCCCGCCCTTTTCTGGACCACGAGCAAAGGTGAACAACAGGCCACACACAATAACAATGAGCACAAAAGGAAGTACCCGCCTCACCTCTATTTCTCCCGAGCAATCCGTGGAGTCCCGCCTACCGGTCTCGCAGGCTCACGTGACAAATCACGTTTTGTCAGCATGACGGCCCCAACGACCATCAAGCCAATACTAATAATTTGCGCCTCAGAGAGCCCGAGAATAAGCGGCGGGTTAATACGCAGGAATTCAATCAGGAAACGTGCGAGCCCCGACAGTAATAAATAGCCCCAGAAAAGCGACCCCACTGGACGGGGCTTGGCACGTTGGCTCCAAAGGAGCGCGAAGATTAGAACATAGGCAATCGCCTCATAAAGAGCAGAGGGGTGAACTCGCACATCGGGCGGCTGTCCCGGGGGAGGCCAGCCGACAATTGCGTTCGTGTACGCAACTCCCCACGGCAGATCGGTGGGTGGGCCCCAGTCCCCATCCCCAGCGAGGTGGCAACCAATCCGACCAATTCCGTGGCCGAGGGCTATGCCAGGAGCAATTGCATCCATAATCTCAATCCAGGAGAATCCGTAGCGGCGAATACAGAGTGTCACTCCCACCACTCCACCAATCAGCCCACCGTACCACGTAAACCCAGCACCGGTGAAAATTAACGACAGGGGATCAACAACGAATTCGCGCCACTGTTCAACAATAAATAGTACCCGAGCGCCGACTAATCCTCCTACCGCAGCCCACAGGACCAGCGTCGAAGCAAAGGCAGGATCTTTTCCCTGACGTACCAGTTCCTTTCCCGTTGTCCAGCCAGCTGCTAAAAAACCTAACGCCATCATTACGCCGTAACTATAGATAGTCACAGGTCCGATACTTACGATTTCAGGATACATGAACGGATCATAACCCACGAATCCAAACGATGCCAGGCAAGTAGCAAGAAAGCGCGAAAAAGGGCAATGGGGAAGTCGATACCCACGGGCTTACGCCCGTGGCACTTCCTCAGAACCCGAAAGTGAGTTGCACTTGCCCTCTATCTACCTTTTCTTGAAATTCCACGTACCGCTTAATCACGTCTTCATTGATACCGACCGTCG
>JBFWXH010000178.1:0-5587 GCA_050187625.1 Binatia bacterium
GTGTTGGACTACTTAACTGCGGCTTGCTCGGCAGCCATCTGCAAAAGCCCAGCCCCCTCGCTCCTGCCCCTAACTGCTCCTCCGCTCGTAGCACGGTAGCCTGCACCCCACGTGTGCGGTTACGTTCGATGAGTTCCCACAGTTGGTCTCCATCAATGAAATCCGTAATCTTGTCTAAGTTGCTTTTTTCAAGGTTGCCTTTAATGGCCTCCTTCGCTTCCTTCTTGATATCTTTTGAAGAAACTACCCAACAGCGCTCTATCTTTTCTTCTTTTGTCGTTCTTGGATCAGCATAGGGTTCATTAAAGCATTGCTCTATTTGAAAACGGACCTCCCCAATACTTGAGTTCCCCGAAGTTTTTCCTGAGATTTTGTCTGCTTTCGCTACAACAGCGTAGTTAACGCGCTCTCGAAGGCCTTCCGGACGCCACATGATGATGTCTTTGCCTCGTTCTCCCGACCCACCATGATGGTGGTGTACATCCTGGAAACCCATCGCCCTGAACAAGGGGATCAGAACATCCGTCCGTAATTCATCCTCTTTCATCTCAGCCAGTTGAGCCTTTGTGAGCACCATTTCCAAAACTTTCCTTAACTAGAATGTAGGGTAAGCAGCCTCAAAATTGTCATTATATTTATAATTTCTTCGGAAAATTCTGCGCTCGGTCTCTTATCTCTAACCTTCAGTCACAGGTGAGATTTCAATAGCAGATTTCTATCATTCTCTCACACTTACGGTTATGTTCTTCCATGAGATGGAGAATTGGGAATTCTAGTTACTTCACCTTCAGCAAGAGACTGAGGCCGTTTCGCATCGCTTCTTCTCTCGTTGATAACAGTTCCTTAATTTCTTTGCTCAAATGAATCGCACTACCAAGAATAACTGCTGTTGTAACATGATGAGAAAAAATACTGTTCGCATCTGCGTACAGGCTAACCCCAGCCAGAGAAGTGTTGAGGAGCGTTCCTAAGAAAGAGGATGGGGACAAGCGAATTTTCCTCTTGAGTTCCTCGACCTGGGGGTGAATCTTACTGTCAGCAAAAATCTTCAGATACGGGAGAAAATCTGCATCCAGCGGAGTCTTTTCGATTTCCAAGGCAAAGCGATCCATTTCCGTACGAAATGCCCCTATCTCATCCCGAAATTTTTCCTTTAACTCTAGTACGTCCTGGAAAGAGCGGAACTCAAACGATGGCAAATTAAGGGAAAGCAGTCTCTGTGCGAGGAGGGTACTCTTGTACCTGTGAAACCCAGCGCTCTGAAAAGACGCTCGGACGCTTTTGTCATCAAGAATACGCTGAACACCAAGAGATACTGCATCAAAGGTCAGTTGATTGTCGAGACATGCAATTTTTTTCTCGTATGCCATCAGCTGAAGACAAAATACGCCTATCACCAAAGCAATTTCTTGTGCCATCTCAACAGCTAAAGAGTTCGATAGGAGCCGCTCTGGTTCTACGAAATCCAGGAACTGGAATACGGAAGTGATTTCTGCGGGAGTGTAGTTGCCTAGATTATTTTTTCCTTTTGTCTCTCGATAAACAAACTGCACTATTTGTTCAAATTTCAGTTCGCTTCCTGTATGCTCTGCGTCTATCGTTTCAATGGCTCCTATTGCCGTGAGAGCTTGTATATCGTTATACGCTTGTTCTGGAACAAGACTCACAAGGTATGCATGTGACGTGGACGTCTCGTTAGGCCCTGGTTTGGCAAAAATGAAGCCACCTTCAGGAATAACGAGTTTATCAAAGTAAAACAAACTGTGCTTAAAAGAATTGAATGCTGGATCTGTGTAAAGGGAATGGAAGATAATACTGTTCATGTTGGAACGGCTTAAAATGTTTACAATAATATACCATATATAGAGAAAAATAAAATATCCCTACTACATATAGTATGCATAATCAAATTCGAATTCGCAGATTGAACCTTAGAACCGCACCCGAAAGGTCGGGCTCTCCTCGGGGCGTCGTCGCCGATGATCATAGAGCCGGGTGGTGGAAATATCCGCATGCCCGAGCCAGGCCTGGACCTCCGCAATGTCCGCCCCGTGCTCCAGCGCATTGGTTGCTCCCGTCGCCCGCAAGGAATGCGTACACAGCCCCTGGACCTGCTCCGATAGCCCCACCGCCTTCGCGTAGTGCTGCACCACATCCCGCAGCACCGAGCGCGGATCGAGCGCCTTGCGCAGCGTGCCCGTCGTATTGTTCTTCACGGGCCGGAACAGCGGCCCGCCCAGGTCTTGCCCATGCCCCGCTGCCTCCAGATATTCCGCGAGGATCCGCTGCGTCTCCGGGTGCATGGGAATAAAGCGAATCTTCCCCCGTTTCCCGTGAATCCGCAGATGGACGAGCCCATGCCGCTGCTGGACATCCTTCACCCGCAGGCCACACAATTCCGCCCGCCGCAGCGCATGATGGGCCAGCGTCGACAGAATCGCCCGGTCCCGCTTTCCCTTCAGCGTCCCCGCGTCCGGCGCATTCAACAGCCGTCGCGCCTGCGCATCGCTCAGGGCTGGCGTGAGTCCTTCATGACTCGACGACCGGGGTCGTTCCACCCCATGCACCGGGTTGTCTGCCACCGCATTCCGTTCACACAGCCCGTCAAAAAACGACGACAGCGCCGACAGCTTGCGGCGAATCGAAGCATCCGCCAGCCCGTGCCCCTCTAACTCCTTGCGCCAGGCGATCACATGCGCCCGCGTCACGAGTCGACACTCCTCCGGCGTCTGAATCCCCACAAACCGGGCAAATGCCTTGACATCATACTCATAGGCTACCCGCGTCCGGGGATTGGTGATGTTGGCAAACCACTCCAGCTCGGGTGGCACTGCGCTCAGCGCGCGAAACTGCGGCGCGGTCAGCGCCCGTTCTGTCTGCTCGACCAACGTCGTCGTCATGTGGCTCCACCTTCCCCGGCATCCTGGGCCAGCAAGGCCTCGTCACACACGCCACAGCGGAACACTGCCTGCGCCCTGGCCCAGGCATTCAGCCCACAGCCCGGACAGGTATACTTCGTCCGCGTATTGGCCTTCTGCCGGGCGCGTGCTCGGCCCTCCGCATCATCCTGCGCGCGGTCGTGCCACGACACCACAAACCCCGTCGCCAGCAACGACTGACAGGCCTTAGCAAACGGCCCATCTTCCTGGATGTAATGACTCACCCGCTGCCCAGTCCGGTTCCCGCCCGGCTCGCCGGTGTCAGACGGGATCAGCCCCACGCGGCCCATTTTCTCTGCCCATTCTCGGTTATGATAGCCATTGCGACTCGGCATCCCACAATGAAACTGCCAGAGATGCACCATCTCATGCACCAGCGTCGATAACACCGCCTCCACCCCCCGCGTCCGAAAATGCACCGGGTTGAGCGCGATCTCATCGCGGATCGTGCCCGCGTGGTGTGCCCAGCGGTCGCCACAGAAATACCCATAGGTGCGATTCTTGCGTTGCAGGGTAATCAGACACGGCGGCAACTGCCCGCCGAACAATTCCCGGTTAAAGACATCATAGGCCCGCTGCAACTCGCTGTAGGCTTCCTCGGTCGGAGTGGTCTTCGTGGGGCGTTTCATAATTGTAAGGCATTAGGAGACGTGAAAGCGACGGAGAAGAGGGCAGGTGCAATTTGCAGAATTATATGGCGTACATGCTGCAACGTGAGTTGTCGTAACGTGGAAAGCTATGTGTCTCCGACTGTCAATCTTTATCTAGCGAACAGTGTGAGGCTGGATTTGCAACACTTTGAGGCATTGTGTTGCAGGAAGGCTAACACGAGGTAAGAGCCGCGCGCTTCAGCGCGTCGGCTTCGTGCCGTTGTTCGGCCCGTTCCATGGTTTATCGCTAGGGCATGCGGAAGATAGGCAGTTGCAAGCCCCACCGAATGGCAAGCAACCGAAGCGCTATCACCACAACCACACCGGCCCCAAACGCCCACGAACGTGGCAACCCAAACGCTTGCAAGAGCAGGTAGATAGCGACGCCCACGATTGCGGCCGTGGCGTAGAGGTCTCGCCTCAGGATGAGGGGCACCTGCGCCGTGATGACATCCCGCAGGACGCCTCCAGCTACACCGGTCATCGTGCCCATCAGTACCACGATAATTGGTGGGCACTGCGCCGCTTCTGCCACCTGGGCTCCAGACAGCGCAAACAGCGCCAATCCGAGGGCGTCAGCTACGAGGAGCGCGTTCCCTGGCGGTGGCCGTACCCGCACGTAACCGACGGTCAGCAAAGCGGACGCAATGATGACCGTCAGGTACTGGGCATCCGTAATCCAGAAGATCGGATGCCGATTCAAGAGGAGATCCCGTAGAGTGCCTCCTCCGATGGCCGTAATAGCCGCAATGACGATGACCCCCAGGAGATCCAACTCCCTGCTACGCGCCGCGAGCACTCCGCTCACCGCGAAGACGGCGACGCCCACAAGATCAAGGAAATAGAGGATCACCCGTTGTTCCTCACTGCCAAACTATTGAGTATCCCGCTTGGCGTTCTGCTGTATATCTCGCCACCAGCCCTCAATGAGACACAACGCAATCTCCAACATATCTGCCCTTCTCTCGTGCTTGAGGAGAAATTGCTCTCGCAGCTATCCCGTTATTTGCCGTATATCTCGACATCAGCCCGCAGTATATCCGGCTCCTGGCCCCCTTCCAAACTCACGGGTTATTTCTTTACATTTGCTGCAACCGAAGCGCCAAAACTGTTTCGAAATCTTATCTCGACTAGAGAAACTTTACATACAGGCGGCTATCAGACACCGCGCCGCGGACAAGGGAGAGAGTCAAGTCTTGAGTTATCCCTTGTCCGGTTTCCTCACGGGCAAAGAAAATACCCACCGGCATACGCCAAACCCTGTCCCCTTCCCCTGTTGCCTCTGCGTTACCGCGACGGTCCGTGCAGCGGCGCCGGCTGCGGGTACCGCCCCGTGATATCTTTGTATCCGTGCACCTGCGTCAGCGTGACCCGTACGATCAGCTCGCCGCCGCCGCTGTTGATCCTCCCGTAGGTCTCCGCTAACTCCTGCCCCATATAGCGCCCGCCAATGCGGGTCGCCCAATAGCGGGCTTGGTCCGCGTCGGCGAGCATGACGACCGTGCCTTCGACTTCGACATACGCGAACGGCGTTACCTCATCATCTACACACAGACTGATCCGTGGATCACGGTGCATGTTTCGTGCCTTCATTGAGTCCGGCGCCGTCATGAACACGAGGGTTTCTCCCTCCAGGTCATACCACACCGGCACGATCAGGGGGCGTCCATCCTGGCGCACCGTGGCCAGCTTACCGGTCCGCACAGGACTGCGTAAAAATTGCAGACATGCTTCTTTCGTCATTCGCTCCATTGCCGCTTCTCTCCCTCTATAAGGATATCGCCCGGCGCGCAGACGAGCCCATGAGGAAACTCTATGCCGGAACTGCGCTGCAGGCAAACCATTATGTCATGGTAGGAATAGGGGATTGGGGGCATCCCTGTAAAGGTGGGAATCTTTCATGATTTCAGCGGTTTTGCTCTGATAGAGGCTTGCAGGGGAATGCCCCACAGAAGGGGCGAGTCCCAGGAGCGAGCGCAATGATTTTAGGCGAATGTT
>JBFWXH010000179.1:0-5560 GCA_050187625.1 Binatia bacterium
TAGCGCCGCACGGCTTCCTGATAATCCTCGTCACTTAACATGAGGAGGTGCTCCTCCTTCCTGTGAGTCTTCCAGGAGTATACAGGTTTCTCTCAAACTCCACATCTTGCTGTAGCGTCCCTATAGGCGTATCCGCGTGCGATTGGCCACACTGCCTCGACGTAATTACCGCGCAAGCAAAACACCTGGTCGTACAAATTCACTGTTGGATCGCAATGGGGCACGAGAAATTCTAGTTTGTCTCCCAACGCGACCGGTCGACTCGGATTATGCAATAGCAAGAACCCATGCTCATCGCCGGCGAAGCGATACTCGACGCCTTGCAGATCTTTCACCTCTGGACCAAACGCCCGGTCAGTCGCAAACGCTTTCAGCCCTGCATCGACGGTTGCGAGTCCATCATGACTGCGACTGATCACCGTGGCTAACACCGTCAGCGAATGCACGAAATCGTCGTAGATCGCGCCCCGTTCGCCGCCAATATCACGGTACTCAATATCCATGAACACATACGAGCCGACTTGCAGCTCGGTCATACCCGGGAACTCACTATCGATGTTGTAGGTGCCCGTGCTACCACCGGTCATAATTTCGACCGGGAATCCGTTGCGTTGCAGACGGGAGAAGAATTCTAGCGCGGGGGACATCGCCTGCTCCGAGTGCGCGCGCCGCGCTTCATAGCCGACGACGTGTGCGGTGTTGCCGCTGTAGCACTGGACGCCCCGGAGTCGAAGATTGGGCAGCTGCATCAGCAGTTGGGCCAGCGCGAAGGCATTCTCGCTCGGGAGAATGCCAGTCCGGTGAAGCCCGGGATCGAGGTCGAGCAAGACATTGAGGGGAACACCCGCTGCAACGGCACTGTCACTGAGCTGGCGTGCATGTACAGGATTATCAACTACCGATAGCGTGTCGGGCTGGGTGGCAGTCAAACGGACGAGTCGTTCGATCCGATTACGACCGACCATCTCCGACGTAATCAGTATGCCTGAGATCCCCGCAGCGGCGAGCGCTTCCGCTTCCGTGATGGTCGCGGCGCATACGCCGACCGCACCCGCGGCGAGTTGCCGCCGGGCGATTTCCGGACACTTGTGCGACTTGGCATGTGGTCGTAGCTGAATCCCTTTGCTGTGCACGTACCGACTCATCGTGGCGATGTTTCTCTCCAGCAAATCCATATCAATCAACAGCGCCGGAGTCGGCAGATCTTCTTTGCCGCAGCCAATCAGGTCACTGCGTAGCACGCGGTTCATCGGGCTCGAACTGGACTGCGCCATATCGTGTCCTCCTGCTTAAGAAGCCCAGATCGCGTCTTCGTCTACCAATGAAATGCCAAAGGCGCTTTTGCCCAGGAACTCCAGAGTTTCATCACTATCGAAGGGATGGAACAAGCCTGCCCGGACGTCGCGAAAATAGCGCTCCAACGGAAAGCGTTTGTAGTACGACACGCCGCCGACTGCCCGCATGGCCAAGTCGACCACTCGCACGGAATTTTCCATCGCGACCATACGTGCGGCCACACTTTTGCGCGTCCAGTTGCGAGGGTCATCGGTTTCCACTTCCGCGGCAACTTTCCACATCACTGCCCGCGCGGCTTCGATCAACATTTCCATCTCGCCAACTTTGTTGTAGACACTGGGCAAATGACTCATCGGCTGTTTGAGAGGAAAGCGTGGCCGCTCCTTCATGAAGTCGACCACAAAATTCCGTGCTGCCACGGCAATGCCAATGTACGGTCCTGCGATGGTAAACGGGGCACGAATAAACAAGTGAGTGATACCACCACGGGTAAAGACCGGGCGTTGCAGGACAACCGCGGCGTCAGGAACGAAGGCATCCTTTAATTCGACCCCGCGCGAGGCGGTCGAGCGCATACCCATCACATACCAGTCGTCCTTGAACGTCACACCCGGGGTTTCGCGCGGCGAAATGAAAAAGGTGATGATCGTTGGCCCTTGTGGGGCATCCTCCCACGTCGCCTCGGCGAAATACAGATCGAGAGCGATACTTTGGGTGGCGAAGATTTTGCGCCCATTGACGCGCCACCCCCCGTCGACCCGCGTTGCCACTGTGCGTGGCTTCAGCACCGACACGGCATTGTCGGGTTCGGAGCCGGTCCCGCCACAAATCAATCGACCTTCCACGACCTGGCGCAGCTTGGCCTCGATTTTCGGGTCTTTGTCTTTGCGCCACAAATCGATCAACAGACCCAATACATTAAAATGCATATTGATGGCCAGAGCTGTCGCCCCGCAACCCTGTGCGAGTCGCTCTTGCGCTTTGATGCGCTCAAGCATGGAGCCCCCCAAGCCGCCCAATTCCTCTGGAATGGTCAAAAGCGTGTAGCGAGTGTCTCGCAACCGTTGGTAGTTTTCGTGCGGAAAGGTCTGGTTCTCGTCATAGGCAGCGGCGCGAGGAGCAAATTCTTCGGCCAAGGATGCCGCAAGATCGATAAAGCGTTGTTCACGTTCAGTATGAAGTTGTTTCATGTGTGTCCCCTCCATTTCCGAGCTATACAAAACCGCGATGAAAGCTGCAATGTCTTGCGTCGCTGTATTCTCAATTGTAGGAATTAAAGCGCACGTAGATGCTCACTCTTGGCAAATATGAGAAATTTTTTCTCTCAAAGCTCTGGGTGTTTGTCAAAACGAGCAAAGACGATCAAGATGGATCGCGAGGTTCAGCGTGGTGAGGAAGACCTCCAACGATCAGACAATTATGGTCCCGAATTTGCTCTTGCCAAAGACGCTATAACTCGCATATATCGCTTGTTCTGTTGTAGTGTCTTGATGGCTGGTAATCATGTTGACAAGAGTGTGAGAGAAGGAGGTAAGACAATGCCAAAAAGCGAAAGTACCAGAGGCACAGGAGGTCCTGCCAAGACAGCCGCCAAATCTGCCCAAGCTCCGGTCCAGAAGCGGCGGGAGGAGCTGTTAAAGCGCCATGAACGTGAACTGTTGGTCCGCACGCGTCGACGTCAGGTCGCCGAGAGTGCAGAAGAGGAAACGCGAGAGCTGATTATCCGTTGTCCAAAGTGCGGCGAGGCGCTTGATCACGTGGTTGTATGACCGGCGCTAATTGCATGTCCCCGACAGTTCGAGGTAATTATTGTTAAGGAGAAACGTTCCTTTAGCTGGGAGGCCCTCCCGACAAACAAAAAGCCCCGGGGAACTCGGCAGTGCCACGGGGCGTATTTGACTGTCACAAAAGCAAAACGCCTATTCGCGTTTTCCTCCCCCTGTCTGACTACCACCGACGGTCGCGGCCACCATCACCCCCAGACCGGCCACCAAACTTGCGGTCTCCACCGCCACCGAATGAACGTCGCCCACCACCGCCACCACCACCACCGCGATCTTCTCGCGGTTTGGCAATGTTCACGGTGAGTGCGCGCCCTTGCATCTCATACCCGTTGAAACGGTTAATCGCGTCTTCTGCCTCTTGTTGATTATTCATTTCAACAAAGCCAAATCCCCGAGAGCGTCCGGTTTGTCTATCCGTGAGAATGTCAACCGACGCGACGGTTCCGGCCTGCTCGAACAATGCTTCTAGTGCTTCGTTTGTCGCACTGAACGGAAGATTACCAACGAACAACTTTGTCACCTCTAACCTCCAAAAAAAGGCCCCGGAAACCACGAGTACGGTTCCAGGGGCCTGTCGAACCAACTCACGAAACGGAAGGAAAAGCGCGTAAAGAAATACTACCAAAGCACCGTGCAACAGACAAGAGATGTTCCCCACTGGGGCGCCTGACAAACTTCTGGAGTCCGGGTCGCGGCCTGTGGCCTTGACCGGAATCACGAGAGAAGCTGAGTCGTCATTCCGGTAAAAGCCAGAATGCAGGAAAAAGCGACAATTTTTTTACCAAGACATTGTCATACATCCTCGCCATCGCGCGGGAAAACCTGCGCTTGAGTCGTCGAACCCTCAAGCCACACACTAGAGACACAGCTCCGCTAGGAGTCGCAGTGCTTCTGGCTGCGTTGTTCCGATCAGCATGCTTGTCGCCGGACAGGCTTTCCACGCCTGGACACGCTCGGCGATACGCTCGCGTGGTCCAACCAGAGCCACCTGGTCGACGAGTTGATCGGGCACCGCCGCAATAGCTGCGGCTTTTTGCCCACGCAGATACAGGTCCTGAATTTTTGCGGCTGCCTCCTCATAGCCCATGCGCCTCGTCAGCTCATTATAGAAATTCTGCGTCCGCGCACCCATACCACCGATGTAGAGCGCCAGATTCGCTTTGACTGGGGCGCGACACGCATCCAGGTCGCTGCCAACGACACAGGTGACAAACGGAGCGAGATCGAAATCGGCCAATGTTTTGCCCTGAGCGGCTTTGGTAAAGCCACGTTCCAAATGAGGAAGAAACACCTGAGGCGCTTCGGGATTCATCCAGATCGGCATCGTGCCGTCAGCAATTTCTCCCGCTAACTCGAGACTCTTGGGACTGATCGACGCGGTATAGATTTTCATGTCGGCGCGGCCATGCAGGATGCTCTTGAGGGGTTTACCTAAGCCAGTGGCGTCTGGTCCATGGTAGGGAATCTGATAGAACTGGCCTTCGTGTTGCAGTGGCGCGTTGCGAGTGAGAACCTGGCGAATAATACTGATGTATTCACGCGTGCGAGCCAGGGGTTTCCCGTAGGCCATGCCGTGCCAACCCTCGGCTACTTGCGGCCCAGAGGGGCCAACGCCGAGCAGAAAACGGCCACCCGAGAGCGCATCGAGCGTCATGGCGGTCATCGCTGTCATCGCCGGCGTCCGGGCTGGCATCTGTAAGATAGCAGCGCCCAGTTTGATTTTGGTTGTCCGAGCGCCTATCCATGCCAACGGCGTCACCGCATCCGAGCCATAGGCCTCCCCGGTCCACACGGAATCAAAGCCGAGACGCTCAGCTTCAAGGATGAGGTCCATGTCTAAACGTGGTCCCATAGTTCCACACAGTAGTCCAAGCTTCATGTTGTGGGTCTCCTCTCTTGTGTGAATCGCTAGCAATGATAGCAGTACAGTCGACCTCCGCGAATATATTCGTTGATCACAGAGAGCCGGCTTGGCACAGAGAGGAGCACGGTAACGATGACTCGGGACCAACTAACGAACGACCCACGGCTACCAGAGCACCTTGCCTCACGCTTGCGGCTGCCCCTCATTGCCGCACCCATGTTATCCGTGTCGGGGCCTGATCTCGTCATTGCCGCCTGCTGTAGCGGCGTCATCGGCGCCTTTCCCGTCGCCAACGCGCGAACGGTGGACGGACTGGCGGCCTGGTTACAGCAGCTAGAGACGGCCCTGACAATGGAAACTGAGTTGCACCCTGAACGTCCACCGGCTCCGTTTTGCCCGAACCTGATTATCAAACGGGATGAGTTGAAAGCTGAGCTGGCGTGCTTGACGCGACATCGTATCGAGATAGTGATTACCAGCGTCGGATCTCCGTAAGCGGTCAAAAGGCGACGTTATTGACGGCAGCGATCGAGATCCGAGCGCAAGGGGTTCTCCGCGAAGTGCTGTTTCCACAGCCGTGGCGTGAGCAAGTGGACGTCGAAAGCAGGATGGGTAT
>JBFWXH010000180.1:0-5394 GCA_050187625.1 Binatia bacterium
CCACATGATAGAGCAACACCGAAACGTTATGACTCTTGTGGACATACTTGCTTTCTGCCATTCCCTTCCGCTACCC
Source organism: Binatia bacterium (assembly GCA_050187625.1). GTDB lineage: Bacteria > Desulfobacterota > Binatia > Bin18 > Bin18 > JBFWXH01. Next base: position 77 of record JBFWXH010000180.1, read on the forward strand.
AAGAAACCTGAACGAAGCAAGCTTCGGAGCATCAGACCCGTTGCCAGTGAAAAGTTATTTGGGAGTTGACCGGCCAGAGGAGTTTTTCCTGCGTCCAGGGTTGGAATTGGGAAAGTTCCCGGAGCAGCGGCTGATTGAACTCTCGCCGCTCCTGACTGCGCGTATCCAGGCACAAGAGGCGGCTGGACGTCTCGTATTCGACGGCCAGACCGCTGATTCACATCGGTAATGACCGACGAATCGGCGATCTGGTGCTACGCGTCCCGTTGTCGTTTTAGCGTAGATGGGAAGCCGGACCTTTCTGGAAATAGCGAATGACTTCTTCCCCGAGCCGCTGAATACATTCGAGAAATTCTGTTTTGCTGGGATAGTAGCCTGTCGGTGGGCGGGGATTACGGGTGCGGATACACATGTAGTCCGGTCTCAGCCGTTCTTGCGCTTCTCCTAACCGATCGATCCATTTCTGGGGTGGACCCAGAATCAGAAACTGCCTCTCCATTCGCTCGGTCGGTTGCTCCGCGATATCGGGGGTCATGCCGTGTTGCTCATAAAAACTCGCCTCACTCACCCAGCGCTGCCCTTGGAGTTTGCGGATTTCCGCTTCGTCGTCACCGACCCACCCTTCATAGGCGAGCGCGACGCACCAGTTCTTTTTGCCCCGCTTGTATGCTTGCTCGCGCCAGTGGTCGATTTTCTGCGCGGCGCTGTCGATCTCACTGGGGAACCACCAGACCCAGCCATCCCAATCCAGCGCCCGTTCGATGCCTTTGTCATAAAACGCGCCAATCCAAATTGGCGGTCTGGGCTGTTGATAGGGTTTGGGGGTGAGACGAATGTTGTCGTACTGGAAAAACTGTCCCTGAAACGAAAACTGGTCCTGGGTCCAGACCCCGTTAATCACCTGCATAGCTTCTTCGAAGCGCTTGCCGCGCCGTTGCATCGGAACATCGAATAGATGGAAATAGTCTTCGTGATAGCCAACCCCAGCCCCAAAAATCAGCCGACCTTTCGATAGTTGGTCTATGAGGGCAAGCTGTTCAGCGAGATGGACAGGGTGGTGGTAGGTCGGCTGGATGACGGTGCTGGCGATATGGACACGAGAGGTACGGGCGGCGATAGCCGTGGCCAAAATGACGGTCGAGGGAAAAAACGTCTCTGTCCGTGCATGACGCTCGGGTAACCAAATGCCGTCGAAGCCGACTCGTTCGGCAGTTTCGGCTTCGAGCAACAGATGGTCTGCGGCTTGCGACACCTCGCGAGAGCCGGGAGTTGGCTGATTGTATTCGCCAAAATGCGTGTCGGGCATGTATGCGAGTCGCATAATTCAGAGCCTTTCTATAGAGACGTCGCGTGTAACGTCATTATTGGTCACAACTTAAAGGCAGATACCGTCCGTATGGCTGGAAGCGGGATTTGGGTTCCTTCTCCCACCCGGGAGAAGGTCAGGATGAGGGGAGAAAGAAAGTAAAATTCCTTATTCGATTCCCTTACCCTCGCCCTCTCCTGGAGGGAGAGAGAATTACTGCCCAGCCCGCAGCTTAAGTTGAAACTGGTGGTTCGTTGGGTGTCACTGTTGGACAAGCTAACAGGACTGGATACATTTTACTGCCGTTACGCGTGCGCGCTCGCCTCCGCGGTATATTTGTAGCCGATGTGGTCCTTCGGCAGCTTAAACGCCGGATCGGTCTGCAGTACCGGTAAAACCTTCTCGGCGAACAGTTTGAAGCTGCGCTCCAGTTTGGGATATGGCAGGCCGCCGAAGGCAAAGGTGCCGATCGCATGTTCGAGCGGGACGGTCTCATGAATGAAGCGGAATTTCTCTAGCACCTGGGCAGGAGTCCCGGCGGCATGCAGGCTGCGATAAAACTCGACGGCTTTCGCTTTGGCTTGCTCATCGGCACTCAGTTTTGTGTAGGTTTTGGCCAGCTTGGCGTAGAATTCGTAGCCTTTCACAGACGAAAGGTGACCGTCAGAGAAACGATAATGCCGATCGACCGAATCAAACATCGCGCCAAGGTGTATGGCTCCTAGTTCCTCAGCCTCACTGGCCTCGTCGGCGACCAACACGTTAAACAACCCGATTGGGGGACGTGGCGAATGGCCGCTGGCCACTGCCGCGTCACAGTACCGTCGATAATCCGCCGCGGTATCTTCCCAGCTGCGCTGCGCGATGATGAGCACGCCGAAGCCCATCTTGGCCATAATCTCGGCTGACTCCGGGCTGACCGATGAAGCGTAGAAACGATTCTCAGGATGTGAGATAGCACGTGGACGGATCTGAATTTCGGGAATCTTGTAGTATTTCCCATCGAACGAGAAGCTGTCTTGGGTTAACCCTTTGCGAATGATCATCGCGCTTTCGACAAACCGCTCCCGCGCTTCTTCCATCGGAATACGAAATCCCGCGTACTCGACCGAGGCGGCGCCACGGCCAAAGCCGAAGATAGTACGACCACCCGAGATCATATCAAGCAACGCGATTTTTTCTGTGACCTCAACCGGATCATGCCAGGGGAGCACGATGACCGCCGTGCCGAGCTGTATTCGTTTGGTGCGGCCTGCAACGTACATGAGCAAGGCTGTCGGATCGGGAGACATGACATAGCCGGTAAAATGATGGTCCAAGGCCCAAATCGAGTCGAAGTTCAACTGCTCGGCCATATCTGCCAGTGACAGTTCGTCGTGATAGGTCTCGTGATCAGGCTTATTGCCAAAACTGGTCAGTTGTAACGTCATTCCTACTTTCATACGGGCCTCCTTTTAGTGGTGAGGGATAATGGCCGCGATTGTAGAGGGATGAGCTGCATTGCGCAAAGGGTCCCTGTCGGTATGTCGCTCAGCCGCCTTGACGAGATGCAGGCTTCAAGGGATGGTGAGATTGCGTTGGTAAGAAACGCAACCTAATTTTCTAGACCTGGTGCAAGGAAAGAGAGGAATGCAAATGAACATCAAAGCAGCCGTATTGCGGGAATTGAAGCAGCCGTTAACCATTGAAGAGATCGACATCGATGCGCCTGCCGCGCACGAGGTGCTGGTCCGTACGGTCGCGAGTGGAGTCTGTCACAGTGACCTGCACTGTGTGCACGGAACCTTGCCGACCCGACTCCCAGCGATTCTCGGGCATGAGCCAGCGGGGGTTATTGAAGCTGTGGGGAGCGAGGTCACCGCTGTGAAACCAGGGGATCACGTGATTGCCTGCACTTCGATTTACTGCGGTCAGTGCCCCCAATGTTTGCATGGTTGGACACACTTATGCTCGAATCGCGCGGCTTGCCAGCGGCCCAAAAGCGGAAACCCGCGACTGTCGCAAAAAGGTGCAGTCGTCCATCAGTTTGCCGATTTGTCCTCATTTGCCGAAAAGATGTTGCTGCATGAACGGGCAGTGGTGAAAATAGCCGACGACATTCCGCTTGATCGTGCGGCACTGCTTGGCTGTGCTGTCACCACTGGCGTGGGGGCAGCGCTCAATACTGCACGGGTTACCCCTGGCTCGTCAGTTGCCGTCTTTGGCGCTGGCGGTGTGGGCATTTCGGTGATCCAAGGGGCGCGGATCGCGGGGGCGCGGCAGATCATTGCCATCGACCTGCTTGATAAGAAATTGGAAACCGCGCGGCACTTTGGCGCGACCGACACGATCAACGGCTCATCTGGCGATGTCGTCAAAGAGATTAAACGGCTTAGTGGCGGCGGTGTGGAGTACTCGTTCGATGCGATCGGCAATAAACAGGTGACTGAGCAATGTTTGTATGCGCTGGCTCCACGGGGCTTGGCGACGATTGTCGGTGCGATGCCGCCGGGACAGACAGTTGAACTCAACGTCGGCCACTTTTTCGTCGAGAAACGCATTCAAGGGTGTTTCATGGGCTCCAATCGTTTTCATCTCGATATGCCGAGGTATCTCGACCTGTATCGACAGGGCCGGTTGAACCTCGACGACATGATCAGTCGTCGTGCGCGACTCGAAGACGTCAACGACGCATTTCGGGCGATGCAAGCCGGAGAGGTCACGCGGACGGTGTTGATCTTTGAGTGAAAATTGCTTGTTCGTCGGACTTGCAAGAGGCGAAGGCCTTATTGGAAGAATTGTAGTACAATCGCTTGACACTAAAGAAGGTCGACGAAGGGCGACACCTATGACACAAACGACGACCTACCTAGAAACCCTTGTGCGCGAGACCCGTAAGCCTGAAGCCGAGGTGTTGACCCTGGCTTTCCAAGCGGGCCTGCGCCAACTGTGGCGGGAACATGTACTGAGTCGTTACTTGCGAGGAGAAATTTCCCGCGATGAAGCTATTGCCGCCGTGGGGATTGATTGGGTGGAGCTGGCGGAGCGACAACGCCAGGCCATGCAGGAAGATCTCTCATGGGCGCTGGAGCAATAATCCACGCCGTCGCTGATGCTGGTCCGCTTATCCACCTCACTGAGGTTGGTTGCCTGTCACTGCTCCGTATCTTTGGCTGCCTTTCGATTCCAGACGCGGTGTGGGCAGAGGCCATCACTCAAGGCAGTGTTCCCCAAACCGACGTACTTGCCTTGGATATCGTGCAACGGCACGCTTTGTCCCAGCCCTCGGTGAGGCAGTTCATTGAACAGCACGGTCTTGAGCGCTTACAGCTGGGAGAACAAGAATGCCTTTTTCTTTGCCAACACCTGGGGGTAACGGTTCTCTTGACTGATGACTTGGCCGTACGGGAAGCCGCCAAACGGTTACGGCTGACCCCTGTCGGCTCGTTGGGCGTTATCGTCAGGGCCTATCGAGTCGGACAGCTCTCGTTGGCCGATGCCGAGCGCCATCTCACTGATCTGTACGCAGTCAGCAGTCTTTTTGTCACACCGGCGATTGTGGAACTGGCCATCGAACAGCTTCGCAAGCAATAACTGGTTATAGGAGGGAGGGGGACGTGCTGTGCCCGCAATGTCAACACGAAAATACCGCAGTGGCAAAGTTCTGCGAAGAGTGCGGAACCCGGCTAGTACGGGTTTGTCCTGGCTGCGGTCAGGAAGTGACCCCGAGAGCCAAGTTTTGCTCAGCCTGTGGCGCCACCCTGAAGGGAAAAGAGCAAGAGAAGCGGGAAACCGGGGAAACGGAGGGCGAGGGGGAAAAGGGGAAAGGGGAAAAGGGCGAAACGGGAGTCCCTAGCCTGCAGCCCACCGCCGAGCGGCGGCAGTTGACAGTGGTGTTCTGTGATCTGGTGGGGTCGACGGCGTTATCGGTGCAACTGGATCCCGAAGATTACCGGGTGGTGGTGCAGGGGTATCAAGCGGCTGCCACTGCGGTGATCGCGCGCCACCACGGCTATCTGGCGCAGCATTGGGG
>JBFWXH010000181.1:0-5363 GCA_050187625.1 Binatia bacterium
CCATACTTACCTCTGGCAAGGAATGTGATCCTCTCGTTTCTCCCCCGATGTCAACCTCTGTGGAGGTAGCGACGCAGGTGCCTGGTTGAGGGCTGTCGCCATGCTGTCGAGCCACGGCTAGGGTTGGGGCACTCTCAGGTCCGCCAGCCTCAAGTTGTTCCGACTGTCGTCGCTCGTGGCGTGATGCCTGGTTGCGGGCTAACGCCGTCCATAACTGGCCCGAGGCTGCGCAGCAGCCGAAGGGGCCGCATTAATGGGCATGTTAGCCACCACTCTTTGGAATTTTGACCGGAATAGCGAACTGAAGTCGATGGAGATTGGATGCCTTGTTCGATAGCTTGCCCTCTGCGCCGAGATCTGCGTCAACAACGAGCAGGCGTAACTTTGTTTTCACACCACCTTCGCCAGCCTTGCTTACTTCGGTGGCTACCTGAACGTCAAATTGGACGATCGTCGCTTGATTTGAATCGTCGCCTTTTAGGTGGAAGTTCCCGTGAGTATTCCGATCCTTTCCTTGAATCAACGGCGCGATGTGATCTCCGACCACCGACTCCTGGCCTTTCTTGATACCTTGAACGATGGAGGTTAGTGCTTCCGCGATAAAGTCGTCGAGATCAACCATATTCAACTCCTGCTTGTCGCAGTGTAATGTCGTTGTAACGTCATGCCGCGGCTAACGAATCAAGCTGAGGGGGACCGCGTTTTTGCGACGTCCCTCTCCAGCGCCTCGTTAGGTATCGCTGCCGTGAATTGAGCTTGGCCCCTTTTCTCAGCCATAGTTCTCTTGGCTCCAGGCTGGTGGCACGCGCTTCAATGCACTGGCCGGAGGTAGTGCTTGGCAGCCCGCTTGCCGATTTTGCGACCGTACTCGGTCCCTTCTTCAACCGATTTGCGGAAGTGGAACCCAATGAGGATGCGCGAATACGCATTCTCGGCCGCCGCCTGAGAGAAGCTGGTATACAAGCGGAACACTGGGGACGGATCGCTACAGGTGCTCCCGGCAGGCAGCGTCACGCCACAGTCCTGGAAGCTGATCCGGTCGGTGCCGAAGAACTGCTTCAACACTTCCGCCGCCGCCCCCCCTTCGATTGCGTGACCCGAGGCGTAGTCCTGGTCCGGCGGAGTCCCGCGTAACGGTGTCCACGTCGGGTCGCCGCTCGTGTTGGGATTGCCGTCCGTGTCCCCGGTCTGAATCGCGGTGACCGGGCGCCAGTAGTTGTAATGATTCTTGGAATCGACCATGGCGATGTAGCCGTCCGCCAGCGCCAAATTGAGCAGTCCGAAGAGCCGGGCATTCTCCCAGAGATCGAGTCCCTGGTCAGCGGAGACGGTTCTGGCAATGCGGTTCCACTTCAGCGGGGAGCTTTCCCACCAGAAGAGGGCGATTTCGGTCTGGTCAGCGGTGCGGGCGCTGGGAGTGGTGACGCCATCACCGCCGAGCGCTTTCACTTCGTTGAAGTCCGCCGTGTACTTCTTCTTGGTCACCGCGTACGGCGGCCCTGGACGGAACTGTGAGCTGTGCTGCAGCACGAAGGGGGTGACAGTGTCCCAGACCTCGAAGGCGATGAACGGGGTCCCCGGTGTGCATTGGTACTCACCAGGCTTGGTATCCTGCGGGCAGTTGAAATTGAGAAAGAGTTCATCTGCGCCGTCTGCGCCGTCGTCGGCCCTCAGGTCGAGGATCGCCGCCGCGGCGGCCTGTCCCACGGCAATCCCCTGCGCCTTGGCCTGATCGTCAGGGAGGGCAGCAAGGGCTGCGGTATAGTCGGCTTCGACGCTGTCAACACCGGCATCGATGCACGACTGGGGGACGAGCGGGAGTTGAGCGATGACCGAGACCAGCACATCGCGTGCCGCCGCTGCCACCGCCGTAGCGGGAGAAGCGCCCGACGGCGCTTGACTGTCGAACACATACGGACGGGAATGCCGATCGATCGCGTTCAGCGCGTCATGGATGGCAATGTGCATCATCGCGTAGATGCGTGATTCGTGGAGGGGGTTGTCGAGGGGAGCGATGCAGGCCGCCGTGGCAGCCACACCGGCGTTGGCGTTCCAGTCGGTGACGACGTCAGCAGCTACGGGGACCGCTGACACGCCGAGCGCTATCAGAGAGCCAAGGAACCATGCGTGCCATCTGCGTGTCATCGGCCTGCGCATCGCCTTTTTTTGCTGTCGGTTTGGTTCGGCCCAAGGCGGTGCTATGATGAACCTTCTCATGGCCACGAGTCCGAGAGGCCTTCCGGTTGTGGGGTGCTTGTCCATATTATTCCTCCTTTTGCGGTGGGGGGGGGGTAACTCACTTCTCTCCCTCTGGGTTCCTGGCCTGCCTTATCAACGTGCGCCGACATTCAAGATGTTGCTTTCAAACAACCTGCGTACCGAGGAAGGGGGCATCGGACAGCCCTCTCATCAAGAGAGGCGTGGGAAATGACGGAACAATTGTTCCATGACATGGAACAATTTGAAGAAATGAGGAAATTTTTATCGAACGGATCTACAACTTCCAGAGGACGACAGCACGGGGATCTGGGGAGTATGAGCAGAACAGACCAGTCTTCACAGTTGCATTCAAGTGCTGCCCCAAAACGGGGTGAAGGACCTGAATTTTTCGGATGACGGCTTTCATGACCTTGGTGACATTCACCCGGACTTGATCGCTATACGATGTCATCTTGCGGTTACGTCCGCTGAGACCAATCGCACTCCGTAATTCTTGTTCGAGAAAACCCAATTCGTACTGGAGTCGGTCTACCTGAGCCAAGTCATGAAAGGCCTCGGCTTGCGCGAGCGCTGCCTGCAGTTCGGCCAGCCGTCGCTTATAGGCCGCACGAGCCTGGAGGTCGAGGACCGGCGGAGCGTCACTGAACCCGCGAGAGTTGTCCACAAGTGAGTCCTCCACCTCACTGCTTGCACCTGCAGAGGACACTCCATCAAGAGCGATGAAGTCGAGGACATGCACGTCCTTGTGCGGGTGAGCAAGGAGATAGCTGAGATAGCGCACCCCTTTGGTATCTTTCAGATGGAAGTGGGTTCCTTGGTAACCGATCGTCCAGAACTCACCATGCTGACGGAAAAAGTTCTCGTCTACATCTGCTTGACCATGCGTGGTTACGGCCGTCTGAGGCTGTGGAGGATCACTCTCGTTCATCACAGACTGAGATGGAAGAGCGACCTCACGTCGGATTCGGTCAATCGCGTGTTTGTGTTTGAGCGCTGTTTCAATGCGGGCGAGGAGTTCCCGGCGATTCACCGGCCGTGTAAGAAAATCGTCTGCACCAGCGGCTATCCCCTTGATGCGATCCTCGCGCGCGCCTAAGGCCGTCATGATTATCACCGGAATCAGTTGGGTCGCTTCGTTCTCTTTGAACGTGCGGCAAGCAGTGAACCCGTCCATGACTGGCATCATCACGTCTAACAAGATCAGGTCCGGTACCTCACGCGCAACCTGCGCTAACGCCTCCTCACCGTTGGTTGCAGTGACTGTACGGTACCCGAGATCAGTCAGCAGTTGTTCGAGATAGTCAATACTGAAAGGTTCATCATCCACAATCAGGATTTTCGCTGGAATCGACAATGCATCTCTCATGGGATGCACTATAGTAAACAGGGATTGTTGCTGTAAAGATCGTGCCTACGCCTACAGTACTCTCTGCTGTGAGTTCTCCACCGCAGAGGCGTGCTAACTGGCGGCTAATGGAAAGGCCTAAGCCGGTTCCTGGGTACCTCCGCATCGCACCGCTATCGAGCTGACGAAACGCTTCAAAAACCTGCTCCAAGGCTTCGGCAGCAATGCCAATCCCAGTATCAGTTACGGCAATGGTAACCTTTTGCGCTTGCCATGTGGTATGGACGGTAATCTGACCGTGATCCGTGAACTTGATTGCGTTACTGAGCAAATTGAGAAGAATCTGCCGCACCTTTTCACGATCAGTGAAGATCGGTGTTACATCAGGAGCGCAGTGCACTCGCAGTTGCACGCGCGGATTTTTCACTATCGGTTCGACGGTCTGGAGACATTCCTGCACGAGGTCGGAGAGTACAAAACTGGAGGGTTGGACTTCCATATGACCAGCTTCAATTTTTGATAAATTGAGGAGTTGGTTAATGAGAGTTAAGAGGCGCTCAGCGCTCAGGGAAATTTTCTCGAGATTGGCGTACTGACGGTGTGGCAGGAGGTCTTTGCAATGGTCCATGACCAAGCCACAAAAGCCGAGAATAGCATCGAGGGGCGTGCGTAGCTCGTGCGACATCACAGACAAGAACTCGGATTTATGACGAGAGGCGGTGGCAAGTTGGCGATTGGCCTCTTGCAACGCATGGGTGCGTTCTTCCACGCGCTGCTCCAGCGTCTGGGTCAAGGCAGTGATTGTGTCGATATGTACGGCGATGTCGCGATCGCGCTCACGTAACGACTGGGTCATCTGGTTAAAAATGGTACTGAGTTGCCCGACCTCATCATCAGTGTCTGCGGTCGATGCCGCAGTTAAATCCCCCAGCGTAATCCGTCGTGCCGCGCTCATCAGCGTGCGTAACGGATTGATAATACGACGGGCCAAAACGATCGTGACCGCAATACCACCCAGCATGACCAGTGCAGCAATCTTGAGAATCTCACGAACTGTGCTTCGCAATGCAAAAGTCACCTGTGCATCACTCATTCCCACCTGAACCACACCATATACCTTGGCTGATCCCTCACCTTTGCCCTCCGCACCAGGAGCCGTCACGTCCAGACTGTCGAGGGTAGGAGCACGAATGGCGGGAGCAGGCGGTTCTCGCCGAAGAATGGGAACCGCGATGTCAATCAGTTTTTCTCCTCCGGCGGTAACAAATGAGGTGAAGACAGGATCAGCGCCAGTCCCACCGAGTAGCGTGGTAGCAATATACGGATCTGCGTAGAGTGAGGTGCTCGTGGTACGCGAGTGAAACTCGTCGTTCGTCGCTATGCCCTTACTGTTCGCCGCAATCGGTTTGCCCTCTGGCCCAATGAAAGCAACATACACCACGTCTGGCATCTGCAGAGCACCGTCGATCAATCGATTCAAAAACAGCTGGTCTTCGGTAAACAACGCGTAACGACAGTTGTAGGCCAGATTCGTCCCCAGCATCGTGCCTTTGTCGAGCAGAGCCTGACGCAAACTGTGCTCTTGCCGACTGATGAAGTACCAGCTCAATCCTGAACAAATAGTGATGATTATGAGACTGATGAACCCAACGAGCTTCGTTCGTAGACTTATGAAGCGACGGGTTGGTGGCCGTTGGAGAGAAGAGGTTGTCGTGACCGCGCCCATAGCCCCTCAGTACACGAGGTCAGCCTGATCCTTGACTTCAGGAGGAATCGAGATGTCGAGAAATCGCGCAGT
>JBFWXH010000182.1:0-5159 GCA_050187625.1 Binatia bacterium
CGCGGACCGTGCCCGACTTACTTGATGCCTTGGGCAACGCCTTCGCCTCGATTACCTGCCACGATATTCTCGGCTGGTTTCGGCATTGTGGTTATCAGGTCGCACCTGTCTGAAAATCGCTGTAAGATCCTGTTGGCCTACGCATAGAATTGCGAAAACGCACAAGTTTTGTGATACAGAGGCTTGCGCATCCGATCTTTTCGCTCAGAACAGGCTCCGCGAAATCCAGCTGTAGAGGACAATCCCTCCCGGGTTCCACTTCGTTTTAGCCGGGCTCCCTCGCTTGGATACTCAGCTGATGACTTGCCAGGCAGTTTAGAATGGTACGGATAGCCTCTTCGTGCGCATAGCCCACGCTACGAAAATGTGAAGTGTGGCATGACCTTAGCAGCAAACAACTCCATGCTGTGCATCACTTGCACGTGCGGAACCTGCCCTCCAGGATTAAACCAACAGAGCATGCGACCCATGTTGAATTCTTCTTGCAGCTTCTTGATGCGCTCAACACAGACATCCGGCGTTTCAAAAATACCCATCACTTGATTCACCTGCTCGTAGGTGGTCTTGCGCAAGCGATCTGCCGCTTCTTGTAAAAGTTTGTTCGACCCGCCTTTGCCATCTCCGCCGGCAGGAAAAGCATCAATTAGTGATTGGAGAAAATGTTTGATGCTTGGTTCAACCTCACGACGTACCTGAGCAGCATCTGTAGCAACATACGTGGGTGACAACAGCGTGATATCTTCAGGACGCGCAGGTGAATGGCCCGCTGCCTCTCGTGCTTGACGATAGAGAGGGATGAGTTCTCGCAGCTTGGGGTAGGTGCTAATCTGTGACGCCGTTAAAATCGCATAGCCAAGTTTACCCATCTGTTCGTAGGTTTCGACCGTGTTGGCAGCAACGAGAATCGGTGGGTGGGGTTGCTGCACCGGTTTGGGGACAACCGACAAGTCCTCAACCTCAAAAAAGCGTCCGTGGAACGAGAAGCGCTCTTTTGTCCAGGCTTGCAAGATCACATGGAGATTTTCCAGTAATCGCTCGCGGCTTTCTGTTTGCGGGATACCAAATCCGGCGAAGTGGGTAGGAAATACGCCACGGCCGATGCCGAACTCCACGCGTCCGTTGCTGAGTACGTCCAGTGTGGCAACATCTTCTGCAACCCGCACTGGATGTGAGAGGGGCAGAAGAATGATCGCAATTCCTAAACGGAGCGTGGTTGTACGGGCAGCGACCGACGCGAGCAAAAGAAGCGGAGAGGGTAGGATGGAGAAATCAGCATTAAAATGCTGCTCTACCGGCCAGATTGATTCGAACCCCAGTCGCTCGGCATGAATCGCTTGCTCGATAGTGTCGCGATACCGTTGGACAGGGGATTGGGAAGGGGAGCAGGGTAACTGATAGTGGAGGCCAAATTTCATACGTCCCTTCTTCTCTTTCTTCTCGGCCCCCTCACCCTAGCCCTCTCCCGCAAGGGAAAAGGGGACCGAAAGCATTACGGGTCAACTCAAATAACGCGTACAGCGTGCCCTTCATCCTTTTCTCGACTACTTCAGCACCTCCATGAGCGGTTGGATTGTCTTCGCGTCGAAGTAATCGCACCACCGGAAGATCTTGCCCTGGTCATTAAAGGTAAACACGCCAACCACCGGTAATTGGACTTTCAAGTTTCCCGCTGCCCAGTGCTCGATGCGTTCGTTCATGACGACATTTCCAGAAGACGTCGTGTGTTTGATGTCCATTTTTTCCAGAGTAATCTTGTCGCCTTCAACAAATGGAGTCAGCACTTGTCGAACGCCGGTATGTCCATGCACGGGTTGCCATGGCATATTATGGTAATAGACATCCTCAGTCAGATACGACACAAGTTTACCCATACTCCTCTCCATGAGTGAGTTGCAGAAGTCGGTGACAGTTTTTTCGTTCGCCGCGCTCATAGGAACCTCCTCTGATTAGCCTTACAGTTACGGGCTGTGGGAATTAAAACGTAAAACGTCAGGCGTAACTACCCCCACTGCTCTCCTTTTCTTACGTTTTACGTGTTACGTCTTACGTTGTTTTCGCAGCCAAATCCAACAATTCTGGAATCTTCTGGATCACCGAACGTGGAACTGCTTCTTTGAAAGGAGGATCACTGTCGGTACGATCCCAAATCAGCACTGAATGCATTCCCATACGATTGGCGCCGGGAATGTCCTGCTGCAGCGAATCACCGACAAAAAAGGCTTCTTCGGGAGCGCACTGTGCGCGTTGTAGCGCTTCGGTGAAAATACGGAGGTCTGGCTTGCACGATTGCGCCCGTTCACTCGACAAGATAGAATGAAAATGTCGCTCTAACCCGCTGAGTCCGATCATATGTTCGAGTTGGTCGTCATCAATATTACTGACGATTCCCAAATGATAGCCACGATCACGAAGCTCTGTAAGTGTTTCCAATACCCCTTCCCGGAGGGTGAAATCCCGCTCGCGACGTTGACACTGTATTTGTCGATACTGGGCAAAGTGTGCTTCGGTCAGTACAATCCCCAGATCCCGCGCCATCGCCTGGAGAACATCGCGGAAGAGATCTCTATGAAGATAATAGGGACGGGGAAGATATTCATAAAAAACATGCTTTAGCGCGCTACGATAAGCACGGAGAATCGCGTGGGTGTCCACTGTCGCCCCAGCCCAGCGAGCGAGATCAACAATACTTTCTCGTTCACCGGGGGCGACGGTTTCGTAGTTGAACAGAGTACCGCCGAAATCGAAGAGAACCGCTTGCATTATGGGCATGAACAGACTCCTGTTTGAACCATTGAATGAACCGCTGTAAGAATTGAACTTTTCACGTCTTCAATGAAGAAATGACCCAATGACGCGATGACCAATTCGTAGAGCGAACTGTACGTGCTTCTCTCAGATTTAGCGAGAGCCAAGTCCCCACTGTCTAGAAGGCGCGAGCGATGTATACTTGCCGTCCTGTCAGTGACGGTCTTTTTGTATGCTCACTCGGGATGGATGGATTCTTTTTGCCTCGCGCGTCGTACGCCTCTTTGCGTATGGCTTTTTGTCGATCATCCTTGCCCTGCATCTTGCCGCAGTGGGAATGACAGATAGTGAGATTGGGCTTCTCTTGACGCTGACGCTTGTTGGTGATGCTGCCCTGTCGTTGCTTATTACCCAGGTTGCTGATCGGCGGGGTCGGCGGCGTATGTTACTGGTCGGTGCGGGGCTTGTGGTTCTCTCCGGCCTGGTTTTCGCACTCACGACTAATACCCTTTTCCTTTTTTTTGCGGCATTCATTGGTACGTTGAGTCCTACTGGTCACGAAGTCGGTCCCTTTCTCGCTATCGAACAAGCGGCCTTGGCGCACCTGACCCCAGGTGCGCGGCGTACGCAGATGTTTGCTTGGTATAACTTGGTCGGGTCTTTCGCGGCTGCGCTCGGAGCATGGAGTGGAGGAACCTTTGCCACCGTACTCCTCCACGCTGGCCACAGTTCAGTAGAAAGTTATCATCTGCTGTTTGCTGGCTATGCTGGTTTCGGAGTTGTTCTTGCACTTTTGTTTCTTTGGTTATCGGCTGAAATTGAAGTCCAACCGACAGAGCAACGGGTTGCCGCTCGTTTCTTTGGACTGCATCGCTCGCGCACTATCATCCGTAATCTCTCGCTGCTGTTTATTCTTGACTCTTTTGCTGGAGCATTAGTCTTGCAAAGCTTGATGGCCTACTGGTTCCATACATGTTTCGGCACTGATCCTGCCGAACTTGGGCGTGTGTTTTTTGGTGCCAATTTGCTTGCCGGATTTTCCGCGTTGATCGCTGCGCGTATTGCCTCTCGCATCGGCCTAATCAATACCATGGTATTTACTCATCTCCCAGCAAACGTGTTTCTTCTGCTTACCCCATTAATGCCGACCTTTCCGCTGGCAGTGGCAATGGTGTTGTTACGCTACGCAACGGCTCAAATGGACGTACCCACGCGACAGGCGTACTTGATGTCGGTCGTCGCACCCGATGAGCGGTCAGCGGCGGCAGGAGTAACAGGATTGGCACGGACTGCCGCTAGCGCGTGTGGCCCGGTAGTGGCTGGAGTGTTGTTTCAAGCTTCTCTTCTGAGTCTTCCTTTTTACCTTGCGGGAAGCCTCAAAATTACGTATGACTTTCTGCTGTTTTTGCTATTTCGTGATAGCAAACCGCAGGAAGACAAAAGCGGGGAAGAGTGACGATTTCTGAACGCGGGTATTCTCTGGCAGTGATCTTCAGAAGAAAATTTGCCAGGCTATCGAGCTCCGGATACGGCACCTGTAGCCAAAACGTGTGTTGAATCGGAGGGGTAACACTATGTTATTTTTGCCTACAAAGAGCGGAGAAATGAGGTAGGAATATGGCGGACACGATCTTCAAAAAAATTATCGCTGGCGAGATCCCCTGTTTTCGCGTGTACGAAGATGACAAAGTGTTATCTTTTCTGGATATTCATCCCTTAAGTCGCGGGCACACTTTGGTGATTCCCAAAGAACCCGCCGAGACCATTGACCAACTCTCTGAGGACTCTGCTGCGGCAATTGGCAAGGTTTTGCCACGGATTGGTCGCGCGATTCTCCAGGCCACAGGAGCGACCGCTTTTAATATTTTGCAGAACAATGGAACTGCAGCGCATCAGGAAATTATGCATGTTCATTTTCATATTATACCGAAATACCCTGATGGAAGTGGGCTCGGTATCGGGTGGTCATCGGGGCCCTTAGGGAGGGAAGAGGGGAATGCCCTCGCTACAGCCATTGCAAAACACGCCAGGTATACGGGAAAAGTATAGCTCCAGGATTTATTCTGTAGGGACGAGGCGAAGTAAGCACTTTATTTTTTGAATGAGAACAGCTATAAGCTTGCGGCCAGGGGGAGGTGCGTTATATTATCTGCTCTTCAGTGAGCTTAGGAGCAGGGAATTCCAAAACATCTCCTTAGTCAGTGGGGCTTGTTCGAACAGAAAGCATTTTGTTCGGAGTTTTGTAAGTAAACGAGTTATAAGCCTATGCCCAGGAAGGAGGCAGGTGATGCGTAAGCGTAGCTATGGGATGGTGATGGCGATAGTGGCGGGGCTCATCTTGGTCGGGGGGAGTCGCGCAGGGGCAGTGATCGGGATACCGGACGATGTGCCGGCATCGACGTTATTGTATCCGT
>JBFWXH010000183.1:0-4357 GCA_050187625.1 Binatia bacterium
TCGGTATCAATGAAGACGTGATTAAGCGGTACGTGGAATTTCAAGAAAAGGTAGATAGAGGGCAAGTGCAACTCACTTTCGGGTTCTGAGGAAGTGCCACGGGCGTAAGCCCGTGGGTATCTACTTTCTGTGTCGTCGTCATAACGACTCTCCTCCGTTGCAGTAAGGCGAGGGTATTGATAAGCAAGGAGAAAATACGACACGTTCACGCGCGAGTACAGAGGGCAGGTCAAGAATACGCCGCTCAAGACTGTGACCGCGCAAGCCTTGAGTGAATCGACAATCCATGGAACAGGAATAGCATCTTGCCGTTGCCTTTCCCTCAGCATCAGATCGAACGTGCCCTTGCTCCTGTAGTTGGGAATCAAGCGTTTGAGATACGGGAACTCCTCGCTGGCAATATCAATACGATCATTAGAGTTGTAGCGGGTGGGCAGCACTACGGACTCCGCATCCGTACCCAGGAACAAATCTACCGGTACGATCCGGATTTGATTAAAGAGGCGTTTGTAGCTTGGCTCTTTGCGAACAGTCAACAAACGGTCGACGTAAAGGCAATGGCTACAACGTTTGCTCAACTCCGTACCAAACGCTATGGGACAACCGGCCGGTCCAACTGTGTACTTCCGATGCTGAGATACTACGATTGGTCACGCCAACACGTCCCGTATCCCTACTGTGTCTACGAATGGATTGACGGCATCCCTTTGTGGGATACTCCCACTCCTCGTCTCTATGCCCTCGCTGGACGGATGTTAGCGCGTATTCATACCGTGCGCTTTCCTGAGTTTTATACAGATTTCACTTCATTAGGTCTACAGGCAGTACGTTGGGACGAACGGCTCCGGGTTGCGTGGGAAAAGGAGCTGCGTACGGCTCGCCTCTCGTTTCCGTTTTCTCTTACTGCAGATCTTGATCGACTAACTCTTCCGTTATCAGTTACGGTATCTCCGTGTCTCGTGCACAACGACTTTGCCCCAGGAAACATTCTTGTACGAGATGAGAGTGTCGCTGGGGTGATCGACTGGGACAACGCGGTGATTGATGTCCCGCATCTCGATTTCGTCAAAATGAAATACTGGACAATGAAGGATGAGAACGGAAAGCTTTCTCCTGCCCCGGAGTACTTTCGCTCCTTTGTCGACGGTTATGGCCCAGCCGGACAAGCAATTGTGTCGTCATCACTCTTCGCTTTGTACGAAATCTTATGGTTGCTCCGCGTGT
The DNA here is from genome assembly GCA_050187625.1 of Binatia bacterium. Taxonomy (GTDB): domain Bacteria; phylum Desulfobacterota; class Binatia; order Bin18; family Bin18; genus JBFWXH01. Next base: position 1,225 of record JBFWXH010000183.1, read on the forward strand.
ATAACTTTGAACACGCAAAGGAGGAGCAAGGACTCAGCCGTGCTCCGGGATATCCGGCAGCTTCGATCTACACAGAACATCTCGTGAATGTTCTTACACGAACCCTGTCATGAGGGAAAAGCGTCAGTCGGTGTCTGGATCAATCGGATAATGTTCGCGCCGATAGCGCACATGCTCCAGGTTAATCTTATGGCGGAAGTCGACCATGAGACGCCCATCGTAACCAAGCAGAGAGAAGTCATCGGCAATCGCAACTCCACCAATATCAAAAAGACTCCGATGATTGGGGCAGACACACACAATGTTCTCCACTATGTCAGGACCGTTGTGAGGAGTAATAAGCGGACGGAGGTGTACTGTTTCAGCATAAAAACCAGCGGTCCCCGTAAGACGAATCCGACATACTTGGCAATGGTGATGATACAAGGCTTTGACCTGTCGCGCGGCTTCGGTCGCGTAGCCTGTATGCAGCTGCACAGCAGCAGGGGTGGACAGCGCCGCAGGAATCTTTACTAAGTGGAACTTCCAGATGAAGAAGCCTGATCGACCCTGTTGACGCCAGTAATCAACGACTTGATAGAGGCCATCATAACGGTATCCCGTCGCCGGCGAGTAGGGAGAGAAAAGCTTGGCTCCACGAATCAGTCGAACGGGTAACCCAGTGAGTTTGTTAGTTGCCAGGGCGAGATTCCCACGTGTTAACATTTGGTGATCAATTTGCCGCTTGCTCTCGGCATCCCTCCCACCGTGACCCGTGTACAGAATCATTGCCCCCAAATCCTCCCAGTCTTCGTAGCCTCCTGCGAGGACCACAGAATCAGCACCGTCTGCACCACGCCCAGAAATGCCTGCTATCCGTGGTCGGTGAACCCCTGCTCGTGATAACTCCTCTCGAGTGTTGAAATGGCTGCCCTCAGCATATCCGGGAATTTCGCCGAAAATCGCTTCTCGCATCAGACTTTCTCACTTATCGTGCTATAGTTTTGTATGGGAAAGGGGATAAGGTGTCGATATGCTGCTATACCCGGCCCAGTTCACGTAACACTTGAGGTTTTGCATGAATGATATTTCTTCGTTCGTAAATCCACATAACGAGTATACTGTTCGTCGGCAAGAACGACAGGGTAGGGCGACGCACTACAACAATTTGCATATGCGTATTGGCACTATACGACTTGTCACATTTCTCATCGGTGTGGGGCTTGCGTGGTTTTTGGTCCGACCAGGGCTCTTGTCGTCATGGTGGCTTACCATTCCTCTTGCAGTTTTTCCTGCTCTCGTTGTCTTGCACGAGCGAGTGCGGCGGCTGGCACGGCTCGCGCAGCGGAGTGTAGCTTTTTATGAGAAAGGACTCGCTCGTCTTGAGGATCGCTGGAGTGGGCAAGGTACCGCCGGTTCCGATCTCCTGAAAGGACCGCATGCGTATGCACACGACCTTGACCTGTTCGGGCATGGATCGTTGTTCGAGCTACTGTGCTTAGCGCGGACACAAGGAGGGGAAGCGACCTTAGCGTCCTGGTTGTGTAACCCGGCTACGCCAGACGAGATTCGTGCACGACACGCGGCCATAGTCGAGCTACGTCCGGAGGTCGATCTCCGCGAAGATCTAGCCCTCCAAGGCGACGATGTTCGCGCGGCGAGCCATCCTGATACCCTTACCGCGTGGGCTACCGCGCCTCCGTTTTCACGCTTGTTACCGGTACGTTGTCTGGCCGCCCTGCTTGCGGTGTTTCTTGTCACATCGCTCACTGGATGGCTGCTGCAATGGTTCGGCCCAATTCCATTTTACCTCGCGATTCTCCTCGCCGTGCTGTTTGTGGTGCGAGTCAGGCCTCGTGTACAACGTGTGATAAATGAAATTGCCTGGGCAACGCGAGAACTTTCCCTGCTGGCGCAAATTCTTGCTTGTATCGAACGCCAGCACTTTACGAGTCCCCGTCTTGCCACGTTGCAGATGGCACTCCATACAGAACGAGTTCCTTCCTCACAACGCATTACCCAACTCCGGCGACGGTTGACGCTACTGGAATCATCGAAAAACCAGATTTTTATTCCAATTGCGCTACTCTTGTTGTGGGATGTCCAGCTTGCCTTAGCAATCGAGTCATGGCGCATTGCGACCGGTCCTGCCATTGGTCGCTGGCTGGCTGCGGTAGGAGAATTTGAGGCGCTTTGCTCGTTGGCTGGCTATGCCTATGAACACCCGGACGATCCCTTTCCAGACATTGTCGACGGAAAACCCTGTTTTGAAGGAGAAGGGCTTGGTCATCCATTACTTCCTATAACTCGGTGTGTGCGCAATAATATCCACCTTGGTGGTCAGCTCCGGGTCCTGATTGTCAGTGGCTCAAATATGTCGGGAAAAAGCACCTTATTACGGACGGTCGGTAGTAACGCTGTGCTTGCGCTTGCCGGTGCCCCGGTGCGGGCGCAGCGGCTGCGGCTCTCTCCACTCGCTGTTGGTTCCACCATACGGGTACAAGATTCTTTGCAGGAAGGCAGTTCGCGTTTCTACGCGGAGGTGTCTCGAGTCGGATTACTTATGGACATTGCCAAAGGTCCTTTACCGCTCTTATTTCTCCTCGATGAGATTTTTCACGGGACAAACTCGCACGACCGTCGGGTCGGAGCGGAAGCTGTCGTGCAGAGCCTGGTCAAGCGTGACGCCATTGGGCTTGTGACCACCCATGACCTGACACTGGCTTCTATTGCAGAAACGCTGTCGCCTCGCGCAGTCAATGTCTGCTTTGAAGACCAGTTCGAGAATGGTAAGTTGGTTTTCGACTATCAGATGCGACCTGGGGTTGTTCAGAAAAGTAATGCGTTAGCTTTGATGCGTTCTGTCGGATTGGAAGTCTAACTCACTTTTTGATCCCCACGACTTCTTACTCCTTCGGCTTCGCTGCGTGCAGCCTGTCCTGAGCCTGGGGAAAGGCTCAGGGGGCACGGAAGGTGACTATTCATACTGAGAGGAGCTACGACAGCAACGGAGTCGAAGCGCGCAAGTCGTAGATACCCACGGGCTTACGCCCGTGGCACTTCCTCAGAACCCGAAAGTGAGTTGCACTTGCCCTCTATCTACCTTTTCTTGAAATTCCACGTACCGCTTAATCACGTCTTCATTGATACCGAC
>JBFWXH010000184.1:0-4325 GCA_050187625.1 Binatia bacterium
GCGACTTCCCCAATCGTCATCGCTCCGTGCTCGACCGCCGCCACCACACGACTGCGGAGTTCTTTCGGATATGCTCTCATGGCCCCTTTCCTACCACAGGTCGCATGTCACTGAAAATCGCCATAAGGACAGAGAACGGAGAGGCGGTAGACCGTAGCAGGATGAACATTAAAGGTGTGTGCGATTTCTGAGCTCCCCTTCAACCTCAACGGTTTGACTGATAATATTAACTGATGGCATGAGGTCACCGAACCCGGGGACCAAACAGGATAATAAGCGACCCCAAGATACAAATCCCGGCTCCTAGGATGTCCCACTTGTCCGGTCGAGCCTTCTCCACGACCCAAAGCCAGATAAGCGAGGAGAGGATGTAGATTCCTCCATATGCCGCATAGGCCCGACCGGCATGGTCAGAGTCTACCTTTGTTAGCGCAGAGGCGAACACCGCTAGCGCGACCATCCCCGGGACGAGCCAGAGTACGCTTTTCGTGTGCCGAAGCCACCCCCAGAACGCATAACACCCGCCAATCTCAGCGAATGCCGCTAGGGTGTACCATGCGTATGTTTTCATCTCTCCTATTCTCCCACACACAACACACCCCCTGGTCACGCTGAAACACCAGTGTACCATGCGTATGTTTTCATCTCTCCTATTCTCCTTTCCAGTGGTTCGATGGAGCACGAGGAACAGGGTTACAACAGATGACCGAAACTTTATCCGGAGTCGTGCGGCAACCTGTAAGCTGAGTGCAATGTTGTGATAGTATAGATGGATGACAACGTTCTACACCATCGGGCAACTCGCCAACAAAGCAGGCGTCCCGACTTCAACCGTTCGCTACTATGAACGGGTCGGTCTCCTCCAACCGGATGGGCGAAGTAGCGGGAACTATCGCGTCTATGGTCCAGCCGCGCTCCACCGTCTGCGCTTTATTCGCGCTGCCCAAGCGATTGGCTTTACGCTTGATGATGTGACCGCTTTGCTCAGTTTTCGCGACGGAACAACCGCACCCTGTAAAGAAGTACAAACGCTCATTGAGGAACGGCTTGCCGATACGCAGCAACGTCTTGCAGACCTAGAGCATGTTCAGGGGGTGCTCAAGTCGTCCTTAAAACTGTGTCGGCGCGGTGAACGCAGCGGACGGTGTCGGGTGATGGATGACCTGTCATTAGCAGCTAGCTCGTAAAAATTCTCGTTCCAACTTTCTACACAAACCTGCTTGACCTTACACCTAGATGCAAGGTGTAGACTAGCATCAAAACGTCTCGGAGGGTTGTGTATGAACATTCAGGTGCTCTATTTCGAGGGCTGCCCAAATCATGCGCCAACCGTGGCACTCGTGCGGGAGGTGGTGGCTGACCTGGACCTCAACGCGCATGTTGAAGAAGTGCAAGTCACCACCCAGACGGAGGCTGAACGGTTGCGTTTTCTCGGGTCGCCCACCGTGCAGGTCAATGGCGTTGATATTGAACCGAGTGCACGGGAGCAGACCAACTATGCCCTGAGCTGCCGGATGTATAACGGCTCAGGCATTCCGCCGCGTGAGCTGCTCGTGCAGGTCTGCGAGGTGTCCCATTGATGAGCCACACATTAGTGAAGAACCGTCGGGTAAGAGCGCGAACGTCTGGGTTGGTGCGTCTCTCGTTGCAGCGCTGCTGGCCTCGGCGTGTTGCCTTGGCCCAGTCGTGTTATCCGCGCTCGGTCTTTCGGCTCTCGGCATCTCGACAGCGTTTGAGCCGCTCCGTCCGTATTTGTTGGGTATAACGGCTCTCTTTCTTGGAGTCGGGTTCTACTTTTCCTATTTTCGGCAACCAGTCTGCCCACCAGGAGAGGCGTGCGCGGTTCAGAACCCACAACTCAGACGGGCAAATCGGGGGCTACTATGGGTTGCAACGCTTGCCGTTTTGGCCGTGGCCTTGTTCCCGACGTATGTCAGTTCGTTATTTGCCGGTAACTCGACGCTTATTGAGCCCGCCCATGTGGATGCGGCTTTAACCGTGACCCTCCAGGTCGATGGCATGACGTGTGGTGCATGCACGGTGAGCGTGCAGCAAGCCTTAGCCAGCGTGCCAGGGGTGCAGAGCGCAGTGGTGAGTTATGAGGAAAGTAAGGCCGTTATTACGGTTGATGCCGCTTCCCGGCCTTCAATAGAAAGCCTCGTGCAGGCAGTTCAGCAAACCGGCTACACCGCGCATCCTGTCGTACAAAACCCGTAAACCAGGGGGATGAGTATGCAACCCGCAGATTCTCAGAAAGATTTAGTTTGCAGTAACCTGAGCTGGGCGCTGTGAGGAATTCCCACCGCCCTGTTGGTCATTGGTGGATTTGTCAGTCCGTTTCCTCGGATGCTTCTTTGGACGCCGGCGCTTGTGGTGGCAGGCGGAGCGTGTCTCTTCAACGCTGCCCGCTGTGGGCGCTGCCACTGCCATATCACTGGGCCGCTGTATCTTATCGCGGCGGTGGCAAGCGTGCTGGTCGGGCTTGAATTGGTGGCGCTTGAATGGAGCTGGATAGCACTCTGGATAGTTGGCGGAACAGTGCTCGCGTATGTCCCGGAGTGGGTGCGCGGTAAGTATCTCGTCCGACCCTCGACAAGTGAGGGCTAGGCGATGGCTGCAATTGCGTGTTGTGTTGTGCTAGGGGTGGCTTGGCTCGCCTTTGTCCTCACCACGTCCAAGACTCCACCGAAGGCGTTGACGTGGCTCAGGCGTCGGTTTCATATCGCCCAGCGCTGCATACATGAACCGAGTCAAAACAAGGAATGATATTCGCCAGTCAAGCGAAATTTTACTTAATGGGCGGTATCCGCCGCTTCGATAAATCTGACATATAGCGGGGTATCAGACCTTGGCAGTCCCTTCCCCGTTCCTCGATCCCGAAAAGCACCACAAAAAAAGCTGGCACGACGACCAGCAAAATACGCAGAGGGAAAATTGTCAGTACTCGGCAGGCAACAGAAATGTCGTCACACGCCTATCTGCCTCCGTTATCACCCACAGTTTCTCTCCCTGCTTGGTGGTATACACCGACATCAACCGGAACCCTTCGCGCAGAGACAACTCATTCTCTGCCCAGTCCTCGATATCAACCTCGCCCCAGTTCCCGGTCACATGTCTCGATAGGAACTCTACAGGACTTTGCCCGGCCCGTTCGAGTGCGGCAAGCGCACCGGGGGTGGCAACGACCCGTCCCAGGGAAAATTTGGCCGATCCCATCAGTGGCGGCCCTCCTTTCGTGGAGATGTCCGCCGCAGGATACGGAACAATCACTAGCCGTTACAAGAACAAATGCGTGCTCTCAGCCCTCGACCGCCCAATTCTCTATCACGAGGTCGGGAATCCGTGAGAAATGGTGCACGTTATTCGTGACAACGATACATCCCCGGCTCCGGGCATAGGCGGCAATCAAGAAGTCCATCACGCCAATGGGTTGCCCTTGACGCTTCAGTAAGGCGCACAGTTTCCCGTACTGCTCCGCAGCGCCAACACTCCACGGCACAATGGACAGGCGGCTGGTATAGCCATCGACAACCTCGCGGTTGAGGGTTTTGGAATTCGCTAGCTCAATGCCATAGAGGAGTTCGGCCAAGGTGATGACCGAGATACACAGTTCGTTCCGTGGGACCTGTTGAAACCGGACCAGCACAGTCGGCGGCCGCTGCTTGATAATATAGCTCGAAATGTCCGTATCAAGCATGTACCGCATTAGAAGAGGTCGCGTTCTTGCGGCGGCGGATTATACCGCTCGTGCATGAAGTCGGCGCTCGGACGGCGCGGGTCTGCAAAGTAGTCTTCCCAGCTGCCCGTGTTGGTGGGCGAAATGACGTCCTCTTGATGCTGCGTGAGATACAATGTAGCGGCCTCGCGTAAGGCGGACGCCAACGACGTGCCGTTCTTCGGCATCCGTGCCCGGAACTCATTGAGCGCCTGGAGGTCTTCTGGTGTCAATTCACGTGGATCCATCGGTCTCACCCAACATCTCAATACATTCTTTTAGAGTATACCAGGATATCAGGCTATGCGTACAGATGCGTCTTCAGCGTGCAATCACTCTCCCTCATGGCACCTACAGAGGGGAGCGTATCCGGCTTGGCGCAGGTTTTTCTCCCGTCGCTGTTGTGTGGTTCTTGTGTCGTAAGGAGTCTTGACTCACCTTTCGCGCTGAAGCCCGTTGCCGGTTCCGTTACTCCCCAATACCCTAGTGTTTCATCGCACTAAAGGTGAGGGATAAAGTCGACGCAGCTTCTCCCGCGCTTCGGTAACTGAGAAGCGCCAGTCGACGGTGGCCCGCTCCTGGTTCCGGCGAGCTTCCCAGGCGGCCACCT
>JBFWXH010000185.1:0-4299 GCA_050187625.1 Binatia bacterium
TATAGTTCTCCTAAATCATTTGTTCCTCAGGCCAGTACCAGCGGAGTTTGGCTGACTGAAAACTAAGAGAAGTCAGAAAATCAGAGAAGCAGCGCTTTACTTGGGCGAAGGTTTTGTTGACCGCAAAATGTTTGCGTAAATACTGTTTGGCCTTGAGCCAGACATCTTCGGTCGGGTTTTGCTCCGGAGCATTAGGGGCAAATAACATACAAGTCACTTTCCAGTCTGCCTCTGGCAAGTTGGCATTTGCGTGTGTGAGAAACTCTTGCAGCTCGGCTCCTCGGTGATAACTCGCCCCGTCCCACAAGAATAATAACTTTTTGTCTGGATACAGGGTTTGACACCATTCGATATACGCGACCGTCGTCTTCCCATTGCCAGCGACATTTTCCTGGAGATGGAATTCATGCGTCAACAAATTCAGTGCCCCGTGGTAGGTCTGCCGCTGGCGTGCGTTGGTCAGCGGCACGACAATGGGAGTATTGCGCTTGCCCCAGACCCTCCCACAGACATCTCCCCACAACAGGTGACATTCGTCTTCGAGCAGCACTATCAGCTCGCCCCGCTCAATCTCGTCCCGCCGCGTCGCCAGTTTTTTTTAATCTCCTCCCGCCGTTCCCCTACTTGGGCGTCGTCATGCTTGGGATTGCCGGGCTCCGTGCGATGGTAACTCATCCCCCCGGCCTCCAAAAACTCGTAGTAAGATTGTTTGGACCGATAGACTACGCTGTACTGCTCTTCAATATAATCTCGCACCTCCTCGACACTGACTGTTTCGTGCGTGCCGATCCACTCTTCCACTTCTTGACATTGCTCTCCACTAAGATAACTCTCACTTCCCCGATAGCCCATCCGTAACGCCTCGACTCCTCCCGACTCGTAGCGCCCTTGCCACTTTCTCACATATTGTGGCGTCACGTGGAGCAGTTCTCCGACTTGCGTCGCGGCCATCCCACTCTGCACCATTTTGACACTCAACGCACGTTTTAACTCTCGGGCATCCTTCGTTTCCTCAATCAGTTCCGCTAACCGGCTCATATGCTCGCCTCCGCTACGAGACGATTATATGCTACATCTCATTTAGGATCCCTATATCATCCATTGTCTGGACACTATTGGGAAAGCGGTCATCGCGCCGGGGTTGGGGCATGCGACGCACGCGGCGCAGTGAGGGTGAATAGAAAAACGAATCCAACCGCGTAGACACCGTCCGATCGGTTCGGTAGCCGACCATCAGCGTCTGATTGCCGTAGCTTTCCGGCGGCGCGGTGTCTTGAAACAGCCAGCGAAAATACTCGCCGCCTGGAGGGGTAGCGTAGAGATACCCCGCCAACCCATCGGCATAAATGGAGAGCACGCCGCCCGCAGTCTTCGCTTGCTGCAGAAAGCCGCTACTGGTAATCGAGCCAAAGCCGTCAACAAAGAGCGCGGACCAGCGGGGCATGTGTGGGAACTCCATGGCACGGTATCCCATCTCTTCAGCGGTGTAAGGAGGAGAGAAGGGGTATTTCTCCGCCGGGAGATGGGGAATCTGCGCATCTCGCGGCATATCAACCCGCAGGTCGATATCAGCGCGTTCGGTCTCAGACAGTTCACTGACGGTTCGCCACGTGCGCGTCGTCTCTGCCTGTACAGGGGCAAAGAATATATCGAAGAGGATTGTCGCTATGAGGATCTGAAAGATCATATTCCCGTCCTCAGTCGCTAGACCTACGGACGACCGGGCTCCGCCACCGGCGCGTGGGGCACCGTGTTGATCGCGCGGTACCCCACGCCCAGCAGGTAGACATGCACCACGAACATCGCCAGTCCCCCAATCGCCAGCGCGACCGCGTTGGCGACGAGAAACGTGGGCAAGGCAGGCCATCGCAGGGTCCCGAATCCCGCGCCGTGGACCAACTGCTCCCAGTTGCCAATCACCGCCCAGAGAAAGGCCCCATGCAGGAGAAAAATGAGCGTATGCAACACATACTCGTGGGGGGGAAACCCTCCCAGCGGCGCTCGCGATTTGGGTTCAAGCACCACATCCCACAGCGTATTGAGCACGGAAAGCGGAGTCCATTCCAAACCGGGGGCTAGGCTGCTTCATCCAACAGCACCGGTTCTGCTTCGTCCTCCATGCCAGGATACCAGCGAGCGAACCACTGCCGGAGGTCCCCGTTGAGGACTTGCGTGCGCACTTGCAAGAGAAGATGCGCCCCACGCTCGCCCCATCTCATTTGTTGCTTCTTGACCATCCGTTTGCTCACCACCTGATTGACCGCCGACTCGACAAAAGAGCTGGCAATGCGCTCCCCATGTCGTTGCCGATCTCCGTAGTTCGGAATGCTCGCGTGATTGAGCGCAATATAGCTCGCGAATTCGTTCACAGCTTTCCTGAGCTTCACCACTTTGTCTGCGTCTGGCGGCCAGGTCTCCAGAGCGTTAAGCAGTTCTTCTGTCCGTTCGAGCGCCCGCCTCACATTGCCATTCCACACATTCCATTTCATGCTCTCGCGCTTTTTCTCCAGTTCCTCAACGCCCGCCCGCTCGATTGATAGTTCTTCGTCAATAGAAACACAGGGCGACAGAGGGTTGCTCTCCGGTACGTCCGCTAATCCTTTTATCATCTGCCCAATCCCAGTGAGTCGGAGCGTGATATGGAACCAATCAAGCCAATGTTCAGACTCGGGAATCAAGAACTCAGGCAAATTCCGCACCGTATCTCCACCATCCGAGAGAAAGATCACCGACTGATTGGCTTGTACCCCCTGTGTTTGCAATACTTCATAGAGTCGCCGCTTCGGTTTCTGATCATACTTTTGGACAAAAGCCAGACATTTTCCTACTCCGTCCTGGGGCAAACTCTTCCCCACGATCACTTCAAACCACCCCTCCGTGCGTGACCTCTGTTCTTTGGCATGGACGTAGCCCCCATCAAGTCCTACGGTAATGGGAGCTGCTGGCGGTGGGAGAGCGTCCAGGTCGCGTTGGCAATGTTTGAGAAATGTCCCTTGCTCCTCGCCGAGTTCGTGTTCTGCCCGTTCAGCCACCCGCTGAAGATTGCGGTGCACAGTCGCCACACTTCGTTCCCGCGTGAAGGGTAAGACTTCCGCTAACACCTCGACGGTCAAGCCGTAGGACATCAAGGCCGCAAACTTACTTTCCAGGTAGACCAATTCGGGCGCGGTTCTTTCCTGCAACACGTCCGCTAAGGGACTGCTGCTGCGTGTCTCCCGTTGTCGACACGGACAGCTATAAAATCGTGGACTTGGGATCTTCAACTTGCCGAACAGCGTACGATAGACCAGCGTATGCGTGCCCTTGCGCTTCCGCTCTGCACCACAATCGGGGCACTGTTGCTGATCGGCCACATGGGCCGCCGTTTGGTACGCCACCACTATCTGTTGCAGTTCGTGGAGTACCTGTTTGGATTCCGCCAGACTGAGGCCTACTCGCTCTGGCGTCAGCTTCGTCGGCCGCTCCAACGTAATGACCTCCTTGATCTCTTCGATGTGGCCCGCGTCAGACTCAATACTGAGGTGGAGGCGTACTTTCATGACCAGACTCCTCTCTCCTTATTCCCACTGCCAATCGTCGTTCCCTGCTCCATATTGACGCAGCCGACGATTGACGGTGCGGCGATCAAAGGTATCGAGAGCGAGCCATTCTTGCCATGGTCGTAATGCTTCCACCCGATCCCACACTGCGTCTTCATCTTTCGCGCTGAGGGCTTCCCTGAGCTGGTCCAGAATTTCTTCTACCCGCCACGGCGTTTCTCGCCGTCTGGCGTCGTACGCCTGTGGGCCACCACAATCCTCGGGCGGACCGGCCCGCTGTCCGCCAATGCATACCGGATATTTGCGCCGCGCTTCGAGCGGCAGGAATTGTTCCACCCGTACTTCGTGTTCCCATTGGTCGCCGAAGTCGTACTCGTACAGGAAGCGCTCGTTCAGACGCAAGCGTAACACGCCAAGCGTAACCTCGCGCGCATCATGGGCATCGACAAACCCCTCAACCCGTGGGATGGCAAAGTCTTTCTTGCGCAAACGAAACCGGTGAAGATGAAAGTCCGTCCATGAGAAGGCAATCTGAATGATGTAGTGCAGATCCGCCAGCGTATTGTCCGCGCGCACTAAGATGCGCCGCCAAATCAAGGGCGTGATGTGACGAATCCATATATACAGGAGGTAAACTGCATATTCCAGAGCTAATCGAGCAGCGATTCCAGAGGAAGTCGAGCACTCATTCCAAGCCACGTCGAGCAGTGATTTCAGAGGAAGTCGAGCACGGAGTCCAGGGAGCGCTGAGCAGCGCAAC
>JBFWXH010000186.1:0-4197 GCA_050187625.1 Binatia bacterium
GAAGGAGCAAGGGTACGAGAGCATGTCTGAGGGAACGCCAGCTAACAACCGGCTGGAGGCGCACCGGCGGTGAGGCGACGTGCCCTGAGCAAACGCCAGTGGCCGCCGGGCGCTCAGCCGGGGCGTTCGGCAACATCAATATCAAGTATAGAGTGAATTCATGGCAAGCCCAGATGGAGACATTGCAGCGTTCTTGAGCGGTATGCCACAGGTTCTAACGGAGGGACGACGTGAGAAGCCTTTCGTTGGAATGGACGAATGCCTTAATCGCCAGGAGATTATCCAGTTAACACGAGAACTTCTTCAACGTGGCTTGATCGATTGCTCAAGTCCGCTTTGGTATGAAATGAGAGAGAGGGACGGCGTTATAACTGGTAGCTTCTTGGGAGGTGTCGATAGAGATTCCTCTTGGCGTGCCCCTAATCCCTTCATTCCAGATATAGGTGTACCAGTCAAACACCGGGCGTGGAGCGACTTTAGAGTCGCGCAGATGTTAGTTGTTCAATTCGTAGGTGGTTACGATAAGGTAGTCCTCTTATCAGAGAACACGCGCAACAATGTGAATGGACTTCGTAGGTTGCTCAAGGAGGTCGTAGGGCCAGCCTTAGACAGACGTCCTGATGGCTTGTCGTTGACGGCGCTGTTCAAGAAAGGGAAAACCAACATCAATGATTACTGTCTCGCTGTGTTCGCCTACTTCGAGCGTGGGCAATACCCGCGTGGATACCGTGAAATACTCCTGTGAAACCTACGGACTGGCCGAACAAGGGCGTGGAGCTGACTGCTTACAGCGTCCGCTCGTTCCTCGCTCCCGCTTCCAGCAGCAGCTCACGCCTAGCGTTAGGCTTTTCCTTCGAGCTAGAGATAAGGTAAAGTAAGGCCATGATTTCCAAAGAAACTATCAAAGCCGAGATTGAAAAAGTTCCACCCGAACGACTTGAGGAATTGTATCAGATTGTTCGGTCTTTCACTGTTCCTGATGCGCGCAAGGCTCAGAGATCATTCATGAGCCGGTTGCGTCAAATTCAGATTGACGGGCCGGAAGACTTTGCGGCCAATATCGATTTGTATCTCACTGGAGAGAAATCTATTGACTGAAACCTTTGTTGATACCTCTTTTGTGATTGCGGTCGTGAATCGTCGCGATCAGCATCACGCTGAAGCGATGGGGTTAGCGGACCTGTATGATGGCGAGCCGCTGGTCACAACCGAGGCAGTACTGCTTGAAATCGGTAATGCTCTGGCCAAACGATACCGCGCAGAGGCAGTAGCAACGATTGAGGATTTCCTTGAATCGGCGGAAGTGACGGTCGTACGTATAGATATGGGCCTGTTTGAACGTGGATTTGACTTATACAAAACTCACATGGACAAAGAGTGGGGATTGATCGACTGTCTATCGTTTGTAGTGATGAAAGAGCGAGGAATTGTGGATGCGCTGACGACGGACAATGATTTCAGGCAGGCAGGGTTCAACCCGCTTTTCCAGCAACGGGGGACAGCCTAACTTATCGCGCCACCGCATCGCTGCCTGGTTGCGACTCTGCTAGATCTGAAAGGCTGCGGTGTGGCCGCTCGCGGTGCGCGGGGGCGTTAGGCAGTCCCGCCATGGTGCACGTCTTTCTGACTTTACAACCCTCAAGAAGGTGCCGTTCCCCCTAGACCTTGAGCCATTTGCAGTCTCCCCTGGCGAAGCTGTAAACGACATCTCTAGGCTATGAAGTAAATATATCTTTACATGTGGGGGAAACCGATGAAAATAGCATGGACACTGTTAGGGGGATGGATGTTGTTCTCTACACAATTTGCATATGCCAGTTCGTGTCATGAACGGACGGAAAGCAACGCCGAGCTCACCGACTGTTTAAGAAGAGAATACAGGAGCGCGGATAGAGAGTTAAACAGGGTGTATCAGAGAATCATGCGGTCAATCCGTTCCAAAGAGGAAAAGAGGGAATTGCGTCAAGCTCAGAGAGAATGGATAAGATACAAAACACGGGACTGTAGAGCAGCGGCAAGCCAGTATGGTGGGGGAAGTGGAGGACCTGCCGCTGAATATGAATGCCTAGGAGATAGGACCAGGACTCGTACTCAGGAATTAAGAGGCCGTTACAGTACGTCATGGCCTTTCTTAAAAGAACTTCGTGGCGTCACAGTCTTGGCCGATAGACTTGGAGAAGAGTCCCGCACAGTTCAGATACCAATAGAGAGTTTTCAGCTGGCGCAGTTGCATGAGCACGGGCATGGGGACAGGCATGAGTACTACGAGAGAGGTGACCATTGCTGTACCCCACATGGGCACGACTGCCCCCTCCGTGTGGACGCGCACGATCCTCGCTCCCGCCGAACCTCGGGGCGCATAGGGAATCCCTGTACGTGCATTGTTAAGGACAGCGATGATCATGACCACCATGAAAAAGGCGTCGTCTGTCGGGGGCATTAAAGTCCGGCGGTCAAAAAAGCGAAGCAGAGGCCGCCAACTAATGGACTCTTCCTCCCAAGGAGCTGTCATGTAGCTCGCTGAAAAGACTCACTCTATGCCACAGCTCCTTTTTGCTGTTCAATTGGCAGACATAATATAAAACCCTAACGGTACGCGCCACTGCGTCGCTGCTCGGTGGCGGCTCTAAAAAAGCTGAACAGTCTCGTTTGGGCAGTTCGCGGTGAGCTTGGGGCGTTAGGCGAGTCCCCATCAACAAGATCCTCTAAATTGAACCGCACAAGATTGGCACAGTCCGTCCGGTGCTCACGCACCAGGCTCAATGCCCACAGGGGACGCAGGTCCCCTGCAAGCCTGGCTGACCAGGCCTCGTACGGTGAGCCCGACGAGACATCGTCGGGTGGAAGCAGGCCCAACCTGTGACCACGTGTGCCAAGGTGATATGGTTTGAGTTAGCATGCTACACTTCTCATTGCGATGGAAATCCATGTCATCCAGGAGCAAGTCAGACGGGGCGAGTATGAGATCAGCTTTCATGCTGAGAAAGAGCGTTATGCTGAAGACATTTCCTTGGCTGATATAGAGGCGACTATTCTGAACGGAGAGATCTTGGAAGATTATTCGGATGACCCACGAGGAGAAAGTTGCCTCATTTTAGGCCACGCCGGAGAGCGACCGATTCATGTCGTTTGTGGCTACACCTCCGCGCGATCCATTCGGGTCATTACGGTGTATCTCCCCAAACAACCCAAGTGGCAAGATGAGCGGACAAGAAGAGCGAAAGGGGCACCCGATGCATAACTATGGAGACTGTTCATTTTGTGGCGGAGAGGTCAAAGAAGAGGTGGCAGAACTGGACTATCGATACAAAGGCAACTTATATGTCTTCCGCGAGGTTCCAGTGGGAGTCTGTCAACAATGTGGCGAGAAATATCTCGTAGCCGGGACGGCTAAAGCTATTGAGCATGAGATTCGGACCCGGAAGGACTGGAGCGAGACGGTGTCAGTACCAGTGGTGACGTTCAGCAAGATTGATGTTTCTGAAATTAAGGAACAGACGTTAAAGGAACAGCACTCGAAGTGAATCCGCCTAACCCGGCGCGCCACCGCATCGCGACCCGGTTGCGGTTCTGCTGAACGTGACAGGCTACGGTTGGGCCGCTCGCGGTGCGCTCGGGCGTTCGGCCGCTCAGAAAAGCAAAGGTCAGATATGCTGATACGACAAGAAGATATTCAAGCAATCAACTTTGAGGGGCTTTTGATCCACGATTTTACCGCAGGACAAGCTACGAACGCCTCCTTTGCGACGATAGAAGTGCCGGCAGGGATTCGGCATCGGGAAGCGTGGTCACAGCGTTCCGATAAGTATTACTACGTGATCTCTGGTCAACTCTGGTTTACGCTCGATGGAGTGGAGTATCTGTTATCAAAAGGAAGTTTTTGTCGCGTGGCGCAGGGGCAGAAGTTTTCGTACCATAACAAAAGTCTTGAGTCAGTCCATCTCATCTTGGTGCACGTCCCCCGTTTCGAGCTAGAGGCAGAGATATTCACAGAAGCGCCCTGAGGTGTTTGTGAGATTGCATCCGGGTAACGGGAGATGATCACGAAGCAACCAAAGTGCAGGAACTCTGTGTCCCTCCGGCAGCCATGCTTGACGGCTGTCGTAAAAAGCCCAAGGAACCGTGATCCTGAGGGAACCCTGTGAGTGCGGTCAAGTCGAAAGATTCCTCTTTGTTCCTCGTTTCCCCTCGCGTGCA
>JBFWXH010000187.1:0-4118 GCA_050187625.1 Binatia bacterium
TGACTCAGCTGCATACGTGGGTCCTCCTCTACACAGACGCAAATTCCCGCTCCGTCTCCGGACCGAGTGTGCTCATCTTGCGCCTCTTTTATGGTGAGAAAAGAACGCCGCTGAATCACCGCTTACGGATCTCCTGCGGAGGTGATCGGGCCACTGCACGATATTGGGTGCCTGGTTTTTGCTGATGTTGCGACGTTACGCCATAGTGAAAAAGCCATCGCCGCTGGTGTCGATGGCTTGGTTCTCCTCACTGCGGGTGCAGGCGGGCAGACCGGGTGGTTGAATCCGCTCGCATTCGTTCGTGCCGTACGGGAAATGTATGATGGACCGATTGTTCTGGCCGGCGGGATCTCCGACGGTGCTGCCTTATGGGCGGCGCGGGTTCTGGGCTGTGACTTAGCGTATATGGGGACCCATTTTATTGCGACGCATGAAAGTATGGCCGCTCCGGCCTATAAGCAGATGCTGGTTAATAGCAGCATGGACGACGTGTTACTTACCCAGGCTTTCACCGGGTTAGATACGAACATGCTGAAACCCTCGATCATCGCGGCGGGCTTGGATCCGGTCACTTTACCTGCACGGGTGTCCGCGGAAGAAGCCGCGAAAAACTTTAGCCGGGACGCGCTGCGACCCGGACCGCGACGGTACAAGGACATTTGGAGTGCGGGCCATTCTGTGTCCAGGGTAACGAGTGTCAAAAATGCAGCGACGTTGATAGACCGCACGGCCGAGGAATATCATGCGGCCCGGGAGCGAACGAGGGACTTGCTGCAAAAATGAGATCCTGGTGTCAGCTACTCAGATATGACGTGCCTCATGGTTTCGTTCGGGTGGTTTTGCTGGGTCATTCACTTCCTGCCCGACCACTTCAGGAATAGACTCGTGACCGTCTTCAACCGTGGCCATTCCTCGCGCGCGTAACTCTTTGGCATAAGGTGCCTTCGGGGATACTCGAAAGAGGTCACACCCGTTGGCAAAGCACCCTAGGGTCTTGCCCCTCTATGGGCTACGAACGCGCAAGTGCTTGCAATTTATCCTGCAGCTTTTGTATGAGTTCGTCAAAGGACGAACGATTGAGAATGCGGTAGAATTGGTTGCGATAGTTTCGCACCATACTCACATTCGCGGCAATCACATCGTATACCAGCCACTGGCCATTCCGTCGATGCAACCGATACACCACCGTCAAGGCCTCAGGTTGAGTTGGCGTCTTTATCCGCGTATACACCTCTGCGTAGTCGCCCTCTACCCGCTCTGAATCGAAGAAAAACTGCGCATCCTTACTATAACGATCCAGCGTCCCGCTGTAGCTGTTCTTCACCAAGTTGATAAACAGCTGCGTAAAACGGGCTCGTTGCTGTTCGGAGAGATCCTGCCAATGAAACCCCAGGGCGCGTTGGGCGATCGCGCGTTGGTCAAAGTGGGGCAGAATAACTTCCCACATCTTTCTCCGTTGCACCCGCGGATTATCCGTATTGTGGGAGCTGGAATTGTCTACGACCGCAAGCGCTTTCTTTGTGGTCGTGCGAATCACCTCCAGCGGCGACTCGTCAGCGTGTGTGTCCTCGCCGCAAAGGGCCCAGAATAGTAACACCACTGCTCCTAAAAGCAGCAAACGCCAACGACGGCTCGTTTTCCTTTTCACAATGCACATACCTCCTGATTACTGACGCGGCGCGGTTGTGAAACACCTCAGAGAATAGTCCGATGGCGGTTGCCCCTACCCGATAAGACTGACACTACCAATATCCATGGTACGTTCGTCACGCAGTATCACGTTGAGTTCTACTTGTCGAAACAGATGTTCCGGGTTCGTCAGTTTCTGGAAGACTTGGGGATCGGCACGAACCGACAAACGATTTCCCAAGGTTATTTGCTGCCACCGCACCGCATCATTGACCCAATCCACCCGGAACACGACCTGTTCGTGGGTGCCATCGAACTCGTAAAGTCTGTCAATCTCAGGATAGCGGCTTCGCGCTTCTTCTAAACCACAGTTCGTGCAGACCACTGCTCCCCTGATAAGAGAGAATTCCGGCGATGACCACCGTGAAGGCGGGATGCCCTGCGGTGGCGATTGGGCACAGGCAGCGATACCCAGCATGCAGAGCGTTACACCCAGCACGATAGATAATGATCTTGTCATAGTTGCTCTCCTTCTGTTTGATTGGTCGTCATCACGCTATCAGTCAATGGTTTCTTCAATGCTTGCTCTTGATGCGCGATCTCTGCTTCAGCGACCTTACGTTCCCATCTGAGAGTGAGACTCGGCAACTCGTTGACGAGCCATTGGCGTTCCCTTTCCCCTTCCCATTCCGCCCACGATACGGGTCGGCCTGCGGCTTCCCAGTCGGCGCGGCGGCGGGCCAGCCACTCGCCCTTCTGTTGCGCAACCCACTCCTCTTTGCGCTCTTCCAACCCCGGATGCTGTACTTTAGGGACTGGCGGCGTGTACGGATCGCTCTTCATCCACATCTCCCACAATTCGTCGTGATGACGTTGCTCTTCAACGCACATGTGTCGCAGCCTTACCGCCATGTCAGGATCCACGAACGCTGCAGTCTGCGCTAATCTTCGGAGCTGGGCATGCCTGCGTTTCTCGTTTTCCAAATCGAGCAATAAGCATTCCCAACTATTCTGCCCCAGGTGAGGAGTCACAACTGGGTGGGGCACATCTTCACCCAATTGCGAAATCTGCTGGCGTAACCAGGAGACGTGCGCTTGCTCTTCCGTGGCCATACGCAACAAACGCTCGCGGAATTGCGGATAATACATTCGGGCTGCATGGGCCGCGAGCTGTGCCGCGTCGTGAGCCTTGGCGTGGTATTGCTCGCAAAGCTCAGCCAGCAGCTGGTGGCGCTCACCCGTAACCGTACTTTCGCTGACGAAATGTCCCCACTTTTTCCGTAGTGTGTGTAGGAAAACCATACGACTCCTTCACAGCGATTATTTTCGCATCATTCCGAAATGCGCTCCTCTCCACTTTGCGGTTCGCTACCTTTGTGTATTGAGCAAACCATGTGCCACGAACGATGGCAGAAGTTCCGTGCCAACCCTGACATTTTTCCTGACTCTGCGCTGAGTGTCCCACTTTCGAAACACTGAAGAGTGCTCTCCTTTCCATTTATGATACGTTTTCTCCGCACAGGACAAAAAGGAGAAAAACATGGCTGGCATCATTCTGGCTACGTACCTCTCGCCAGTAGAGAAATGGGAAGCAATTATGAAGACTCTGTACGTGAGCCAAGGTCCTCTTCAAATTCGACTCTTGCGCGACTGGCTGGAGGCCATCCCGGAAGATAGCAGTCAGCCGCTCGCTGAGGCACCAACAACGAAGGCAGCCCATGAAGCCTGGCGTGAGGCACTGCACGAACTCTTTTCCTGTCAGGCCGAGCAACGTCAGCTGCACGAGTATCTCAAAGTCAGCCTTAAGGCCGTCGAGGAACTGCAGCTGCGGTCCCAAGACCGCGAGGAAGAGCTGCGACAAGCGTCGGATGAATTTGAACAACGAGTGAATGAACACGCCGCGCAATTAGTCGCGGTAAACGACGCGTTGCGGAGGGAAATCGTTGCCCGGCAGGAAAGACAAGCACAGATCATTGAGAATGAGCGTCTCGCCGTACTCGGTGTCACCGCCGAAAAAGTCGCGCACGAAATTGGCAACACACTCAACAACTTGGCCACGAGCGTACAACTGCAACGCTATCATCTTAAATCGCAACCTTGGACAGGCGACGCGACGTTAGCGGCAATCGTACAAGATCTCCAAACACAACTGCAGAGATTGAACACAATCGTACGCGCCTGGCGTTCTCTCGCCCAACAGTCCCACCTTTCTCTTCAGCCGACACCCCTCGCTCCCCTGATCACTGAGGAATTAGAGACTCACGCGCGACGCTCTATCAGTCAGGGGATAACCGTCGTACTGGATATTTCGGCAGACTTGCCGCTTGTAAACGTGGACCGCGAAAAATTGCAGAGAGCTCTAGGTAACGTCTGGACGAATGCTCTCGCGGCCATGCCCACGGGAGGAACTCTGACCATTCGCGTGTCGCATTCCGAAAAGGATGTAATCATAGAAGTACAGGACACGGGCCCCGGTGTTCCCGAGGGAA
>JBFWXH010000188.1:0-4108 GCA_050187625.1 Binatia bacterium
TGCCCAAGTGGATTCTAGTGTTGGCGGCAAGACAGCGATTAATCACCCGTCGGGAAAAAATCTTATCGGCGTATTTTATCAACCTCGCCTCGTGGTTATTGACGTTAGCACCCTCAAAACTTTACCACGGCGCGAGTTTATTTCTGGTATGGCCGAAGTCATTAAGTATGGCGTTATTTTGAATCCAGAATTGTTTGCCCTTTTGGAAGAGAATCTCTCCGTTTTTCTTCGGCTTGACCCGGACTTGTTAACTGTCGTTGTGAAAACGTGCTGTCAGCTCAAGGCCCTTGTGGTGGAAGAGGATGAGACCGAAGGAGACTACCGGGCAATCCTTAATTTTGGACATACGCTAGGGCATGCTATCGAAAGCGCCACGAAGTATAAGCGCTTCCTTCATGGAGAAGCGGTAGCAATCGGTATGGTTTTTGCTGCTCATCTTTCGAGTACACGAGGATATTGTAGCGTCCAGATCAAAGAACGCATCTGCCGGCTGGTGAAAAAAGCTGGACTCCCTGTAATCGTTCCCAAAGAACTCAAGGATGAGCACCTCCTGCGTAGCATGGCTATCGATAAAAAGGCTTCTGGAGGAAAAATAAAATTTATCGGTATTGAAGAATTAGGGAAGACACGTTTCGATCATCTGACAGTTGAAGAAATCGGAGGATATCTGCAAACTAGTTAATGCAGACAATCTTTCTACGTGGTTGACGGAAAGACGCCAGGCGTTCCAGTTGGCGAGGAAGGAGGAGTGGTGTGGGAACGGTTCGCCGTATTGCTAGCGTTACTCTGATTGTAGGGTTGATGTGTGTAGGATGTGGCCAGGAAGGAAACAATGATCAAGGTGTTTCCTTTCGCGCGGTCGGCCTTTTCATCGGGGATGTCAGCGAAACGAGGTGTACAGCACCGACAACAGAGCAAGCGATTGCCGATTCAGGAATTTCTCTGCCGTTAAACCTCCCCGACCTCAGCCTCGGCTATCCAAACGTCTTGAATGCCTTCTGGCTCTGCCACGGCTACATTTGGTTACAAAACGATATGCAACAGCAAGCAATCGTTGTTGATCGTATCGATTATACATACGAAGTTCCTGGGGCTCGTATCAGTATTCCTTCGTTTTCAGCGCCGGTCGGATTTCGGATCAATCCAGCTGGAGCACCAGAGGATACACAAAATCCGTTCGGGCAAGTCAATGTATTCCTCGGGCACCTCACCGGCCAAGTTGTCCCGCCCCACATCATTGCTTTTTTACGCCAGAATCAGCCGTCTTTACCCCAACTTCCGTATGTCATGATCGTGCATATTACCGCTCGTGGCCGTACGGACAGCGGCGATGCTATTGTCAGTAACGAGATTCGGTACACGATAGAATGGATACCGGGCGACTCGTTCCCATTTTCTTAGAGTAGCCCCAAGGAAAATTGTTGCGGACCAGGCGTTCTGTCCTTTTTCAGAGCGTTGGAGTGGAAGGAGAGGTGAGGTATGGGATGTGGGAGATGGAACCGCCTAATAGCGGTAATGATTGCGATAGTTATGACAAGCTGCGGAGGGACAAGTGGCGGCCCTTCCAATTCCGGTAACCAGTTCGTTTTTACCGCACGAGGACGTCTTAGTCTTGTCGTTCAAACAACTAACGATCCGAAAAAAATTCTTATCACGGCTACGTTACTCGACCCCCAAGGGCTGCCTTTTCGGAATACGCGAGTAACGTTCACCGCGGACTTTGCTGACGCCACGTTTATCCCAGGAGATGACAACAAAGGCTCAGTCACTACAGACGACAACGGGCAGGCCAGCATCACCCTCATCGCTGGGTTGATCATTGGAAAAATGCGTGTACTTGCCGAAGGTCCCCCAGCCCTTAATATCGCAACTGGCGTGACGGTGACGCTCACCGCGCAAGGCTTCATCTCACTTGGCGAACTTGGTATCATTCCGGCTGAAGTGACCTTTATCAATCCGCTCATAGGACCAGATAGTACAGATAATCCGATGACGATTTTTAACGCTGTCGGAGGCACTCCGCCATACCGCTGGGACAATACCAACAAAGATTTGGCGAAGATCGTGCCGACTGGCATCACCAACGTGAACGAAACAGCGGAGTACACCCTGACAGGTCCAATCCCTACTGACGCAACTGCAGCACTTGATGACACGGTCAGGTTGCTCGATGCAGCAGGAAACCAAGCTACGTCTTTTGTTACGGTGATTTTCGCTGATTGCCAATTGAAAACAGATGGAGCAACGGTAACGCTGATCGGCGTCCCTGGCGCTCAGTTCCAAGTTGACGTCAGTGACGGAGTGGCGCCTTTTACTGTCACTGAAACTTTCCCTGGATCCGTGATCGAGGATGAGAGCTGCGATGCGAATGGGAAGAACTGTCGTATAGTTTTCACCCTGCCAAATCCGCCTGTTGCGGTAGATCCTGATACCATTCTCATCCGCGATGCACGAGGTTGCACGGCACAAGTCGAACTCACAGTAGTGCTGTGCGGGAATGGAGTGCTCGACGGGGGTGAAGAATGTGATCCAGAAGGGCCGGTATTCCCTGACGGATTTGGTACTTGTGCGGACGTGGTAGCCGGCTCGGACGGTCCGCTCTTCTGCACCGCTGAGTGTACGATCGATGATAGCAAATGTGTAGTTCCTCCTGAGCAAGGGCCGTAAATTTGAGTTGGAGCACGCATAAGCTGAAGACTCAATTTCGAACTCTCCTCTCGTTGACGCCACACTGACCGCCTTATACAGTGCGGTCAGTGTGGCTGAACAAAGAAAATTCCCCAGAAAAGCACAAAACGACCAGAAACGATTCTCTCGCTCTGGTCCTCCCAAACCCAAAAATCGCGATTATCTAGAAGGCAGACCAGCGCGCCCGTTTGGGCGGAATCTCTTGATATCGAGCCGTGAGCACAGTGGCTCAGAGGCCCGAGAACAGCAGCATCCATGTCCGCACTTCCCAGCGTGTTATGGCTGCCCTTTCGCACAATTTCCGTACCTGCAGCAACTTGACAAGAAACGCGCTCTCGTCTCCGCAGAGCTGTTACGTTATGAGACACTGCAAACGCTTGCAGTTCCGCCTCTTTTTTCCTCACCTCGACAATTCGGGTACCGCACCCGAGTCAAACTCGTGGTCAGAAGAGTAGGCGGCAAACCTGTTATTGGTTTATATATTCCCGAAACTCATAAAGTAACGGACGCCTCCTCATGTGCTGTGCATCCTCGACCCGTCAACAGCATTGTCGAATTCCTGAAAGAGGCGATCGAACGTCTCGATATTCCCCTTTACGATGAGGAGCACGATACTGGACTGTTGCGTTATCTCGACATTCGCTACAGCTTGTGGTCGCATCAAGCGTTATTAACGCTCGTCACTCGCCACATGCATTTCCCTCAGGTACGCGAGTTGATCCGCGAACTTGAGCGACGCTTCCCCTTTTTGTGCGGTATCGTGCAGAACATTCACGATAAGCCAGGTAACGCTATTTGGGGCGATCGCTTTTATCCGTTACGAGGGAGGGATGCATTGGTTGAAAAGTTTGGCCCGTTGCGTCTCACCATTCCCGTCAACGCCTTCGCGCAGGCCAATCCGCCGGTTGCTCAGAAGCTTTACAACCTCGTCTTAAGCTGGGCTCAACTCGGCGGGGAAGAAATTGCCCTCGATTTATATTGTGGGATCGGCCCCATTGCTCTACATCTTGCTGGTAGAGCAAAGCTGGTCGTCGGCATAGATGACAATCCCGGAGCCGTTAATGTCGCAAAAGAAAACGCGCGGCGTAATGGTTATAACAACACTCGCTTCTTCACCGGTGACGCGGCGGAAAAATTAAAAGAAACTACGGCAAATATCGCGCGGTTTGACATTAGCGTTGTCAATCCGCCACGCAAAGGGTTAAGTCCTGAAGCGTTCGCCTCCCTCCTCGTCACCCGCGCGCCTCGGCTCATTTATGTCTCGTGCGAGCCGACGACTTTAGCACGAGACCTCGATCGTTTTGTCCAGGCCGGATACAATGTCCACCAAATACAGTCTTTCGACATGTTTCCGCAAACCGATCAGGTCGAAACGGTTGCACTGCTCGCTCTTCATCCTATGCAAGAAGCACCAGCGGCT
>JBFWXH010000189.1:0-4041 GCA_050187625.1 Binatia bacterium
CGATCCGCCAGGATGACTTTCCTGAGCATTTGCCCCAACTTGCAAATTTCCCTCGAAAGCTGAGGGGAAGAATGAGAAAAACCATAACAACACACATAAAAGAACAACCGTCGCACCAAACTTTACCAAAAAACGATCAATCTTTTCTCGAAGACGCATAGTCGTTCTCTGATATCCTCACTCAGAGAGCACGTTCGTTTCACCTCTCGCAATCTTCACGGACAACGCGAAAAAAGAACGACTCCCTTCTTCCCTTCTACACTGACAGACATTCCCTATCCTACGACCCTCACCATTGTCAAAAGATCAAAAAAGCCCTTGCCTTAGCGGGTTTGTCTGCTACCCTGAGGCCGCGTTTGACCAAGGGAGTACCCGAGAGGGAGGGTAACATGTCGCAGTACGTCGAGAGTTCTGAAGCGGCACAAGTCATCGAGAGTCGCTCCCAATTGATTGACTATTTCTATCAGGCGGGAAAACCACGTGAAGCGTGGCGCATTGGCACCGAATACGAAATGGTCGGAGTGTCTCGTCGCAGTGGCCGGGCCGCGCGTTATTTTGGAAAACGGGGAATTGAACGCGTGCTCTTTCGCCTGGCTGACTCTCTGGGGTGGGAACCGATTGAAGAAGAGGGACACGTCATTGCTCTCCGTGGTCACCGGGCCAACATTTCTCTGGAGCCCGGCGCACAAGTTGAGTTGTCCGGGGAGCAGTGCGAAACGGTCCACTGTGCGAACAAAGAGTTACAACACCATTTGAAGCACCTGCTCGTTGCGGCCGATGAGCTCGATCTTGCTTTCCTGAACTTGGGGATGCAACCAGTGAGTCCGCTCGACGATATTCAATGGATTCCCAAGACACGTTATCAGTTCATGGCTCCGTACATGGAACAGGTCGGAACCCTCGGCCATCGCATGATGAAACAAACGGCGTCAATCCAGGTCAACTTCGACTTTAGTACTGAAGCCGACGCAATGATGAAGTTCCGCGTAGGTATGGGATTAGTGCCGATCCTCACCGCAATGTTTGCCAACTCGCCAATCTCAGATGGAAGCCTCAATGGATTTCTCACCATGCGCGGTCACATATGGACAGACACCGATCGTCGGCGTAGTGGCTTGCTGCCTTTTGCCTTCTCTGATCGTGTCAGCTTCGAAGACTATGCCGAATATGCGCTCAGTGTTCCGATGTACTTTATTGTCCGTCGTGGTCGTTGGATTGATATGACAGGGATTCCCTTCCGTCAATTTCTTACCGAAGGTCATAACGGAGAACGAGCGACGATGGAAGATTGGACCCAACATTTGACAACCCTCTTCCCCGAAGTCCGTATTAAGAAATACTTAGAAATCCGCTGTCTCGATCAGCAACCCTATGAACTCATGCTCGCTGTCCCAGCCCTTTGTAAAGGTATCTTTTACGAGAACGACTGTTTGTGGGCTGCTTGGGATCTCGTCAAAAAGTGGTCCTGGGAAGAACGTGTTGAGGCATACCTTGCTTCTCATCGTCAAGCCCTAGGAGCGCGGGTGCACGGCATTACGTTGCTTGACTACGCCAAAGAACTGCTTGCCATTGCTTGGGAAGGGTTACAGCGTCACAACCAATGCAATGCTCAGGGCGAGAATGAAACGATTTATCTTGAGCGTCTACGGGAAGAACTCGCCAAAGGCCAATGTCCAGCCTATGGGATCATCGAGAAGTGGATGGGCGAGTGGAATTATGATGTGAAGCGCTTGATTGACGGGACAGCATACCGGCTAGTGGAAGACGAATAAGAAGATCGAAGATCGGTGGCGCACGTAGTTATTATCGGTGGGGGCTTTGGCGGACTGTACGCTGCCCGCTCGCTGAACTCGGCCCCAATCCGGGTCACCCTCATTGATCGCCGCAATTTTCACCTCTTTCAACCCTTACTCTATCAAGTCGCAACTGGGTGGCTATCACCCGCGGATATCGCTTCGCCACTGCGCGCGGTGCTGAAACGTCAGCGCAATGTACAAGTACTGCTGGCAGAAGCCCTTGACATCCACGTGCCAAATCGGCGCGTCATTCTCAATGATGGCATCGTCGATTACGATACGCTCGTTGTCGCCACCGGTGCACGACACCACTACTTTGGCAATGCGCAGTGGGAACGGTGTGCCCCAGGTCTCAAGACCATCGAAGATGCCACGGAAATCCGCCGTCGCATTTTGTTTGCCTTTGAAGCTGCGGAGCGTGAGTCTGATCCTGAACACATACGAAGCTGGTTGACGTTTGTCATTGTTGGTGGTGGTCCGACGGGCGTAGAGCTAGCAGGTACCTTGGGGGAACTCACCAGAGACACCCTGCGTCAGGACTTCCGCCACATCAATCCGGCAGAATCCCGTATTCTCTTAGTCGAAGGAGCCGAACGTATTCTTCCCGCCTATCCAGCCGACCTCTCTGCCAAAGCCACGACTGCACTAGCTCGATTAGGAGTAAATGTCCGTACCGGAGCAATAGTCACAGACGTACAACCCGACGCCGTTACTCTTCAGAGTAACGAGCAAAGCGAACGTATTGTGACCCGCACAGTGGTGTGGGCCGCTGGGGTGCAAGCATCTCCCCTCGGTCGTATTCTTGCCACAGCAACTGGTGCCGAACTTGACCGCGCAGGTCGAGTCATAGTGGAACCTGACCTCAGCATCCCTGGTCATCCGGACATTTTTGTCATCGGTGATCTCGCCCATTGCCGTAACCAAGACGGCCAGCCGCTTCCTGGGGTCGCCCCTGTGGCTATGCAACAAGGACACTATGTTGCTGAGTTAATTCGTCACCGTCTGCGTGGTCAAACGCAACCACCGTTCCACTACCATGATCGTGGCAGTATGGCGATTGTCGGACGTGCTGAAGCCGTGGCAGATATTGGGGGCCGGCACTTTTCTGGATTGTTTGCGTGGCTTGCCTGGCTGTTTATTCATCTAATCAATCTTGTTGAGTTTGAGAATCGACTCCTTGTTCTCATCCAGTGGGCGTGGAATTACTTCACTCGCAATCGCAGTGCCCGGCTGATCACTGGGCCCTCTCCTTCCTCACAAAAGAGAGAGTAACGTGATAGACATGGAAGAAACTGGACCGGAGCTGGCAAATCAAGTGGCTGTTCACAGTCCTTGAAGAAAGCGCAGGATGAGCGCGGTCGTTTCCTTGGGTTTTTCCATCTGCACCCAATGACCCGCACCTTCTACAAGTTCAATAAAGCGGAGATCATCAAAAGCCTTGGTGAATGCTTCGCGCCAATTGGGGTCGAAAAGGAGCACATCGTCTTGCACCCCGGCTATAAAAGCCGCTGGCTGAGCGAATCGCTTAGATTCCAGCTCAGGGGTAACCCCATTGTTGGTCGGAATGTTGCGATACCAATTGATCGGTCCGCGGAACCCACTCACTCGGTACTGCTCGACGTAATACGCAAGATCCTCTTGCGTAAGCCAGGATGGTAGCTGTTTTGGTGTCAGCATCGTGTCGAGGACCCCGCTCGTTCGTGGATACTCCAACTGTTTCATAAAACTTGCCGGTGGAGAATCAGCCGAGATGGTGTAATAGATCGAAAGCAAGCTGCGTTCCAGATCGCGTTCAAGCTCAGCTTCGGCAACTCCAGGTTCTTGAAAATAACGGATGTACCAAAAACGATCGTCCATCCCCGGCGGGTTCACGGTATTTGCTGCCATTCGCCAAAAGGGGACCGACAGCCCCAGGACTGCACGGCACGTCTTCTCGTGCAACAGGGCAGTGTTCCAGGCCGCGACGCAGCCCCAGTCATGACCGACCACAATGAACTCGTTGTGCCCCAACGCCGGAGCAATACCGGCTACGTCAGCGGCGAGCGTGCGAATGTTATAGTCGCTGATAGCAGGCGGACAGTCACTGCCACCATAGCCGCGCTGGTCAGGAACGGCGACTGGTCAAGTCCCCCGGTTCCTGTAAAGTGGGTTAGGCAGCAGACGCGGCACTTCTGCGGGATTGTGCTTGAATTGATGGTTCGCCCATACTGACCTCCTCTTCGTCTAGCTTGAGCCGTGCCCGTAA
>JBFWXH010000190.1:0-3919 GCA_050187625.1 Binatia bacterium
GGCGTCTTCCGCGCGGGATGGGGACAACATAGTCATGGAAACCTTCCTTCCTCTGTGAAACGGTAATGAGGAAAGAAGGTAAGCGCATTCTCATTCCGTTGTCACGCAGGCTGACCGGAATGACACGATACTCTGATATCGCTTAGCCATGCTGATTCTGCCGATGTGGAGCTACTGTTTCAATCTTTTTAATCAGGTCAAGGACATTAAGAATGATCTGATTCGCTCGTTTCACATCGCTCTGATCGAGAATCAACGGACGTACCGGATGCATCACCGAATTTCTCAGCTCAGGAATTTGACCAGTCTGTCCTTCAAACTGGGTTCGAGAGTATCCTATCTTCAGAAGGAGTTCTTTGTTACGGGAAATTACCTGGATCAATTGAGCCAGTGTTGTTGCTGCAATCGGTCCGATGTCTACCCCTCTTCGTTTTGATAGCTCCCAATAGCCCAAGACTCCTACTTGGTGGGCTTCATTTAGTGTCTTAACCCATTCCCAAGGATCAGCAAAAAACCTCTCGACTAATCTAGCTAATGCTGATTCAAGAGTAGACAGGATCGAATAGAGAGAGGCTCGTAGCTGGTGGCGGTTCAAATCCGAGATCGTCAAAAGACCAAGGCAACTTTGCCAGAGTCCATATTCAGTTGCATTAGATTCTCGAATAACCAAAGCGGCTCGCTCTTGGGCAAGTTTGTCAAACAATTGTTCAATCGTGATAAAAGCTCCGATGCGAAAGAAATATTGGTCCGCCTGCTCTGCAATCTTGCTTCCATCAAGAACCGCTCCTGTTCGCATTAGATCATTGAGTTGTGCCGTCGTTACTAAACCATAGACCATGGGTCGTTCGCGATCATAGACAGGAGCTTGGTCATATCCATGAGCTTCAAGTGAGGAAACGGCTTCTCGATCGACAGCGCCTGGTTTCACGGTTATGCAGTCGTCAAGTGGTACACAAAGATCACCAACCTCCTCACCTGACAAAGTACCTAACTGACCTGCAAACATTTCATCTCCAAACCCAAATCTGAGCAATTTTCTGTAGCAGGCTAACGCCCAAGCGCACCGCGAGCCGCCCGACCGTGTCCTTTCAGGTTTGGCAAAACCCCAACGTGGCCGCGATGCGGTGGCGCGCCGTGTTAGACGGTTTACATCTGCCAATGATTCCTTTGTTTTAAAAATAGTCTACATTAGCGAAGCCACTGCAGGTCACGCCCAATGAGGAGTTCTTTCATGTTTGCATGGTGTGTACTTTTCATGGCTACGGTTCGCACTTCAAATCCATGTTGCTCAGCCAAGCCGCGCACTTCTACTTCATCGTCGTAGGTCATCAAGAAGTCACCCGCCAGTTTGGAAGAAAGGCGGAACAGTTCCTCATGATTCACTTCTGAATACTTGTAGAGCCGACTTCCGGCACGCTTCCCTGCCACCGTGTAAGGTGGGTCAATGAAGAAGATTGCCTCCGAGTCTGACGCATGCTGAGTGAATAAAGTGAGCCCGTCACCCTGTATGAATTCCAGGCGATCTCGTATTTGTACGATGTTAAGGATACGCCTCTTTAGGGTTTGGGGATACCAACGCGACGATAATCCTTTTCCATTCTCTCCTTCTTTTATCAATCCTGCACCCGGTGCCATGATTCCACCCCGGTTAACGCGATTCTTCACAATTGTCTGGAATGCTTGCTCACGCATGCAAGAAGCGGACGTGGCAAGTAACGCAGCGACAGAATCGGAACTGATTTTGAAGGAAGCGATGCGCTCCGCCAGCCATTCACCACCTCCAGTGTCGTTGACGATAGTTTGCCAAACTACACCTACGGCTTCGTCACGTTCCACCATGAGTACATGACGAGCAAGTCTTTCAGCCGCTACCGTCAAGCTTACGATGCCACCTCCGGCAAAAGGTTCAATGAGTAAGGCTGGCGCTTCCAGCTTACTTGTAAGCCATTGCCGGATGTAAGGAATAAGCCAAGTCTTGCCTCCTGGATAACGAAACGGACTGCGCTGGGGTACCGAGGCGACATTGACAGCGCGCTCTCTTTGAGTCCAAAAAGCCATCTGCTGCATGGTTGCAGTCTACTCCATTGGGTCCGGTGGTGGTTCTGTATCTGGCGGCACTTCGGACTCTGGCGGGGTACCGAGCAGTTCCCCCTTTTTAATCCGCCGCTCCAAAGTTCGCACGAACTTCTCAATGGGGCCGACTTTAGGGGTTGTAATTTCACTCAGTGCTGGCTTGAATCGGGAGTAAACGGTCTCATAGAGAATCAATTGGTATTGGTTCTCAGCAGGATTGTACTCCAGGTCATAAATCATCCACATGATCTCAGCTCGGTCGCGGCTGACACGTGGAAACTTGGGGAGTGTAGAGAAGAAGGACTGCTGGACGGCCACAGCGACCTTCTTGCCCCAGGCATTCAGAATGCCCCCTTTGAACATAAGTTGGGGCGCGAGACGCTTACGCGATGAAGACAAATAGTCGGGTGAAGGATAGCCTTTGCACGGCCACTCCATTGCGTGTCGATTCGTCGGGTCTTCCATGTAGTATCGGAAAGGGCCACTCACATTGCCGGAGATGTATACGGCCTGCACTTCGAGAGCGCCAAAATCGACTACACGCCCGTAGTTGTCGAGCGAGACCAAAACTACATCGATGTTGCCTGCTGACTTGCCATACGCATCATTAAGCCGCACTTCAGTCAAAGATGTGTAGTTGGCACCTTTGGGAAAGAAAAACGCTGCTGCATCAGCAGCAATCAGCCAATCCTGCCGGAAACGCACGGGGCAAGTGATCGTTGCACGGTCTCCTTCCAGAACACTACAAACGCCGAGCGGGTCTGTAGCGCTATTCTTGGTGCAGCGAGGACCAGATGAGTTATGGAACGGGCAAAATTTGTTGGCCCTATGCCTCGTAGCGGTCTTGGAGAAATTGTTAGGCGGATAGCCGAACACTTCTGCAAGCGGATTCTTGGGCATCAGGGAAGTTCCTCTTCATCGCACTGGGACCAGCCGGAAGGTACAAGGAAAAACAGCAGGGGGCAACTACTATCTCTGTTGTCTCCATTGGAGCATTAGCCGTTCTCATTTTGGGTTTCTGGCTCAGGCTCGATTTCTATCTCTCCCTCAAAAAGCTCAATAGCCGTCTGAGCAACCTGGCCGGTATCGTAGTATGCGTACGCGCCCACTCCGAGGGCACCAATGATTGGGAGCCACCGCGAAATACTTTTGCCAATAACCCGCTGGGTAATGCGAACACCGACCTTCCGGGCGATTGTCTGAAAGGCGCGAAGCGAGACGCGGCGGACGAGGAAGCGTTCGCCGACTCGCACGACCAGATCACGAACGGCTTGGGCGGCGGTATGGCGGAAGAGACAGTGAAGCATTTGCTCACGCGTAAGAAAGGTTTGCTTGCCGTAGGTACCAGCAATGTCAGCGACCATTTGAGCTTGGATCTTCCAGATAGCAATCAACTCAGGGAGGATAGTCAGCCATCCAAGTGGACCGGGCGGCAAGGCAAGCGTTCCAGCAGTAATGGCTGCTTTAGTAGCAGCAGAACTCGCAATGGAACGGGAACGCTCGGCGGGAAGGTGGCTTTTGGCTTCGTCGGTGCGTGGAATCTGCCCGATAAAGCCAAGTATCGCTTCTGCAACTTTATTTCCCGGTTCATCGCTGGAGGTTAAGGTTGAAATAGCTTTCTTTGTCATAAGCGTGTCTGAAAACGTCTAACGACAGCCCTCAGCGCGAGCGGCCATGACGTTGCCCTTCGGCTTTTTCATATCCGCCACCGGGCCGCGCTGCGCTGCAGGGCCGGGTTAGGCCACCGGCCTAGAGGGCTTCCCGCCAGTACCTCGCGCGTTGTTCCCGTCGCTGCGGCTTTGCTCGTTTCCGTCCGCGCTGCGCTCCGTAACCAGCCCTGCGCGTC
>JBFWXH010000191.1:0-3756 GCA_050187625.1 Binatia bacterium
TTTTGCTCCAAGTTTTGTGAGTGCTCATCCCGAACAAGTTGCAATAATAGCTGAACGGACGGCGAAGAATGATCCGCGAGCGTACGCTGCCGCGGCGCGCGCGATCGGTGCGTTTAACTGGACTGCCGAATTACCCCGTCTCCAGATGCCGACACTGATTCTCCAAGGACTGGAGGACAACCTCACCCCTCCTGGCGGGTCTGTCAAACTTAGCCGCGGTATTCCTCATTCTCGCCTACTCATGTTGCCTGACTGTGGACACGTGATCACTGTCGAAAAATCTGAGGTCTTTACCCATGCAATGCTTGCATTTATTGCAGGAGTAGAACTCAGTCGCTGATGTTCACGCTACGATCTCAGCTAGAGCGTCACGATACCGTTGTCTCCCTCATCCTTCGACGGAGACAACGGGCAACTTTTTTCCTGGTAATCGCTTTTGCTGTGATAATAGTTGGCGGACCTTCTCTCTGGAGAGAAATTCGCTCTCTAGCAGTGATGGATTCCTCTCTTTCTCCAGCGCGGAAAGGAGTTCCCATGGCCCGAGAGCCGATTCATGCCCCAGAACTCGATGGCGGGATTGCTTGGCTGAATACCGATCATCCCATTACGCTTGCAAGCTTGCGAGGAAAGATCGTTCTGCTCGATTTCTGGACCTATTGTTGTATTAATTGTATACAGGTCCTTCCCGAACTCAAGAGACTTGAAGAGAAATATGCCAATCAGCTCGTTGTGATCGGGGTTCATTCGGCGAAATTTCCTAACGAGGGAGAGTCTGATAACATCCGCCAGGCTATTCTTCGATATGAAATTTCCCATCCCGTGGTGAACGATCGCGACTTCCAGATTTGGCGTCGATACGGCCCGCGCGCATGGCCTACCCTCGTGTTGATCGACCCGCAAGGGTATGTCGTCGGAGGTATTTCAGGGGAAGGCCATTATGATGTCCTTGATCATGCTATTAGTGAATTGGTGATTGCTCACCGTGCGCGTGGTTCCCTGAATGAAGAACCCTTACGCTTAACGCTTGAAAAGTCGCGCTTTGCTGCTCCGATGCTCTCCTTCCCCGGAAAAGTTTGCGCCGACCCTCAGTCCGCTCGACTTTTTATCGCTGACTCAAATCATAATCGTATTGTGATCACCACGACGGAAGGGCAAGTAGTTGATGTTGCAGGAGCCGGGGACATCGGTGCGGTCGATGGCGACTTTGCCACGGCAACTTTTCATCACCCACAAGGTATGGCGATTGACGGAAATACTCTTTATGTCGCAGATACAGAGAATCATCTGATTCGGCGACTTGACCTTCTTACACGGACGGTCACGACTATCGCCGGTACGGGAGAGCAAGCCCTTGGGCAGTATAAACGTGGTCCCGCACGGCAAACCGCTCTTGCCTCACCGTGGGATCTGGTCATGGATAAAGGGATTCTCTACATCGCGATGGCTGGGCCACACCAGATTTGGGCGATGAACTTGCAGCATGGAGAAATCGGTCCCTATGCGGGGTCAGGTCGCGAGGATCGCGTTGATGGGTCTTTGATGGAGGCCGCCTTAGCACAACCTAGTGGCCTTACTTCAGACGGGACGAATCTGTACGTTGCCGACTCTGAAGTGAGCGCGATCCGCTCCGTAAGTCTAAATCCGTATGGACGTGTCTCTACCATTGTGGGACTTGCCCTGTTTGAATTTGGTGATGTGGATGGCCAAGGTGACATGGTCCGATTACAACATCCGTTAGGGGTGACCCACCACAACGGTGTTCTTTACGTTGCGGATACCTATAACCATAAGGTTAAGGCAATCGGTCCACATTTACGCACGTCGGTTACGTTTCTTGGCACTGGAAAACCAGGACTTCGCGATGGCGAGGTCGCACAATTTTATGAGCCTGGTGGTCTGAGCATTGCCAACAGTAAGATGTACATCGCGGACACGAACAATCACGCGATTCGTATTGCAGATTTGCATACGCAACAGGTCTCCACGCTTCAGTTGAGTGGCCTAATAGAGGGCGATCAAAATGGGGTCGTGGATGTGTGGCCCAACCTTGAGGAAATTCATCTGCCGGAACGGACTCTCCGTGTTGGGCAGAACCGGTTAAGTCTACAGGTTGAGATTCCCGCACCGTACAAGCTCAATCCGGGCTCGCCACTCGAGTACCGTGTGGATATGGGAAATGTACCCCTGCAGCCGCGTAAGCGAGTGACAGTCAAGGATGGGCAATTTCCGCTGCAGGTTCCTTTGACACTAGTTCCGGGCCAGGAAGAAATCCGTGCTGCGGTCAGCTTTGTGTACTGCCGTGAGGGAGACGCTGGCGTTTGTATTATCAAGTCCTTACGTTGGGTGATTCCGGTGAACGCGACACCCGATGGGCATGAGGAATTGCAACTTCACTATACGCTCGTTCCAGAACTGCCAGGACAAATGGATGCGTTGTAAACAGGCGAGCGTCAAGAAAAGTGACGAGGGCAAAACGGGGTGGAAAAAATTGGAACACGAACGAAAAGAGGAGAGGACCCATGCGACCAAACTATCGAGTCATTGATGCTGATGGACATGTTGATGAAAAGGCTGTGAATTGGCCCGATTTGTTGCCCGCGCGTTATCATCGCGATGCGCCGTGTTGGGTCACGTATCCTGATGGTCGCAAGCATCTCATGGTAGAAGGGAAACCGTGGCCCAGTCGTCGCGACTTCTACGGCCAGCTTGGTATGTGGCCTGAACCGCGCAAACCGAAGCATATGTGGGGATGGGATCGCGAGGGAATGCAGGACCCCCATAAACGGATTCCTGACATGGATCTTGAAGGAATTGACGTCGCTGTCCTGTTTGGCACGTTTATTGGCCTTGGAGCCGCGGCAGCAATAGAAGATTCAGGATTAGCTGCTGCGGTGTCGACCGCGTACAACAATTGGTTGGCTGAGTATTGTAAGCCGTATGCTGAGCGGCTCAAAGGGATTGCGATGATCCCCATGCAAGATGCTGAAGCCGCGCGCCGAGAGATACGCCGGGCGGTAGAGAAACTCGGTTTTGTTGGTGTCCAAGCCCTGGCGAATTTTGGAGGTAAATTGTTGCATGAGGAACAATTCGATCCCATTTGGCGTGAATGTGAAGCCCTCAACGTGCCAGCGTGTGTCCACATTATTTCCACGAACTGTGCGGGCATTGATCGGTTCGACCGCTATGTGTTCAAGCATGCGTTCTATCCGCTTGATATGATGTTGGCGGTTTCCTCCTTTACAGCGGGCGGCATTCTCGAACGGTACCCAAAGTTAAAGGTCGGCTTCATGGAAGCTGGGGTAGGGTGGGTGCCGTGGATTATGGATCGCTTACATGAGCATTTTGAATTGTTGCCGCAACAAATGCCCTGGCAGAAACACGACCCGATGGAGTGGCTCAAAAGTGAGAACTGTTTTTATGCCGTTGAGCCGGAAGAGACGACGATTCCCTATGTCGCACAGGTGGTTGGTGAAGACCGACTGCTCTACGCGTCGGATTATTCCCACTGGGATTGTCTCTGTCCCGATTCAGTTAGGCTGTTGAACGAGCGCACTGACCTGTCTGAGAACCTCAAACGGAAACTCTTCGGTGAGAATGCGGCACGATTGTTTAGTCTCTAGGATTTGGGATCTATAGGGACGCTACAGCAAGATGTGGAGTTTGAGAGAAACCTGTATACTCCTGGAAGACTCACAGGAAGGAGGAGCACCTCCTCATGTTAAGTGACGAGGATTATCAGGAAGCCGTGCGGCGCTA
>JBFWXH010000192.1:0-3061 GCA_050187625.1 Binatia bacterium
CATCCGTGGAACGAGGAGGGGATCGATAAACTCGCGGAAGTGGTGGCGTATCTGCGCAAGTAGGCATTAGCCAATCCCCCGTCAACCATTGGGTAGCCAGTGCACGAGCCCAGTCTGCGGGTCGAAGTCTCTCAGTTGTTGCACTCCAGCAATTCACGCGAGATTGCGCACCGTCGTTTTTCATAGGCATCCGGTGGAGCGTATCCTGCGTCACCTGCTCGCCGTTGCCATGAGTACAGGGACCATTCAGATCCAGCAGCA
This sequence comes from Binatia bacterium, assembly GCA_050187625.1. Taxonomy (GTDB): domain Bacteria; phylum Desulfobacterota; class Binatia; order Bin18; family Bin18; genus JBFWXH01. Next base: position 262 of record JBFWXH010000192.1, read on the forward strand.
TTGGACTGGGTTCGTATTCATGACGGAAGAGCCATCTGTGCCGACCTTCTGAGGAAAGCCGGTTAGCAAGCGGCTAAGAACCAGTCGTCCGACCTCCCGCACTTGGCATACCGGCGTTGCTCGGCGACTCACAATCTCCATCTTTCTCAGCATTCTCCACCGTTTCTCTCCTTCACGCCTGGGTCTTCAGGTGTTCGTGACAGGGTGTATATCAAAGTTCTGGTAGTTATGCGGCGCACCGGGCTTGCGCATCCCAATATGCGGCCCAGGAGTGTTCAAGAAATACACCGCGTAAGGTGAGGAGCGCATTGAGATCGGCCACATTCCACCGCATGCCCGGGCCCTTAATCCGGGCCGCCGTGAGGTGTTTGCCCACGCTTTCGATCGCGCCCGAGCCGATGAAGGAGCCTCGTTGTTGATACGTGCCGTACTGCATGCGCGCATGGTTCTGTTGGAAATAGTGGAGAATCGACTCTAAGCCCGGCGCCAGATCTACAAAGTGCTGCAGATGGGTAATGACCTGCTCGACTTTATTCGCCAACAATAAGTCTTCACGCTCCTTGACCCAGGGGCAGATAAACGCCGAGTCTGCGCCGTAGATGAGTTTCGCGGCGTCCCACAGGTAGTGCTTGGCATGACTAAAATCGAGGATTTGCACGGCATGGGGAATGAGGTCCGTGACCAAGTTCCAAATCCAGTGCGCGCCATCGGCCAGCACGACGACTTCGGCCGCCTGCGACCCATGGGCTTGGCGATACACCTCCTCGACCAAGGACCGAAAGGTCTCACAATCCATGATCTGGGCCTTGAGCACTTTGGCTAACAGCTCATGCCGCTCCTTACTCACCTCCGCCACATCAGCCTGCGAGAAGGCCATGACCGCCTTGGCTTCCCGACAGCCTTGATCCTCTGGCCCCTGGCGTGGCTCTCGCGTCGGACACAATTGCCCATCGATTTGCAGATAAATCCGGTCCTGCTCGCGGTTCCGTAACGTATGCTGATGCCCGCTTCAGGTGAGACGCTCCGCTTCCCGTAACGCTAAGCAACGTAAACTACTGGCGTAGCGCTCACTGCCGACCAGCGACTGACACACCTGCGGCGCCTGATGATACGGGGCCAACACCGCGATTAGGGCCAGCTTCTCTCGTAACCGCCCTTGCTCATAGTCGTCCCCCAACCCCAACTGCCCATCCAACGGATACCTCCTCGTGTGAAAGCGGGGACACACATAATACGCCCGCGCCACGGTTAACGGGCCGCCCTCGACGCCGATCTGGCGGCTGGCATCCCCCTTGTACTGCTACCACTAGCCACATTGCGGACACCGCCGCCGATTTCCCTCATACCCCCGATCATACGCCGTAATCCGCTCGGCCATCCGTTGTAACTTCGCCTGGCGTGCCACCTCGTCTCCCTCGTCCTCAATCCCAAAGATTCCACCTCCGCGAGGACGGCTCGTCACCGCCTCAAACATCACTTTTACCCCTTCCGGCAGGACTTTCTTCATCCGTGCCATACTGATCTCCTTTCGCGTTCATCTCCGTGCTGCTTCTACCTCACGGCTCTTTCCTTCGCCAGAACTTTGATATGCACCCGCGTTCATCTGTTTCTGTTCGCGGTGAACTGGATCATCTTGGGACGCTATCCTCAGCTGCAAAGCGAAATCCAAGCGCTTGAGAGCCAATTGAAGAGCGCCAAAGGAACAGAAAAGGAACGGCTGACGGATTTCATCAACCAAAAACACAAAGAACTTGAACGCCTCAAACAAGAAGTGAATGAAGATGGTCAAGATGTTGCCGAACATGGCCCTGACGATGCCCCAGCAGGCCGCGCGCCTTAGCTCCACCGGCTAGCCCACCAGCCTTTTGCCCCATCAAAGATCCAACACCTCAGCAGATATCTCGGCTCTGCGCTCGCTGACGGTCTGGAGGGCATCTTATGGCGGCACAGATCCCGATTCATCTTCAAATGTCGTGTTTCACAGCTTCTTCTTTGAGTGCTGAGGCGACCTGTACTCGTGCCAGATAGGCTGTACCAACAGCAAAAGAGAGAACGATGAGGGGGACTAATATCAGGCTCAGAGTGTACGACAACCATTCGATCAGGACAGCAGCACCGCCGGAAATGCCGGCCATCACATAGAGGAGGAACACAGCTTTCGGTTCCGAGAAGCCCAAAATGACGAGGCGATGCGAAGCGTGGTCTCTGCCTCCCTGTGAGACCGGTTGGCCGCGAAAGAAGCGCGTTAATGTCACAAGGCTGGTGTCGAGAATAGGAACAAGCAGGATGAGGGTTGGAACAGCGACGAAAGAGAAAATGTTCGACGCTTGCCCGTGTACGTGAAGGGTCAAGAGACTCAAGGCTGAACCAAGGAATAAACTGCCGGTGTCTCCCATGAAAATAGAAGCCGGGTGGAAGTTATAGACAAGAAACGCGGCGACCGCGCCAGCCAGAGTGAGGGCGAAGAGGGTGAGCTGAACATCTCCACGTTGGTGGAAGAGGAAAGCAAGATACAAGACGGCGATCAATCCGATCCCGCCGGCGAGCCCGTCCATATTATCCAGAAGGTTGATGGAATTGGTCAGCCCAATGATCCACAAGGCCGTCAGTACAGCATCAAGAGGAGGCCAGGGAAAAAAGCCAAGAGAGTATTCGTAACAGAAGATCGCGACAGCTGTACCGATTATTTGCCCGGTTAGTTTCACCACAGGACTGATGTGGTGCAGATAATCATACAGACCAAGCACACCCATGAGAGAAGTAACCAGGAGCAGGGGCAAAAAGAGCGCTAGCGTCGAGG